>NZ_JBWKLQ010000006.1:0-351393 GCF_056429965.1 Streptomyces sp. NPDC046122 | reverse complement strand
TCCCCAACCCCCCCCCCCCCCCCCCCCCCCCCCCCCCCCCCCCCCCCCCCCCCCCCCCCCCCCCCCCCCCCCCCCCCCCCCCTCCTCCTCCCCCCCCCCCCCCCCCCCCCCCCCCCCCCCCCCCCGCCGCACGCATGTGCTTCACCCCTCGCGCCCCGGACCGGACCGGGCGGCCGGGGGGCTCGTCGTCAGCCATCCCTCGGCGAGCAGCCGGGCGGCCAGCCGGGCGGTGGACGAGTCGTCCTCCGTGGCGGACAGTCCCCCGGACAGCAGGCGGTCGAGTACGAGGGCCTGCGGTTCGCCGCACTCGGCCACGGTCAGCGTCACCGCGTCCAGCAGCACGCACCCGCCGTACGGCAGCCGGGTCAGGGTCACCTGCGGCGCCAGGCGCAGGACGGCCGGCACGGGGGCGGGCACCGGGGTGCGGGCAGGGGCGCCGGGGGCCGTCACCGGGTGCCCCGCAGCCATTGGCACACCCACACCAGACGCAGCATCGGCAGGGCGTGGTCGGCCAGTTCGCGCCCGTCGCGCAGGACGGCCAGGACCCGGTCCACGTCCACGCCGAGGCCGGCGGGCGTCCGCTCCTGCTCCAGCCAGGCGTGGACGCCGTCGCGCTCCCGGTGCAGATGGGCGAGCGCTCCCCGGCGCAGCCAGTGCCCGGCGGGGGCGCGGCAGAGGTCGTACACCCGCCGCCTCGCGACCGCGCGTTCGAGCGGAAGGTGGTTGCGGAAGACTCCGCGCCGGATGCGTCCCAGCTTCGCGGGGCGCAGTGCGGCGACCGCCGCGATCACCCGCGGGTCCAGCGCGGGCAGCAGTGCCCCGCCCGTGCCCCGCTCCTCGGCGCCCGCGACGGCCCGGCCCGTCACCGGGTCGAGGAGATCGAGATGGCTCTTCCACAGGGCCAGCATCCCGCGCCGGGAGAAGGCGAGTTCCTCCTCGCCCTCCGGGGTGAGCCCCGGAAGCGGCGCGCCGCCGACCGGTCCGGCCTGCGCCGGCGGGTGGCCGCCGGGCAGCACGCGACCTCCCGGTCCCGGCGGGAACACCGTTCTTCCGCCGAGCAGTTCGCGGGCCTCGGCGAGGCCGCGCAGGGTCTCGCCGACGTGGAACGGTTCGCAGCCGAGCAGCCGCCACCCGCGACATCCCGTGCCGGCCTCCGGCAGGCGGGCCGACGCCAGGTCCTTCAGCAGCCCGCCGCTCACCACCGGCAGCCCGCAGCTCTCGCTCAACCGGTCCATCAGCCGCCGCGGCGCCTCGGTGTCGGGCAGCGGCGGCACCGGTTCGTGCCCGCCGACGGGCTCGTGCGCGAACAACTCGGCCGGATCGACCGGCACATGCCGGATCTCCAGGCCGGGCACGGGCGGCGGCGGCGCCGTCGGCCCGCCGCCCCGGGCGCCGAAGTCCGCGTGCAGCAGCACCGGCCGGTGACCCGCCGCCAGGGCGCTGACGGCGACGAACGCCGAGGCGAGCCCGCCGCTGTAGGCGATGGCGTAGTCACCCCCCAGGCCGTCGAGCGCGCGCCCCACCGCCTCGGCAGGTCCCGTCCCCGGCTCGGGCGGCTCGGGCCGCTGCCGCGTGACGCACACCCCGGTGGGGTCCACCCGTACGACGGTCCCCACCGCCAGCCGCCGCACGTCCGGCAGCAGCGTGGCGTCGGGCGGGGGCACCGTGCCGTGGATCAGGGCCAGCAAGTGCCCCGGGCGCGGCGTCCGGCGGAACCCGTCCGTCAGGAACGCCCGCAGGTCCTCGCCCCACTCGAGCCGCCCCTGATCCACGCGGTAGTACACGGGCCGGTCCCCCGGACTGTCGCGGCTCAGCTCGAACACCTCCGGTGCGGGCCGTCCGGTCCGTACGCCGACGGGGTCAGTCCAGGAGGCGGGCCCGGCGCACCGGACACCGGTGCGGGTCGCCTTTGCGACGCCGAGCAGCGCGGGCGGCCCGGGCGGCCCTCCCGGCCCGGATTCCGCCGCGACCCGTGCGGTCGTCGCCGACTGTGTCCGTGTCTTCGCTTCCGTCATGTGTCCCGCCCCGATCTGTGGACCTCGACGTAGGTCTCCCGTACCGGCATCGACGTGCTCACCACCGCTTCCCCGCACTGCACCCAGGCGTAGAAACCCGAGGGCGGCGTCACCGGGACCAGTTCGCGGCCGAGGTGGAACGAGGCCGGAATGCCCATCCGCCGCAGCCCGGCCACCAGGAACAGCGCGTCGTCCACCGGGTCCAGGAAGCCCATGGTCAGCCGCTGCGCCACCCGGAGCCACGCGACCGCGGCCCCGGCGTCCCGGTGCCCGGCGCCGCGTCCCCGCCGCCCGGCCGGCTCCACCCGGGGCCAGTCCCCGAGGCGGTACGAACCGTCCTCGCCCCTGACCGATTCCACGAACAGGCGCGCGCCGCGCGCCGCTTTCACCAGCAACAAGAAGGGCCCTCCCCGAACTTCCGGCCGAACCAGCCGCTGCAGCACTCCGACAGACTCCAGCACGTGACTCCGAACGCCTCGCAGGCTGCCGCGACCGTCGTCGGCGCGGCGAACAGGTGCTGCTGCAAGCCGTCGCCGGCGAGGCGTGCGGCGAGTGATGTCGTGGTCACGTCGTCCCCTTTCTCCGTGGCAGCCCGGGGCCGGACAGCGCGGGGCGCGCCGGCGGCCGACCTGCCCGTGATCTTGAGCTGTCACTAAAAGTATCGTCACCTGTACTGACCGTCACGAGGCGTGCGGGAGCCCGGCCCCCGGCGCGCGCCGCGCCGCTCACGCTCTTGTGGCCGGGCCCGCTCGCCTGTAGGCGCTCGGGGCGCGGTCAGCCGATCCGGTAGCTGTCGCCGTACACCTTCCAGCGCAGCGGCGGCTCCAGGCCCAGCCTGCCCTCGCGTACGAACACCCGCTGCGCGGTGTCGATCCGGGTGGTGTCCGAGTGCGACGGCTCCCGGCGGATCGCCGCCACGCGCGCGTCGAGGAACGCGTTCAGGTACGCCTTCTCGTCGCCGCCCCGTGACGGCGGCTCGGCCGCCTCCATCGCCTCGCGGCGCATCGTGCGGAAGCCGACCGTGCCCGGGGCGTCGCCGGCCCCGTGCATCACGTAGGCGTCGAAGTAGACGAACTGCCCCAGCGCGCCCAGCCCGTCGCGCTCGGCCCGGTCGACGGCCGGGTCGAAGTAGTGCAGGTCCCGCTCGGCGTCCTGCGCCCGGCGGAACGCGGGATCCGCCGCCGCCCGCACCCACGCCCGCGTGAAGGACCGTCCGAGCCCTTGGTGCGACGGGCTGCCCTTGACCGACCGCAGCGCCGGAAGGAACGGCTCCAGCGCGTTGCCGGGCCTGGTCCGCGCGTACCGCTCGACGACCTTCAGCATGTCGCCGCAGCCGGAGCAGAATCCGATGACGCCGCCCGTGTAGCCCCGGCCGTCGCCGATGTCCTCGATGTACGCGTACTGCGCCTTCCAGTCCAGCGAGGAGTTCTCCGCGCTGGAGACGAGCCGCATGGCGATGTCCTTCTTCGCCGGGTCGGCAAGCCCGCGCTCCTTCGCCTCCCCGCCCTGGTCGGGGGCGGTGCAGGCGGACAGGGCCAGCAGCAGGACGGCGGCCAGCAGGCGGACGGGGGAGGTCGGCTTCACGTGGCGGGGACCTTTCGCGGGGCGGCGCACCCGTGCGGTCGGAGCGGCCCGCTCCGGCCTGTAGCGTCGGGGGCATGGGTGAGCACTCTGTAGTGGATGTCGGCGACGTACGTCTGGCCTACCGGACCTGGGGCGACGCGTACGGGGCGCCGGTCGTGCTGCTGCACGGACTCGGCTCGTCGTCGGCGAGCTGGGAGGAGGCCGGGCGGGCGCTCGGCGAGGAATGGCGGGTCTACGCGATCGACCTGCGCGGGCACGGCGAGAGCGACTGGCCCGACGAATACTCCGTCGAGCTCATGCGCGACGACGTCCTGGGCTTCCTCGACGAACTGGAGATCGACCGGGTCGGAGTCGTCGGCCACGGCATGGGCGGCGTCGTCGCCCGCCTGCTGGCCCAGGACAACTCGGACCGCGTGGAGCGGCTCGTCCTGGAGGAGACCCCGCCGCCCTTCCCCGGCGTCACGCAGGCGATGACCGTGCGTCCGGACGAGCCGGTCGACTACGACTGGCCCGTCGCCGAGGCCATCACGGGCCAGCTCGCGGACCCCGACCCGGACTGGGCCGAGAGCCTCGGGGAGATCGTCGCGCCGACCATGATCATCACTGGCGGCCCGGACAGTTCCCTGCCGCAGGACCGGATGCCGGACATGGCCGCGCTCATCCCCGACTGCCGGCTGATCACCATCCCGGCCGGACATCACGTACATGAGGAGCGCCCCCGCCCGTTCGCGCATGAGGTCACCGAGTTCATGACCAGCTGACGCCGGCCGGAGCCACCACCCCGTACCGCCTGATCCTCAAGACGCCCGCGCGGGCCGGCCGGTTGACGGCGTACGGCGGCGTACGGGGCGCACCGCCAGGTTTCAGCGGTGGTACCAGTCCGTGCTGTCGCTGATGGCGATCGAGACGTACGTCTGGTGGACCGCCACCAGCGACGCCACCACCCGCGGGTCCCAGTCGTCCCGCACGACGCGGTAGTCGCCCGCCAGGCCGCGGAAGGACATCACGGCCCGGCCCGCGCCGTCGCGCCAGACGATGCGGCGCGGGGTCGTGACGGGGTCCTGCGCCATGCCGGTGAAGGCGGCGAACAGCAGCGCGACGTTGACCGGCAGGAGCACGGTCCACCACAGGGCCCACCACATCAGGCGGCCGGCCGAGCCGCGTACCGCAGGCGTGCCGGCCTGCTCCACGGTCCAGTGCGAGCGGCCGATCCGCAGCAGCCGCCCGCGCCGCAGCGATATCCGGCCGATCGGCGTGCCGTCCGGGTCCAGCACCCGGTAGACGAAGCGCGGCCCGCCGAGCCCGAAGCCCGTGCCGTGCTCCGTGGTCACGGAGGCGAGGATCTCGCCGCACCGGTCGTCGGCGAACAGCAGGATCTCCCGGGCGCCCGGGAGGTACGCGTTCGGTCCGCCGGACGCCGTGTTGCGGAGCAGGTAGGCCACGGGGCGCGGGCCCTGCGACGTACCGTCCTCGGCGACCACCATGACGGGCGAGCCGGGCCCGGCGACGAGGTTCTTGTCGCGGCCGCGCCCGGTGTGGCTGCGGGGGTCGAGCATTCTGTACGTGATCGCCATCCGGGCGGCCCCCTATTTCGTGATCCGGTCCGTTCTGGGGCGTCAGCCTAATAGCGGTGTTCGCGCACGCTCTTGCCGGGCGTCGCCACCCGTGGCATACAGGTCTGGACCATTTTCTCCGGATGGAGGGTCCGACCGTGCAACGCGCCACCGGACGCACCGGTTTGGTCTGTTCTGCCGCCCTGCTCGCCCTGCTGGGGGCGGCGGTGGCCGGGTGCGCCGCGACCGGGCCGGACCGGGACACCGAGAAACCCTCACGGCCGGGCGGGGTGACGGCCCAGGCCGGCAGCGCCACCTCGGTCCACGTGATGTGGGACCGGTCCCGGGACAACGAGTCCGTCGCCGGCTACGAAGTGTACGAGAGCGGCCGGAAGGTGAGGACCGTCACCGGAGGGCGGCGCATGACCGACGTCGACCGGCTCGCCCCCTCGACCGCGTACACCTTCACCGTCCGCGCGCGGGACGCCGCCGGCAACCTCTCCGCTCCCGGTGGGGCCGTCCCCGTGACGACCCCGGCCCGCACGCCGGACGACGACGAGGCGCCCTCCGTGCCGGCGAAGCTGCGGGGGCTGGCCGAGGGGACCGGCGCCGTGCGGCTGTCCTGGGAGCGGGCCACCGACGACACGGCCGTCACGTCGTACGACGTCTACCAGGAGGACTCCCGCATCCACAGCGTGCGCGGCACCGAGACGACGGCCCGGATCACCGGGCTGCGGCCCGGGACCGTCTACACCTTCACCGTCCGGGCCAGGGACGCCGCCGAGAACTCCTCCGGGGACAGCGACGCGCTGGATCTGACCACCGCTGCCGGGCGCGGCGCGGGGCCGTCGACCGCCCCGACGGATCTGCGGGCGGTGGCGCGCACCACGGCGGGCGTGCGCGGGATCGAGCTCGCGTGGACGCCGCCGCGGGCGCCCGGCGGGGGAGCGGTGCGTGAGCACCAGCTCTATCTGGACGGCGAGTTGGCCACCACGATCGTGTGGGGTGGTGAGCCGCCCGCGGGGAGGGCGACGTACCGCTTCACGGTCGCCGAGCCGGTCGGTACGCGGTACAGCGTCAAGCTGCGCGCGAAGCTGCCGGACGGGAAGTGGGGCGACTTCTCGGCGCAGCGAACCGTTGTGACGCGGTGAGGGGCCGGGGCCGTTCTCGCCGTACCGCTCAGCGGTCCGGCGAAGGCTCCGAGTCAGGCAGGGCCAGGAGGCGGCGGTGCTCGCTCTCCGGCACCTGTTCGCCCGAGGAGGGCAGTAGTTGGGGGATGCCGTCGAGGATCGGGTAGCGGCGGCGCAGACGGGGGTTGTAGAGGGCGTCCTCCGGTGCGAGGAGGGTCAGGGGGCCCTTGTCGAGGGGACAGGCGAGGATCTTCAGCAGCGGGTCATCGGGGTTCATGGCTCAACTCCTGGGTGGTGGGCTCTTGCTGATGGCTGGTGAGGGTCAGGAGGACCGCCACCGCGAGGACGGCCCCGGCCAGGCGCAGGGCCAGGCGCAACGGGTCGTCCGGCAGCGACTCGCCGAAGGCGAGGGTGCCGACGACCGCCGTGTAGAGGCAGGACGTCGTCGTGCAGACCGGGACGACCAGGGACGCCCGGCAGCGCTGGAGCGCGGTCTGGGACAGGAGCAGGCCGGTCGCTCCGGTGACGAGGAGGAGGTACGGGTAGGGCCCCGCGAGGAGGGTGAGCGCGGCTCCCGCCGGGTCGTCCAGGGTGGCCGGGGTGAGGTGCGCCGACACCCCCTTGATGGCGAGTGAGCTCACGCCGTACACGAAGCCGACGGCCACGCCGTATGCGACGCCGTCGGTGGTGGGCGCGCGGTGGCGGTGCGCGACGCGGCGCTCGGTGGCCGAGTACAGGCCGAGGCCGATGGCCAGGGAGACCGCACTGACCAGCACGATCAGGGCGTACGGCGAACTCCGGCCGACGCCGTCGGTGCTCGCGTGCAGGGAGGCGACCACCATGAGCAGGGCCAGGAGGACGGTCGCCAGCGCGTAGCGCTCGCGGGTCGACGTGCGTTCGCCCAGGAAGCGGTTGGAGAGCAGGAGCAGCAGGACCAGGCCCGAGACGAACAGGGCCTGGGCGGCGGCCATGGGGAGGGTCCGGTACACGATGAGCTGCGCAGCGAAGCCGCCGGCCAGGGCGAGCGAGCCGCCGATCCACAGCGGGCTGCGCAGGAGGTTGCGGAGCAGGTGTACGGGGCGGCGGACGTTCAGCGCGGGGAGCGCGGCCAGGGCGCGCTTCTCCAGGACGAAGCCCGCGCTGTAGAGGACGTTCGCCAGCAGCGCGGCCGCCACCCCCCACCCCATCGCGGTCAGGCTCCGGGGCGCCGGCGGGCGTGGGCCAGGAGGATCGACGCCGCGCTGGGCGCGGCGGAGCCGATCAGCCGGTCCAGGGGGCGCAGGGGGCGGGGTACGCCGTGGAAGGGCGCGCCGGTGATCCGTACGACGTCGAAGCCCGACGCGGTGAGGAACTCGCGCAGCGCGCGGGCCGTGTAGAGGCGGAGGTGACCCACCACCTCGGTGCCGGGGCGGCCGTGGATCGCGCGCAGGCTCACTTCCGAGAAGACGGGCTGGGTGCCGGTGAGCAGCAGGGCGCGGTTGTACCAGGCGGCCAGGTTGGGGGTGGAGAGCATCAGGTGGCCGCCGGGGGCCAGGACGCGGCGCAGTTCGTCCAGGGCGCTGTCCGGGTCGACCAGGTGCTCGATCACCTCGCTGAAGAGGACCGCGTCGGCCGCTCCCGCGGTGAAGGGCAGGCCGTTGTCGCCCAGTTCGCCCCGTACGACGTGGGCGAGGTGCTTCGACGCCCGGCGCAGCGCGTCCTGGGACCAGTCGACGCCGATGACGTGGTGGCCGCGGAGGATCGGCGCGGCGGTGGCCGCCGCGGTGCCGTCGCCGCAGCCGATGTCGAGGACGGTCGCTCCGGCGCGGGGGAGGGCGGCGGCGAGGATGCGGGCCTGGCGGAGGGCGCGGGGGGCGCCGGAGGCCACGGGGACCGCGGGGTTCTCGTAGAAGTCCTGGAGGGTGGGGGGCGGGGGCGCGGGGTGGGGTGTCGTGCCGGTGGCTTTCATGGGGTTCCTCCGGATGTCGCCTCCAGGTACTCCGTGAAGAGGTCGCGCAGCCGTTCGCCGTCGGCGGCTCCGAGCAGTACGCCCGACCAGCGCAGCGCGAGGTGCAGCCGGCCCGCCGTACTCGCTGTCGTGACCGTGAGGCCGCGGGGCATGCGGGCGGGGGCCGAGAACCAGACGGCCGTCGCCCGGCCCGTGCCCTCGCCGAAGTCCAGGGGGTAGGGGACGCGGCCGATGTTGCTCAGGAGCGTGGTCGAGGTCCAGGGCGCCGCGGTGCGGCGCAGCGCGCGGGTGAACGCCGCCCGCACGGCGACCGGGACCACGGGCGCGGTGAGCAGGGCCGCGCCGTGGCCCAGTTGGGGGCGCGGGAGTGCCTTCAGGGCGCGGGTGCGGACGGCTGTGCGGCGCAGGAGGTCCGCGACGTCCGGGGACGGCGTCAGTTCTTCCGGCGCGAACGGCACCTCCACCAGGCGGGTGCCGTTGCCGATGGGCATGTCCAGGCCCCGGGAGCGGTCGTCCACCGGCATCGTGATCCGCATCGGACGGGGCCGCGTGCCGTGCTCGCGGTTCCAGGCGGCGATCATCCGGGCCGTCGCCACCATGAGCTGGTCGTTGACCGTGTAGGGGGCGTCGCGCGGGCGGGTCGGGAGGGGGAGCTCGACCGTCAGCATGCCGTTGGGCGCGGCCGAGGTGGGCGTCCCCCCGGCGACGCGCGCCACGGGGGCGAAGCCGGCGCGGGGGGCGGGGGAAGCGTGGGTCCCGGCGGTGCGCGGGGGCGCGGGGGCCGGGGCGCGGGTGGGGGCCGGGGTCGCCGGGGAGTTGTCCCGGCCGCCGTAGAGCTCGGCTGCCGTGGCGAGGACGCGCAGGCAGGCGGGGCCGTCCAGGGCCGTGTGGTTGACGGTGAGCAGGAGTACGCGGTCGACGACCTCCAGGCGTACGGGTGGGGAGAGCGCGAGCGGCGGTGCGAGGGCGAGGGCGCGGGCCCGGGCGCGGTCGAGGGCGTCCGGCGTGGACGGTGGGAACGTCACGACTTCGGTGTCGGGGTGCGGGGTCAGTTCCCATTCGTAGCGGCGTCGGTACCAGGGGCCGGGGGCCTCGCGCATGAGGATGCGGGGGTGGCGGCGCAGCGCCTCGGCGAAGGCGGCGCGCAGGCGGGCGGGGTCGGGGCGGTCGGGCAGGTGGACCTCGATGTGCACGGTCTCGGGCACTCGGGGGTGCAGGCAGTGGCGGGTGACCTCGTCCACCACCGTGAAGGGGACCCGGCGGTGGCGGCTGCCGGGGCCGCTGGGGCCGCTGGGGCGGGCGGGGTGCTGGAGCGCGGTCACTGTGGCCTCTCCTCGCCGGGGTCGGTGCGCCGGTGCCGGGCGCCGGCTGCCGGGGGGTGGGGATCGGGGGCTCCGGGGTCGGCGCCGCGCCGGGGCGTCTCCTCGGGCGCCGGACGTTCGGGTACGGGGTGTCGTTCGGGCTGGTTGCGTTCGGCGCCCTGCGGGGAGCGCCCCGACGCGTCCCCTCCTGGCACCGCGTGGACGTCCGGGGCGGGGCTTTGGGCGGTGCGGGGTGTCGTCACCACGGCCGCTGTCAGGGCCGCCAGGGCCAGGAACTGGGCCACCGGGCCGAACGCGCCCGCCGAGTCGGAGGTGGGTTCGCCCGCCTGGAGGGCTGCCACTGTGCCCGCCGCCGTCATCGCCAGGAGGGCTGTCGGGGGGAGGAGGGAGGGGCGGAAGTACGCCAGCAGGGCCAGGAGGGGGACCAGGACGGCTGCCGCCAGGCCCGCTGTCAGGGCCAGGGTCACGGTCAGGGCCGCCAGGCCGAGGACGGCCCCCGGAGTGGGTGGAGTGAGTGCAGTGAGCTGAGTGGTTGGTGTGGGGTGGGTGGCTGGGGTGGTGGTGGGGGGAGTGGTGGGAGTCGTTGGTGTGCGGCGGCGGTAGAGCGTCAGGGCTGTCAGGGCTGCCAGGGCCAGTGCGCCGGCGATCAGGCCCGCTTCGTACACGCGCGCCGGTTTGTACTCCATGCGCACCTCGCCGCCCTCGCCCTCCGGGATCAGCCAGCCCTGCTGCCAGCCGTCCAGGCGGAGGGACGGCAGCTTGCGGCCGTTGAGGGTCGCCTGCCAGCCCGCGTTCGCGTTCTCGTAGGTCTGGAGGTACGAGGCCTCACCCGGTCCCACCGTGAGGGACCGGCGGTCGCCCGCCGCGTCCCGGACGGTCAGCTCGCGCGCACGCTCGGCGGGCGCCGCCGCCTTGTTCCGGGTCAGGGTGATGTCGGTCAGGGCCAGGGGGCCCGCGTCACCGGCCTCCACGCGGTGCGTGCCGGCGGGCAGGCTCGCCCTGCCGTCGCGCTGGGGGCCCGCGCAGAGCGAGACCTCGACGGGGCGGCGTTCGGTGAGGTCGCTCAGCTTCCCGCTCGCGGCGGTGGCGTGCAGGGTCCCGTCGATGGAGAGCACGGGGCCCTGACCGCACGGGAGTTGGAACGTCTCGGTGGGTTCGGGCTGCGGGACCCGGAAGTCGTCCAGCGCGGGGACGTACACCTCGCTGAGGCCTACGGGGAGCTGCATCTCGCCGTTCGCCACCGGGTTGTGGACCGTGAGGGCCGCCGCACGGGTGATCTTGATGTCCAGGCGGTCGGTCCTGATCGGTTCGAAGCGTGCCAGTCCGTTCTCGTCCACCGAGGCGGTGGTGGCTCCGTCGGGGGAGCTGATCTCCACCTGCTCCGGGCGGGTGGACAGGCCGCCGGCGGCGGCGAAGACGATCTCGCCGATGGAGCGCTTCCCCGGCCAGCGCAGGTGCAGGTTCGGCTTGTCGCCCGCGATCCAGGCCGTCGTGAGGTCGCCGTCGACCAGGTTGCGGGGGGTGAGCGACGCGCCCAGGCGGGAGGTCGAGTCCGCCGTGGCCGTCAGCCTGCGGCGTTGTTCGGGGGCGAGGGTGTAGAGGAGTTCGTCGAGCTTGTCGCCCGGTACGGGCAGGGCTGTGGCCGTCAGCGTGTACGTGCCCTTCGTGGTCGTCGAGAACTGGCGGTGCAGGCCCACCTCCGCCGACACGGGCGACAGTCCGCCCGGATCGCTGCCCCGGTGGAGGGAGATCAGGTCGGGGTCCGCGTCCCGGGGGAGGGAGAGGAGGCGGGTCACCTGGACGCCGGGGATGTCCACGGCGGTGAAGCCCGCGCCCATCAGCCCGGGGCGGCCCTGCTGGGCGCCGGTGATGGTGATCTTCAGGTAGGTGGCACGGCCCGGGGGTGCGTCGATCTCCTGCGCTGTGCCGTCGGGGTGCAGCGGGCTCGTCCTGCTGCCGCTGTCGGTTTCCACGCGTACGGCCGTGGGGGCGGCCCGCAGGCCGTCCGACGGCAGCGGCGTCACGCGGATCCGGGCGGGGAGGGTGGTGGGGGACGTGAAGGCGATGCGCAGCCACTCCCCCCGGGGCTTCGCCGCGCTGCCCTCCGCCCACGCCGTGTCGGGGTTTCCGTCGAACGCGTTCACCGGGTCGTACTGCGGCAGGTGGAACAGCCAGTTCCCGCTGCTCGACGCCGTCACCGACCGCGCGCCGCGCAGCACCGCCGTGGTCTGGTGCTCGATGTCGTCGGTCGGCAGGATCTGGCGCGGCTCGCGCCCCGGGTCCTGAAGGCTTTCGGGGTGGTTCTTCTCGGTGGCGGTGTAGGTGTACGACGTGTTCGAGTTGACCAGGCCGAAGCGGGTGTCGGCGCGGCGCAGGCCGTCGGCCGCCGCCTGGATCGCGGGGTCCGCCAAGCCCGGGTGGCTGTCACCGGTGAGCACGGCGGGGCGTTTGCGCAGGGCCGGGTCGGCCGAGAGGCGCAGGAGCGCCTCAGGGCCGCCGCTGACGATCGTGGTGTCGGCCACCGGGGCGATGCCGGCGCGGCCCGGGCGCGGTGTGGTCGCGGGCGGCTCGTAGATCTCCACGGCCTGCTGCCTCGGGTAGAGGCCCTCGATCTGCACGGGGGTGTCGTCCGGGATGCGGCCGCCCGTGAGCACCGGGCCGAAGCCCGTCACGCGGCGGTAACCGGACTCCTCCAGCGTGCGCTTCACGGTCTGCGGGGGCACGTAGCCGATCTGGTCCGGGTCCAGGTCGTTGCGTACGACGACGTAGTGCAGGCCGGCCCGGCTCAAGTAGTCGCTCAGGCCCGGGACCCGGGCCCCGGTGGTGAGCGCCTGCTCCACCGCGTCCATGGTCCTGCGGTTGCCGGGCGTGCCGAACGGCACGTAGTCGCGCTGCGCCCAGCGGGACCCCGCCAGCACGTCGAGCGGCTGGTCGATGGTGGAGCCCCAGGTGTGGATGCCGTGCGCCGTCGCCGGGACCACCAGGGCGCGGCTGTCGGGCGAGTATTCCTCCAGCCAGCCGGCCGTCGCCTTCCAGTGCGCCGGCAGCTTGGTGAAGGAACCCGGCTGGAGGATGTCGCCGTTGAGGTAGGGGAGGGCCAGGGCGGGGAGGATCAGCAGGGCGGTCAGGGGCGCGGCCAGGCGGCGGAGGGACGGCAGGGTGACCGTCGCCGTGATGTGGGTGAGGCCGAGGACCAGCGCGAGAGCCAGGCCCGGCTGGAACTTGTAGATGTTGCGGAACGGGACCAGCGGGCCGTTCAGCCAGCCCTGGAAGGCCGACGCGAACGGGCCGCCCAGCGGGCCGCCGTAGCCGGCGAGGGTGACAGTCGCCACGCACAGGACGATCAGCAGCAGCCAGCGCCGCTCCGGCATGTCGCGGCGGGCCAGGCCCGCGAGGCCGAGGGCGGCCGCGAGGGCGGAGCCGAGGACGGCGGGGGCCGCCGTGGCGACCGTCCAGCCCGCGGGCAGCCACGCCTCGCCGAAGTGCAGGTACGCCGTCCAGTTGCCCGCGCCGCGCAGCATCTCGGTGGCGGACATGGTGGCCGTGGTGGTCTCGGCCTGTTCCACGTACGGCAGGAAGTTCTCCCCGTGCAGCCCGAGGAGGAGCAGCGGGACCACCCACCAGGCGGTGGCGAGCAGCACGCCCGGCACCCACCAGGCGATCAGCGCGCGGCGCCGGGGCGTGGCCGGCCGGCTCAGGAGGTAGAGCGCGACCGGCAGCAGGGCTGCCAGGGTCGACGCCGCGTTCACCCCGCCCATGCACGGGATCAGCAACGCCGAGCGGAGCGCCGCGACGCGGGGCGCGGTGCGGGGGTTCGTGAGCGGCAGCAGGACCCAGGGGAGCAGCGCTCCCGGCAGCGCGGCCGCCGACGTCGAGCCGACGACGATCGTGTACGTCGGCCACAGGGCGTACGCCGCCGCGCCGAGCAGGCGGGTCGCGGGCGAGCCCACGTGCAGGCGCTCGGCCAGGCGCAGCGCGCCCCAGAACGCCGTGGTCACGACGATGGACAGCCACAGGCGCTCCGCCAGCCAGACCGGCAGGTGCGCCAGATCGGTCAGGGCGTAGAACGGCAGCATCGGGAAGGCGTAGCCGACGTACTGGTCGAAGATGCCGCCGAAACCGGCCCTGCTGTGCCACAGCTCGCCCAGGTCCGACAGGAACCTGAACGGGTCCAGGGCCACGCCGAGTTTCGTCTCGAACGTCATCCTGCCCGGGGCCGCGGCGACGAAGGCGAGCAGCACCGCGCCCCAGAAGCCGAACAGCCAGCGGCGCGAGCGCGGGGCCTCCGGCGGATCCGGGCGGGGCGGCGGCGGAGTCCTGGGAGGTGCCTGGAGGGTGGTCGTCATGGACACCGCCGGAGGATGAGGAGGAGATTCCAGGTGGCGAACTCGCGCAGCAGGGGGATCTTCGGTACGACGGCGGGGAGGAACGGCCAGTAGCGGGCCCGTGCCGTCACCACCTCGACGTCGGTGCGGGACCGTACCTGGCGGAGCGTGGCGCCGATGTGGATCCGGAAGAGGTTCTCGCCGAGCGTGTGCTTGGCCTTGCGGCCGGTACGCCGTTCGTAGCGGCGGCGGGCCCGTTCGGCGCCGAGGTAGTGCCAGGGCGCCCACTCGTGGCCGCCCCACGGGGAGTACCAGTTGGTGAACGAGACGTAGATCAGGCCGCCGGGCGCGGTGACGCGCACCAGCTCGCTGAGGAAGGTCGCCGGGTCCTCGACGTGCTCCAGCACGTTCGAGGAGAAGCTGATGTCCGCCGCGCCGTCCGCGAGGGGCAGCAGATAGCCGTCCGCCACCACGGTGCCGCGGGTCCCCCGGCCGCGGAGTTCCCGCACGTCCGGTTCGAAGAGGTAGCTCTGGGCCCCGCGTCTGCGGAACTCCTCGGTGAAGTGGCCGCTGCCGCCGCCGATGTCGAGGACGACCCGGTCCGCCAGCGGCCCGTACCGCTCCAGTTGGTCGGCGGCGTCACGGGCCAGCAGCGTGTAGCAGTGGTCGGGGTCGCCCTGTTCGTTCAGGAAGGCCCGGAAGAGGGTGACGGACCTGCGCAGGGAGGGGTCCTTCACCGGAGGTCACCTCCGCCGGTGGGCAAGGGCCGCCTCCGCCGCCACCGCCCGGAACTGGCGCACCGTACTGCTCCACCGGTAGTGCGCGGCGCGCGCGGCGGCGGCGCGGCCCATCGCCTCGCGGCGCTCGGTGCTCAGGGCCAGCGTGCACCACGCCGCGGCGAACGAGCTCTCGCCGCGCGCGAGTACGCCGGTCACCCCGTCGGCTATCGAGTCCCGCAGGCCCGGCACGTCGAAGCCGATAGCCGGCGTGCCCCGGGCCGCCGCCTCGGTCACCACCAGGCCCCAGCCCTCGACCGCCGAGGGATGCAGCAGGAGGTGTGCTGCGCACAGCAGTTGGTGCTTCTCGGCCTCGGAGACATGACCCTTGAAGATCACGTCGGGCCCGGCGAGGGCCTCCAGGCTTCGGCGTTCGGGCCCGTCGCCGATGATCACGAGCTTGCCGCCGGTGACCGGCCGCACCCGTTCCCACAGGCGCAGAAGCAGGTCGATGCGCTTGTACTCGACCAGCCGGCCCATCGCGAGGAAGAGCGGCTGCGGGGACCGGGGCGCGCGGTCCGTGGGCTGTTCCACCCCGTTGTGCACGACGCGGATGCGTCCGGGGTCCACGCCGAGCGCGGTCAGCGCGCCCGCCGTGGAGGTCGACACGGCGACCAGCAGGTTGTCGCGCTGGGCCGCCGACAGCGCCCAGTGCTCCAGTCGGCGTCCGAGACCGGCGGCGGGGCCGGGGTAGCGCATGCCCCACAGTTCCGTGTGGACGTGGTTGACCAGGCACAGGGTGGGGCCGCGGTGCCACAGCGGGGTCAGGTACGGCAGTCCGTTGCAGACCTCGACCAGCAGGTCGCAGTCGCCGACCTGCCGGGCGAAGGCGCGGCGCGCCTTGATGAAGTGGCCGAGGTCGCCGCCGGCGGAGACGACCCGGTAGTCGCGGTACGCCGCCGGGCCGCCGCACAGCAGCGTCACCTGGTGGCCGAGGGCCGTCAGGCCGTCCGCGAGGCGGTCGACGAGGAGTTCGGAGCCGCCCGCGGCGGGATTGCCGAGGTCGCGGCGGGAGAGGAAGACGATCCGGCGGGGGTGCCGGGACGTGGGGTGGGGGAGTACGGGGTGCGTGTCTTGGGGTTTCGCATCGTGCAGGGTGGGGGGCACGTGCTGGGGCATGCGAGCTCCAACTCGTTTCAGGGTGCGGAACCGGTGGGGGCCGTGCTCGGGGTGGGAGGTCAGTTTTCGGCACGCTGTTCGATGCGGCTACTCACCTCGGTGACAATTTCCCGCGCAGTGTGAGCTGATGTGTCATCACAATGTGATGACGGGCGTGGTTTCGCGCACCTCCCTGCCCCGTACGACGAGCACCGCCCCGGCCGCGGCGAACAGTGCCCCCGCCCCGCCGGCGCCCATCGGCAGCGTCTCGCCCACCAGCCTCAGCCGGTCGCTGTCGGACGAGGCCAGCTCGACCTGGGCGCGCTGCGTCGCGGGGGTGAACTCCAGGCGGCGGCTGTCCAGCAGCACCACCTCGTCCCGCTTCCCGCCGGGCGCCCGCAGCGTCTTGCGCGGGCCGATCGCGGCGTTCACGATGCGGCCCGTGCGCCGGTCGACGACCAGCTCGATGCCGTGGTTGGCGTACCACTCCTCGGCGAGCACCTGGCTGCGCTTCGGCAGCCCCACGAGCCGCCCCGGTACCAGCCGGGTGCCGGTCTGCGCGGGCTCGACGGCGCCGGTGAAGCGGTAGCCCTCGTACCCCTGGACCGTCCGCACACCCGCGAAGCGGAGGCGGACGGTCGAGCCGAGCGTGTTGTCCCACCAGCGGTACGAGCGCTTCTGTACGTCGAAGGGGAACTTGAGGTACGCCTCTCCGTCGAAGGCGGGCTTCTCGCCGCAGCAGTGCACGGGCTCGTTGGTGCGGCGGTCGGTGACCCAGCGCTCCAGCGTCCACTGGAGCGAGTCGTGGGTGTCGGCGGCCGGGAGCGTGTCCTCGGTGTCCACCGAGGTCGAGACGTCCCAGACCGCCCTGCCGCTCTTCTCGCTGTCGGCCACGTCGCCCCGCACCTGTCGGGTGATCGTGAGGTCCTTCTTGAGGGTCTTGATCTCCCCGGTGTCGAAGTACCTGCCGGGCCCGGTGAAGACCGTCGTGACGTCCACGTCGACCGGGGTGCGCTTCGCGCGTGGCTCGACGTACCACGCCAGCAGCGGAGCGAGTACGAGCAGGAACACGCCGGCGCCCAGCAGGGCCAGCGACAGGGGGGAAGCGGTGCGACGCATACGGGCGACTCCAGAAGCGGCCGGCGGGGGGATGGCTCGGCGGACACGTGCACGTGCGTATGGGCCGGGAACCGTAGGCGCGCTCTTGACGGACTGTCAATGCAGTGCAGACACTGGGCTCCTGCCGGACGGGGCCGGCGGGACACCGGTGGGGTCACAGCGTCAGAGAGGCTGACCCGACCATGTCCAGATTTCTCGCCGCAGCGCTGACCGTCGTTGCCGCCGCCGCCCTCGCCGTGGGCGCCGCCTTCGCGATCGTGGCCATGCTGAACGCCACTCCGGACCAACCCAATGTGCCGCTGATCAGCTACGAGTCGGCGACGCCCAGGAAATGACCACAGTGGGAGTGCCCCGAGTGGAGACGACCGCGGTGGACGGGGAGCGACGCATGGGCGACGGTTCGGCCTGGGGTGAGGTACCCCGGCTCCAGGTCCGGCAGTTCACCGACCGGGCCATGCGCGAAGTCCCCTCGCTGGCCCGGGAGATCCTCGACTGCATCTGCCGCGAACACCCCAAACTGCCGCTGCTCGTCGACGAGTCGGGCGAGCTGATCGCCCTCGTCGGCATCCGGCGCGCCCTGGAGGACTTCGTCCAGCACCTGGTGCTGGAGAAGGGACGCCCGCACGTCCATCTGGAGGTCTTCCAGGAGTTCGGGCGCGGCGAAGGGCTGCACGGCCGCTCCCTCGACTCCCTCCAGGCCATGTACCGGCTCGGCGTCCGGCTCGCCTGGCGGCGGCTCGCCGAGATCGGGCAGCAGGTGCGCATCCCGCCGCCCGCGATGTACGAACTCGCCGAGTCCGGCTTCGCCTTCCTGGACGGACTGGTGGACCAGACCGTACGCGGCTACGCCGAGGCCGCCGCCCGGCAGGCGGGGGAGCGGCTGCGATTACAGCGGAAGCTGACCCAGGCGCTGATCGCGGAGTACGGCGAGCCCGCCGACCCGGTCCGCACCCGGTCGCTCGCCGAGCACGCGGCCCGGATCGGCTGGCCGCTGCCCGAGCGGGTCGCCGTGGGGGTGCTCCTGCGGCCGTCGCGCGAATGCGTCGCCCCGGCGGTGGGGCAGGGCGTACTGCTGGACATGGAGAGCGAGCAGCCGCTGATCGTCGTGCCCGACCCGTCGCTCGCGGGGCGGCCCGAGCTGCTGCGCCGGTCGATGCAGGGCTGGTCCGGGGCGCTCGGCCCGGCGGTGGCGCTGACGGAGGCCGCGAAGTCGCTGCGCTGGGCGGCGGCCGCCGTGCGCCTCATGGAGCGCGGGCTGCTGCCCTCGGGACGGCTGCTGCACTGCACGGAGTACACCGAGGCGCTGGTGCTGCTGCCGCCCGAGGAACTCATCGGCGACCTGACGCGCCGCTGCCTCGCGCCGCTCGCCGGCTGCGGCCCCACGCAGGGGCGGCGGCTCGCCGAGACGCTGCTGGCGTGGCTGGAGACGCGGGGCGGGGCGCCGGAGGTGGCGGCCAGGCTGGGCGTGCATCCGCAGACCGTGCGCTACCGGATGCGGCAGATCCGGGAGCTGTGGGGCGACGAGGTCGACGACCCGGACCGCCGCTTCGAACTGGAACTGGTGCTGCGGGCCCAGCGGTTGCGCGGTGAGCTGAGCGAGCCGATCCGCTGACCCCGCGCCTCCGCCCCCGGATCTGTGCGGTCCCGGGGGCGGAGAGAGCGGGGTGCGGGCGGTGATCAGCCGCGCAGCTGCTCGTACGCCGGCAGCGTGAGGAAGTCCGCGTAGTCCTCGTCGAGCGAGACGGTGAGCAGCAGGTCGTGCGCCTGCTGCCACCGGCCGGCGGCGAACGCCTCGTCGCCGATCTCCGCGCGGATCGCGGCCAGTTCCTCGGCGGCGATGGCGCGGGCCAGCTCCGGGGTCGCCTTCTGGCCGTTCTCGAAGACGACACCCGCGTTGATCCACTGCCAGATCTGCGAACGGGAGATCTCCGCCGTGGCGGCGTCCTCCATCAGGTTGAAGATCGCGACCGCGCCCAGGCCCCGCAGCCACGCCTCGATGTACCGGATGCCGACCTGGACGGCCGAGACCAGGCCCTCGTACGTCGGGACCGCGTCGAGCGAGTCGATGGCGATCAGGTCGCCGGGCGCCACCGAGACGTCCTCGCGCAGCCGCTCCTTCTGGTTGGGCCGCTCGCCCAGGACCGCGTCGAACGACGCCATCGCGATCGGCACCAGGTCCGGGTGCGCGACCCAGGAGCCGTCGAAGCCGTCGGCGGCCTCGCGGTCCTTGTCGGCCTTGACCTTCTCGAAGGCGACCTTGTTGACCTCGGCGTCCTTGCGGGACGGGATGAAGGCCGCCATGCCGCCGATCGCGTGCGCGCCGCGCTTGTGGCACGTGCGGACGAGCAGTTCCGTGTAGGCGCGCATGAACGGGGCCGTCATCGTGACCGCGTTGCGGTCCGGCAGGACGAACTTGGCGCCGCCGTCGCGGAAGTTCTTGACGATGGAGAAGAGGTAGTCCCAGCGGCCCGCGTTCAGGCCCGCCGCGTGGTCGCGCAGCTCGTAGAGGATCTCCTCCATCTCGTACGCCGCCGTGATCGTCTCGATCAGGACGGTCGCGCGGACGGTGCCCTGCGGGATCCCGACGTAGTCCTGCGCGAAGACGAAGATCTCGTTCCACAGGCGCGCTTCGAGGTGCGACTCGGTCTTGGGGAGGTAGAAGTACGGGCCCTTGCCGAGCTCGATGAGGCGCTTGGCGTTGTGGAAGAAGTACAGCCCGAAGTCGACGAGGGCGCCGGGCACCGACCGGCCGTCGAACCGCAGGTGGCGCTCGTCGAGGTGCCAGCCGCGCGGCCGCATGACGACGGTGGCGAGCTCCTCGGCCGGCTTGAGGGCGTACGTCTTGCCGGACTTCGGGTCGGTGAAGTCGATGCGGCGGGTGTAGGCGTCGATCAGATTGCGCTGGCCGAGGACGACGTTCTCCCAGGTGGGAGCGGACGCGTCCTCGAAGTCGGCGAGCCAGACCCTGGCGCCCGAGTTCAGGGCGTTGATGGTCATCTTGCGGTCGGTCGGACCGGTGATCTCCACGCGGCGGTCGTTGAGCGCGGCCGGGGCCGGCGCGACCTGCCAGTCTCCCTCGCGGACCTGTGCGGTGTCCGGGAGGAAGTCCAGCGTGGACGTGCGGGCGATCTCGGCGCGGCGCTCGGCGCGGCGTGCGAGCAGCTCGTCACGGCGGGGCGTGAACAGCCGGTGCAGCTCGGCCACGAAGGCGAGAGCCGCGTCGGTCAGGACCTCTTCCTGCCTCGGCAGGGGCTCGGCATCGACGATGGCCAGCGGGGACGGCGCTGGTGCGGACATGAGCTGTCACTCCTTACGCGGGCGAGGCCTGCCGGCCGCTGGGAACCCTGGGAACGGCACTAAGTGCCATGGCTCCGAGGTACGGTCGCGGGCGCCGCCGAGTGGTGCAGGGCGCTTCTGACGTGTGGATAGTAGTTTCCTCATGGTGGAAGTTCAACGGTCTGTTGACGTCGAGATTCTCCGGGTCGACAGAAACTGGCGCTCAGTGCCACCCCGGTCACTCCAAGTGGAACAGGTCCTCCGGCGTGTCGATGTCGTACGCCGCGGCCACGTCCCCGCACTCGACGAGCGTCACCGCGTCCGCGTGCTCCTTCAGATAGGCGCGTGCCCCACGGTCGCCCGTCGCAGTCCTCGTGATGTCCGCCCACCGCCCGGCGCCGAAGAGCACCGGATGCCCCCGGTGCCCGTCGTACGCCGCCGCCGCCAGGCTCGAAGGCGAGCGGTACGCCGCCGCCACCCGGCCCACGGCCGCCGCGCCGATCCCCGGCTGGTCGACCAGCGAGACGAGCGCGGCCCCGGCGCCGGTGCCGGCCAGCGACGCCAGGCCGGCCCGCAGCGACGAGCCCATCCCCTCGTCCCACTCCGGATTGCCGACCACCACGCATCCGCTCAGATCGGCGCGCTCGCGCACCTCGGCCGCCGCCGCTCCCAGCACCACGTGCACCGGGCCGCATCCACCCTCCCGCAGCACGCGTACCGCGTGCTCGACCAGCGGTCGCCCCCGGTACTCCAGCAGCGCCTTCGGCCGTCCGCCGAGCCTGCGCCCGGCGCCCGCCGCGAGCAGCAGGCCCGCGACGCCTCCGGCTCCCTCGTTCCGTGTCTGTGCCATGGGCCCTGCTTACCTCATCCGCCCCGGGCGCCGACGGCCCGTCCCCTTGGACATGGTGCCGTTCGGCGGTGGCGTTCTGCTGGGGAGACACGAGGCGACGAGCGGTCAGCAGCCGGGCCGGGGCGGCCCGTCCCCGGTCTTCCAGCCCCTCGCGGGCGACGACCCGACCACCGTCGACGGCCGTCTGGCGCAATGCCGGCAACTCCGGTTCCGACAGCTGACCGGGGCCAAGTGGCGTACAGCCCTCCGTTTGGCGTTAACTGACCCCCGGCCCCTGTCCGCGCCGTCCGACCAACGGCGTACGGGGCTGAACCACTGGCAGGACCTGCACGTGGCTGTGCGAGGGGGAGAGACCTTGTTGAGAAGTGTGGAACAGGGGTGCGTGACCGGGGACGGCGAGGACCCGCGAGTGACGGAGCTGCGCGCTGCCGTCTCGCACCTGCGCCGGGAACTGGCCGGGCACCCCGCCGAGCTGCCCGACCGGGGCGTCGCGGAGGACGAACTGGCGTCGCTGCACGCCATGGCGCTCAGCGGCGTACCCGAGCTCATGCGGCTGCGCCGTTCGCTGCTGCTGGTCGTGGGCTCCATCGGCTCGGTCAGCGCGCTGGCCGGGGCGCTGTCCCAGGTGCGCAACGCGATCGAACTCTTCGGACGGGACTGACCGGCCCCGTCAGCGCGATGAGCCGGCGGGCCGTCGCCACCGCCACCGCGGAGGTGCGCGAGTCGACGCCCAACTTGGCGTAGATGTGCACCAGATGGGACTTGACCGTCGCCTGGCTGAGGAACAGCTCCTTGCTGATCCGCAGGTTCGACAGCCCCTCGCCGACCAGCTGGAGCACCTCCAGTTCGCGCCGGGTCAGCGCCGCCGCGGGCGTGCGCATCCGGTCCATCAGCCGGTGCGCGACGGCCGGCGCCAGCGCCGACCGGCCGGCCGCCGCCGTGCGCACGGCAGCCGAAAGCTCCTCCGGGGGCGCGTCCTTGAGCAGGTAGCCGCTCGCGCCGGCCTCGACCGCCGCCAGGATGTCGGCGTCCGTGTCGTACGTCGTCAGCACGAGCACCCGGGGCGAGCCGGGCCGCGCCGTGATCGCGGCGGTCGCCTCCGACCCGTGCATCCGGCCCGGCCCGAACTGCAGGTCCATCAGTACGACATCGACGCCGAAGCCGCCGTCCGCCGCCAGCTCCACCGCGCGCTCCGCCGTGGCCGCCTCCGCGACGACCAGGAAGTCCTCCTCGGTGTCGAGCACGGCCCGCAGGCCCGCCCGTACGACGGGATGGTCGTCGGCGAGCAGGAGGCGGACCGGGCCGCCGCGGGCCGTCACGCCGGGTTCCCGGCGGGCAGCGGCAGGGTGATCGCCAGGGCCGTGCCCTGTCCCGGCGCGGACTCGACGCTCAGGGTGCCGCCGAGCGAGCGGGCCCGCGAGCGCATCGCGGGCAGCCCGAAGCCGCCGCCCGCACGCGGTCGGGGGGCCAGCGGGTCGAACCCCACGCCGTCGTCCACGACGTCCAGCGCCACCGATGTCTCCATGAAGCTGAGGGTGATCTCGGCGCGCGTCGCCGCCGCGTGCCGCACCGTGTTGGCGAGCGCGGACTGGGCGACGCGCAGCAGGGCCACCTCGTACGGCGTGGGCAGCTCCACCGGCGTACCGCTCACGCCGAACCGCACGGCGGGCTCCGGTGTCGCCGTGCACAGCCGCTCCAGCGCGGCGGCCAGCGAGCCCTGCTCCAGGCCGGGCGGCGTCAGGGCCCGTACGAAGCGGCGCGCCTCGGCGAGATTGTCCTGCGCGGCCTCGCGAGCCTGCCGGACGTGGAGGCCCGCCGGGTCGCCGGCCGGCAGCGCGCGTTCGGCGGCGCGCAGCAGGAGCTGGATGCTGGACAGGCCCTGGGCGAGCGTGTCGTGGATCTCGCGGGCCAGCCGCTCGCGCTCGGCCAGCGTCCCGGCCGTCCGCTCGGCGGCGGCGAGGTCCTCCCGGGTGGCGAGCAGTTCGTCGATGAGCTCGCGGCGCCGCTCGCTCTCCCGGTACAGCGCCTGGTAGCCGAGGACCGTCGCCACGGCGACGGCCGCGCCGAGCAGCGGTCCGACGAACGTGCCGGGCGTCACCGTCTGCCCGTGCAGGACGAAACCGGCGATGGCGGCGCCGGCCGTCGCGGCGACGGCGGCCAGGCCCCAGCGCACCGGCAGCAGGTGCAGCTGGAGGAAGTACAGCGGGAAGGCGGCCCACAGCCCGTCGGGGGAGAGGGCCAGCAGTATCAGCCAGGCCAGGCCCAGCGCGGCGAGCCAGCCGGCGGCGGCCTGCGGCGAGCGGTCGACGGCGGGGCTCAGCGCTCCGACGGCGTACACGACGGCCATCGTGACGGCCGCGATCACGACGGCCGTCGCGTGCGGGGCGCCGTCGGCCACGGCCTTCACTGCGGCGAGCGCGAGCAGCCCGCCGAGCAGCGCGTGCAGGCACAGCCGCAGTCCGCGCACCACGGGGGTGAGGGGACGCGAGGGGAAGGAGGAGCTGAGCACGCGCGTGAGCGGACCGGCGGGGCCGGTGAGGGCGAGGCCGGCGGAGGCGGCGGTGCTGGGATCGGAAGAGCTGGGGTCCATGGCACGTCCAGCGTAGGGCTCCGGCGCGGTCGCTCCGTCAATCAAAGGATTGATGTCGGGACGATCCGTGGCGCGATGTTTTCGCACGCCCCCCGGGCGAGGCTCGGATCATGTTCGTCGCATGGAGAGATCTCCGATTCGCCAGGGGCCGGTTCGCCCTCATGGGCACGGTCGTCGTGCTCATCACGCTGCTCGTCGCTCTGCTGTCCGGCCTCACCGCCGGGCTGGCCAGGGACAACACCTCGGCCATCACCTCGCTGACCGCCGACCGGCTGGCCTTCGACCGGCCGCCCGAGGGGCAGCAGGTGTCGTTCACCCACTCCTCCGTACCGGAGCGCGCCTGGCGTGCCTGGGCCCGGCAGCCCGGCATCGCCGCCGCCGAGCCGCTCGGCATACGTACCACGAACGCGCGTGCGGAGGAGCGGACGGCCGCCGTGTCGGTGTTCGGCGCGGAGCCCGGTTCGGGGCTCGCGCCCGATGTCGCGGGATTCGCGTCCGGGCGGGTCGTGCTGTCCCTGCGGGCGGCCGAGGACCTTGACGCCGGGCCCGGCGACGCGGTCGGGATCGGCGGCGTGGCGACGACCGTCGCAGCCGTGGAGGGAGAGGACTCGTACAGCCACACGCCCGTCGTGTGGACCTCGCTCGACGACTGGCAGCGGCTCGCCCCGGACGGCGGGGGCACACAGGAGCAGGCCACCGTCGTCGCCCTGACCGTCTCGGACGGCGCGGACCTGGCGGCGGGCGACAGGGCGGCGGGCACCGAGACCCGCGAGGTCGGGGACTCGCTGAGCGCCCTCGCGTCCTACGAGGCCGAGAACGGCTCGCTCCAGCTGATGCGCGGGTTCCTCTTCGCCATCTCGGCGCTCGTCGTCGGGGCCTTCTTCACCGTCTGGACGATCCAGCGCAGCGGTGACGTCGCCGTCCTCAAGGCGCTGGGCGCCTCCACCCCGTACCTGCTGCGCGACGCGCTCGGCCAGGCCGTCCTGATGCTGGGCGCCGGTACGGCACTGGGCGCCGCGCTCGCCGCGCTGATCGGCGGCGCCGTCGCCGGGGCCGTCCCGTTCGTCCTCGACCCGGTGACGCTGCTCGTCCCGGCCGCCGTCACCGCCGGTCTCGGCGTGGCCGGCGCCGCACTGTCCGTCCGGCGCATCACCGCCGTCGATCCCCTCGTCGCCCTCGGGAGCGCCCGATGACCCTGTCCCTCACCGGCGTCACCCTCACCTACCCCGACGGGGACGCGCGACTGACCGCCCTCGCCGACGTATCGCTGGACGTCGCGGCGGGCTCGCTCACCGCCGTCGTCGGGCCGTCGGGTTCCGGCAAGTCCAGCCTGCTCGCGGTCGCCGCGACACTCGTGGCACCCGACCGGGGTCAGGTCGTCGTCGACGGTACGGTCACCGGCCCGCTGAGCCGGGCCGAGCGGGCGGAGCTGCGGCGCGCCCGCGTCGGCATCGTCTTCCAGCAGCCGAACCTGCTGCCGTCGCTCACCTCGGCCGAGCAACTCCAGGTGATGGCCCACCTGTCGGGCCGCCCGCCGCGCCGGGCCCGCGACCGCGCGCGGGACCTGCTGGAGGCGGTGGGGCTCGCGGACAAGGCGGACCGCCGTCCGCACCAGTTGTCGGGCGGTCAGCGCCAGCGGGTGAACATCGCCCGCGCGCTGATGAACGAGCCGGCGGTCCTGTTGGTCGACGAGCCGACCAGCGCCCTGGACCACGAGCGGGGCGCGGCCGTGCTCGACCTGCTGGTGACGCTGACGCGCGAACGGGGCACGGCGACGGTCCTGGTCACGCACGACCGGGCGCACCTGGAGCGGGCGGACGCCGTGGTGACGATGGCGGACGGCCGTGTGCGGGCCGGCCGCGCACCGTGCTGAGCCGCGGGAGGGGCGGCGCGGGGGTCAGCCCTGCGTGCCGTTGTTGGTGAGCACCACCGAGAGGTCCTGGGCGACCTCCTGGAGTATCGGGACGATCTTCTCGGTCGCCGCCTCCGTCACCCGGCCGGCCGGACCGGAGATGGAGATGGCGGCGGCCGTGGGGGAGTGGGGCACCGGGACCGCGAGGCAGCGGACGCCGATCTCCTGCTCGCCGTCGTCCACGGCGTAACCGGCCCTGCGGACCTGCTCCAGAGCGTCAAGGAAGCCCTCGGGCGTGGTGATCGTCTTCTCGGTGGCCGTCGGCATGCCCGTACGGGCGAGCAGCGCGCGCACCTCCTCCGGCGGCGTGTGCGCGAGCAGCGCCTTGCCGACGCCCGTGGAGTGCGGCAGGACCCGGCGGCCGACCTCGGTGAACATCCGCATCGAGTGCTTCGAGGGCACCTGGGCGACGTACACGATCTCGTCGCCGTCCAGCAGCGCCATGTTCGCGGTCTCGCCGGTCTCCTCGACCAGGCGCGCGAGGTACGGACGGGCCCAGGTGCCGAGCAGCCGGGACGCGCTCTCGCCGAGGCGGATCAGGCGCGGGCCGAGCGAGTAGCGGCGGTTCGTCTGCTGGCGTACGTAGCCGCAGGCGACCAGCGTGCGCATCAGACGGTGGATGGTGGGCAGCGGCAGGCCGCTGCTGGCCGAGAGCTCGCTGAGGCCGACCTCGCCGCCCGCGTCGGCCATCCGCTCCAGCAGGTCGAAGGCGCGCTCAAGGGACTGCACACCACCGCTGGGTGCGGCAGATTTGGAAGCGTCGGTGGTGGCGTTGGACGACGGCACGTCAACGGTCCTTTCGAGGCGGATGGGCAAGGCAGCAGCCTACCCGGAGGGTGCGCGGAGCACACGGCCCGCGTCACGGCGTCCCCGCCGGTCAGAGGGGTGTTTGTCCCTGTGTCGGCGGTCACTCCGGACGAACCGGGGACGCTCTCCTCGTACATAGTCACCTTCTGCGCTACGAAATTCCACTTCCACTTTGTGGAAAGGTCCAAGTGGGCGGGGTGCTCTTGACTGGCCGCACGCCGAAGTGAAGACTCCTTCAACAGTTCGTTGAATTTTTTCTCCGTACGGAAGTGAGGGACAGGGTGCCCGACGTGGACCTCCTACTGCGCTCGACGCGCGTCGTCACCCCCGAGGGGACACGCGCCGTATCGGTGGCCGTCGCCGACGGGAAGATCGCGGCGGTGCTGCCGTACGACGCCGAGGTGCCGGCCGGCGCCCGGCTGGAGGACTTCGCCGACGACGTCCTGCTCCCCGGCCTCGTCGACACCCATGTCCATGTGAACGACCCCGGCCGCACCGAGTGGGAGGGCTTCTGGACCGCCACCCGCGCGGCGGCGGCGGGCGGCATCACCACGCTCCTCGACATGCCTCTGAACTCCCTGCCGCCGACCACCACGGTCGACAACCTGCGCACGAAGCAGGACGTCGCCCGCAGCAAGGCGCACGTCGACGTCGGCTTCTGGGGCGGCGCGATCCCGTCCAACGTGAAGGACCTGCGGCCCCTGTACGACGCCGGCGTCTTCGGCTTCAAGTGCTTCCTCTCGCCCTCGGGCGTCGAGGAGTTCCCGGAGCTCGACCAGGAGCAGCTCGCCCGCTCGATGGCCGAGATCACCGGCTTCGGCGGACAGCTGATCGTGCACGCGGAGGACCCGCACCACCTCGAGACCGCCCCGCAGAAGAGCGGTCCCGCGTACGCCGACTTCCTCGCCTCCCGGCCGCGCGACGCCGAGAACACCGCCATCGAGGGCCTGATCGCGCACGCCAAGCGCCTCGGCGCCCGGGTCCACGTGCTGCACCTGTCGTCCTCCGACGCGCTGCCGCTCATCGCCGCGGCGAAGCGCGACGGCGTACGCGTCACGGTCGAGTCCTGCCCGCACTTCCTCACCCTCACGGCCGAGGAGGTCCCGGACGGGGCGACGGAGTTCAAGTGCTGCCCGCCGATCCGCGAGGCCGAGAACCAGGACGCGCTGTGGCAGGGGCTCGCGGACGGGACGATCGACTGCATCGTCTCGGACCACTCCCCGTGCACCACCGACCTCAAGACCCCCGACTTCGCCTCCGCGTGGGGCGGCATCTCCTCGCTCCAGCTGGGACTCCCGGCGATCTGGACCGAGGCCCGGCGCCGGGGCCACTCGCTGGAGGACGTCGTCCGCTGGATGTCCGCCGCGCCCGCCGCGCTCGCCGGCCTCGCGCAGAAGGGCGCCATCGAGCCCGGCCGCGACGCCGACTTCGCGGTCCTCGCCCCGGACGAGACCTTCACCGTCGACCCGGCGGAGCTGTACCACCGCAACCAGGTGACGGCGTACGCGGGCAAGACCCTGCACGGCGTCGTCAGGTCGACGTGGCTGCGGGGCGTACGCATCGCCGACAACGGCACTCTGGCCGGGCCGACCGGCCGGCTGCTCGAAAGGAACAACTGATCGTGGCGATCCCCTCCTTCACCGGTGACGCGAGCCCGTACGGCGGCGGCGACCCGTACGCCGACTACCGCACCGCCGACTTCCCCTTCACGCACTTCGCGGACCTCGCCGACCGGCGGCTCGGCGCGGGCGTGATCGCCGCCAACGACGAGTTCTTCGCCGAGCGCGAGAACATGCTGCGCACCGGCGCCGCCGAGTTCGACCCCGAGCACTTCGGGCACAAGGGCAAGATCATGGACGGCTGGGAGACCCGCCGCCGCCGCGGCGTGAGCGCCCAGCAGCCGCACCCGACCGACGAGGACCACGACTGGGCCCTCGTGCGCCTCGGAGCGCCCGGCGTCGTACGCGGAATCGTCGTCGACACCGCCCACTTCCGGGGCAACTACCCGCAGGCGGTCTCGGTCGAGGCCGCGTCGGTGCCCGGCTCGCCCTCGCCCGAGGACCTCCTCGCCGGCGACGTGAAGTGGGTGACCCTCGTACCGCGTACGGCGGTCGGCGGCCACGCGGCCAACGGCTTCGCCGTCGACGTCGAGCAGCGCTTCACGCACCTGCGCGTCAACCAGCACCCCGACGGCGGCATCGCCCGCCTGCGGGTCTACGGCGAGGTCGCGCCCGACCCGGCCTGGCTCGCCACTCTCGGCACGTTCGACCTCGTCGCCCTGGAGAACGGCGGCCGGGTCGAGGACGCCTCCGACCGCTTCTACTCCCCGGCCACCAACACCATCCAGCCGGGCCGCTCGCACAAGATGGACGACGGCTGGGAGACCCGCCGCCGCCGCGACAAGGGCAACGACTGGATCCACTACCACCTGGTGGAGCAGGCCGAGATCCGCGCGGTCGAGATCGACACCGCCTACCTCAAGGGCAACTCGGCCGGCTGGGCGGCGCTTTCGGTGCGCGACGGGGCCGACGGCTCCTGGACCGAGATCCTGCCCCGGACCCGGCTCCAGCCCGACACGAACCACCGCTTCGTCCTGGGCGCGGTCCCGGCGGCCACCGAGATACGGATGGACATCTTCCCGGACGGCGGCGTCTCGCGCCTGCGCCTCTTCGGCTCCCTGACCGAGACCGGCGCATCGCGCCTGGCGGCCCGGCACCAGGAGCTGGGCGGCTGACGGCCGCCCCCCGAACGCGGAGTGCACCGGGTCGCGACGGCCCCGGTGCACTCCGTTCCTTCTTCCGGCGGGCGGGCCGTCCGGTGTCCCGCGTCTCCTTCGGCGGGCGGGCCGTCCGGTGTCCCGCGCCGCCGGGGCACGGACCGGCCCGCTGTCCGCCGTGCTACGCCGCGTGGCCGCCGTCGACCCGTACCTCCGAACCCGTCATGTACGCCGCCTCGCCGCTCGCCAGGAACGCGATCGCCGCCGCCACCTCGTCGGTCGTGCCGAAGCGCCCGAGGGCCGCCATCGCGCTCTGCGGGGCGGCGTACGGGCCGTCCGCCGGGTTCATGTCCGTGTCGATCGGGCCCGGCAGCACGAGGTTCGCCGTGATGCCCCGGTCGCCCAGCTCCCGTGCCAGGGCCTTCGTCAGGCCGGTCAGCGCGGCCTTGCTCATGGCGTACAGGGTCCCGCCCGGGCCCGGGACGCGCTCGGCGATGCAGCTGCCGACGGAGACGATCCGGCCGCCGGGTCCCATGCCGGCTGCGGCGGCCTGCGAGGCCAGGAAGACCGCCCGTACGTTCACGTCCAGCACCCGGTCGACGTCGGCGAGCGACAGCTCGCCGATCGGGCCGAGCACGCCGACCCCCGCGTTGTTGACGAGGATGTCGAGCCGGCCGAGCGCGTCCACCGCCCGCCCCACAGCGCCGGCCGCGGCCGCCGGGTCCGCCGCGTCGGCCCGCAGCGCGACGCCGCGCCGCCCGGCCGACTCGATCTTGTGGACGACCTCGTGGGCGGCCGCCTCGTCCCGTACGTAGGTGATCGCCACATCCGCGCCGTCCTGCGCGAGCCGCAGCGCGATCGCCGCGCCGATGCCGCGGCTGCCGCCGGTGACCAGAGCCGTCCTGCCGTTCAGTGAAGCCATGTCGGCTGCCTCTTCTTCCGTGTCCGTGGGCTGTGCGCCACGTGGTTGCAGATTCAAGGAAACCGCCGGCGTGCGGCCCGTGCTGGCGGCAAACGGACGGCGCCCTGCGGCCCGCCGATGAGTTCCGTGCGAGCGTGGAGTCAGAACGGGTGACACGGAAGCGAGACGGGTGACCGTCACGAGAAGGGCTCGGACCATGAAGATCACGCTCACCACGTTCCTCACGCTCGACGGCGTCATGCAGGCCCCGGGCGGGCCCGAGGAGGACACCAGCGGCGGATTCGAGCACGGCGGCTGGCTGGTGCCCTTCGCCGACGAGGGCATGGGCCGTTTCATCACCGGTGTCTTCGACCGCGTCGACGCGTTCCTGCTCGGCCGGCGCACGTACGACATCTTCGCCGCCCACTGGCCGAAGGTCACCGACGAGAACGACCCGGTCGCGGGCCGCCTCAACAACCTGCCGAAGTACGTCGCGTCCCACACCCTGGACAAGGCCGACTGGAACAACTCCACGGTCCTGTCCGGCGACGTCGCGGCGGAGGTCGCCCGGCTGAAGGAGGAGCCCGGCCGCGAACTCCAGATCCACGGCAGCGGGGCGCTCGCCAGGTCCCTGATGCGCCGCGACCTGATCGACGAGTACAACCTGCTCTTCTACCCCGTCGTCCTCGGCGCGGGGCAGCGGCTGTTCGAGGACGGCGGGCTGCCGACGTCGTTCGAACTGACCGGCAGCAGCACCACCGAGTCGGGCATCGCCATCCACACCTACCGGCGCGCGGGCCGGCCGTCGTACGGCACTTTCCTGCTCGACGAGTGAGGGCCGCGCGGGTACGGTGATCGTTCCGCGTGCGAGCCGCCGAAGTCTCCACACCGCCGACTCCGGGGGAGACCGCGCCCGTGGCCGCAGCGTCATCGCCAACCGCCGTACCCGCGAGCGCGTCCGCCGCGTCCGCGACCGCCGTACCGGAGACCGCGCCCGCGTCGCCGCCCGCCCGGACGGCGTGGCTCACCGACGTCCCCGTCCTGCTGGTCGCCGTCGTCTGGGGCGCGAGCTACCTGGCGGCGAAGGGCATCACGACGGCGCACACCGTGGTCGCCGTCCTGGTGCTGCGCTTCGCCGTCGTACTGCCCGTCCTGGTCGCCGTCGGCCTGCGCAGGCTGCGCGCGCTGACGGCCGCGCAGTGGCGCGGCGCGGGGATGCTCGGGCTCGTACTGAGCGTGATCTTCCTGCTGGAGACGTACGGCGTCGTGCACACCTCCGCCACCAACGCCGGGCTCATCATCAGCCTCACCATGATCTTCACGCCGCTCGCGGAGGCCGTGGCGACGCGGACCCGTCCGTCCCGCGCGTTCCTCGGCGCGGCGGGGCTCTCGGTGGCCGGAGTGGTCGTGCTGACGCAGGGCGGCGGCTTCACGACGCCCTCGCCCGGCGACCTGCTGATGCTGCTGGCGGCGCTCGCCCGCACGGTGCACGTGCTCGCGATGGCCCGGACGAAGTCCGTACGGGGCGCGGACGCGCTGTCGCTGACGACGGTGCAACTGGGCACCGCCGTCGCGGTGTTCGCGGTCCTGGCCGCCGCCCCCGGCACGGGCCCGGCGCCGTGGACGGTGGCGGCCGGCTTCGGCCCGCGCGAGTGGGCCGGCCTGGTCTTCCTCTCCGTCTTCTGCACGCTGTTCGCCTTCTTCACGCAGATGTGGGCGGTGCGCCGGACCTCCCCGTCCCGCGTCAGCCTCCTCCTCGGCACGGAGCCGCTGTGGGCCGCCGCCGCGGGCATCGCGATCGGCGGCGAACAGCTGGGCGCGTGGGGCCTCGCGGGCGGCGCGCTCGTCCTCGCCGGCACCACCTGGGGCCGCGGCGCCGCCCGGTCGGGGACACCCGGCGTCAGGCGCGGACGCGGTCCGACGACACCATGACGGCCACCCCCACGACGGCCAGCACGATGTTCGTGTAGACCTCGTGGCCCTGCAGGAACGGCAGCAGCCGCAGGAAGCCGAAGAACTCCGGCATCCATCCCGTGACATCGTGGACCAGCCCGGACGCGCCCGTCACGAACAGGACGAAGCCGACCGCCTCGAGTGTTTTCTTCATGCCCCGATCGTGGCCCGGCCGGCCGCCGCGGCGCGTCGGCCGTCGGAAGCCGGCGGTGCGCCGAAAGTATCCGGCCCCGCGACTTTGGTCGCGCAAAGCCGTTCCGGCGCCCCGTCGCCGCGCCCGCGTGCGTAGCGTTGCCGCCATGACCGATCGGGAGTACCGCTGGATGCAGCCCTCGGCGTTGGCCGAGGCGGCCGCCGCCGGCGCGCCGGGGGGACGCGGCGGGTGGCCCCGGCGTACGCCGCGTGACTGGTTCGTCGACATCGTCATGTTCCTCTTCGCCGCCGTCCTGGGGATCGCCGCCGCCGACGTCGCCGACAGCGTCGGCAACCCGCAGTACGTCGTCCTCCTCGACCAGCTGGTCGGCGCGGCCGCCTGCTGTGCGCTCTGGCTGCGGCGCCGGCGGCCGCTGGGCCTCGCGGTCACCCTCGTCGTCGTCTCCACGGTGGCGCCGGTCGCATCCGGCGCCATGCTCGTGGCCCTGTTCACCGTCACGGTGCACCGGCCGTTCCGAACGGTCGCGGTCGTCGGGGCCGCCGCCGTGGCGGGCGGTGTGGCCCAGGCCCTGCTGCGGCCCGACCCCACCGCCTCCTTCACGGTCTCCCTGGTCGCGACCGTCGTGATCGTGCTGCTGATCCTCGGGGCATGTTCGTACGCTCCCGCCGGCAGCTCGTCGTGTCGCTGCGCGACCGGGCCCGCCGCGCCGAGGCCGAGGCCGTGCTCCGTGCCGAGCAGGCGCAGCGCCTGGCCCGGGAAGCCATCGCGCGCGAGATGCACGACGTGCTCGCCCACCGGCTCACCCTGCTCAGCGTGCACGCCGGCGCCCTGGAGTTCCGCTCCGACGCCCCGCCCGCCGAGGTGGCCCGCGCCGCCGGGGTGATCCGCGACAGCGCACACGAGGCGCTCAACGACCTGCGCGACGTCATCGGCGTACTGCGCGGGCCTGCGGCGGGCGAGGAGCACCGGCCGCAGCCCACCCTCGCCACCCTCGACGCCCTCGTCGCCGAGTCGCACGAGGCCGGCATGGCGGTGACCCTGGACAACCGCATCGGCCGCCCCGAGGCCGTCCCCGCCGCCACCGGCCGCACCGTCTACCGCATCGCCCAGGAGTGCCTCACCAACGCCCGCAAGCACGCGCCCGGCGCGCCGGTCACCGTGACGCTGACCGGCGCGCCGGGCGACGGGCTCACCGTCGAGGTGCGCAACCCGGCCCCCGGGCACGCCGCGCCGCCCGTCCCCGGCTCGCGGCAGGGCCTCGTCGGCCTGGCCGAACGGGCCACGCTCGCCGGCGGCCGGCTCGACCACGGGCCGGGAGCCGACGGCGGGTTCCGGGTCGGCGCCTGGCTACCGTGGGCCGCATGACCATCAGGCTCCTCATCGTCGACGACGACCCGCTCGTCCGGGCCGGGCTCACCTTCATGCTCGGCGGCGCCGACGACATCGAGATCGTGGGAGAGGCGGCGGACGGCTCCGAGGCCGCCGCGATGACGGACCTGCACCGCCCCGACGTGGTGCTCATGGACATCCGGATGCCCGTCATGGACGGCCTGGCGGCGACCGAGCTGCTGCGACGCCGCCCGGACGCCCCCGAGGTCGTCGTCCTCACCACCTTCCACGCCGACGAACAGGTGCTGCGCGCCCTGCGGGTGGGGGCGGCCGGGTTCGTACTGAAGGACACCGCGCCCGCGCAGATCGTCGAGTCGGTACGGCGGGTGGCGGCGGGCGACCCGGTGCTCTCCCCGGCGGTGACCCGGCAGCTGATGACCCATGTCGCCGCGTCCCGCGCCGACCCCCGCCGGCAGGCGGCGGCAGGGCGAATCGGCCAACTCGCCGAGCGCGAACGGGAGGTCGCGGTCGCCGTCGGCCGGGGGCGGTCGAACGCGGAGATCGCCGCGGCGCTCTACATGAGCGTGCCCACCGTCAAGACCCACGTGTCGCGCGTCCTGGCCAAGCTGGGCCTCAACAACCGTGTCCAGATCGCGCTGCTCGTCCATGACGCGGGCCTCCTCGACGAGGACGGCGACGTAGGCTGACCGGGCAGCGTCCGAAGGACAGCGGAGGGACGGGGAGCATGACGATCGTCGATCTCAGTGGGTACGCCGAGGAGTTGGCGGCGAACCCCTACCCGTACTACGCGAAACTGCGCGAGGCCGGTCCCGCCCACCTGATACGGACGGCCGACGTCGACCGGGTGTGGCTGATAGTCGGCCACGACGAGGCCCGCCGGGCGCTCGCCGACCCGCGTCTGAGCAAGGACTGGCGGACCTCCGCCCTGTGGCAGGCGGCCGCCGAACCGCTCAACGCGAACATGCTGGAGACGGACCCGCCCCATCACACACGGCTGCGCAGGCTCGTCGCGGGGGAGTTCACCCCCCGCCGGATCGAGGCGCTGCGCCCCCGGATCCAGCGCGTCACGGACGAACTGCTCGACGCCATGACGTCCGGGGAGAGCCGTTCGGCCGATCTCGTCGAGGCGCTCGCCTTCCCGCTGCCCATGACCGTCATCTGCGAACTCCTCGGCGTCCCCGATCTGGACCGGGCCTCCTTCCGCGCGTGGTCCAACGAGATCGTCGCGCCGACGGGCGCCGACGCGGAGGGTGAGGCCGTCCGGGCCATGGGGGCCTACCTCGCCGAACTCGTCGAGGACAAGCGCGCGTCCGCGCCCGGTGACGACCTGCTGAGCGCGCTGATCAGGACGCAGGCCGAGGACGGGGACCGGCTCGCGGCCGACGAACTCATCGGCATGGCCTTCCTGCTGCTCATCGCCGGCCACGAGACGACCGTCAACCTGATCTCCAACGGAGTACGGGCCCTCCTCTCCCACCCGGAACAACTGGCCGCACTGCGCGCCGACCCCGGTCTGCTCGACAGTGCGGTCGAAGAGATGCTGCGCTACGACGGGCCGGTGGAGAACGCCACCTTCCGGTTCGCCCGCGAGCCGTTCGAGGTCGGCGGCCTCGTCATTCCGGCCGGCGATCCGGTCCTGGTGTCGCTCGCCGCCGGTGACCGCGACGCCGCCCGGTTCCCCGACCCGGACCGCTTCGACATCAGGCGCACCGCCGGGGGCAAGGGGCCGGGGCACCTCGCCTTCGGCCACGGCCCGCACTTCTGCCTGGGGGCGCCGCTGGCCCGCATGGAGGGGCGTATCGCGGTCCGCACACTCCTGGAACGCTGCCCCGACCTCGCGGCGGCTCCGGACGGCGGACCGCCGGCCTGGCTGCCCGGGCTGCTCATGCGGGGCGTACGGCGTCTGCCGGTGCGGTGGTGAGCGCGATGGGGTTCGACCTGGCCACGGCCCAGAAGGTCCTCGACAGCCAGCCGTTCAGCCGGCTGCTCGGCGCGCGGATCACCGCGTTCGGGGACGGCGCCGCCGTACTCGAACTGGACATCCGCGACGAACTGCGCCAGCAGAACGGCTTCCTGCACGGCGGAGTCCTGGCGTACGCCGCCGACAACGCCCTCACCTTCGCGGGCGGGTCGGCGCTCGGCCCCGCCGTCCTCACCGGCGGCTTCTCCATCCAGTACGTACGCCCCGCGACCGGCACGGCGCTGGTCGCCCGCGCCACCGTGGTCCACGGCGGCCGGCGGCAGGCGGTGTGCCGCTGCGACCTCTTCGCCGTGGACCGGGAGGGCGCCGAGACGCTGTGCGCGGTCGCCCAGGGGACGGTGCTCACGGCGCCGTAGGGCGGTCCGTCCACGGGCCCGCGGCCGGCCGGGGGATCCGGACGACGACCTTGCCCCGTACATGGCCGTCCATGAGGTACGTGATGGCCTCGGGGACATCGGCCAGCGGGTAGGTCCGGTCGACGACCGGCCTGACCTCGCCGGCCTCGATGAGCTCCGCGAGGAACCTGAGGTCGTCGTGGTGCAGATTCATGACAGCGAGCCCCCGGAGCCGCTGCCTGGTGAACGGTGACAGCGCCAGCGCCCGCAACTGCCGGCCGTTGCCGCCGATCCAGTCGCCGCCGCCCTCGCCGCCGACGATGACGAGGGTGCCGCTGGGGGCGAGCGCCCGGCGGAGCACGGGCAGGGGCCGGTTCCCGGCCGTGTCGAGGACGAGGTCGTAGCGGCGGGCGCCGTCGGTGGCGTCCTCGCGCGTGTAGTCGATGACCTCGTCGGCCCCCAGTGAGCGGACCAGGTCCGCCTTGGCGGTGGAGCAGACACCGGTGACACGGGCGCCGAAGGACTTCGCGAGCTGTACGGCGAAGTGGCCGGTCCCGCCGCCCGCGCCGATGACGAGGACGGACTGTCCCGCCTTGAGCCGTCCGGCGTTGCGTACGGCCTGAAGGGCGGTGACGGCGGACACCGGGACGGCGGCGGCCTGTTCGAAGGTGAGGTTCGCCGGCTTGCGCGCGAGATTCTCCTCCTTGGCGCACGCGTACTCGGCGAACGACCCGTCACAGGTCCCGTACACCTCGTCGCCGGGCGCGAAGCGGGTGACGCCCGGGCCGACGGCCTCCACCCGCCCGGCGAGATCCTGGCCCCGGACGCGGTCCTTGGGCCCCCGCAGACCGAATCCCATGGCGCGGATCAGGTACGGCATGCCTGCCATGAGGTGCCAGACGCCCGGGTCGACGCCGGCCGCCTCGATCCGTACGAGCACTTCACCGCCGGCCGGCACCGGCCGGGGTACGTCTTCGAGGCGCAGTACCGACGGCGGGCCGTAGGCGGCCTGGGTCATGGCCTTCATGGAGTCTCTCCCGGGTTGTTCTGCGGGTACTGGAACACTTCGTCGAGCGGGACCCCGAACACCTGGGCGATCTGGAAGGCCATCTCCAGAGAGGGGGAGTAGCGGCCCTGTTCGATGGCGATGACGGTCTGCCGGGAGACGCCGATGCGGCCGGCGAGCTCGGCCTGCGTCATCTCGCCGTGGGTGAAGCGCAGGGCTCGGATCGCGTTGGTGACCCTGGTCGGCTTCACCACGGGTGGAAGCCCAGCCGGTACGAGACGATCTTCGTCGCCGAACCGAGCAGCGCCGACAGGACGAAGGCCAGGTAGATCGCGTTGGCGATCCAGAACTGGTCGGCACCGGCCATGGCGAGGGCGAGTCCGGCCACGCCGCCGATCACGACGAACGACTGTCCGACGTGCTCGCCGAACCGGTGGATCTCCCGGTCGCGCTGATCCCTGGTGCCGGCGTCCTCGGGTGAGAACGCCGCCAGCGCGGTGTGGAGCACGACCGACGCGGCGATCGCCGCGCCGACCGTCCACAGCAGCGCGGACGCATAGGGCCTCTCGGCGAGGGAACCGCCCGCCGGCCGGCCCAGGACGACGGCGAGGTACACCGCGTACGACGCCACGGTGACCAGGACCATGCTCCAGGCCCGTTTCTCTTCGAATGCCACGCTGCCCACTCGCTCCCATGTAAAGAAAACCTGACACCGGGGAGTGTCAAGCAGTCGTGACATGAAGTCAAGTGTTCTTTACTTCGCCGGACGGGCGGGGCGGCGGTCAGCCCGGGGCGACCGCGTCCGGTGGCGCTCAGCGGGCCGGAGCGACCGCGTCGGCGAACTCCGCGGGGGACTCCGCCCACGGCATGTGTCCCGCCCCCGCGAGCGTCACCCGCTCCACGTCGGGCACGGACTGCTCCAGCGAGTCGACGGCGTCGCGCGGCCGGATGTCCAGCTCGCCGTCCACGATGACGACCGGCATCTTCAAGCCACCGCAGGCGGCGTGCAGTTGATGCTCGCTCATCGTCGCGGTCTCGGCGTTGATCTCCGCGTTGCACGTGCGGTTCACGCCGAACCACGGCGTGGCCATCCGTTCGGCCAGCCGCAGCGCCCGTTCCCGGTCCGGCCCGGCGAAGTCCGCCGACCACTGGAGCACGCACATCTCCCGCTCCTCGGCCTCGGTGCGCCGCTCCATGGACTTCAGTTCCTCCCAGCGGGGCAGCCGATCGCCGATCGCCGCACGCAGGTTGCCGACGAACTCCGGGTGCCACCCGGAGTCGGGCCCGATGCCGGTGCCCGACACGTACACCAGCCGCGTCACCCGCTCGGGATGCGCGAGCGCGTAGTGCAGGGCCAGCCGCGCGCCCCAGGAGTGGCCGAGGAGGGTCACCGCGTCGAGCCCGAAGTGCCTGCGCACGGCGTCGAGATCGGCCACCGACCGCGCCACCGAGTACGGGCCCCGCCGCTCCGAGCGCCCGCAGCCGCGCTGGTCCCAGCGGTGGACGGCGAAGCCCCGGTCCACGAGCAGCCGGGTCACGTCGTCGAAGGTGTCCCACAGCCCCGGACCGCCGTGGCACAGGATCAGCGGGTCGCCCTCGCCGGATCTGTGCGTCCAGAGCGCCGCCCCGTCCTCCGCCCTGAGCGTCATGACGCGGGGATCTCGTCCATCCGCACCGGCCGCCGTTGCCTGCGGGACAGCTCGCACGCCTCCGCGATCCGCAGCGCGTGCAGCGCCTCCCCGCCGTCGCAGGGATTGTCCCGTTCGCCGAGCGCGAGCCGTACGAACGCGTCCAGCTCCGCCTCGTACGCCGGGGCGAACCGCTCCAGGAAGCCGGGCCACGGCCGCTGGCAGGCCGGCGGCCCCTTCGGCTCGGTGGAGGTGATCGGCGTACGGTCGTCGAGGCCGACGGACACCTGGTCCAGCTCGCCGGCCAGTTCCATCCGTACGTCGTAACCGGCGCCGTTGCAGCGCGTGGCGGTCGCGGTGGCCAGCGTGCCGTCGTCGAGGGTGAGCACGGCCGCGGCGGTGTCCACGTCGCCCGCCTCGCGGAACATCGGCGGCCCCGCGTCGGACCCGGCGGCGTACACCTCGACGACCTCGCGGCCGGTCACCCAGCGCAGGATGTCGAAGTCGTGGACCAGGCAGTCCCGGAAGAGCCCGCCGGACAGCGGCAGATACGCCGCGGGCGGCGGCGCGGGGTCGGAGGTCGCCGCCCGTACGGTGTGCAGCCGGCCGAGGGCGCCGGAGCGCACGAGCTCGCGCGCCGTGGTGTACCCGGCGTCGAAGCGGCGCATGAAGCCCAGCTGGAGGGCCGTCCCCGCCGCCGCGACCTCCCGCAGGGCGCCCAGCGTCCCCGCCAGGTCGAGGGCGATCGGCTTCTCGCAGAAGGTCGGCAGACCGGCGCGCGCCGCCCGGCCGATCAGTTCCGCGTGGGCCGAGGTGGCGGAGGCGATGACGACGGCGTCGACACCCCAGGCGAAGATCTCGTCGACCGAGGGGGCGGCGGTGGCGCCGATCCGGGCGGCGACCGACGCGGCTCGCGCGGCATCGGTGTCCGCCACGAGCAGGGCGCCCACTTCGCGATGGCGGCTGAGCACGTCAGCGTGGAAGGAACCGATACGGCCGGTGCCGATGAGTCCGATGCGCATGCCCCAAAGTGTGGCCGTCCACGCCGCCCTGTCAAGGGTATGTCCTGACAACCTGACTACAGGACTTCCAGTAGTCATTACCTGGGGTTACGCTCTTGGGCGTGTCGAAACCCGCCGCTGACCCCACCATCGCCCTCCAGCTCGGCGTGGACCGCAACAGCCCGGTCCCGCTGTACTTCCAGCTGTCCCAGCAGCTGGAGGCGGCGATCGAGAAGGGCCGGCTCTCCCCGGGAAGCCTCCTCGGCAACGAGATCGAACTGGCGGGCCGGCTCGGCCTGTCCCGCCCCACCGTCCGCCAGGCCATCCAGTCGCTCGTCGACAAGGGCCTGCTGGTCCGCCGCCGCGGTGTCGGCACCCAGGTCGTGCACAGCCAGGTCAAGCGCCCGCTCGAACTGAGCAGCCTGTACGACGACCTCGAAGCCGCCGGCCAGCTCCCCGCCACCTCGGTCCTGCGCAACACCCTCGAACCGGCGACCGCCGAGGTCGCGGCGGCGCTCGGCGTGGCGGAGGGCAGCGACGTGCACCTGGTGGAGCGGCTGCGCCTCGCGCACCACGAGCCCATGGCCGTCCTGCGCAACCACCTGCCCACCGGGCTGCTGCCCCTCGACACCGAGCACCTCGAAGCCACCGGCCTGTACCGGATGATGCGCGCCGCCGGCATCACGCTGCACAGCGCGCGCCAGTCCGTCGGCGCGCGGGCGGCCGGGCCCGACGAGGCGCGGCAACTCGCCGAGGCGGTCGGGGCGCCGTTGCTGACGATGCAGCGGACGACGTTCGACGACACCGGGCGGGCGGTCGAGTTCGGCTCGCACATCTACCGGGCCTCGCGGTACGCCTTCGAGTTCCAGCTGCTCGTCAGACCATGAGGCCCCACCCGCGTAAGAATGTTCGGACAAAGTCTTGACGGGGTGTCGCGTACGCCGCTAGAACTCCTCCAGCCGCAACGGGGCGGCCGGGAGACAAGGCGGAACCCACGATGCGTACCCCTCGCAAGGCAGCAGCCCTCCTCGCCGCATGCGCGCTCGCCCTCACGGCCGGGTGCAGCTCCGAGGGCGGCAAGAAGTCCGAGGACAAGAACGGCGACAGCGGTGGAGGCGGGAAGGCCGTCTCCACCCCACGTCTGAAGATCGCCATGGTGACGCACTCCGGGGAGGGCGACACCTTCTGGGACATCGTGCAGAGCGGCGCGAAGCAGGCCGCCGCCAAGGACAACGTCGAGTTCCTGTACGCCGCCGACAAGGAGGGCAAGGAGCAGGCGCAGCTCATCGACTCGTACGTCGCCAAGAAGGTCGACGGCCTCGTGGTCACCCTCGCCAAACCCGAAGCGGTCAGGGCGTCCGTCGAGAAGGCCGTCGCGGCCGGCATCCCCGTCGTCACGATCAACTCGGGCGGCGAACACTCCCGGGCGGCCGGCGCGCTCAGCCACATCGGCCAGGAGGAGTCCGTCGCCGGCGAGGCCGTCGGCGAGGAGCTCGACAAGCGGGGCAGGAAGAAGGTGCTCTGCGTGATCCACGAACAGGGCAACGTCTCGCTCGAGGCGCGCTGCGCGGGCGTGAGGAAGACGTTCCGCGGCACGGTCGAGAACCTGAACGTCGAAGGCACCAGCATGCCCGCGACCACCTCCTCCATCGAGGCGAAGCTCCAGACCGCCAAGGACATCGACGCCGTGGTCACCCTCGGCGCGCCCTTCGCCGCCGCCACCGTCAAGGCCAAAGCCGGCGCCGGAAGCGACGCCGAGGTCGACACCTTCGACCTCAACGCCGAGGTGGTCCGGCGGCTCAAGGCCAAGGAGATCGGCTTCGCCGTCGACCAGCAGCCGTACCTCCAGGGCTACCTCGCCGTCGACGAACTGTGGCTCCACAAGACCAACGGCAACGTCCTCGGCGGCGGAAAGCCCGTTCTGACGGGACCGGCGCTGGTCACGGAGAAGGACGTGCCGGCCCTGGAGACGTACACGGCCCGCGGAACCCGGTGAATACGGTGCGAACACCCGTAACCGATACTTGGTCGGCCGGGGACGGTCTGCGTGATCCCCGGCCGCACCGAGGAGTACGAGAAGGGCACGGCGTCGTGGCAAGGGTTCGGACAGGGGTACGCGCGCTGGGCGCGGTGCTGGCGGCGGTGCTCGGAGCTTCCCTCGCGGGGTGCAGCAGCACGGGTGGCAAGCGCGCCGAGGAGCGGGCCGAACAGGCCGCCGCGCAGGGACGGGCCGCGGTGAGCACACCCCGCTGGACCGTCGGCATGGTCACCCACTCGGGCGACGGCGACACCTTCTGGGACATCGTGCAGAGCGGCGCGAAGCAGGCCGCCGCCAAGGACAACATCAAGTTCCTGTACGCCCACAGCGACGAGGGCCAGCAGCAGGCCCAGCTCGTCGACTCGTACATCGACAAGAAGGTCGACGGGCTCATCGTCACCCTGGCCAAGCCCGACGCCATGAAGGCCGTCGTCGCCAAGGCCACCAAGGCCGGCATCCCGGTGATCACCGTCAACTCCGGCTCCGCCGAGTCCGCGGAGTTCGGGGCGCTCACCCACATCGGGCAGGACGAGACGATCGCCGGCGAGGCCGTCGGCGAGGAGCTGGGCGAGCGGGGGAAGAAGAAGGCGCTGTGCGTCCTGCACGAGCAGGGCAACGTCGGCCACGAGCAGCGCTGCGCCGGGGCGAAGGAGACCTTCGACGGCGAGATGCAGAACCTGTACGTCGACGGCACGAACATGCCGGACGTACAGGCGTCCATCGAGGCGAAGCTCCAGACGGACCAGGACATCGACGCCGTCGTGACCCTCGGCGCGCCCTTCGCGGACGCCGCCGTCAAGGCCAAGGAGCAGGCCGGCAGCAAGGCGGAGATCGACACCTTCGACCTCAACGCCCAGGTCGCCGCCGCGCTCCGCAACGACACGCTCGGTTTCGCCGTCGACCAGCAGCCCTACCTCCAGGGGTACGAAGCCGTCGACCTGCTGTGGCTCCACAAGTACAACTCCGACGTCCTCGGCGGCGGAAAGCCCGTCCTCACCGGGCCGCAGATCGTCACCAAGAAGGACGCCGCCGAACTGGAGGCGTACACGAAGCGGGGGACCCGATGACCGCGACCGCACCGGCGCAGGCGCCGGCCCCCGGCGGCAAGGCGTCCGCCGACGAACGGCTGCTGAGGACGTCACCGCTGCGCCGGCTCCTCGGCCGCCCCGAGCTCGGCTCGGTCGTCGGCGCCGTCGCCGTCTTCCTCTTCTTCGCGATCGCCGCGGACGGCTTCCTGCGCGCGTCCAGCTTCGGCACCGTCCTGTACGCGGCGTCCGTGATCGGCATCATGGCCGTGCCCGTGGCACTGCTGATGATCGGCGGCGAGTTCGACCTGTCGGCCGGAGTGCTGGTGACCAGCTCCGCACTGGTCTCCTCGATGTTCAGCTACCAGATGACGGCCAACATCTGGGTCGGCGTCCTCGTCTCGCTCCTGGTGACACTGGCCGTCGGCGTGTTCAACGGCGTCATGCTCACCCGAACGAAGCTGCCCAGCTTCATCATCACGCTCGGCACGTTCCTGATGCTGACCGGCCTGAACCTGGGCCTCACCAAGATGATCAGCGGCACGGTGTCGACGAAGAGCATCGCCGACATGGAGGGCTTCGACTCAGCCAAGGCGCTCTTCGCCTCGCAGGTCACGGTCGGCGGCGTGAACCTCAAGGTCACCGTCCTGTGGTGGCTCGCCCTGGTGGCCGTCGCGACCTGGATCCTGCTGCGCACCCGCGCCGGCAACTGGATCTTCGCCGTCGGCGGCGAGACCCAGGCGGCCCGCGCGGTCGGTGTCCCGGTCAACAAGACCCGCATCGGGCTCTACATGGGCGTGTCCGTCGGCGCCTGGATCTCCGGCCAGCACCTGCTCTTCTCGTTCGACGTCGTGCAGTCCGGCGAGGGCGTCGGCAACGAACTGATCTACATCATCGCCGCCGTCATCGGCGGGTGCCTGATCACCGGCGGTTACGGCTCGGCGATCGGCTCCGCCGTCGGTGCGTTCATCTTCGGCATGACCAGCAAGGGCATCGTGTACGCGGAGTGGGACCCCGACTGGTTCAAATTCTTCCTGGGAGCGATGCTCCTTCTGGCCACCCTGCTCAACGCATGGGTACGCAAGCGCGCGGAGGCGACCCGGTGACCCCCAAGTCCACGACCCCGCTGGTCGAGCTGCGCGACGTCAGCAAGTTCTACGGCAACATCAAGGCCCTGGAGGGCGTCTCCCTCGAAGTGCACGCGGGCGAGATCAGTTGCGTACTGGGCGACAACGGCGCCGGCAAGTCCACCCTCATCAAGATCGTCGCCGGTCTGCACCAGCACGACGCGGGCACGTTCTCGATCGAGGGCGAGGAGACCCGCCTCGCGAATCCGCGCGACGCCCTGGACCGGGGCATCGCGACCGTCTACCAGGACCTCGCCGTCGTACCGCTGATGCCGGTCTGGCGGAACTTCTTCCTCGGCTCCGAGCCGACGAAGGGCGCGGGCCCCTTCAAGCGCCTCGACGCCGACCTCATGCGCCGCACCACCCGCTCCGAGCTGCTGCGCATGGGCATCGACCTGCGCGACGTCGACCAGCCCATCGGCACCCTCTCGGGCGGCGAGCGCCAGTGCGTGGCCATCGCCCGCGCCGTCCACTTCGGCGCGAAGGTACTGGTCCTCGACGAGCCGACCGCCGCGCTCGGCGTGAAGCAGTCCGGCGTCGTGCTGAAGTACGTGGCCGCCGCGCGCGACGCGGGCCTCGGTGTTGTCCTCATCACGCACAACCCGCACCACGCGTACCTCGTCGGCGACCGTTTCGTCCTCCTCAAGCGCGGCGCGATGTCCGGCAGCCACACCCGCGACGAGATCACCCTGGACGACCTGACGCGCGAGATGGCGGGCGGCAGCGAGCTGGACCAACTCAGCCACGAACTGGAGCGGTAGCGGCTGCGCGGGGCCCGGATTCCGCCGCCCCGGTCGCAGAACTCGGCCCGTTCCGGGGGGTCCGGGGGCCTGCCCCCGGTCCGGGCAGGGGCGGGCCGGGGAAAGCCCCGCGCGGCGGCATCCCCGCACCGCCCGCCCGCACCGTCGCTCCGCGCCCCGCCCCGCCGGATGGCAGAATCGGCCCAATGACCGCCACCGCCCCCACGACCCCGCAGGGGACATGAGCACGTACCGAGACTTCGCGCACCGCGGCTCCGCCCGCGCCACCGTCCTGCGGACCGTCGGCACCCGTGAGCGGCGCTCGCACCTCAGCGCGCCCCGGGTGCCCACCGTCGGGATCGACATCGGCGGCACGAAGGTGATGGCCGGCGTCGTCGACGCCGACGGCGTCATCCTGGAGAAGATCCGCACTGAGACGCCGGACAAGTCCAAGAGTCCCAAGGTCGTCGAGGACACCATCGTCGAGCTGGTTCTCGACCTCTCCGACCGCCACGACGTGCACGCCGTGGGCATCGGGGCGGCCGGCTGGGTCGACGCCGACCGCTCCACCGTGCTCTTCGCCCCCCACCTGGCCTGGCGCAACGAACCCCTGCGGGACGCCGTGTCGGCCCGTCTCGCGGTCCCCGTCCTGGTCGACAACGACGCCAACACCGCCGCCTGGGCGGAGTGGCGCTTCGGCGCCGGACGCGGCGAGGACCATCTCGTCATGATCACGCTCGGCACCGGCATCGGCGGCGCGATCCTGGAGGACGGCCAGGTCAAGCGTGGCAAGTACGGCGTCGCGGGCGAGTTCGGCCACATGCAGGTCGTGCCCGGCGGCCACCGCTGCCCCTGCGGCAACCGCGGCTGCTGGGAGCAGTACAGCTCCGGCAACGCGCTGGTGCGCGAAGCCCGCGAGCTCGCCGCCGCCGACTCCCCGGTCGCGTACAACATCATCGACCGCGTGAAGGGCAACGTTCCCGAGATCACCGGTCCGCTCATCACCGAGCTGGCCCGCGAGGGCGACGCCATGTGCGTCGAGCTGCTCCAGGACATCGGCCAGTGGCTCGGCGTCGGCATCGCCAACCTCGCCGCCGCTCTCGACCCCTCCTGCTTCGTCATCGGCGGCGGCGTCAGCGCCGCCGACGACCTCCTCATCGGCCCGGCCCGCGACGCCTTCAAGCGCCACCTCACCGGCCGCGGCTACCGGCCCGAGGCCCGTATCGCCAAGGCCCAGCTCGGCCCGGAGGCCGGCATGGTCGGCGCCGCCGACCTCGCCCGACTCGTCGCCCGCCGCTTCCGCCGCGCCAACCGCCGCCGTCTGGAGCGCTACGAACGCTACGAGCGCTACGCCCAGGCCATCCGCTCCACCACCCAGGGACCCCAGTAATGACCCCGTCCGTTCCCCACCCGTCGCCGTCGCCGGACGACGCGGGCAAGCCCGCCGAGGACCGCCGCCACATGATCCGCCGCCGCTGGCTGACGGCGGTCATCATCGTGCTGCTCATCGGCGTTCCGGCGGGCTACCTGCTGATCTCCGCCGAGCAGAGCCGCGACAGCGGCAAGGACAAGGCGAAGGTGGCCTCCGCCACCGGCCTCACCGCGGGCTTCCCGTCCCGTATGACGCGCCGCATCTACGACGTCCCCGTACCGAACGCGGGCACGGAGGTGGCGTACTACGAGACCAACAACTGGAAGACCAGCAGGCTGTACGTCCAGTTCCGGACGATCCCGCCGGACCTCGACTGGTTCCTCAACGACCTCGGCATCGACCGCTCCGCCCTCAAGAAGGGGCGGATCACCATCAGCGACCGGGACGCCGGGATCGCCGGCTGGACCCTCGCCCCCGACCGCACCTGGTACGGCACGACGGTCGACCAGAAGAACCCGCAGCCGACCGTCGACATCACCGTCGACGACACCGACCCGGCGCACCCGTTCGTCTACATCGTCTCCACCGCCACCCCCTGATCCACCGGCGCCCGCCGACCCCCGTGGGGCGGGCCCGCCCAGCGGATCGCTAACCTGGAGCGAGTGAGCGACCAGACCGAACAGAAGCCCCCGCAGACCCTGCAGCCCCTGCAGTACCGGTTCGACGGCCCCGAGGACGCCCCGGTCCTGATCCTCGGCCCTTCGCTGGGCACCACCTGGCACATGTGGGACCGGCAGATACCGGACCTGACCCGTCAGTGGCGCGTCTTCCGGTTCGACCTGCCGGGTCACGGCGGCGCTCCCGCGCACCCCGCGAGCTCCGTCAACGAACTCGCCGAGCGCCTGCTGGCGACCCTCGACAGCCTGGGCGTGCAGCGCTTCGGTTACGCCGGCTGCTCCATCGGCGGCGCGATCGGCGCCGAACTGGCGCTGCGCCACCCGGAGCGGGTCGCCTCGCTGGCCCTGGTCGCCGCGTCGCCCCGGTTCGGCACGGCCGACGAGTTCCGCCAGCGCGGGGTGATCGTACGGACGAACGGCCTGGAGCCGATGGCGGCCTCCGCGCCCGCCCGCTGGTTCACGCACGGGTTCGCCGCCGCCCAGCCCGCGATCGTGGAGTGGGCCGTGCAGATGGTCCGCACCACCGACCCCGGCTGCTACATCGCCGCCTGCGAGGCGCTGGCCGCCTTCGACATCCGCGTCGACCTGCGCCGCATAGGCGTACCCACGCTCGTCCTGGTCGGCTCGGAGGACCAGGTCACCGGGCCCGCCGAGGCCAGGACCCTGGTCGCCGGCATCCCGGACGCCCGTCTCGCGCTGGTCCCCGGCGCCTCGCACCTGGCCCCCGTCGAGCAGCCCGCCGCCGTCACGGACCTGCTCGTACGCCACTTCTCCACCGCCTGGCAGGCCGCGCCCGCCTCGACGACCGGGATGCAGGCGATCCAGGCCCCGCCGGTGATGCCGGCGATCTCCGCGCCCATCAGCCCGGTGGGCGAGATCGGCGCGGCGGCGCAGCCCGTCGCCGTACCGGAGCAGGGCGGCCGCCCCGATCCGTACGAGGCCGGGCTCAAGGTCCGCAGGGAGGTCCTGGGCGACGCCCACGTGGACCGCGCCCTCGGCGACGCCGACGCCTTCACCGGCGACTTCCAGGAGCTGATCACCCGGTACGCGTGGGGTGAGGTGTGGACGCGGGAGGGACTCGACCGGCGTACGCGCAGCTGCGTCACCCTGACCGCGCTGGTCGCCGGCGGCCACCTGGACGAGCTGGCCTTCCACACCAGGGCCGCGCTGCGCAACGGCCTGACCCCGGCCGAGATCAAGGAAGTGCTGATCCAGACGGCCGTCTACTGCGGCGTCCCCGCGGCGAACGCGGCCTTCAAGGTGGCCCGGGCTGTCATTCAGGAGGAGACGACTCCGCAGGCGTAACGGCAGGACGGCAAGGAGGATGTGCCTGTGAAGCTGACGAAGATGTCCCATGCCTGCGTCCGGCTGGAGAAGGACGGGCGGACGCTCGTCATCGACCCCGGCAACTTCAGCGAGGAGGACGCGGCGGTCGGCGCCGACGCCGTCCTGGTGACGCACGAGCACCCCGACCACTTCGCCGAGGACCGGCTGCGGGCCGGTCTGGAGGCCAACCCGGCCGCCGAGATCTGGACGCTGCGCAGCGTCGCCGACCAGCTCTCCGCGGCCTTCCCCGGCCGGGTGCACACCGTCGGCCACGGCGACGCCTTCTCGGCGGCCGGCTTCGACGTGCAGGTCCACGGCGAGCTGCACGCCGTGATCCACCCGGACATCCCGCGGATCACCAACGTCGGCTACCTCGTGGACGGTTCCGTCTTCCACCCGGGCGACGCGCTCACCGTCCCCGGGCAGCCCGTCGAGACGCTGATGCTGCCGGTGATGGCCCCGTGGTCGAAGATCTCCGAGGTCATCGACTACGTGCGTGAGGTGAAACCGCGGCGCGCCATCGACATCCACGACGCCCTGCTGACCGACCTCGCCCGGCCGATCTACGACCGCCAGATCGGCGGGCTGGGCGGCACGGACCACGGCCGGCTGACGCCCGGAGACTCCACCGAGCTCTGAGCCGGACTCCCGGTGTCGGACCCCGCCGATAGGCTGTATCACATGCGTATCGCCACTTGGAACGTCAACTCGATCACCGCCCGGCTGCCCCGCCTGCTGGCGTGGCTGGAGAGCACCGGCACCGACGTGCTGTGCCTCCAGGAGGCCAAGACCACCTCCGAGGGCTTCCCGGCCGCGGAGCTGCGCGAGCTCGGCTACGAGTGCGCGGTCAACGCCACGGGCCGCTGGAACGGCGTGGCCGTGATCTCCAAGGCCGGCCTCGAGGACGTCGTCGTGGGCCTCCCCGGCGGGCCCGACTACGAAGGCGTGCAGGAGCCGCGGGCGATCTCCGCGACCTGCGGCCCGGTCCGCGTCTGGTCGGTGTACGTACCGAACGGCCGCGAGGTCGCCCACGACCACTACGCCTACAAGCTGCGCTGGCTGGAGGCGCTCCAGAAGGCCGTGGCCGACGACGCCGCGGGCGAGCGGCCCTTCGCGGTCCTCGGCGACTTCAACATCGCCCCGACCGACGAGGACGTCTGGGACCCCTCGCTGTTCGTGGAGTCCACCCACGTCACCCCGGCCGAGCGGGCGGCGCTCGCCGCGCTGCGCGACACCGGGCTCTCCGACGTGGTGCCGCGCCCGCTCAAGTACGACCGTCCGTACACCTACTGGGACTACCGCCTGCTGGGCTTCCCGAAGAACAAGGGCATGCGCATCGACCTGGTCTACGGCAACGCCCCCTTCGCCACGGCGGTCAAGGACAGCTACGTCGACCGTGAGGAGCGCAAGGGCAAGGGCGCGTCGGACCACGCACCGGTCGTCGTGGATCTCGACGTCTGACCGGCGCGGGCGGGCACTGGTCTCCGCGCGCCTGTGGTGAACATGGCGGGACGAATGCGAGGCTGAGCGATATGAAGAACATCCCTTTCCTGGACAACTGGCTCAAGCGCCGTGACACGGCGCGCGGTACGGCGGTCCTCGGACCCGGCGCCGGCGGAGACAGCGACACGGAAGGTCTGGCCGAACTGCTCGCCGAGTGCGAGCTGTTGCGTGTCCGGGCAGGGGATGCGGGTCTCGAACTGGACGACTCCCCGGCCTCGTTGGAGGCTCTCGACCAGCTGACCCCGCTCTGGCGGGACGACCCCGAGGAGCTGCCCTGGCTGGGCAACGACGCGGGCCTCTACCTCGGGACCGTGATCGTCCGCACGGTGCCGGGGGCCGCCTGGCAGCTGTGGCCCAGCGGCCAGCCGGTTCTCCGGCTGGCCTCCGGCCGCGAGATCAACGTGGTCGAGTTCGGTCTCGACTGGGCGGTCAACGGGGCGCCCGAGCTGTCCCAGGTGTACGCCGAGGTCTCCGAGCTCTGAGCGCCGAACTCTTTAGGGCGCCTTGTGGCCCGTGCGAGCGTGTCCTGTGCGAAGTCCCTCGTGCGGCTGGATACTTTGCGCTGACCCCGACACAGCTGAGAGTGGGTAGGGCTGCGTATGGCGGTCGATCCGTTGATCGAGCTGCGTGACGTCAACAAGCACTACGGCAACGTGCACCCATGAGGAGTGCCTCCACGCCGGCAGACCGCTCGCGTCGAATCTCGACTACGCTTTGCCGTTCATCCCCGTAGTGCGGTGAGCTCACCGACCTGCGTCGGGACGTGCATGCTGCTGCCGGGCGTGCGTTGGATCTGCAAGGGCATGCCTGCCCGGCAGCAGCCGGAGATCACTTGTCGCGCAGTGGGACCGACACGTAGGACGGGTCGGACTCGGGCGACGAGAAGGTCAGCTGCGCGCCGGACGGGTTGTGTTCGATGTAGAGCGGGTCGACGGTGTCGATCACCAGCGCGAGCCGGTGGCCGGCCGGGACGTCGTAGGCGGTGGAGAACAGCTCCAGGTCGACGGCGAACGGCTTGCCCGGCGTCCGGCCGTGGAAGGTGTACGGCGCGTTGCTGACCAGCTTGCCGAGGCCGAGCGGGCCCACGTCGTAGAGGTATGCGACGAGGGTGCCGCTCTCCTTGGTGCTGGAGACCGTGGTGTGGATCCGGGCGGTGCCGCGCACGCGCTGCGTCTCGGCGTACCGCTCCGACTGCCAGACCGACGCGTAGGTGCGCGGCAGCAGCGGTACGGACGCCATCGGGGGCAGCTTCAGGAACTGGTCGAGGGCGTTGGACAGCAGGACGGTCCCGCCGTTGGCCCCCGAGTCGACGTTCGCGTGAATGGTCCTGCTGCCTCCCATGGCGATCTTCCGCTGGGTGGCGCCGACCGACTTCCAGTCCGGGTAGCCCTCGTACGCCCCGGTGGAGCGGGACTTGAGCTGGACCGGCTGCTCGCCGTCGACGCCGTTCGCCGCGCCGTTGAGGTGGTGGTCGAACCAGCGCTGCGCGTTCGTCCACACGTCGTTCGGGAGGCCGAGCAGGCCGGTGGCCTCGGAAGTGGCGTGGTCGCCGGGGCGCAGCTCCAGGCGCTTGGGGCCGGTGAGCTTCTCGTAGAAGTCCGCGTACTGGTTGGGCGGGAAGATGGTGTCGCCCCACGCGTTGCCCAGCATGATCGCCGAGCCGTTCTCGTTGATCCGGTCGAGGTAGGCGGCGGGGGAGCGCTTGCGCCCCCACTCGATCATGTCCTGCTCCTTGTCCAGGTTGGAGCCGAGGAAGTCCTTCATGGTCTGCTGGAGTTCGGCGCTCGGCCTGCCGGTGAGGTACCCGGCGCCGCTGAGCAGTCCGGCGGCCTGCTGGTGCTGCGTACGGCCGCTGTAGATGGACTCGATGAGGTCGGCCCAGCCGCTCAGGGCGACAACCGCTTTGATCCGCTTGTCGTGCGCGGCGGCGAGAAGGCTGATGCCCGCGCCGTACGACACGCCCGCCATGCCCACCCTGGCGGGGTCGGCGGGGGTGTTGGCGAGCGCCCAGTCGACGACCTTGGAGGCGTCGGCGACGTCCGGCGGGCCGGCGACCTCGATCTCGCCGCCGGACTGCCAGAAGCCGCGCGAGTTGTAACTGACCACGACGTAGCCGGAGTCGGCGAGCTTCTTGGCCTGGGCGACGTACTCGATCTGCGGCATGGCCCAGCTGGTCGGCAGGACGATCACCGGGTAGGTGCGGCTGCCGTCGGCGCCGGCCGGGGTGAAGACGTTGGCCTTGAGTACGGTGCCGCCGTCTCCGGCGATGTCCACGAACCGTACGCCGGGGAGAGCGTCGGCCGTGGCCGCGGAGGGCTGGGCGGGTTCGGCGGCCAGGGCCGTGGGAGCCACGCCTGTGGCGGTCCCGGCGAGCAGTACGGCGGCGGTGGCGGCGCCGGCCGTAGTACCGCGCAGGGACATGTGGGGGTGTCTCACGGGTCACTCCTCACTCGTGTCAGTGCAAAGTGACCCGACGGTAACCTCCAGCGCTTACCGTTGGTAACTCCCCGGTAAGTTACGTCGGGGTAACAATTATTGGACGCGGTGTCAGCCCAGGGCGCTCTTCGTCCGCCAGTCGGCCCAGGAGAGGTTCCACTCGCCGTAGCCGTTGTTGGCCGCGATCGTGCCCTTCGCGTCGTCCCCGGTCATCTCGAACGGGTCGCCGACGTGGACGTGGCGGTAGATCCACGCGGCGTCCTCGTCGCTCATGCCGACGCACCCCGAGCTCTTGTTGGCCTTGCCGAGGTACGCCTTGTTCCAGGGCGCGGCGTGCGCGTACATCCCGGACCAGGTGAGGCGCATCGAGGAGTCGACCATCTTGTCGTACGCGTCGCCGAGGCCCACGGTCTCGGAGCGCATGTTGATGGTGCCCTCCTTGGCCATCAGAACGGCCGTACCGCGCCACGAGGCCTTGTCGCCGCCGGGCGTGCCCGCCGACATCGGCACGTCCTTCACCGTCTGTCCGTCGCGGGTCAGCCGCAGACGGTGGCGATCGAGGTCGACCTTGACGATCTGCCGCTCGCCGACGGTGAAGTGCGTGGAGTAGTCGCGTGTGAACCAGCCTCCGGCGGCGCCCGAGTCGACGCCCTTCAGGTCCGCGTCGAGGGAGACCCTCGTGCCGGGCTTCCAGTACTCCTTGGGGCGCCAGTCGACGCGGTCCCTGCCGGAGTAGTCGCGCAGCCAGCCCCAGGAGCCCTCGGTGCCGTTCGAGGTGGACACCTTCATGTGCTCCTCGACCGCGGCCCTGTTCTTCACCGGGTGGTCGAAGACGACCGACAGGGGCTGGGCGACGCCGACCGTGGTCTCGTTGCCGGGGGTCAGGCCGAGCTTGTTGACCTTGTCGGGGGCCGTCGTGGTGAAGCGGGTCCGCGCGTCGGCGCCGCTGCCGTCCTCGGCCCGGACGGAGTACGTCGTGCCCGGGGCGGTCCCGCGTTCCGAGGTCCAGGACTTCCCGTCCCCGGAGACCGTGCCGGTGAGCTTCCCGCCCCGCGAGTCGCGCACGGTGACGCTGCTCAGGCTGCCTTCGGCGATCTTCACCCGCACCGGTTCACCGGCTTCGGCGTGCTTCCCGCGGAGGTTCACCGAGATCTCGGGGGCCTGGCCGGACCGGCCGGCCGCGTCGGCCCGGCCGGCCCCTCCGGCGGAGCAGGCGGTGAGCGCGACGGTCAGCGTCGCGGCGCCGGCCAGCAGGGTGCGGGTGCGGTGGCGGGTGGGGCTCGAGCGGATCAACTGGGAAACCTCCGGTGCGATGTCTGTCGTCCCGAAGAGTCGATTGAACAGGGATCGGTTGCCTCAACAGGGGGAAATCCGCCCAAATCAGCTGTGACAAATGACGCAGAAGGGAAGGGCCAATGGCCCGTGACAGCCGGATACGCGGTCTTGCCGGTGCCCGTCCTCTCGGTCAACGTGAGCAGCGACACAGCCCCACCTCCCGATCGGAGACGCCGTGGCCTCCTCCTTCGTACTGCCGCACACGCTGCTCGGCGACGGGCCCCACCGGGTCTTCGCCGTGCACGGCTGGCTCGCCGACCGCGGCGCCTTCGCCGCCGTACTGCCGGACCTCGACACCCGGACCTTCAGCTACGCCGTGGTCGACCTGCGCGGATACGGCGAGGCCAGGCGGCAGCCCGGCCGGTACACGACGGCCGAGGGCGCGGCGGACGTGCTGGAGCTGGCCGACCGGCTCGGCTGGGACTCCTTCTCGCTCGTCGGACACTCCATGGGCGGCTCCGTCGTCCAGCGCGTACTGGCCGCCGCGCCGCAGCGGGTACGGCGCCTGGTCGGCGTGTCGCCCGTGCCCGCGAGCGGGCTGCGGATGCCGCCCGAGCAGTGGGAACTCTTCGCGGACGCGGCCGACCGGCCCGCGAACCGGCGCGTCATCCTCGACTCGACGACCGGCGGGAACCGCCCGGCCGCGTGGCTCGACCGGATGGTGCGCCGGTCGGTGGAGCGGAGCGACCCGAAGGCGTTCCGCGCCTGGTTCGAGTCCTGGGCCGGTGAGGACTTCCACACCGAGATCAAGGGAGCCGACGTACCCGCCCTCGCGGTCACCGGCGCCCTCGACCCGGCGCTGAGCGCCGATCTGATGCGCCGGACCTGGCTGAGCTGGTTCCCGCGCGGCGCGCTCGCCGATCTGCCGGGCGCGGGCCACTACGCGATGGACGAGACGCCGCTCCAGCTGATCCGTACCGTCGAGGACTTCCTGCGCGCCTGAGCGCGGCGCGCGGGCTAGCCGGCCGCCCGGGAGGAGGGGTGGGGCGCGGCCGGGACCGGCTCCCGCGCGGCGCGCGTCACGTCCGCGACCACTTCGACCACGTCCGGGCCGTACGCCTCGGAATTGATCACCTTCAGCAGCAGGCAGAAGGAGCCGGTGCCGTGCTTGCGGGCCAGCTTCTCGTGGTTGCGGGCCAGATAGCGGGTCGCGGCCTGGTTGGTGATGGCCCGCTGGCCGCAGAAGAGGAAGACGGGCCTGGCCCCCTGACGCGTCGTGAGGCGCGCCAGCAGGACATACTCCGCCACGCCCGGGTCCAGCGGGTAGCGCTCGCCGCCGATGTGGAAGGCGGCCCGGTCGGGGCCCGGCGCGGCGTCCGTGTCGATCCGCACACCGGGCAGCAGGCTCTGCAGGTGGGCGGCCGTGCGCCGGTTCGACGCGGGGCCGCCGACGCAGAACTCGGTGCGCTCGCCGATGCCTTGGCGCGCCGCGTCGTGGGAGAGGATCTGCGCGTGCGCGCCGCAGTCCTTGACCACGGCGGCGAGTTCGAGGAGCGCGAAGACGTCGTACCGGTGGACGCCCTCGCCGCCCGTGTCGCGGTTCACGACGAGCAGCGACTCGGAGTCCGTGGGCATGCCGAGGAACTCCTGCTTGCGGCGCAGCTTGCGCCGCCACAGGTACGTACGGGCGAGCCAGCCGATCGAGGCGCTGATCCCGGCCGCGAACACGCCCAGCACGATGTTGCGTACGTCTTCGGTCATGGGGCGGCATGCTAGCGCCACGGCGCACCGGTGTTCGAGGGGTCCTGACGCACGCGGCGCGCTGAAGTTACGCTGCCCGGACACGTGTTGACTGGAGGTACGCATGCGCCGCTCCACGGTACGAGTGCTGTCGTTCTGGGCCGCCGCGGCGGTGATGGTGTCAGTGGGCGCCACCGCCCCGTCCGCCGCCTTGGCCCAAGCGTCCGCGACGTCCCCGCCGCCACCCGTCAAGACACCGGTCGCCGCCGGGTACGGGGGAGCGGTCGCCAGCGTCGACGCCGACGCGTCCGCCGCCGGCATCGAGGTCCTGCGGCGCGGCGGCAACGCGGTCGACGCGGCTGTGGCGACGGCGGCGGCGCTCGGCGTCACCGAGCCGTACTCGGCGGGCATCGGGGGCGGCGGCTACTTCGTCCACTACGACGCCAAGTCCCGTACCGTACGCACGATCGACGGCCGCGAGACCGCGCCGCTGAGCGCGGACGATTCCCTCTTCCTTGAGGACGGCAAACCGATCCCCTTCGACCAGGCGATGACGAGCGGGCTGGGCGTCGGCACCCCCGGGACCCCGGCCACCTGGGAGACGGTGCTCGGGAAGTGGGGCACCAAGCCGCTGCGAACGCTCCTCGCCCCGGCGCGGAAGCTCGCGCGCGACGGTTTCACTGTCGACTCCACCTTCCGGTCGCAGACCGCGGCGAACGAGGCGCGGTTCCGGGACTTCCCGGCCTCGGCGAAGCTGTTCCTGCCGGGCGGGAAACTGCCGGTGGTCGGCTCCCGCATCAAGAACCCCGACCTGGCGCGTACGTACGACAAGCTGGGACGTGACGGCGTCGGGGAGCTGTACCGGGGCGGCATCGCCCGCGACATCGTCCGTACGGTCCGCACGCCTCCCGTCCGCCCCGGCGCGACGCGGGTGGTGCGGGCCGGTGACCTGACGGCGAAGGACCTGCGGACGTACGGCACGCGCGCACAGGCGCCGACGAAGGTCTCGTACCAGGGGCTCGACGTGTACGGCATGGCGCCGTCGTCCTCGGGCGGTACGACGGTGGGGGAGGCGCTCAACATCCTCGAGCGCACCGACCTTTCCCCCGAGGCCTCCTCGCAGGCGCGATACCTGCACCGCTTCATCGAGGCGAGCCGGATCGCGTTCGCGGACCGGGGGCGGTGGGTCGGCGACCCGGCCTTCGAGGACGTGCCGGTGAAGGGCCTGCTGTCGCAGCGGTTCGCGGACTCGCGCGAGTGCCTCATACGGGACGACGCGGTGCTGGTGAGCCCGCTCCCGCCGGGTGACCCGCGCGAGCCGGGCGGCGGGTGCGGTGCGGCGGGCCCGGCCGCACCGACGACGTACGAGGGCGAGAACACGACGCACCTGACGACCGCCGACAAGTGGGGCAACGTCGTCGCGTACACCCTCACCATCGAGTCGACGGGCGGCAGCGGCATCACCGTCCCCGGGCGGGGCTTCCTGCTCAACAACGAGCTGACGGACTTCTCCTTCGCCCCGGCCAACCCGGCGGTCCACGACCCGAACCTGCCGGGCCCTGGGAAGCGCCCGCGTTCCTCCATGTCCCCGACGATCGTCCTGGAGGAGGGGCGGCCGCTGCTGGCGCTCGGCTCGCCGGGCGGCGCGACCATCATCACGACGGTGCTCCAGACCCTGACGGGGCATCTGGACCGCGGGCTGCCGCTGGTCGACGCCATCGCGGCGCCGCGCGCGAGCCAGCGCAACGCGGCGACGACCGAGCTCGAACCGGGGCTGTGGAACGACCGCCGGCTGCGGGAGGAACTCGAAGCGATCGGGCACGTCTTCAAGCTGAACCAGGAGATCGGGGCGGCGACGGGCGTGCAGCGGCTGCCGGACGGGCGGTGGCTCGCGGCGGCCGAGCGGGAGCGGCGGGGCGGCGGCTCCGCGATGGTGGTCCGCCCGGCCGGCGGCGAGCGGTAGTCCCGGCGGAGGGTCGCACCCCGGCTCCCCGGCTCCCCGGCCGGGGGGAACGGCTCAACGCCGGACCGCCGCGCCGGGCGCGGCTCTCACGGGCCGCGCCCAGCGCGGCAGCGGGAGCTCCACCGCCGCGCGGCAGGTCGCGGCGCGTCCAGGCACGCGGTCGCGTTCCGGCTCCCGTCCGAGCCCGGCGGCACGGGCGGCGCGAAACGGGACGGCTTCCGTGTGCCGCGCGCGTACGACGTAGCCTCGTCGGCATGACTTCCGACCAGGATCCGCTCGCCGTGCTCGGCCGCAGCCCGTACGTCAGCCTGACCACCTTCCGCAAGAACGGCACGGGGGTCGCCACCCCGGTGTGGGCCGCCTCCGACGGCGCCGAGCTCTACGTGTGGACCAGGGCCGACTCCTGGAAGGTCAAGCGCATCCGCAACGACGGGCGGGTCGTCGTGACGGTGTGCGACGTGCGCGGACGCGTCAGGGACGGCGCACCCTCCGCCGACGGAACCGCCCGCGTGCTCGACGCGGACGGCCTGCGCACGGCGCGCAGGCTGCTGGCGCGCAAGTACAGCTGGCGGTTCTGGCTCACGGACGTGCCGGCGGCCGTCGTCAGGCTCGGCAAGCGCCCGCACGTGGGGATCGCCATCAGCCTCTGACCCCGGCGGCAGGAGCTATCCGCGCCCCGTCGAAAACTCCCTGTAGCCGTCCCGTAACACAGCTGCGGTCGAATGCCTGCGGACCGAGGGTTCCAGGGCGGCGACGACGGCGTGGCGGGGGCGGGGCGGCAATGACGGTGGGGCGACTCCCGGCGGAGATCGAGGCGTTCGCGCGCTGCCTGCGCGAGCTGACGGCGCGCGTCGACCCGGGGGCCGGCTGGTCCGGCGTCTTCTGGCGGCGCGACCCCGACGGCATGCGCGCCTGCCTCGACGGGACCGAACTGCCGCCCCGGGACGTACTGGAGGCCCTGCTCCAGGACCTGGCGGCGGGGCACGGAACGGCCGCCGCCGAGCGCGAGGCCGGGCGTGCGCGAGCGCTGCACGGCGCGGCGGCAGCCGCGTACGACCGGCGGCCGGGCGGGCGCGCGACGCTGGTGGAGCGGCTCGATGCGATGCGCCGCGAGGAGGCGTACGCCGCCGAGCGCGTGCGGGATCTGACGCGGCGCGCGCGGGCCTCGGCCGGCGGACCGGGGCGGCAGGAGCTCGACGCCGAGTCGGCGTGGGCGCGCGACGACCACGCGCGCGCCACGGCCCGCTGCGCGGAGCTGACCGCCCGCCTGGCGGCCCTCGACGCGCCGCCCGGGGGCCGCCCGCCGGCCCCGGTCTCCTGGTTCCGCACGGACGAGACCGGGCCCGGGTCCGCCGACGCCCGGGAGGCGACCCGTCCGGACCGGTCGCCGGACGTCCGCGCGCGGGAGCCCTCCTTCCCCCGCCCCGCCCGTTCCCCCGGCACGGGGGAGACGGCCGGAGCCGACGGCACCCAGCCGCGGCCCCGGACGCCGCACGAGCCGGACGCGGACAGCCCGGACGCCGACCAGCCCGAAGCGCCGCTGCGGCACGCCTGGGACGGTCGGGACGCGGACCAGCCCGAAGCGCCGCTGCGGCACGCCTGGGACGGACCGGCGGCACCGGACGGCGACCGGGGACCGTCTCCCGCTCACCAACCGGGGCCCGGCGGGCGCAGCACCTCCGAGGCGGGCCTCCTTCGCGCCGCGGCCCCCGAGCGGCGCCCCCGGGGCGCCCGTTACGCCGGGCTCGACGCGGACGGCGGCGCCGCCTCCGCCGCGCCGGCGGTGCCTCCCGTGCGGGCCGCGGCGCCCCGGGGCGCCCGGTACGCCGGTGTCGAAGAGCCGCCCCCCGTCGTCGTCGCGGACGCCGCCGGGCTCGCCGAGGACCGGCGCGTGGTCACCGAGACCGTCGCCGTGCTCGTACACCTGCGGGCGCGGGGGAGCGGCGGCGAGGCGTACACGCTGCTCTGCGAGGCCGCCGGGTGGCCCGCCGCACGCCTGCCGGTGCTCGCCGGTGCCCTGCACGGTGCCGGACTCGGCGCCGACTGGGCCACCCTCCTGTGGGAGGCCGCGTCGCTGCCGCCCGGCCGCGTGGCCGCCGTGGCGGCGGCGCTCGAGGGCGCGGGCCTCGCCGAGGACGCCCGGAACCTGCTGCGGCAGGGCGTGGCCCGTCCCGCCCCCGAGATCGCGGCAGCGCTGCTCGCCCTGGACGAGGAGGGCGGCCGCGCACGCGAAGTGCGGGCGCTGGCCGCCGCGTTCGTACGCGTCCGTACGCCCGAGGACGCCGCCCGGGTCGCCAGGGCCGACCCGCGACGCCTCGCTCCGCTGCTGCTCGACGCGGCGCGGCAGGTGTCGCGGAGCCTCCACCGGGACCTCGTCCACGCCCTGCGCGTGGCGGGCGCGACGCCGTGACGGCGGGGCGGCGCGTGAACATCGCGCCCCTCCCGTGTCACTCCCCCGGGTGCGAAACGTGATCGACTCTGCGGGTTGACGACGATGGTCTTGCCCCACTCCCCGCCGGGGCTTACGTTCATCCCTCTACGTCCCGAATCTACGGGCGTAGAAGGTCTCTGACGTCCCGTTGAAGGAGACAAGTCATGGCCAACGTCGTACGCGCCGCCCTCGTCCAGGCGACCTGGACCGGCGACACCGAATCCATGATCGCCAAGCACGAGGAGCACGCCCGCGAGGCGGCCCGGCAGGGCGCGAAGATCATAGGGTTCCAGGAGGTCTTCAACGCCCCGTACTTCTGCCAGGTGCAGGACGCCGAACACTACCGGTGGGCCGAGCCGGTCCCGGACGGTCCCACCGTGCGCCGCATGCAGGATCTGGCCCGCGAGACCGGCATGGTCGTCGTCGTCCCCGTCTTCGAGGTCGAGCAGTCCGGCTTCTACTACAACACCGCCGCCGTGATCGACGCCGACGGCAGCTACCTCGGCAAGTACCGCAAGCACCATATTCCCCAGGTCAAGGGCTTCTGGGAGAAGTTCTACTTCAAGCCGGGGAACCTGGGCTGGCCGGTCTTCGACACGGCCGTGGGCAAGGTCGGCGTCTACATCTGCTACGACCGCCACTTTCCGGAGGGCTGGCGCCAACTGGGCCTCAACGGCGCCCAGATCGTCTACAACCCCTCCGCCACCCACCGGGGCCTGTCCGCCCACCTCTGGCAGCTGGAGCAGCCCGCCGCCGCCGTCGCCAACGAGTACTTCGTCGCCGCGATCAACCGCGTCGGCCAGGAGGAGTACGGCGACAACGACTTCTACGGCACCAGTTACTTCGTCGACCCGCGCGGCCGGTTCGTCGGCGCGACGGCCGGTGACAAGGAGGAGGAACTCGTCGTCCGGGACCTGGACTTCGACGTCATCGAGCAAGTGCGTCAGCAGTGGGCGTTCTACCGGGACCGCCGTCCCGACGCGTACGAAGGACTGGTGAACCCGTGACCCACCACGTGACCCCACTGCTCGGCCGCCACCAGGCCGTCATGCCCGACTGGCTGTCCCTGTACTACCGGGAGCCGATCGAGATCACGCACGGCGAGGGCCGGTACGTCTACGACGCCGACGGCAAGCGGTACCTGGACTTCTTCGGCGGCATCCTCACCACCATGACCGCCCACGCGCTCCCCGAGGTCGCCGAGGCCGTCAGCGAGCAGGCCGGCCGCCTGATCCACTCCTCCACCCTCTACCTCAACCGCCCCATGGTCGAGCTGGCCGAACGCGTCGCCACCCTCTCCGGCATCCCGCAGGCGCGGGTCTTCTTCACCACCTCCGGCACCGAGGCCAACGACACGGCCCTGCTGCTCGCCACGACGTACCGCCGTTCCAACCAGATCCTGGCGATGCGCAACAGCTACCACGGCCGGTCCTTCTCCGCCGTGTCGGTCACCGGCAACAGCGCCTGGTCCACGACCAGCCTCTCGCCGCTCCAGACGCTGTACGTCCACGGCGGCGTGCGCTCCAGGGGCCCGTACGCGCAGCTGTCCGACGCCCAGTTCGTCGAGGCGTGCGTCGCCGACCTGGAAGACCTCCTGGGCCAGACGCGCGGCCAGGTCGCCGCCCTCATCGCCGAACCCGTGCAGGGCGTCGGCGGGTTCACCTCCCCGCCCGACGGGCTGTACGCCGCGTTCCGCGAAGTCCTCGACCGGCACGGCATCCTGTGGATCACCGACGAGGTGCAGACCGGCTGGGGACGGACGGGCGAGCACTTCTGGGGGTGGCAGGCGCACGGCCAGAACGGGCCGCCGGACATCCTCACCTTCGCCAAGGGCATCGGCAACGGCATGTCCATCGGCGGCGTCGTCGCCCGCGCCGAGGTGATGAACTGCCTCGACGCCAACTCCATCTCCACGTTCGGCGGCAGCCCCATCACCATGGCGGCGGGCCTCGCCAACCTCAACTACCTCCTGGAGCACCACCTCCAGGACAACGCCCGCCGCGTCGGCGGCCTCCTCCTGGAGCGGCTGCGCGCGGTCACCGCCGGCGTCCCGTGCGTACGCGAGGTGCGCGGCCGTGGCCTGATGGCGGCCGTCGAACTGGTCAAGCCCGGTACGGACGAGGCGGCGCCCGAGACGGCCGCGGCGGTACTGGAAGCAGCGCGCGAGGGCGGCCTGCTCATCGGCAAGGGCGGTGGCCACAACACCGCCGTGCTGCGCATCGCCCCGCCCCTGACGCTGAGCGTCACGGAGGCGGAGGAGGGCGCCCGCATCCTCGAAAAGGCACTGCGGAACGCGCAGTGAGCCGCTGACCGGGCGGCCGGGCCGTGAGCGCTTCGTGCGGTACGGCGACGGACACGCCGCCGAACGGATGGTGTTCGGCGGGGGATCCGACACCGGACGGGAGCGTCCGTGCGTCCGGGACCGGCCCGCCGCGAGGCGGGGTGGCCCCGGGCCCACGGGCGACACATCCGTCACCCGTGAGGAACAGCCACGGTATTGCCACGGTGGGTGACATGCTTCTACGGTCTCCTGCACACGCGGTTCTACGGGTGTAGACCGAGAACGGCAGAAGTTCGACAGGCGGCGGGTCCCCCGGCTGCGCGGGCGTCCGGTCCTGCTGCCCGGGAAGGGGCAGGAATCGTGAACCGTACTGTTGTGCGCGGAGGGCTCGTCATCACGGCCTCCGACGAAGTCCACGCCGACGTGCTGATCGAGGACGGGCGCGTCGCGGCCCTCGCCGCCCACGGCAGCGGCGCCGCCGGGGCCTGGACTGCGGACCGCACCATCGACGCCACCGGGAAGTACGTCATCCCGGGCGGCGTCGACGCGCACACCCACATGGAACTGCCCTTCGGCGGCACCTTCGCCTCCGACACCTTCGAGACGGGCACACGGGCGGCCGCCTGGGGCGGCACGACGACCATCATCGACTTCGCGGTGCAGAGCGTGGGGCACGCCGTGCGCGAAGGGCTCGACGCCTGGTACGCGAAGGCCGACGGCAAGTGCGCCGTCGACTACGCCTTCCACATGATCCTCTCCGACGTCAACGAGCACTCGCTCAAGGAGATGGACCTGCTCGTGGGGGAGGGAGTCACCTCCTTCAAGCTGTTCATGGCGTACCCCGGCGTCTTCTACAGCGACGACGGGCAGATCCTGCGGGCGATGCAGCGCTCGGCCGGCAACGGCGGGCTGATCATGATGCACGCGGAGAACGGCATCGCGATCGACGTCCTCGTCGAACAGGCGCTGGCCGAGGGCCGCACGGACCCCCGCTACCACGGGGAGGTCCGCAAGGTCCTCCTGGAGGCCGAGGCGACCCACCGCGCGATCCAGCTCGCGCGCGTCGCGGACGCGCCGCTGTACGTCGTGCACGTATCGGCGGAGGAGGCCGTCGCGGAGATCGCCGCGGCCCGCGACAAGGGGCTGAACGTCTTCGGCGAGACCTGCCCCCAGTACCTCTTCCTGTCCACCGACAACCTCGCCGAGCCCGGCTTCGAGGGCGCCAAGTACGTGTGCAGCACGCCGCTGCGCCCGCGCGAGCACCAGGCCGCGCTCTGGCGGGGCCTGCGGACCAACGACCTCCAGGTCGTCTCGACCGACCACTGCCCCTTCTGCTTCTCGGGGCAGAAGGAGCTCGGCCGGGGTGACTTCTCGAAGATCCCCAACGGGCTGCCGGGCGTCGAGAACCGCATGGACCTCCTTCACCAGGCCGTCGTCGACGGGCACATCTCGCGCCGCCGCTGGATCGAGATCGCCTGCGCGGCCCCGGCGCGCATGTTCGGCCTCTACCCGAAGAAGGGGACGATCGCGCCGGGCTCCGACGCCGACGTGGTCGTCTACGACCCGCACGCCGAGCAGACCCTCTCGGCCGAAACGCACCACATGAACGTCGACTACTCGGCCTACGAGGGCAAGCGGGTCACCGGTCAGGTGGAGACGGTGCTCTCGCGCGGCGAACTCGTGATCGACAAGCGGGAGTTCACCGGCCGGGCAGGACACGGCATCTACACGCCCCGATCCACGTGTCAGAACCTGAACTGACCCTGAACAACCGGGAGGTCCACGACATGGACTTCGGACTCGTCCTGCAGACCGACCCGCCCGCATCGGCGGTCGTCGGCCTGATGCGGCGCGCGGAGCGCAACGGCTTCCGCTACGGCTGGACCTTCGACTCGGCCGTGCTGTGGCAGGAACCCTTCGTCATCTACAGCCGCATCCTCGAACACACCGAACACCTCGTCGTCGGACCGATGGTGACCAATCCCGGCACCCGCACCTGGGAGGTCACCGCCTCGACCTTCGCCACCCTCAACGAGATGTACGGCAACAGGACGGTGTGCGGCATCGGCCGCGGCGACTCCGCGATGCGCGTGGCGGGCCGCAAACCCAACACCCTGGCCCGGCTCGGCGAGGCGATCGGCGTCATCCGCGACCTGGCGGAGGGCCGGGAGGCAGAGGTCGACGGGAAGCGGCTGCGCCTGCCGTGGGTGCGCGACGGCCGGCTGCCGGTGTGGATGGCGGCGTACGGGCCCAAGGCGCTGGAAATGGCCGGGCAGAAGGCCGACGGCTTCATCCTCCAGCTCGCGGACCCGTTCCTGACGGAGTGGATGATCAAAGCGGTGCGCACCGCCGCATCGGACGCGGGGCGCGACCCGGCGTCGATCACGATCTGCGTGGCGGCCCCGGCGTACGTCGGCGACAACCTCACCCACGCGCGGGACCAGTGCCGGTGGTTCGGCGGCATGGTCGGCAACCACGTGGCGGACCTGGTCGCCCGGTACGGCGAGCACTCCGGGCTGGTGCCGGAGGCGCTGACGGAGTACATCAAACAGCGGCAGGGGTACGACTACAGCCACCACGGGCGGGCCGGGAACCCTGACACCGCCTTCGTGCCCGACGAGATCGTCGACCGCTTCTGCCTGCTGGGGCCGGCCGAGGCGCACATCGAGAAGCTGAAGGCGCTGCGCGCACTCGGCGTGGACCAGTTCGCCGTCTACGACATGCACGACGCGCGCGAGGAGACGATCGACGCGTACGGCGCCGAGATCATCCCCGCGCTCACCTCCTGAGCCCGAGCCCGAGTCTGCGTCCGATTCACCAGCGAAGGGTCCCGCCGCCATGACCGCGACCGTCCCCACGGATCCCCCGCCCCCCATATCCGGCGAGCCCGACGCGGAGGGCCGCGTCGGGCTCGCGCCGGGCGCGGCGGGGTCCGACAGCCGATTCGTCAACGACGACCTGCTGCCCGTGCCGGTGGAACGGCGGCGCTGGACGACGTACAACTTCGCGGCCCTGTGGGTCGGCATGGCGCACAACATCCCCTCCTGGCTGCTGGCCTCCGGCCTGGTGACCCTCGGCATGGACTGGAAGCAGGCCGTCCTCACGATCGCGCTGGCGAACGTGATCGTGCTGCTGCCGATGCTCCTCACCGGCCACGCGGGACCCAAGTACGGCATCCCCTTCCCGGTCCTCGCGCGCGCCTCCTTCGGGCTGCGCGGCGCCAATGTGCCCGCGCTGATCCGGGCCGGGGTCGCCTGTGCGTGGTTCGGCATCCAGACCTGGATCGGCGGCCAGGGGATCTTCGTCCTGCTGGGCAAGATCTTCGGCGGGTGGGCCGAGGCGTCACGGATCGGCGGGCAACCGTGGACGCTGTGGCTCTGCTTCCTCCTGTTCTGGGTGCTCGAACTCGCCATCATTTACCGAGGAATGGAGGCGCTGAGGCGCTTCGAGAACTGGGCGGCGCCCTTCGTCATCGTCGGCGCGCTGGTCCTGCTCGGGTGGATCACCTGGAAGGCAGGCGGGCTGGGCCCGCTGCTCGACCAGCCCTCGAAGCTGGGCTGGGGCGAGGACTTCTGGAAGGTCTTCTTCCCGTCGCTGATGGGCATGATCGCCTTCTGGTCCACCCTTTCCCTCAACATCCCCGACTTCACGCGGTTCGGCGCGGGTCAACGGGCCCAGATCTGGGGTCAGTCACTGGGCCTGCCGACGACGATGACGCTCTTCGCCCTCCTCTCGGTCTTCGTCACCTCCGGTTCGCAGGCGGTGTACGGCGCGGCGGTCTGGGACCCGGTGGCGCTCGCCGCCAAGACCGACAACGTCTTCGGCCTGCTCTTCGCGCTGGTGACGGTGCTGATCGCGACCATCTCGGTGAACATCGCGGCGAACGTCGTCTCGCCGGCGTACGACCTGGCGAACCTCGCGCCGAAACTCGTCGACTTCCGCAAGGGCGCGCTGATCACGGGCGTCGTCGGCGTCGTCATCATGCCGTGGAAGCTCACGGCCACTCCCGAGCTGTACATCTTCACGTGGCTCGGCCTGGTGGGCGGCCTGCTCGGTACGGTGGCGGGCATCCTGATCGCCGACTACTGGATCGTCCGCCGCACCGTCCTCGACCTCGCCGACCTCTACCGCCCCGAGGGCCGCTACTGGTACACGAACGGATGGAACTGGCGAGCCCTCGCCGCCTTCGTCACCGGTGGGGTCCTGGCCGTCGGCGGCTCGCACTCCGCCCCGGGGAAGGGCCCGTTCCCCGAGGACGGCCTGATCCCCTTCCTCAGGCCGCTCGCCGACTACGGCTGGGCGGTGGGCCTGGCCGGCGCGCTGGTGCTGTACGCGGCGCTGATGCGGCCGACCGGGCGCACGCTGTTCCCACGACCGCGATGACCGGGCGCGCGTCGCGCACAGACCCCCGGCCGAGGGCGGCCGCGACGCGTTCGGTTCTGGACGACCGGGTGCACATGGCCGCCGGCCGCCACCCACGCACCCGAGCCCCCACCGAGGAGCCGCCGCGATGTTCACGACCCGCCCCACCCTCCAGGGCACCTTCGGCATGGTGTCCTCCACCCACTGGCTGGCCTCGCAGTCCGCGATGGCCGTCCTGGAGGGCGGCGGCAACGCCTTCGACGCCGCCGTCGCCGCCGGGTTCGTCCTGCACGTCGTCGAGCCGCACCTCAACGGACCCGCCGGGGAGGTGCCCATCCTCCTCGCGCCGGCGGAAGGAGACGTGCGGGTGCTCTGCGGACAGGGGCCCGCGCCCGCCGGGGCGAGCGCCGCGCACTACCGGGCGCTGGGGCTCGGTCTCGTGCCCGGCACCGGCCCCCTGGCCGCCGCCGTGCCCGGAGCCTTCGACGCGTGGATGGTGCTGCTGCGGGACCACGGCACCCTGTCGCTCCGTGAGGTGCTGCGGTACGCCGTCGGGTACGCCGAGGACGGGCATCCGCCCGTCGAGCGGATCGGCGAGACGGTGGAAACGGTGCGGGCCCTCTTCGAGGCGGAGTGGACCTCGTCCGCCGAGGTCTACCTGCCGGGCGGCAGGGCGCCCGCCCCGGGCGAGCTGTTCCGCAACCCCGCTCTCGCCGCGACCTGGCGCCGCCTGACCGCCGAGGCCGAGGCGGCGGGCGGCGCGGACCGGGCGCGGCAGATCGACGCGGCCCGCGCCGTGTGGCGCCAGGGGTTCATCGCAGAGGCGCTCGTACGGCAGGCCGCGCGCCCCACGACGGACACCACCGGCGACCGGCACGCGGGAACGCTGACCGCCGCCGACCTGGCCGGCTGGTCCGCGACGTACGAGGCGCCCGTCACGTACGACTGGAACGGCTGGACGCTGTGCAAGGCGGGCGGCTGGAGCCAGGGGCCCGTCTTCCTCCAGCAGCTCGCACTGCTGCCGCCGGAGCTGCCCGCGTACGGCTGTGCCGACTGGGTCCACCTGCTCGTCGAGGGCTGCAAGCTGGCGATGGCGGACCGGGAGGCCTGGTACGGCGACGCCGCCGGCGTGCCGCTCGACGCGCTGCTCTCGCCGTCGTACAACGCCGGGCGCCGCGCCCTGGTCGGGGACCGGGCCTCGCTGGAGCTGCGGCCCGGGAGCCCCGGCGGGCGTACGCCGGTGCTGAGCGCGCACGCGTCGGCCGTCGCCGCCGGGGAGCCCGGAGCCGAGGCCGCGCACCCGGCCCCGGGAGCCGGTGAGCCCACCGTCGCCGGGAACGGGGCCACCTGGGGCGACACCTGCCACCTGGACGTCGTCGACCGCTGGGGCAACATGGTCGCGGCCACGCCCAGCGGCGGCTGGCTCCAGTCCAACCCGGTGGTGCCCGAACTCGGCTTCCCGCTCGGCACCCGGCTCCAGATGACCTGGCTGGACGAAGGGCTGCCGAACACGCTCACCCCCGGCCGGCGGCCGCGCACCACCCTCTCACCGACGCTCGCCCTGCGCGACGGAACCGCCGTGCTGGCCTTCGGCACACCCGGCGGCGACCAGCAGGACCAGTGGCAGCTGCACTTCTTCCTCGCGGTGGCGCTCGCCGGCCGGACGGCACGCGGCGGACTCGACCTGCAGGCGGCCGTCGACGCGCCGAACTGGCACACCGACGCGTTCCCCGGCTCCTTCCATCCGCGCGCGATGCGGCCCGGCAGCGTAACCGTCGAGTCCCGCACGGACGCGTCCGTCGTCGAGGAGCTGCGCCGCCGGGGGCATCGCGTGACGGTCGGCGGGCCGTGGTCGCAGGGGCGGCTGTGCGCGGTCGCGCGCGACCCGCGCACCGGTGTGCTGTCCGCCGCCGCGAACCCCAGGGGAATGCAGGGTTACGCGGTCGGGCGGTGACGGCACCGGGGGTTGCCGCCGTTGTCAGCGTGGCGTGCTTTGCTGGAGACATGATCGATGACAAGTTGTCCGACGTCGAAGAGGCCGTGCGCAAGGCGGCCGCCGCCGAGATCGTCCCCCGGTACCGGCAGCTCGCCGCGCACGAGATCGTCGAGAAGACCGGGCCGCACGACCTGGTCACGATCGCCGACCGGCAGGCCGAGGAGCATCTCACCGCGTCCCTGACCCGGCTGCTGCCCGGTTCCGTGGTCGTGGGGGAGGAGGCGGTCCACGAGGACCCCTCGGTGTACGAGGCGCTGCGCGGCGACGCGCCGGTGTGGATCGTGGACCCGGTGGACGGCACGCGGCAGTTCGTGCGCGGCGAGGCGGGCTTCTGCACGCTGGTGGCTCTGGCGCACCGGGGGGAGGTCCTCGCCTCGTGGACGTACGCGCCGGTGCTCGACGAGATGGCCGTGGCGGTGCGGGGCGGCGGGGCCCGGCTGAACGGCGCGGCCCTGCGGGCCGGTGTGCCGGGCTCGTGCGCGACGCTGCGGGTCGCCACGTCCCACCCGGACTTCAGCAGCGAGAACCAGAAGGCGGCGCTGCTCGGGCTGAACACCCCGGGCGTCGAAGCGCGGCCCTGCGGGTCGGCCGGTCTGGAGTATCTCGCGGTGGCCCGGGGCGATCTGGACGCCGTGGCGTTCAGCTGGGAACTGGCGTGGGACCACGCGGCCGGGCTGCTGCTCGTCGAGGAGGCGGGCGGTGCGCACACGACCGTGGCCGGGGAGAGGTTCCGCCTGGCGGGCGGCAACGCGCTGCCGTTCACGGCCGCCCGGGACGCGGCCACGGCGGCGCGGGTGGCCGCCCTGCTGGGCGGCGGGGCGGCGTAACACCCGGGCGGGCGCGGCGGGATGGGCGCGTGCTTCCGGCCACCCGCCCCTCCCGCCGTCCGCACACCCGGGGCCGGGAATATCCTGGCACCCTTGGCCATCGGCTGACGAAGGAGTCCGAAGGTGCCGTCGATGCTCGATGCCGTCGTCGTGGGGGCGGGACCCAACGGACTGACCGCCGCTGTCGAACTCGCCCGCCGGGGTTTCTCGGTGGAGGTGTTCGAGGCGCTGGACACCGTGGGGGGTGGCGCCAGGACCGAGGAGCTCACGCTGCCCGGCTTCCGCCACGACCCCTGTTCCGCCGTGCACCCGCTCGGCGCCGGGTCCCCCGCCTTCAACGCCATGCCGCTGGACCGGTACGGGCTCGAGTGGCTGCACGCGGAGCTGCCCATGGCCCACCCGTGGCACGACGGCACGGCCGCCGTGCTGTCCCGGTCGGTCGCCGAGACCGCCGCGTCGTTCGGCGCCCGGGACGCCGGCGCGTACCGGCGGCTGGTCGCGCCGTACGTGGCCAAGTGGGACACGCTGGCGCGGGACTTCATGTCGCTGCCCTACAGCGCGCTGCCGCGCGACCCCCTGACCCTGGCCCGGTTCGGGATCGACGGGCTGCCGCCCAGCACGTGGCTGTTGCGCCGCTTCAAGGACGACAAGGCGCGGGCGCTGTTCGCCGGTCTCGTCGCGCATGTCATAGCGCCCCTGGGCGGGATCGCGACGAGCGCGGTCGGGCTGGTCTTCGCCCTCGCCGCGCACGCCGGCGGCTGGCCGATGCCGCGGGGCGGTTCGCAGTCGGTCTCCGACGCCCTCGCGGCGTACCTGCGCGACCTCGGCGGCGTGGTGCACACCGGCTTCGAGGTCAAGCGCCTGGACGACCTGCCGCCGGCGCGCGCGTACGTCTTCGACACCTCGCCCACCGCGCTGGCACGGATCGCCGGTCTGGGGCGGGCGTACGAGAAGTACCGGTACGGCGCGAGCGTCTTCAAGATCGATTACGCGCTCGACGGCCCTGTGCCCTGGACCGCGGAGGAGGCCCGGCGGGCCGGCACCGTCCAGATCGGCCCGAGCAGCGGCGAGATCGCCACCGCGCTGAACCAGGCTTCGGGCGGCACGGCCCCCCGGACGCCGTTCCTCATCACGGCCCAGCCGAGCCTCGTCGACCCGTCCCGGGCCCCCGAGGGCAAACACGTCTTCTGGGCGTACGGCCACGTCCCGCACGCCTGGGAGGGCGACCTCACGGAGGCGGTCGAGCGGCAGATCGAGCGCTTCGCACCCGGCTTCCGCGACCGGGTGCTGGCCCGCGCCACCGCCGGACCGCCGCAACTGGCCGCCCGCAACGCCAACTACATCGGCGGCGACATCGCGTGCGGCGCCGCGACGGGCCTCCAGCTCGTGCTGCGGCCGAAGGTGACGCTCTTCCCGTACGCGACACCGCATCCGGCGGTCTTCATCTGCTCCTCCGCGACTCCGCCGGGCCCCGGGGTGCACGGCATGTCGGGGCACAATGCGGCGAAGGCGGTCTGGCGGCGGCTGCGCACGGCCTGACATCGCCTGCAAGGAAGGGAGAACGGCTGGATGGCGGTCATCACTCTCGTACGCGGTGACATCACCGAGCAGCACGTCGACGCCCTGGTGAACGCCGCCAACTCGTCGCTGCTGGGCGGCGGCGGAGTCGACGGCGCCATCCACCGCAAGGGCGGCCCCGCCATCCTGGCCGACTGCCGCCGCCTGCGCGCCTCCCACTACGGGAAGGGGCTGCCGACCGGGCGCGCGGTCGCGACCACGGCGGGACGGCTGAACGCCCGGTGGGTCATCCACACCGTGGGCCCGGTGTGGCAGCCCGATCAGGACCGTTCGGAGCTCCTCGCCTCCTGCTACCGCGCGTCACTGGACGTGGCCGCGGAGCTGGGCGCGGTCAGCGTGGCGTTCCCCGCCGTCTCGACCGGTGTGTACGGATGGCCGGTGGACGACGGCGCGCGCATCGCCGTCCGCACGGTACGGGAGGCGGCCGGCGGGTCCGTCGCGGAGGTGCGGTTCGTACTCTTCGACGAAACGGCGTACGCGGCGTTCGAGGCGGCCCTGGCAGCCGCACCCTGATGTCGGATTCTCGCCAGCCCCGCGGTCCGGCCTCCCCGATGCTGGAAGCATGCACACCGACACCGAGCGTTGCGTCCGCGCCGTCCAGTCCAAGGACGCGCGTTTCGACGGCTGGTTCTTCACCGCGGTCCTGACCACCCGGATCTACTGCCGCCCCAGCTGCCCGGTAGTGCCGCCCAAGGTCGCGAACATGACCTTCTACCCCAGCGCGGCGGCCTGCCAGCAGGCCGGCTTCCGGGCCTGCAAGCGCTGCCGGCCCGACACCAGCCCCGGCTCCCCGGAGTGGAACGCCCGCGCCGACGTCGTCGCCCGTGCCATGCGCCTGATCGGCGACGGCGTCGTCGACCGCGAAGGCGTCCCCGGCCTCGCCGCCCGCCTCGGCTACAGCACCCGGCAGATCGAACGCCAGCTCCTGGCCGAGCTGGGCGCGGGCCCGCTCGCCCTCGCCCGGGCCCAGCGCGCCCAGACCGCGCGCCTGCTGATCGAGACGACGCCGCTGGCCATGGCGGACGTGGCGTTCGCCGCCGGCTTCTCGTCGGTGCGCACCTTCAACGACACCGTGCGCGAGGTCTTCGCCCTCTCGCCCAGCGAGCTGCGCAGCCGCGGCGGGAAGCAGCGGCAGACCCCGGGCGCGATCTCCCTGCGTCTGCCGTTCCGGGCCCCGCTCAACCCCTCCAACCTCTTCGGCCACCTCGCCGCGACCGCCGTCCCGGGCGTCGAGGAGTGGCGCGACGGGGCGTACCGGCGCACGCTCGCCCTGCCGTACGGCCACGGGATCGCCACCCTCACCCCGCACCCCGACCACATCGGCTGCCTGCTGTCCCTCACCGACCTGCGCGACCTGACCATCGCCATCAGCCGCTGCCGCCGGCTGCTCGACCTCGACGCCGACCCGGTCGCCGTCGACGACCAGCTGCGCACCGACCCGCTGCTCGCCCCGCTCGTCGACAAGGCCCCCGGGCGCCGGGTGCCGCGCACGACCGACGCGGCGGAGTTCGCGGTACGCGCGGTCCTCGGCCAGCAGGTCTCGACGGCGGCGGCCCGTACCCACGCGGCCCGCCTGGTCACCGCCCACGGCACGCCGGTCGACGATCCGGCCGGCGGACTCACCCACCTCTTCCCGGGACCCGCCCGGCTGGCGGCCCTCGACCCCGGGGCGCTCGCCCTGCCGCGCAGCCGCCGCACCACCCTGACCAGCCTGGTCGCCGCGCTCGCCGGCGGAGAGCTCGCACTCGGCTTCGACAGCGACTGGGAGGGCGCCCGCGCCGAGCTCATGGCGCTGCCCGGCTTCGGCCCCTGGACGGTCGAGGTGATCGCGATGCGGGCGCTCGGCGACCCGGACGCGTTCCTGCCGACCGACCTCGGCGTCCGGCGGGCCGCGCGGGACCTGGGGCTGCCGTCGACCCCGGCGGCGCTCACGGCGCGGGCGGCGGCCTGGCGGCCGTGGCGGGCCTACGCCGTCCAGTACCTGTGGGCGACCGACGCCCACCCGATCAACAACCTGCCGGTATGAGGAGCGCGTACATGCACACGAAGACAGGCAAGAGGACGCGGCAGCACTGTGTCGTCGACAGCCCGTACGGGCCGCTGACGCTGGTCGCGACCGACGGCAGGCTGTCCGGCCTGTACATGACCGAGCAACGCCACCGGCCGCCGGAGGAGTCCTTCGGGGACCGCACGCCCGGGATCCTGCAGGAGACCGTCCGGCAGCTCGACGCGTACTTCGCCGGGGAGTTGCAGGAGTTCGACCTGGAACTGACCCTGGACGGCACACCGTTCCAGCGCAGCGTGTGGGCGCAGCTCCGGCTGATCCCGTACGGCGAGACCTGGACGTACGGCGAGCTGGCCGAGCGCCTCGGCAACCCGGCGGCGTCCCGGGCCGTCGGCCTCGCCAACGGCAGGAACCCGGTCGGCATCATCGTGCCGTGCCACCGGGTCGTCGGCGCGGCCGGAAGCCTCACGGGCTACGGCGGCGGCCTGGAGCGCAAGCGGAGGCTGCTGGCGTTCGAGGCGGGCGGGACGGGGGCGGCGGGCCGGCTCTTCTAGCCGCCGGCCAAGGAGGTGAAGGTCTACCGGGCCGGAGTGGCGGAGGTGGAACCTGACGTCCCACCCGCGCCGCGAGATCGGATCCCGCCGGCTGCTGGACTTCGTCGCCGGCGAACCCCTGCGCTTCACGCCGGGCTCGCGCTACCGGTACTCCACCTCCGACAACATCGCGGTGGCCCTGATGGCGGAGGCCCTTAACGCCTTCATGCGCGCGTACGCGGGCGGCGCGCTCTTCCCGGACAAGACCCGCAAGCAGCAGACGAAGTGGGTCGCGGGCTCTTCCGTGAACCCCGGCCCCGGCCGCAACAAGGCCGGTCTGGCCCTGTTCCGGTACGAGATCCGCTGCGGCGTGGTGTACGGCCACACCGGCACGATCCTCGGCTACACCCAGTTCGCCGCCACGCCCGACGGCAGGCGGTCCATGACGTTCTCCCTCAACACCCAGCTCGGCGAGGGCAACACACCGGAACTCGTGGCCCGGATGCGCGAGGTCCGGGAGGACTTCGTCTGCGAACTGCTCCGCCGCTGAGCCGCGGAACCTCCGACGGCGGCCGCCCGGCCGCCGTCGGAGGGCGAGCGGCTACTCGGTGACCGGGGTGAACGGGTCCGGAGTTCCGCCCGTCCAGCGGTGCAGGACCGCCCGCGCCGTCTGCTTGGTCACCCCGTCCTCCACCACCGTCCCGGCCTCGACGAGGTAGTACCGCCCGTCGCCGAGCGAGATCAGCCCGTACTGCCCGCCGGACTCCCACCCGTACGTGCCGGACGCCTCGTGGTGCAGTCCCTTGCGCAGCAGCGGCAGGAGTTCGCCCCGCTCCGGCACGGGCTGCCCCGTGACCGGACCGGTGACCGGGCGCTTGGAACCGTCGGCGACGAAGAGCGAGTAGTTCGGGAACTGCGGCTTCGCGCCCTTGTAGACGGCCATCAGCCAGTTGCCCGAGTGCTCGTCGTACTCGAGGTTCTGCACGCCGTACCGGGTGTTGCCCGTCCGTACGAAGAACTTGCCGTCGACCTCCGAGGGGCCGCTGGTGTGCGGCGCGCTCTCCGGCAGCGGGCGCTCGAACCTGCGCCATTTCCGCACGTCGTACTGGAGCAGGACCTGATGGTCGTTGTCCTGCCGCTTGACGTTCGAGTAGACGCCGTAGGCGACCGTCAGGACCTGCTTGCCGCGTTTGGTGCGGCTGCCGCGGTCGAACTCGGGACCGAAGGCGACCCCGTCGATGCCGCTGCAGCCGTACCGGTGGTCGGGCGTGTTCGCGGTGTCGCCGTCGAACTTCCCGTCGCCGTTCATGTCGGCCGTGTAGTCGTCCACGACCTCCTGGAGGTGCACCGTCGACACGACGTCGCTGGTCCGCGCGTCCATGCCCATGCGGTCGATCCGGTCCACGTCGAGGATCGCGATGTAGAACGCCTTCGCCGCCTTGTACTCCAGCGAGCCGTAGACCCTCCCGTCCTTGACGTTGTAGTCCAGGTCGCCGAGATGTCCGGTGAATCCGGATACGGACCCCACTGCATTCCCGCGCAAATCGGTCTTGACGAGGAGGTTGGTGAACGAGAAGTACATGAACCCCTTGTGACGGTCCACCGCGACGCCCTGCACGTGCCCGGCCTTCCACGCCCCACCTCTTATCTCGGTGGGCAGGCGTCCGGCCCCCGGTCCCTCCGCTACCGCCGCGCCGGCGCTCTGGGCCACCAGGGCACCGGCGGCCAGGACAGTCAGGACTCCACGGGCGAATGTACGCATGGGCTCTCCAGGTCTCGTCGAGGAACGGAGCGGGACGGAAGCGGGACGGGAGCGGGACGAAGAGTGGGGCTGTGGAGATGGGCCGAGGGGCGGGCGGGGAGCCGAACCGGCGGCGACGCCTGACATGCTGGGCCGTGCCGTGGTCCGCCCGGTGCACTCCGGCGCAACGCCGGGTGAAGGCGCCGGGTCAACAGACCGTAGGGGCCGCGCGGTCCGTCGGACAGGCGCGAATCAGCCGAGCACCAGCCGCGCCGTACGGTGGGCCAGTTCGGTGATCCGTACCCCGTCGAACCCGAACACCGCGCTGCGCACCGTGTCCTCCAGCGGCTCGGTCCACTGGCGCCCGATGCCGGCCGCCCCGCACAGCACGCCGGCCACCGAGCCCGCCGTCGCGCCGTTGGAGTCGGTGTCCAGGCCGCCGCGCACGGTCAGGGCGAGCGTCCGGGTGAAGTCGCCCTCGCCGTACAGCAGTCCGGCCGTGATGACGGCGGCGTTCGGGACGACGTGGATCCAGCCGAGCCGGCCCGTCTCCTCGTCCATCGCGGTGAGCGTGTCCTCCCACGCGGCGCCGGCCGCGTGCAGGGCGAGCGTGTGGCGGACCGTACGGGCGAGGCGGCTGCTCGCCGGTACGCGCTCCAGCGCCGCCTCCAGCGCGGCGCGCGGCCCGGACGCCGTGAACGCGGCGGCGACCAGGGCCGCCGCCCACATCGCGCCGTAGACGCCGTTGCCGGTGTGCGACAGCGCGGCGTCGCGACGGGCCAGCGCGGCCGCCCGCTGCGGGTCGCCCGGGTTGGTCCAGCCGAAGATGTCGGCGCGGATGAGGGCGCCGATCCACTCCTGGTACGGGTTCTCGAACGTGGCGGTCAGCGGCGGCCGGAGGCCGTTGGTCAGATTGCGGTACGTCGCCCGCTCGGCGGTGAAGGTCTGCAGGTACGGCAGGCGCAGCAGCCACAGTTCGCCGACCTCCTCGGTGGTGAAGGCGAAACCGTGGGTCTCCAGCAGGTGCAGACCGAGGATCGCGTAGTCGACGTCGTCGTCCCGGCAGCTGCCGCTGATCCGGCCGCGCACGCAGTGCCGCCATTCGGGACGCAGTTCGAAGCCGCCCGTCCCCGGCGGGGGCTCGGGCAGGTAGTCGGTGAGAGGGAGCGCGCCGGTCAGCCGCAGGTAACGGTCGATGCGGGCCCGCGTCCAGTAGTCGCCGCGCTCCACGGGCTTGCCGAGCATGTTGCCGGCGATTCGGCCCAGCCAGCCGCCGAGGATCCGGTCGGCCGTGTGCGTGGTGTGTGGCGTCATGCGTCGGGTCTACCCGCTTCCCCTGGTCGACTATGGGAGGTTTAGACGGTTTTCACTGATATGCGAGACAGGGGGCGTGGAAGCGTTCGATCCCGCCGATGCGCCTGACGACCCACTATGGGCATTAAAAAGATGACAAATAGGCTTGGCGCGCCGTTCGGGGCGCCGTGCCACGCCGGACGCCCATGGGCAGGGGGCCCTTCCTGCGGATATGGTCGGGGCGGCGCGACTGCCTGTTCGAAAGCAAGGGATAGCAAGGTGACGGACGGAGCAGTAACTGAGACCGCCCGCGTGCTCGTCGCGGCGGACAAGTTCAAGGGCTCGCTCACGGCCGTGCAGGTCGCGGAGCGGGTGACGGCCGGGCTGCGGCGGGTCGTCCCCGACGCAGTCGTCGAGGCACTGCCTGTCGCCGACGGCGGCGACGGCACGGTGGCCGCGGCGGTGGCGGCCGGGTTCGAGCGCCGGGAGGTACGGGTCACCGGACCGCTCGGCGAGCAGCTCACGGCGGCGTTCGCGCTGCGCGACGGCACCGCCGTGGTCGAAATGGCGGAGGCGTCGGGCCTCCAGCACCTTCCCGACGGCGTCTTCGCGCCGCTCACCGCGACGACGTACGGCTCCGGCGAACTGCTGCGGGCCGCCCTCGACGCGGGCGCCCGCACGATCGTCTTCGGCGTCGGCGGCAGCGCCACCACCGACGGCGGCGCGGGCATGCTGGCCGCGCTCGGGGCGCGGTTCCTCGACGCGGCCGGCGAGCCGGTCGGGCCCGGCGGCGGGGCGCTCGGCGACCTGGCCACGGCCGACCTGTCGGGCCTGGACCCGCGGCTGGCCGACGTGGACCTGATCCTGGCCAGCGACGTCGACAACCCGCTGACCGGGCCGAAGGGCGCGGCGGCGGTGTACGGCCCGCAGAAGGGCGCGACCGAGGAGGACGTGGCCACGCTCGACGCGGCGCTGGCGCACTACGCGTCCGTACTCGGCCCGGAGCCCGCGGACTCGCCCGGCGCGGGCGCCGCGGGCGGCATCGGCTACGGAGCGCTGATCGCGCTCGGGGCGAGCTTCCGGCCCGGCATCGAGGTCATGCTGGACGTGCTCGGCTTCGCCGAGGCGCTGTCCCGCGCCACCCTGGTCATCACCGGCGAGGGCTCCCTCGACGCGCAGACCCTGCACGGGAAGGCGCCGGCGGGTGTGGCGGCGGCGGCGCGCGCCAAGAACAAGGAGGTCATCGCGGTCTGCGGCCGCCTGGCTCTGCCCCCGGAGGTTCTCGGCGGGGCCGGCATCCGCCGGGCGTACGCCTTGGCGGACCTGGAGCCGGACCCGGCCCGTTCGATGGCGGAGGCGGGACCGCTGCTGGAACGCGTGGCGGAGAAGATCGCCCAGGACTTCCTGACCTGACCCACCCCGGGGGCGGGCGCTCCCCCGAGGGGCGTCGCCCGCCCCTTCCCGAACCCCGGCCCCACTCCGCTCCCGGCCCGCCCGGGCTCCCGCGCCCGGGCACCGGGGCCCGGGGCCCGGGGCGGAGCCGCGGCGGTCTCCGGCCGTCCCCGGCGGTCCCCGGCCGTCACTGGCCGGAGAGCCGGAACGCGTCCAGGGCCAGGGTCATCTCGATCAGGTCGCGCGGTCGCGACAGGGAGCGGGACGTCAGCTGCTCCAGCCGCCGCAGCCGGTTGAACACCGTGTTGCGGTGGCAGTACAGCCGCCCGGCGGTCCGCCCCGCCGACCCCTCGCACTCCAGCCACGTGTCCAGCGTCTCCAGCAGCACCGCCCGGTCCGCCGGGTCCAGACCCATGAGGTCGCCGAACACGTCCGCCACCAGCCGCCGGGCCAGCTCCGGCTGACTGACCACCAGCGCCGTCGGCATCCGCTCGTCGAGCCGTACGATCCCGGTCGCGTCCGGCGCGCACGTCCGCAGCGCGAGGTCCGCGAGCCGCCGCGCCCTGCCAAGTCCGGCCAGACCGTCCGCCACCGGGCTGATCCCGCCGGGCCCCGGGCAGCGCCCGGCGAGCAGCTCCGACAGCGCGTCCAGCGTCTGTTCGCCCAGCGCGACGACGCCCACCTCGCAGTCCGTGCGCATCCGCCAGATGAACCGCATCCCGGCACCCTGGATGCGCCGGTGGAACGGCTCGCGCCCGTCCCGCCGCTCCAGCCGCAGCACCACCACCGCGTACCGCCCCTGCTCCGGCAGGTCGAGGCCCGCCGCCGCGCGGGCCGCGAGAGCCGGTGAGGCCTCGCCCTCCAGCAGGGCGTCGAGCAGAGCCTGGAGCCGTTCGTCCGTACGCTGGCGCAGCTCCGCCTCGGTCGCCCGGTACGCCTCCGAGGCGATCGCCGTCTCCGCGTCCACAGCGGTGAACACCGTCGTGGCGGCCCGCATCAGCACCGCGAGCTTTTCCGGATCGCCGCCCGGAGCCCCGGCGGACCCTGCCGAACTCTCAGCCCCCTCCGCTCCCTCCTCCGCTCCCTTCGATCCCGCAGCACCGTCCGACCCCTCCACCCCCTCCAGCAGCGCGTCCCAGACCAGATAGCCCGCCTGGCGGTACGAGTGCACGAGCAGCTCCAGCGGAAAGCCCTGCTGGGCCCGCCGCCGCCCCGTCCACTCGGCGTATTCCAGATCGCGGCGCGGCTGCGACCTCGGCGCGGAGATCGCCTCGATGCCGATCCGCATCGCCCGCTCGACCTCCTGCCAGTGCTGGTCGTGCGACAGCACCCGTGTGTACAGCGGCGAGTGCGCGTTCAGCTCCCGCACGTGCCGGTCCACCAGGTCCGGCAGCCGGTCGAGCAGCGCCGTGCACGCCTCGGTCAGCACTGCCCAGTCGTGCCCCGTCCTTGCTCTGCGGCCTCCCATGGGCCGAGAGCGTGCCACGCGCCGGGCCGTCCCGACAGCCCCCTGACACGCGGTGTTGTGCGCGTGCACAACCGGCCCCGGCTGCGGCTGGTCACCGGCAGCGGTTCTGCCGCCAACCGTGGACGCCGCCCGTGCGCCGGTGCTGAGGTGAGCGCCACCGAACGGCCCGAGGAAGGGGTGCCATGGCGGGCGCCGCATTGGAAATACGGGATCTTTCGGCGGGGTACGGACCCGTGAGGGCGCTGCGGCACGTGTCGCTGACGCTGCCCGAAGGATCCGTCGTCGCCGTACTGGGCAGCAACGGAGCGGGCAAGTCCACGCTCCTGCGCGCCATCTCCCGCACGTTGTCGTTCCACGGTGGAGCGGTCACCGGAGGCACCGTCGCCTTCGGCGGCCGACCGCTCACGGGCCTGACGCCCGACCGGGTGGTGGCGGCCGGACTGTGCCAAGTCCCGGAAGGGCGCCAGGTGTTCGCCCGGATGACGGTGGCCGACAACCTCCGCGCCGGGGCCCTCGGCTCCACCGGCGACCGCGCCGCCCAGGCCGCGGCCCTGCGCCGCGTCCACGAGCTGTTCCCGGTCCTCGCCGACCGTGCCGGACAGCGCGCCGGGCTGCTCTCCGGGGGCGAGCAGCAGATGCTCGCGGTGGCCAGGGCCCTGATGGCCGGCCCGAAACTGCTGCTCCTGGACGAGCCGTCGCTCGGGCTCGCCCCGCTGATGGCCCAGCGGATCGCGGAGACGATCACCGAGATCAACGCCCAGGGCACGGCCGTACTGCTCGTCGAACAGAACGCCGCCATCGCCCTGCGCCTCGCCTCGCACGCGTACGTCCTCGACGTCGGCGAGGTCGTCCTGTCGGGGCCCGCCGACGAGCTGGCGGCCTCCGACGAGGTACGCCGCCGCTACCTGGGCGTCGTCGACGAGGACGCCGCGGCCGACGCGTCCGAGGCCGTGGCGGCCCACCGCGCCCTCGGCGTCTGGGAGGAACGATGAGCACCGGGGCCCCGGCGCTGGAAGTGCGGGACCTGACCGTGCGCTTCGCCGGGCTCACCGCACTGGACGCGATCGGCTTCACCGTACGGCCCGGCACCGTGCACGCGGTCATCGGACCGAACGGCGCCGGCAAGTCCACCACCTTCAACGTCCTTTCCGGCGTGTACCGGGCCACCTCCGGCAGCGTCCGCTTCGGCGACCGGGAACTGACCGGCCTGCCACCCCACCGCATCGCGGACCTCGGGATCGCCAGGACGTTCCAGAACCTCGCCCTGCCGCCGGGAGCCACCGTCGAGGACAGCCTGATGCTCGGCCGCCACCGGCTCACCCGCACCGGCTTCGTCGCGGCGGGCCTGCGGCTGCCGTCCGCGGTGCGCGAGGAGGCCCGGCACCGCGAGCGCGTCCGGGAGATCGCCGCGTTCGTGGGTCTGGAGGACCAGCTCGCCCGCCCGGCGGGCACCCTCCCGTACGGGCAGCAGAAGCTCGCCGAGCTGGCCCGCGCCCTGTGCATGGAACCCAAGCTGCTGCTCCTCGACGAGCCGGTCGCCGGCATGACCGCCGGCGAGCGCCGCGCCACCGCCGCCGTCGTCGCGGGCGTACGGGACAGCCTCGGCATCTCCATCGTGCTGGTCGAGCACGACATGGGGGTCGTGATGCGGCTCGCCGACTCCGTGACCGTCCTCGACTTCGGCCGGCTGATCGCCGACGGAACGCCCGCGTCCGTCCAGTCCGACCCCGCCGTCGTCCGCGCCTACCTGGGAGAGGAGGCCACCTCATGACCACCTTCGCCGAACTGCTCCTCAACGGGATCTCGATCGGTTCCGTCTACGCCCTGATCGCCCTCGGCTTCGTGGTGATCTTCCGCGCCACCGAGGTCGTCAACTTCGCCCACGCCTCGCTGCTGCTCGCCGGCGGCTACGTCACCGCCGTGCTCCACGACGACATCGGCTTCTGGCTCGCCCTGCTCGCCGGCGTCGGCGGCGCCGCCGTCGTCGGCGCGGGCGTCGAGTTCCTGGTGATGCGCCGCTACCGGGGCTCGAACCACAGTGTGCTGGCCATCGTGACCATCGGCGTCGACATCCTGCTCACGACCGAGCTGACCCGCCGCATGGGCACCGACGTCCTAGCCCTGGGCGATCCCTGGGGCGACGCGGTCCTCACCGTCGGCGGCGTGAGCGTCGCGCACACCCGGATCGCCGCCTTCGTCGCGGCGGGCCTGCTCATCACCGTCTTCCTGCTCGCCTTCCGCTTCACCTCCTGGGGGGTGGCGATGCGCGCCGCCGCCGAGAACTCCGAGACCGCCGCACTGATGGGCGTACGCCTGGGCAGGGTCTCGCTCGGCGCGTGGGCGGTGGCAGGCGGACTGGCCGCCGTGGCCGCGCTGTTCCTGACGGTCTTCCCGACACCGGGACTGGAACGCTCCACCTCGCTGGCCGCGATGAAGGCGTTCCCCGCCGCGATCCTGGGCGGCCTCGACTCCACCACCGGAGCGCTCGTCGGCGGCTTCCTCGTCGGCATCACGGAGTCGCTCGCCACCGGCTACCAGAGCGACCTGACCTTCCTGGGCCGCGGCATCGGCGATCTGGCTCCGTACCTCGTGATGATCGCCGTGCTGCTGGTCCGCCCGGCCGGCCTCTTCGGCACGAAGGAGCTGGCCCGTGTCTGACCCGGTCACGAAGCGACTTCCGCGCAGGGCCCTGCTGTGGGCCGTGGGGGCGGCCGTACTGCTCGCGCTGCCCTTCTACCTGGAACGGTTCTGGCTCCAGGCCGGCCTCTTCGCGATGGCCGCCGCCATCGGCGCCATCGGCCTCAACCTGCTGACCGGCTCGACCGGCCAGCTCTCCATGGGCCACGCCTTCTTCCTCGCCGTCGGCGCGTACGGCTACTGCGTCTTCGCCGGGGACTCCACCGGCACGCTCGCCGGCCTGAACCTCCCCAGCTGGCTCGCGGCCGTGCTCGCCGTGGCGCTCGCGGGCGTCGCCGGCGGCCTGTTCAGCCCCATCGCCGGACGGCTCCAGGGCGCGTACCTCGGCATCGCCACCCTCGCGCTGATCTTCATCGGCCAGCACGTGCTGTTCAACGCCCACGGCCTGACCGGCGGCTTCAACGGACGTGACGTCCCGCCGCTGAGCCTGTTCGGCGTCACCTTCGACGAGTCGGAGCTGCTGGTGGCCGCCGTGCCCTTCGGCTCCGCCGAGAAGCTCTGGTACGTCGCCCTGCTCGCGCTGGCCGGCTGCGCCCTCTTCGCCCGCGGCGTGCTGCGCGGGCGGCCCGGACGGGCCATGAACGCCATCCGCGACCACCGCATCGCCGCGGGGGTCATGGGAGTGCCGGTGGCCCGCTACCGCGCCGGGGTGTTCGTGCTCTCCTCCATGTACGCGGGCCTGGCGGGCGTCCTGCTCGCGCTGGTCTTCCAGCGGACCGTGCCGGAGTACTTCGGCATGATCCTGTCCCTCGAATACCTCGCCATGATCGTCATCGGCGGTCTCGGCTCGGTCGCGGGAGCGGTGGTGGGAGCCGTGTTCGTCTCCCTGCTGCCCCAGCTCCTCACCCGGTACAGCGACGCCCTGCCCCTGGTCTCCGCCCCCGGTACGGGCGGGGTCGCACCGGGCGAGGCGTCGCGGTACCTCTACGGCGCCGCCGTTGTCGCGGTGGTGCTCTTCCTGCCGGGCGGCCTGGTGCGGCCATCCCTCCGGCGCAAGTCGACAACCTCAGGGGAGTAACGATGACCACGCGTACCCAGGTCACCAGAACGACCGCCGCCGCTCTCGCGGCCCTGCTCGCGCTGACGGCGGCCGGATGCAGTTCGAAGGCGAAGGACGGCGGGGGCGGCGGTGACAAGCCGGACGCCGGCGGGGTCAAGACCGGGCAGGGCGTCTCGGACAAGACGATCAAGCTCGGTGTACTGACCGACATGACCGGCGTCTACGCCTCGCTCGGCAAGAGCGTCACCCAGGCCCAGCAGCTGTGGGCGAAGCAGGCCAACGCCGACGGCGGCATCTGCGGCCGCGACGTCGAACTGGTCGTCCGCGACCACGGCTACGACCCGCAGAAGGCCGTCTCCGGCTACACCGAGCTGTCGCCGCAGGTCCTCGGCTTCGCCCAGTTCATCGGCTCGCCCTTCGTCGCCGCCGTGAAGCAGCGCGTCGACGGCCAGGACAAGGGCCTCGTCATCCCGCAGGCGTGGTCCGCCTCGCTGCTGGGCAGCCCGTACATCCGGGTCATAGGCAACACGTACGACGTCGAGACGATCAACGCCGTCGACTTCCTGCTGAAGGACAAGGGCCTCAAGAAGGGCGACAAGATCGGCCACGTGTACTTCGAGGGGGACTACGGCGAGAACGCCCTGGCTGGGGCCGAGTACGCGGCCGAGGAGGCCGGGCTCACCGTCGTGGAGCAGAAGATCAAGCCGACCGACAACGACATGACGGCCCAGGTCGCCGCGCTCAAGAAGGCCGGCGTCAAGGGAGTCGTCATCAGCGCCGGACCGCGCCAGGCGGCCTCGTTCGTCGGAGTCGCGGCGGCCGTGAAGCTCCAGGTCCCGATCATCGGCAACAACTCGGCGTTCTCGCCGCAGCTCCTCGCCACCCAGGCGGGCCCCGCGCTGATGAAGAACTATTACGTCGCTTCACCCACCCAGCCCATCGGCACCGACTCGGCGGCCGCCAAGAAGCTCGTCGCCGACTACAAGAAGGCGTACCCCTCGGACGCGCTCGACAACGGCGTGGTGGCCGGCTGGACGGCCGCCTCGGTCTTCGGTGAGGCGCTGAAGAAGGCGTGCTCGGCGAAGGACCTGACCCGCGAGGGCGTCGGCAAGGCCCTGCTGAAGATCGACGCGTACGACTCGGGCTTCGGCACCACCCACGACTTCACCGACCCGAAGGCGCCCTCCTCGCGCGAGACGGTCGTCCTCCAGCCCGACAAGAACGTCACGGGAGGCATGAAGGTGGTCCGCGAGGCCGAGATGTCGGACGCCGCCAAGAGCTACACCGTCGGCGGCTGACGGCCAGCCCACGACGAAACGGCCGAGGGCCCCGGGGACGAATCCCCGGGGCCCTCGGCCGTACGTACGCCGGACGCCTACGGCAGCTGCGCCGCGCGCGCCACCCGCCGGTTGTCGCGGAAGGTGTTCACCCGCCGCGCCGTGGCGAAGAGCGGGATGACCGCGCCCAGTACCACCTGGAGCGCGCAGCCGGTCGCCAGCAGGACCTGGCCGCCCGGGGCGTCGAACGCCCAGGCCGCCAGCAGACCCATCGCGCCGACGATCCAGCCGAGCATCGCGACCGCGAGGACACCCCGCGGCTTGGGGTACTCGACCCGGCTCACCATCAGCCACGCGACGCCGATGATGGCGAGCAGCGTGGGGATGAAGGGGAGCTCCAGCAGCACGATGGAGACCACCGTCAGCGCGCCGAAGGGGCTCGGCATGCCCTGGAACATGCCGTCCTTCATCGTCACGCAGGAGAATCTGGCGAGTCGCAGGACCACCGCCAGCAGCACCACGATCGCCGCCAGCGCCGAGACCCGCTGGTGGGCGTCGTCCGCGACCATCCCGTACACGAGCACGAAGTAGGCCGGGGCGAGCCCGAAGCTGATCAGGTCGGACAGGTTGTCCAGCTCGGCGCCCATCGGCGAGCTGCGGAGCTTGCGCGCCACGAGCCCGTCGCAGAGGTCGAAGATCGCCGCGAGGAGCATCAGGATCACGGCGGTCGCGGCGCTGTGCCGCGCCATGCCGGTCTCCTGGCTGCCCTGGAGGTGCGGGATGAGGATTCCGGTGGTGGTGAAGTACACCGCCATGAATCCGCAGGTCGCGTTACCGAGAGTGAGGGTGTCCGCTATCGACAGCCTCAGAGAGAGAGGCATGTCCTCGGCGTCGGCGGCCTCGTCCTCGACCTCCGGCACCCAGCCGGCCCGTGTCTCGGGATCAGTCACGGTCAATTCGGGTCACCCCCGCGGTGGTCGCCTGCCCGACCTCGACGTCGACCTCGACACCCTCCGGGAGGTAGATGTCGACGCGCGAACCGAAGCGGATCAGGCCGATGCGCTCGCCCTGCTCGACCTTCGTGCCCTGCGGCACGTACGGCACGATGCGGCGCGCGACGGCGCCGGCGATCTGCACCATCTCGATGTCACCGAGCTCGGTGTCGAAGTGCCAGACAACGCGCTCGTTGTTCTCGCTCTCCTTGTTGAACGCCGGAACGAACCCGCCGGGGATGTGCTCGACCGACGTCACCGTGCCCGCGAGCGGGGCACGGTTGACGTGGACGTTCAGCGGGCTCATGAAGATCGCGACGCGGGTGCGCCCGTCCTTCCACGGCATGATGCTCTGCACCACTCCGTCGGCCGGGGAGATGACCCGGCCCTGAGTGATCTCGCGCTCGGGGTCGCGGAAGAACCACAGCATGCCCGCCGCGAGCGCGGTGGTGGGCACGGCGACAGCGGCCCAGCGGCCGGACTTGCGGGCCCGGGCCAGGCTGAGCGCCGCGGTGGCGACGGTCGGCAGAAGCCACGGCGATGCTCCGCGAGCAAGGCGTCCGTTGAGGAGGCCGTCGCGTGGTGCAGAGGTTTGGCTGTGGGGCATGAATGACCTTCGTAGCGGATGATGCCGCGCTGGCAACAGGGGGACGGCGGCTTACCGGCGATGGTAGCGGTTGCGAGGCGCAACTGGGCAAGCCAGAAGCCGAGTCGGAGTCCTGAAGACGATGACAGGGTGTGATCTTTTTCGCGGTCATTTCCCCACGAAAGGGGCAATCAGCCCTGGAACCGGTACTCTTCGAGGAGTCGCCGACCAATGATCATTTTCTGGATCTCGGCGGTACCTTCACCGATGAGCAGCATCGGCGCCTCGCGGTAGAGACGCTCGATCTCGTACTCCTTCGAGAACCCGTAACCGCCATGGATACGGAAGGCGTCCTCTACGACTTCCTTGCAGTATTCGGAGGCGAGGTACTTCGCCATCCCTGCCTCTAGGTCGTTTCGTTCCCCGGAGTCCTTTTTGCGCGCTGCGTTCACCATCATCGCATGGGCGGCCTCGACCTTGGTAGCCATCTCGGCCAGCTTGAACTGAATGGCCTGGTGCTGGGCGATCGGCTTCCCGAAAGTGTGACGCTGCTGGGCGTACGAGACACCCAGCTCGAACGCACGCTGCGCGACGCCGCAGCCACGCGCCGCCACATTGACGCGGCCGACCTCGACACCGTCCATCATTTGGTAAAACCCTCGGCCGGTCGTCCCGCCGAGTACACGATTGGCCGGAATGCGCAGTCCGTCCATGATGAGCTCGGTGGTGTCGACACCCTTGTAGCCCATCTTGTCGATCTTCCCGGGGATGGTCAGGCCGGGCCGCACCTCGCCGAAGCCCGCCTCCTTCTCCACCAGGAAGGTCGTCATCTGCTTGTGCGGGGCCGTTCCCTCGGGGAGACCCTCGTCACTGCGGCACAGCACGGCGACGAGCGTGGACGAGCCGCCGTTCGTCAGCCACATCTTCTGGCCGTTGAGCACGTACTCGTCGCCGTCCTTCACGCCCTTGGACGTGATGGCCGACACGTCGGAGCCGAGCGCCGGCTCCGACATCGAGAACGCGCCCCGCACCTCGCCCAGCGCCATGCGCGGCAGGAACGTGTCCTTCTGCTCCTGCGTGCCGTGCTGCTTGAGCATGTACGCCACGATGAAGTGGGTGTTGATGATCCCGGAGACGCTCATCCAGCCACGAGCTATCTCCTCGACGCACAGGGCGTATGTGAGAAGCGACTCACCCAGGCCGCCGTACTCCTCGGGGATCATCAGCCCGAAGAGTCCGAGCTCCTTGAGGCCCTCGACGATCTCCGTCGGGTACTCGTCGCGGTGCTCCAGCTCGGTCGCGACAGGGATGATCTCCTTGTCGACGAAATTCCTGACCGTGGCCAGGATCTCCTGCTGGATGTCGGTCAGACCGGCGGTCTGGGCGAGACGGGCCATGATTACTTCCCCTGCGTCTTCGGCTCCGGGCGGCCGGGCTGCTCGCCGCCGCGCTCCTTGATGTACGTCTCGGTCGGGACCATCACCTTGCGCCGGAAGACGCAGACGACGGTGCCGTCCTGCTTGTAGCCCTTCGTCTCGACGTAGACGATGCCGCGGTCGCTCTTGGACTTCGACGGCGTCTTGTCCAGGACGGTCGTCTCGCCGTAGATCGTGTCGCCGTGGAAGGTCGGCGCGATGTGCTTGAGCGACTCGACCTCCAGGTTGGCGATGGCCTTCCCGGAGACGTCCGGCACCGACATGCCGAGCAGCAGCGAGTAGATGTAGTTGCCGACCACCACGTTCTTGCCGAAATCGGTGGTCTTCTCGGCGTAATTGCTGTCCATGTGCAGCGGGTGGTGGTTCATGGTCAGCAGGCAGAAGAGGTGGTCGTCGTACTCGGTGACGGTCTTTCCGGGCCAGTGCTTGTAGACCGCGCCGACCTCGAACTCCTCGTAAGTGCGTCCGAACTGCATGATCAGGCCTCCGGGGCTTCGAAAGAGGAGGTGCGCTGCATACCGGCGGCGCGTCCCTTGCCGGAGATGACCAGCGCCATCTTGCGGCTCGCCTCGTCGATCATCTCGTCGCCGAGCATCGCGGAGCCCTTCTTCCCGCCGGCCTCGGAGGTGTAGTACTCGTACGCGTCCAGGATCAGCTCCGCGTGGTCGAAGTCCTCCTGCGACGGGGAGAAGATCTCGTTCGCGGCGGCGACCTGGTCCGGGTGCAGCACCCACTTGCCGTCGAAGCCCAGGGCGGCGGCGCGCTGCGCGACCGCGCGGTAGCCCTCCTGGTTGCGGATCTGGAGGTAGGGGCCGTCGATCGCCTGGAGGTTGTTGGCGCGGGCGGCCATCAGGATCTTCATCAGGATGAAGTGGTAGGCGTCGGCGGGGTAGCCGGGCGGCTGCTCACCGACGACCAGGGACTTCATGTTGATGGAGGCCATGAAGTCGGCCGGGCCGAAGATGATCGTCTCCACGCGCGGGGAGGCCTGCGCGATCGCGTTGACGTTGTTGAGGCCCTGCGCGTTCTCGATCTGCGCCTCGATGCCGATCTTGCCGACCTCGAAGCCCATCGTCTTCTCGATCTGCGTCAGCAGGAGGTCGAGCGCCACGACCTGCTGCGCGTCCTGGACCTTCGGCAGCATGATGCAGTCGAGGTTCTGACCCGCGCCCTCCACCACCGTGACGACGTCGCGGTACGTCCACTCGGTGGTCCAGTCGTTGACGCGCACGACCCTGGTCTTGCCCGTCCAGTCGCCCTCGTTGAGGAACTTCACGATGGTGTGCCGGGCCTCCGGCTTGGCGAGCGGCGCGCAGGCGTCCTCGAGGTCCAGGAAGACCTGGTCCGCGGGGAGGCCCTGGGCCTTCTCCAGGAAGCGCGGGTTCGAGCCGGGGACGGCCAGGCAGGAGCGGCGCGGGCGCAGGCGGTTGACGGTCATGCGGGGACCTCCAGAGGGTCGAGCTTGTTCGCTTTCCGGATCTCGTCGACGATACGGCCGATGATCTCCGTGATGCCGAAGTCCTTCGGGGTGAAGACTGCGGCCACTCCGGCTGCCCGCAGCTCCGCGGCGTCCGCCGGCGGGATGATTCCGCCCGCGATCACCGGAATGTCGGCGGCCCCTGCCTCCCTGAGCCGCACCAGCACGTCCGGTACGAGTTCGGCGTGCGAGCCGGACAGGATCGACAGACCGACGCAGTGCACGTCCTCCGCGAGGGCGGCGCTCACGATCTGCTCGGGCGTCAGCCTGATGCCCTGGTAGACCACCTCGAAGCCCGCGTCGCGGGCCCGGACGGCGATCTGCTCGGCACCGTTGGAGTGCCCGTCGAGACCGGGCTTGCCGACCAGCAGACGCAGTCGCCCGGAGCCGAGGTCGTCCGCCGTGCGGGCCACCTTCTCCCGTACGGCGGCGAGCGGGGTGCCGGCCTCGGCGGTGACCGCGACCGGTGCGCTGCTCACACCCGTCGGCGCCCGGAACTCGCCGAAGACGTCCCGCAGCGCCCAGGCCCACTCGCCGGTGGTGACGCCCGCGCGGGCGCACTCGACCGTCGCGGCCATCAGGTTCTCGGTGCCCGCCGCGGCCTTCTTGAGGGCCGCCAGGGACTCGGAGGCGCGGGTGTCGTCGCGGTTGTCTCGCCACTCGTGCAGCTTGGCGACGACGCGCGCCTCGTTGGCCGGGTCGACCGTCATGATCGCCCCGTCGAGGTCCGAGGTGAGCGGGCTCGGCTCGGTGGCCTCGTAGCAGTTGACGCCGACGATCTTCTCGTCGCCCGACTCGATGCGCGCGCGGCGCTCGGCGTGCGAGGAGACCAGCTGCGACTTGAGGTAGCCGGACTCGACGGCGGCCATCGCGCCGCCCATCTCCTCGATGCGGTCCATCTCCGCGAAGGAGTCGGCAACCAGCGCCTCCACCTTGGCCTCGACGACGTGCGATCCCGCGAAGATGTCCTCGTACTCCAACAGGTCGCTCTCCAGGGCGAGGACCTGCTGGATGCGCAGCGACCACTGCTGGTCCCAGGGCCGGGGGAGCCCCAGCGCCTCGTTCCAGGCCGGCAGCTGCACGGCGCGGGCGCGGGCGTCCTTGGAGAGGGTGACGGCCAGCATCTCCAGGACGATGCGCTGGACGTTGTTCTCCGGCTGCGCCTCGGTCAGGCCCAGCGAGTTGACCTGCACGCCGTAGCGGAAGCGGCGCTGCTTGTCGTTCTCGATGCCGTACCGCTCGCGCGTGACCTTGTCCCAGATGCGGCCGAAGGCGCGCATCTTGCACATCTCCTCGACGAAGCGGACGCCCGCGTTGACGAAGAAGGAGATGCGGGCGACGACGTCCCCGAACTTCTCCGCCGGCACCTGACCGCTGTCCCGTACGGCGTCGAGGACGGCGATCGCCGTGCTCATGGCGTACGCGATCTCCTGGACCGGCGTGGCGCCGGCTTCCTGGAGGTGGTAGCTGCAGATGTTGATCGGGTTCCACTTGGGAATGTTGTTCACCGTGTAGGTGATCATGTCCGTCGTCAGGCGCAGGCTCGGCACCGGCGGGAAGACGTGCGTCCCGCGCGACAGGTACTCCTTGACGATGTCGTTCTGCGTCGTCCCCTGGAGCTTGGTGATGTCGGCGCCCTGCTCCTCCGCGACCACCTGGTACAGCGCCAGCAGCCACATGGCCGTGGCGTTGATGGTCATGGAGGTGTTCATCTGCTCCAGCGGGATGTCCTGGAACAGCCGCCGCATGTCACCGAGGTGGGAGACGGGGACCCCGACCCGGCCCACCTCGCCGCGGGCGAGGATGTGGTCGGGGTCGTAGCCGGTCTGCGTCGGAAGGTCGAACGCGACCGACAGGCCGGTCTGGCCCTTGGCGAGGTTGTTGCGGTACAGCTCGTTGGACGCCTCGGCGGTCGAGTGACCGGCGTACGTCCGCATGAGCCAGGGCCGATCCTTCCGACGCTCGCTCATCAGATGTTCCGGAAGCGGTTGATGGCGTCGATGTGCTGCTCGCGCTTCTCGTGGTCGCGGACGCCGAGACCCTCGCGGGGCGCCAGCGCCAGCACGCCGACCTTGCCCTGGTGGAGGTTGCGGTGCACGTCGTACGCGGCCTGCCCGGTGTCCTCCAGCGAGTACACCTTCGAGAGCGTGGGGTGGATCTTGCCCTTGGCGATCAGGCGGTTGGCCTCCCACGCCTCGCGGTAGTTGGCGAAGTGCGAGCCGATGATCCGCTTCAGCGACATCCACAGGTAGCGGTTGTCGTATTCGTGCATGTAGCCCGAGGTCGAGGCGCAGGTGGTGATGGTGCCGCCCTTGCGGGTGACGTAGACGCTCGCGCCGAAGGTCTCACGGCCCGGGTGCTCGAAGACGATGTCGATGTCCTCGCCGCCGGTGAGCTCGCGGATGCGCTTGCCGAAGCGCTTCCACTCCTTGGGGTCCTGGGTGTGCTCGTCCTTCCAGAACTTGTAGCCTTCGGCGTTGCGGTCGATGACCGCCTCCGCGCCCATCGACCGGCAGATGTCGGCCTTCTCGGGGGAGGAGACGACACAGATCGGGTTGGCGCCGCCGGCCAGGGCGAACTGGGTGGCGTACGAACCGAGTCCGCCGCTCGCGCCCCAGATCAGGACGTTGTCGCCCTGCTTCATGCCGGCGCCGTTGCGGGAGACAAGCTGGCGGTACGCGGTCGAGTTGACCAGACCGGGCGAGGCCGCCTCCTCCCAGCTGAGGTGGTCGGGCTTGGGCATCAGCTGGTTGGACTTCACCAGTGCGATCTCGGCCAGGCCGCCGAAGTTCGTCTCGAAGCCCCAGATGCGCTGCTCGGGGTCGAGCATCGTGTCGTTGTGGCCGTCCGAGGACTCCAGCTCGACGGAGAGGCAGTGCGCGACGACCTCGTCGCCCGGCTTCCAGGCGTTCACGCCGGGGCCGGTGCGCAGGACGACGCCCGCGAGGTCGGAACCGATGACGTGGTACGGGAGGTCGTGGCGCTTGCTGAGGTCGCTGAGGCGGCCGTACCGCTCCAGGAAGCCGAACGTCGAGACCGGCTCGAAGATCGACGTCCAGACGGAGTTGTAGTTGACCGAGCTGGCCATGACCGCCACCAGGGCCTCGCCGGGCCCGAGCTCGGGCACCGGCACGTCCTCCACGTGGAGGGACTTGCGCGGGTCCTTGTCGCGGCTGGCGACGCCGGCGAACATCTCGGCCTCGTCCTTGTGCACGGTCACCGCGCGGTACGACTCGGGGATGGACAGGGCGGCGATGTCTGCCGCCGTGCTGTCCTGCGACTGGATCGCGTCCAGGATTTCCTTCACGGGGGGCCTCCGGCGAAGCGCGTTGTCTGACAGCAACGCTTTTGAGGGGAAACGTCGGGGTGTTGCTGTGGAGGTGTGCCGTCGGTTCGGCGGTGGTGCGGTTGTTCGGCAGCGCGGGTAGCGCGGGAGGTTGCCTGTGACGCAGGCGCCCGGGCGCGCAAACACGTGGTTTGCGGGGACAGCCGGCGTACGAAAGATCACTGCACGCCGGCCGCCCGGACGACATCAAGGTATGACACCCCGTGCCACGTGACAAGACACTGAGTGCCAACAATTTCTCTCACTTGTCACCTCGCCGTCACACATGAGCGATGATCGATCGATTGGCTTCATCAGAGCACGCGAAGACGCCGCCCGCCTCCCGGGAAACAGGGGGCGGACGGCGTCCGTGGGCAGGGGGAGCGAGGCCGGGTCAGACCTGCTTGAGCGCCCGTTCGATGGTGCGCATGACCTCGTCCAGAGGCGCGTCGGTGCGGGCGACGGTCACCAGCACGTCGCCGGTCACCGACGCCGACGCCGAGGGTGACTGCTCCGGCTTCGAGCGCTCGCGGGAGGTGGAGCGGCCCGCGCCGATGCCCGTGCCGAAGGTGTCGCGGACGATCGAGAACGCGTGGTCCAGCTGCGCCTCGACGTCGCCCTGGCCGCCCGCCCGCAGCCAGCGCCGCAGGACGTGGTTGTGGGCCGTCACGACGGCGGAGGCGGCCACCTCGGCCAGCAGCGGGTCGTCGTTGCCGTCGTGGTGGTCGCGCTCGTCGAAGTGGCCCAGCAGGTAGCGGGTGAACAGCCGCTCGTACCGGGCCACCGACGCGATCTCCGCCTCCCGCAGCGTCGGGACCTCGCGGGTGAGCTTGTAGCGGGCGACCGAGACCGCGGGGGACGCCGCGTACATCCGCATGACTTCCTTGATGCCCCGGCACACCGTGTCCAGCGGGTGCTCGTGCGGGGAGGCCGCGTTGAGCACCGCCTCCGCGCGCACGAGGGTGTCGTCGTGGTCCGGGAAGATCGCCTCTTCCTTGGAGCGGAAGTGCCGGAAGAAGGTCCGGCGCGCGACGCCGCCGGCGGCGGCGATCTCGTCGACGGTCGTCGCCTCGTACCCCTTCGTCGCGAACAGCTCCATCGCCGCGGCCGACAGTTCGCGGCGCATCTTGAGCCGCTGGGCGGCCGCCCGGCTGCCGGCGGCGCTTTCGGGGGCTTCGGAGGCGGAGCTCGTACGGGACGGTCGTCGGGGGGAGTCAGCGGGCTGGGACATGCCCCGAACGTACTGCATCTGCGCAGGAGAGCGCGCCTGTGGGTGCGGGCTGCCGTCAGGCTCCAGCAGCCCGCCCCATCCGGTCACACCCTCCTGCTCAGCGCCCGGCATACTCCCGGAAGCCGCGTCCCGTCTTGCGGCCGAGGCACCCCGCGGCCACCAGGTGTTCGAGCAGCGGCGCCGGCGCCAGGCCCGGGTCGCGGAACTCGCCGTGCAGGACTTTCTGGATGGCGAGGGAGACGTCCAGGCCGACCACGTCGAGGAGCTCGAAGGGGCCCATCGGGTAGCCGCCGCCCAGCTTCATCGCGGCGTCGATGTCGTTCAGCGTCGCGTAGTGCTGCTCGACCATCTTGACCGCGTTGTTCAGGTACGGGAAGAGCAGCGCGTTCACGATGAAACCGGCGCGGTCGCCGCAGTCCACCGGGTGCTTGCGGATCTTCGCGCAGACCTCGCGGACGGTGGCGTGCACCGCGTCCGAGGTGAGGACGGTACGGACGACCTCGACCAGCTTCATCGCGGGCGCCGGGTTGAAGAAGTGCATGCCGATGACGTCCTGCGGGCGCGAGGTGGCGCGGGCGCAGGCGACGACCGGGAGCGAGGACGTGGTCGTGGCGAGCACCGCGCCCGCCTTGCAGACCTTGTCGAGCGTCGCGAAGAGCTCCTGCTTGACCGCCAGGTCCTCCGCGACCGCCTCCACCGCCAGGTCGACGTCGGAGAACGCGTCGAGTGAGGCCGCCGGAGTGACCCTGCCCAGCGTCTCGTCGCGCGCCTCGGCCGTCATCCGTCCCTTGTCGACGGAACGGGCGAGGGACTTGGCGATCCGGGCCTTCGCCTTGTCCGCCTTCTCCTGGCTCCGGGCGGCCAGCACCACGTCGTAGCCGGCCTTCGCGAAGACCTCTGCGATGCCGGACGCCATGGTCCCGGACCCGGCGACGCCGACGGACCGCACCGGCCGGCCCGGGGTGTCCGTCGCCGACTCCAGCGGGGTGAGGGCGTCGCGCACCACGGTCTGGCTGCCGGGCGCCTCGTACGTGTAGAAGCCCCGGCCCGACTTGCGGCCGCTGAGACCCGCCTCGCTGAGCTGCTTGAGGATGGGGGCGGGGGCGTGCAGCCGGTCGTGTGACTCGGCGTACATCGCGTCCAGGACGGTACGGGCCGTGTCGACGCCGATCAGGTCGAGCAGGGCCAGCGGGCCCATGGGCAGGCCGCAGCCCAGCCGCATCGCGGCGTCGATGTCCTCGCGGGAGGCGTACTTCGCCTCGTACATCGCGGCGGCCTGGTTGAGGTAGCCGAAGAGCAGGCCGTCCGCGACGAAACCGGGCCGGTCGCCGACCGCGACCGGTTCCTTGCCCAGGTCGCGGGCGAGCGCGGTCACGGCCTCGACGGCCTGCGGCGCGGTGAGCACCGAGGAGACGATCTCGACCAGCTTCATCGCGGGCGCCGGGTTGAAGAAGTGCATCCCCAGGACCCGCTCGGGGTGCGCGGAGTCGGCGGCGAGCCGGGTCACGGACAGCGCGTTCGTGCCGGTCGCAAGGACCGTGGTGGGGCGCACGATCGCGTCCAGGGCGCGGAAGACCTGCTGCTTGGCCTCGTACGACTCGTGCACGACCTCGATCACGAGATCGGCGTCCGAGGCCGCCTGGAGGTCGGAGAAGGTACGGAACCGGGCGAGGGCGTCACGGCGCTCCTCGTCGGTGATCCGCCCGCGCTCCACCGCGCGGGCGGTGGAGGCCTCGAGCGACGAGACGGCCAGCCGGGCGGCCTCCTCGCTGATGTCGATGCCGATGACTTCACGGCCGGCGCGGGCCAGGATCTCGGCGATGCCGGTGCCCATGGTGCCGAGTCCGACCACGGCGACGGTACTGAGAGGGGTGTCCATCACGGGACTCCAGAGAATGAGTGACGACTGAGGGGCACACGCACCGCGCCGCGGGTACGCCAAGGGGCGCACGGCGAAGGGAGGTTGCGTGCGGGAAGGGGCTGCTCTGTGGAGACTGCGCGATGCGCAGGGCGGGTCGAGCTGCGGGGCCGACGGACTCTGTCCCGAAGTCACGTCGCGAAAGAACACCGAACCGACAAGACACTCCGGCGGCTGCGTCACCAGGCCGCCATGAGGTGATCAATCAGCGGGGGGTGGCCCGCTCACTTGAGAGTAACCGGCGAGTAACGAGCGCGCCAGACCTGGCGGGATGTGATCTGGGACGCCTGTGCACTGCATACGCTTGCGCCATGGACGAGGAGCTGCGGTCGCTCGCCGACCGGGTACGGGGTGAGGCGCGGTCCGGACCGGGTGGTTCCGCGGCGTACGAGCGGCTGCTCGTCACCCAGGACCCGGACGAACTGGCGGGGGTCCTGACCGAGACGCAGCGCCCCCTGTGGGCCCGCGAGATAGCCGCCTTCCGGCTCGGCTGCGCGGGTGACCGGCGGGCCTTCGAGACGCTGGTGCTGCTGCTCAACCACCGCGATCCCGACCGGTGCGTCACCGCCGCGTACGCGCTGGCGCGCCTCGGCGACCCGCGTACCGCGCGCGCGGCGGCGGCACTCGCCACCAACGCGCTGCGCACCGCGTACGCGCTGACCCCCGTGCGGCTGCTCACCGAGCTCCGGGCGCCGGAGACCGTACCGGCGCTGATCACCACGCTGCGGGGACTGCTCGCCCCGGCGAACCCCCACTGGCGGGTGGCGCTCGCCTGCGTCGAGGGCCTGGGGCAGCTGCGGGACGCCCGGGCGCGGCCGGTGCTGGAGGCGGCGCTCGGTCACCCGAGGCTGGGCGCCGCCGCGTCCGCCGCGCTCAGCCGCCTGGCGTAGCGCGTCTCGGGGACGGCGGTGCCGAGCACGTCGAACGGCGCCTCGGCGCCGTCCGGGGCGAAGCCGGCCCTCTCGTAGAAGCGGCGGGCGCGGGCGTTGGCGGTGAGGACCCACAGGAGCATGCGCCGGTGGCCTTCGGCGGCGGCGCGGGCGAGCAGCTCCGCGGTCAGGGCGCGGCCGGCCCCGGCGCCCTGGTGCTCGGGCAGCACGTACAGGGCGTACAGCTCGGCGTCGCCGGCCGGTCCGCCCTGCTCGTCGCGGTACGGGCCGTAGCAGCCCCAGCCGACGACCTCGCCGTCGCGCTCGGCGACCAGATCGCGCGACGCGCCGCCGTGCGCCCGCAGGTGCGCGCGGCGCCGGACGGCGTCCTGCGGGACGCTCATCGCGTCGAGGTACGCCCGGGGCATCATCCCGGCGTACGCCGTCTGCCAGCCGCGCACCCGCACGCGGGCGACGGCCTCGCAGTCGTCGAGGGCCATGTCCCGTATCCGCACGCCGCCGCTCATGCCTGCGCACTGTAGTTCCCCCGCCCCTGCGCGGGAGCCGAAGCCCGGTCCCGGGCGGGGCGGGGAAAGGTTCAACTCCTGGTGCCCAGCAGCCCGTGCAGGGTGCTTCCCCTGGTCGGGGCCGCCGCCGCCCTCTCGGGCGGCAGCGGCTTCGGGTCGGGCAGCGCGTCGCAGACCGCGTCCGCGTCGCCGCCGCCGGAGCCGCGCGGCACCGCGCCCGTCGCGAGGTAGTCCGCCAAGTGCCGGTCCAGGCAGGCGTTTCCGCTGAGCGCGATGCCGTGGTTGCCGCCGCCGTTCTCCACCACGAGCGCGGAGCCGGCCAGCTTCCGGTGCAGGGCGACCCCGCCGCCGTACGGCGTGGCGGCGTCCTCGGTCGCCTGGAGCAGCAGCGCCGGCGGCAGTTCGCCGTTCGCGACGTCCGGCGGGTCCAGCCGCCCGGTCGGCCAGAAGGCGCAGGGGGCGTTGTACCAGGCGTTGTTCCAGGTCGAGAAGGGAGCCTTCTCGTGCACGTCCCAGTTGTCCTCGTGCCACGTGCCCCAGTCCCGCGGCCACGACGCGTCCCGGCACTGCACCGACGTGTAGATGCTGTAGCCGTTGTCGTCGGAGGCGTCGCTCGCGCCGAAACTCCGGTACGCCGCCACCAGCGGGGCCGCGTCCTTCTCCTTCACGTACGACGCGAACGCCTCGGCCAGGTGCGGCCAGTAGCCGTTGAAGTACCCCCCGGGCAGGTACGTGTCCTCCAGCTCGGACGGGCCCACCTTCCCGCCCGCCGGACTGTCGCGCAGCTCCTCGCGCATCCGGTACCACGCGGCCTCGACCTCCGCCGGGTCGCCGCCGAGCCGGTACGTCGCGTCGTGGCGGGCCACCCACGCGGCGAAGGCCTTGTGCCGGGCGTCGAACGCGTGGTCCTGCGCGATGTTGTTGTCGTACCAGACGCCGGCCGGATCGACGACGCTGTCGAGCGCGAGCCGCCGCACCCGCCGGGGGTGGAGCTTCGCGTACACGGCGCCGAGGTAGGTCCCGTACGAGTAGCCGAAGTAGTTGATCTGCCGCGCGCCGAGCGCCCGGCGGACGACGTCGAGGTCCTTGGCGGCGCTGACGGTGTCGATGTACGGCAGTACGTCGGCGTACTTCTCGCCGCACGCCCGGGCGAACGACTGCGCCCGCCGGACGCCCTCGCGTTCCTCGCGCGCGCTGCGCGGCACCGAGTCCGGCCGTACGCCGGAGAAGTGCCCCGGCCGGCAGTCGAGGGCCGGTTCGCTCGCGCCCACGCCGCGCGGGTCGAAGCCGATGACGTCGTACTGCGACGCCACCTTCTTCGGCAGCGCGCCCGCGACGAATCCGGCGAGTGACAGTCCGCTGCCGCCGGGGCCGCCCGGGTTCACGAGCAGGGGCCCCTGGAAGTGCTCGGCGGTGTGCCGCACGCGCGACAGGGCGAGGCTGATCTTCCTGCCGTGCGGATCTGCGTGGTTCAAGGGGACCTCGACCGACGCGCACTCGAGCTTGGGATAGCTCTTGGTGCCGCATCCGGTCCAGGTGAGCGCGGTGCGCGCGGCCGAACCGGCGGCGGACCCCGAGTCCGCCGAGACGGCCGGCGGTACGGCCGTGACCAGTCCGGCCACCGTCGTCCCGACGGCGAACAGAACTCCTGCGCGTTTCTTCACTGAGCCTCCCGAGCTGCGGGGAACGTGGCTGTGAGGGACACAGCCCCCGCCGCATCGTGCCGGAAAGGTGTCAGCAATGTGTGCTTATTATCGTTTTGTTCCTGCCGTGGCGTGCTGCTCAGCCGCCTGGCGCCGCGTCAGAGCCGCCAGAGCCGCCAGAGCCGTCAGAGCAGGGTCAGCTGCGTGGGGCCGGGAGGCTCCGGTTCCGTGGGCGGCGGAACGCGCCGGCGCGCGCCCGGCCCCGACGGGCCTATCCCGAACTCCGTGGCGAGCTCGTGCACCTGGCGGGTGATGCGCCGCTGGTACCACTTGGGCGCGTACGCCCCTTCGGCGTACAGCCGCTCGTACCGCCGCACCAGGTGCGGGTGGTGCCGCCCGAGCCACGCCATGAACCACTCCCGCGCGCCCGGCCGCAGATGCAGGACGAGCGGCGTGACCGAGGTCGCGCCCGAGACGGCGATCGCCCGGACGGTGGCGCGCAACTGGTCGGGCGAGTCCCCGAGGAAGGGGATGACCGGGGCCATCAGGACGCCGCAGCCGATGCCGTGGTCCGTGAGCGTGCGGACGACGTCGAGGCGGCGCTCGGGGGACGGTGTGCCGGGCTCCACCGTGCGCCACAGCTCCTGGTCGGTGAAGCCGACGGAGACGGAGATGCCGACGTCGGTGACCTCGGCGGCCTGCACGAGCAGGTCGAGGTCGCGGAGGATCAACGTGCCCTTGGTCAGGATCGAGAAGGGGTTCGCGCGGTCGCGCAGCGCGGCGATGATGCCGGGCATGAGGCGGTAGCGGCCCTCGGCCCGCTGGTAGCAGTCGACGTTCGTGCCCATGGCTATGTGCGCGCCCTGCCAGCGCCGGGAGGCGAGCTGGCCGCGCAGCAGCTCGGGTGCGTTGATCTTGACGACGATCTGGGAGTCGAAGTCCAGGCCGCTGTCGAGGTCCAGATACGTGTGGGTCCTGCGGGCGAAGCAGTAGACGCACGCGTGCGAGCAGCCACGGTAGGGATTGACCGTCCACTCGAACGGCATGCGGGAGGCGCCCGGCACCCGGTTCAGGATCGAGCGGGCGTGCACCTCGTGGAAGGTGATCCCCCGGAACTCGGGGGTGTCGAAGGTGCGGGTGGTCACCGCGTCCGTTCCGAAGAGCGCGGCCTCCCCGGTCAGGGCGGGGTTTTCGGCCAGATTGTTCCAGCGCATGTGCGCCTCCTCGCTAGCACTGAGCACAGAATAGAACACATGTTCCCTTCTTCGGTGCAACCCCGATTTTGGGCGGCCGTGCCGGAGGTGGTTGGGTAAGCCGCACCCTTGAAAACCCGAGTGCTGGAGGAACAGGCATGGCGCAGGTCGAGGCCACCACGGAGCGGATCATCGCGGCGGATGCGGAGACGGTGTTCGACACGCTGGCCGACTACAGCGGCGCGCGCGAGAAGCTCCTGCCCGAGCACTTCTCCGAGTACGAGGTGCGCGAGGGCGGCGACGGCGAGGGCACCCTCGTCCACTGGAAGCTCCAGGCCACCAGCAAGCGCGTCCGCGACTGCCTGCTCGAGGTGACCGAGCCGACCGACGGGCAGCTCGTCGAGAAGGATCGCAACTCGTCGATGGTCACCACCTGGACCGTCACCCCGGCCGGCGAGGGCCGGTCGAAGGCCGTCGTCAGCACGGTGTGGAACGGTGCGGGCGGCATCGGCGGCTTCTTCGAGAAGACGTTCGCCCCCAAGGGTCTCGGCCGGATCTACGACGCCCTGCTCGCCAACCTCGCCGCGCACGTGGAGAAGTAGCCCGTCACCGGTTCGAGTGGTCTTCCCGGTGCGCCGGACGCGTCGCCAACCGGGCCACACGGACTGGCCCTTGAGGGATCGCCGGACCCGGCCGTCTGGGCCGTTCGGAGTGCCGCCGCGCGGTGTGGCGCCGGTCCGGGCGCGCTGAGCGGGGTGACGGCCGGTGCCGGGTCCTACGCTGGGCCCGGCCCCGGTGCGGGGCGCCGGTGGACCCCAGGGAGCAACGATGCCGGAGCAGGGCCCGCAGGCCGCCGACGCGCGCGAGCACTGGCAGCGGACGTACGCCCAGCACCCGGGGATGTACGGCGAGGCTCCCTCGGCCGCGGCCGTCCACGCCGCCGCCGTGTTCCGCGTGGCGGGCGCCGAGGACGTACTGGAGCTGGGGGCGGGTCACGGGCGGGACGCCCTGCACTTCGCCGGCTGCGGCTTCACCGTCCGCGCCACGGACTACAGCCCCGAGGGGATCGCACGACTGGTCCGCCGCGCCGACGAGTCGGGTCTCGGTTCCGCCGTGTCCGGCGCGGTCCACGACGTACGGCGGCCGCTGCCCCTCCCGGACCGGTCCGTGGACGCGGTGTTCGCCCACATGCTGATGTGCATGGCGCTGTCGACGCCCGAGATCCACCGCCTGACCGGCGAGGTGCGGCGGGTGCTGCGGCCCGGCGGCGCCTTCGTCTACACGGTCCGGCACACCGGCGACGCCCACTACGGGGCGGGCACCGCCCACGGCGACGACATCTTCGAGCACGGCGGGTTCGCGGTCCACTTCTTCGACCGGGCCCTGGTCGACGCGCTGGCCGAGGGCTGGGATCTGCGGGAGGTCCACGCCTTCGAGGAGGGCGACCTGCCGCGCCGCCTGTGGCGGATCACCCAGACGCTCCCCGCGGACCTGGCCGGGGCCCGCCCCCGGCGCGTAACGTGATGGCGCATGAAGATCCTCATCAGTGCCGACATGGAGGGCGCCACCGGTGTCACCTGGCCGGCCGATGTGCTGCCGGGGACCGCGCAGTGGGAGCGCTGCCGCTCGATGTTCACCTCGGACGTGAACGCCGCCGTCCTCGGCTTCTTCGACGGGGGCGCCGACGAGGTGCTCATCAACGAGGCGCACTGGACCATGCGCAACCTGTTCCTCGAGCGGCTCGACGAGCGCGCCGAGATGCTCACGGGCCGGCACAAGGCCCTGAGCATGGTCGAAGGCGTGCAGCACGGGGACGTCGACGGCATCGCGTTCGTCGGCTACCACACGGGCGCGGGCGCCGAGGGCGTCCTCGCGCACACCTACCTCGCCAACTCCGTCACCGGGGTGTGGGTCGACGGCGTACGGGCCAGCGAGGGCCTGCTCAACTCGCACGTGGTCGCCGAGTTCGGCGTACCCGTGGTGCTCGTCACCGGCGACGACCTCACCTGCGAGGATGCCGAGGGGTACGCCCCCGCCGCCCGCAAGGTCGCCGTGAAGGACTACGTCTCGCGCTACGCCGCGGTGTGCCGCACCCCCGCCCGCACCGCCGCCGACATCAGGGCCGCCGCCAAGGAGGCGACGGCTCTGGCGGTGCGTCACGAGCCGGTGCGCGGCGGTCCGTTCACCGTGGAGCTGGAATTCGACGCGGAGCACCTTTCGGGCGTCGCCACCGTGGTGCCCGGGGTGGAGACGACCGGCGAACGGCGTGTCGCGTACACCAGCGCGACGATGTATGAGGGCATTCGTACGTTCAAGGCGGTCACGACGATCGTCTCGGCCGCGGTGGAGGAGCAGTATGGCTGACCAGGAGCCGGCCGACGGGGCAGCGGCCGACGGCGCCACGACCGACGCGCTCGCGCTCGACGAAGTGGTGGCCTTCACGTCCGGTCTCATCCGCATCGACACCACCAACCGGGGCGGCGGGGACTGCCGCGAGCGCCCCGCCGCCGAGTACGTCGCCGAGCGGCTCGCCGGGGCCGGCCTCGAACCCCTCCTCCTCGAACGCACCCCCGGGCGGACCAACGTCGTGGCCAGGATCGCCGGCACCGACCCGTCGGCCGACGCGCTGCTGGTCCACGGCCACCTCGACGTCGTACCCGCCGAGCCGGCCGACTGGAGCGTGCACCCCTTCTCCGGGGAGGTCCGCGACGGAGTGATCTGGGGTCGCGGCGCGATCGACATGAAGAACATGGACGCGATGGTCCTGGCGGTCGTACGGGCCTGGGCGCGCACCGGCACCCGGCCGCGCCGCGACATCGTGCTCGCCTTCACCGCCGACGAGGAGGCCAGCGCCGCCGACGGCTCGGGGTTCCTCGCGGCGGACCACCCGGACCTGTTCGAAGGCTGTACGGAGGGCATCAGCGAATCCGGCGCCTACACCTTCCACGCGGGCCCCGGCATGGAGATCTACCCGATCGCGGCGGGGGAGCGCGGCACCGGCTGGCTCAGACTCACCGGCGTCGGCACGGCCGGCCACGGCTCCAAGGTCAACCGGGACAACGCCGTGAGCAGGCTGGCCGCCGCCGTCGCCCGGATCGGCGCGCACGAATGGCCGGTGCGGCTCACTGCGACCGTACGGGCCGGCCTGACCGAACTGGCCGCCCTGCAACGGCTCGACGCACCGGACTTCGACGCGCCCGACTTCGACGTGGACGTGCTCCTCAACAAGCTGGGACCCGCCGCCGCGCTGGTCGAGGCGACGGTGCGGGCGAGCGCCAATCCGACGATGCTGGACGCCGGGTACAAGGTCAACGTCATCCCGGGGCGGGCGACCGCCTACGTCGACGGGCGGTTCCTGCCCGGTGGCGAGGAGGAGTTCTGCCGAACCCTGGACCGGCTCACCGGGGAGGGCGTGGACTGGGAGTTCCACCACAGGGAGACCGCGCTCCAGGCGCCGGTCGACTCCCCGACGTACGCCAAGCTGCGCGCGGCGGTGGAGCGCTTCGCACCCGGCGCGCACGTCGTGCCGTACTGCATGTCGGGCGGGACGGACGCCAAGCAGTTCTCGCGGCTCGGCATCACGGGCTACGGCTTCTCGCCGCTCGAACTGCCCGCCGACTTCGACTACCAGGCGCTCTTCCACGGCGTGGACGAACGTGTTCCTGTCGAGGCCCTCCACTTCGGCGTGCGTGTGCTCGATCATTACCTGAAGACCGCGTAGCAGCGACGAGCAGGGGGAGTGGGGCGGCATGGTGCCGACTGGGACGTACGGAAGCTGGCCGTCGCCGATCGGCGCCGGCCTCGCCGCCTCGCACGACGGGCACCCCGAGTACGTCGGCGTGGTCGGCGACGAGGTGTGGTGGACGGCGCCGCGCCCGGCCGAGGGCGGCCGGCGCGCGCTGGTGCGCCGACGGGCGGACGGCGACGAGGAATCGGTTCTGCCCGCTCCCTGGAACGTGCGCAGCAGGGTCGTCGAGTACGGCGGACAGCCCTGGGCCGGTGCGCAGCGCGCGGCGGGCGGACCGCTCGTCGTCTTCGTCCACTTCCCCGACCAGCGGCTCTACGCGTACGAACCCGACGTGCCCGGCGCCGAACCCCGGCCCCTCACGCCCGTGTCGGCGGTCGGCGGCGGCCTGCGCTGGGTCGACCCGCACCTGCGCATGGACCGGGGCGCCGCGGGCGAGGTGTGGTGCGTACTGGAGGAGTTCACCGGGGAGCGGTCCACCGACGTGCGCCGCGTCGTCGTCGCCGTGCCGCTGGACGGGTCGGCCGCCGACGACCGGGCCGCCGTACGGGAGCTGTCCGACGGGGCGCACCGCTTCGTCACCGGGCCCCGCGTCTCCCCGGACGGGCGCCGTGCCGCCTGGATCGCCTGGGACCACCCCCGCATGCCCTGGGACGGCACCGAGGTGATCCTCGCGGACATCGAGGCCGACGGCACGTTCCGCGCGCCGCGACCGCTGGTCGGCGGGCCGGACGAGTCCATCGCCCAGGTCGACTGGACCGCCGACGGGCGTCTGCTCTTCTCCAGCGACCGCAGCGGATGGTGGAACCTGTACCGCGCGGACCCGCACGGGAGGACCGTGGCGCTGTGCTCCCGCGACGAGGAGTTCGGCGGCCCGCTCTGGAAGATCGGCCTGCGCTGGTTCCATCCGCTGGACAACGGACTGGTCGCCGTCATCCACGGCGGCGGAGCCACCTCGCTGGGGATACTCGACCCCGACAGCTGCGAGGTCGTCGACTCCGCCGGCCCCTGGACAGAATGGGCGCCCACGCTCGCCGTGCACGGCAGCCGGGTCGTCGGCGTCGCCGCCAGTCCGCGCAGCGCGTACGAGGTCATGGAACTGGACACCCGCACCGGGCACACCCGGGTCATCGGGTCCGCGCACGACGACCCGGTCGACCCGTCGTTCTACCCCGAGCCGCAGATCCGCGTCTTCACCGGTTCCGACGGGCGGGAGACGCACGCCCACATCTACCCGCCGCACAACCCCGGCCGGATCGCCCCCGCCGACGAACTGCCGCCGTACGTCGTGTGGGTGCACGGGGGGCCCACCGGGCGCGCCCCGCTCGTACTCGACCTGGAGATCGCCTACTTCACCTCGCGCGGCATCGGCGTGGCCGAGGTCAACTACGGCGGCTCGGCGGGGTACGGGCGCGAGTACCGCAACCGGCTGCGCGAGCAGTGGGGCGTCGTGGACGTCGAGGACTGCGCCGCGGTCGCCGTCGCGCTGGCCGGGGAGGGCACCGCCGACCCGCGGCGGCTCGCGATCCGCGGCGGCAGCGCGGGCGGCTGGACCGCCGCCGCCTCGCTGGCCGCCAACGACGTGTACGCCTGCGGCACCGTCATGTACCCGATCCTCGACCTCACGGCCTGGGCGACGGGGGAGACGCACGACTTCGAGTCGCACTACCTGGAGAGCCTCGTCGGGCCGCTCGCCGCCTGCCCCGACCGCTACCGCGAACGTTCGCCCGCCCAGCAGGCCGACCGGATCACCGCGCCGTTCCTGCTGCTCCAGGGGCTCGACGACGTGATCTGCCCGCCCGCGCAGTGCGAGCGGTTCGTGGAGCGCATGGCGGGACGCGGCATCCCGCACGCGTACCTCGCCTTCGAGGGGGAGGGGCACGGCTTCCGCCGCGCGGAGACGCTGACCCGGGCCATGGAGGCGGAACTCGCCCTGTACGCCTACGCTTTCGGCATCGAGCGCGACGACCTCACGCCTATGGGGTTCACCACATGACCCTCGCGCCCCTGACCCGGCCCGCCCGGCTGCGGCCGGGCTCGCGGATCGTGGTCGTCGCTCCCAGCGGACCCGTCCCCGAGGAGCGGCTGCAGGCGGGGCTCGACATCCTGCGCGGCTGGGACCTCGACCCGGTCGCCGGCCGCCATGTGCTGGACACCGCGCCGGAGTTCGACTACCTCGCCGGTACGGACCGGGCGCGCGCCCGGGACCTGGAGGAAGCCTGGTGCGACCCGGCCGTGCAGGCGGTGATCTGCGCGCGCGGCGGGTACGGCGCCCAGCGCATGGTCGACCTGCTCGACTGGCAGGCGATGCGGGCCGCCGGGCCCAAGGTGTTCGTCGGGTACAGCGACATCACCGCGCTGCACGAGGCGTTCGCCGTACGGCTGGGCCTGGCCACCCTGCACGGTCCGATGCTCGCCGCCCTGTCCTTCGTCAAGGACGCCCGCACCCAGGAGTCGCTGCGGGCCACGCTCTTCGCCCCCGAGTCCGTCATGACGCTGGGACTGGAGACGGCGGGCGTCCTGGTCCCGGGACGGGCGCGCGGCGTCACCCTCGGCGGCTGCGTCAGCCTGCTCGCGGCCGGCCTCGGCACCCCGGACGCCCGCGCCGGCGCGCGCGGCGGTCTGCTGCTCCTCGAGGACGTCGGCGAGGAGGCGTACCGCCTGGACCGGATTCTCACGCAGTTGCTGCGTTCCCGCTGGCTGGAGGGCGTGGCGGGGATCGCCCTCGGCTCGTGGGAGGACTGCGGACCGTACGCGACGGAGGTGCGCACGGTGCTGTACGACCGGCTGGGCCCGCTGGGCGTGCCGGTCGTCGAGGAGCTGGGCTTCGGGCACTGCGCGAACGCCCTCACCGTTCCCCTGGGCGTGCCCGCCGTACTGGACACGGACGCCCGCTCGCTCGTCCTGGACGTGCCGGCGCTGCGCTGAGTGACGGCCGGTCAGTCCGGCGGGTGGTCGCCCGTCGCTCCGTCGATCAGCTCGCGCAGGATGTCCATGTGGCCCGCGTGGCGCACGGTGTCCTCCAGCATGTGGATGAGCACCCAGCGCATCGACACCCTGTTCCCCGACCACGAGGTGCCCACCGTGTCGAGGTCCAGTGCGTCGACGGCCCGGTCGGCGGCGGCGCGCGCCCGGCCGTAGAACGCCACGATGTCCGCGGTGGACTCGCCGTCGGCCACCACCATGTCCTCGCCCTTGAACGGGTCGAACCACAGCGGCTCGCTCTCGCGCCCGAACGTGGTGCAGAACCATCCGTACTCGACGCTCGCCAGGTGCTTCACCAGACCGAGCAGGCTGGTCCCCGACGGGGTCATGGGGCGGCGCGCCTGCTCCTCGTCGAGACCGTCGAGCTTCCACAGCACCGCGTCGCGGTGCCGGTCAAGGGCCGCCCGCAGGCTCTGCTTCTCGCCGCCGGTGAACGGCACGCTTCTGATCGTCATGCTCCCGAACGTAACAGCGGCCTCTGACAACGCTCTTGCGGCCGGACTCGCCGGCCCGGCCGTGACTCTTTCAGTTGACGCGGCGTCACACACGGTTCAGGCGGGCGAGGACAGTGGTATGACACGTGTCACAGCCGTGATCGCCGCCGGTACTTACTGGTCGCATGTCCCGTCGCCGTCGCCGTCGCCGTCGCCGTCGCCGTCGCCCCGTCTTCGCAGCGCGCAGACCGCTCGCCCTCGCGCTCGGCGCCGCGCTCGCTGCACCGCTCGCCCTCGCCGTCCCGGCGCCGGCCGGCGCGGCGGGCGGGTACTCGGTCACCCCGCTGACGTTCACGGTGCGGGCGGGCGGCCGGACGTGTGCCGTCGACGCGGACCTCTACCGCCCCGCCGGCGTCGGTCAGGACCGTCCGGCACCCGCCGTGCTCACCACCAACGGCTTCGGCGGCAGCAAGGCCGACGGCTCCACCGATGCCGTGGCCGAAGCGTTCGCCGCCCGTGGCTACGTCGCCCTCGCCTACTCCGGCCTCGGCTTCGGAAGGTCCGGCTGCCCCATCTCCCTCAACGACCCGGAGATCGACGGCCGTGCCGAGGTGGTCGGCGAGCCCAGGGCGACGCTCAGGGTCGTCTCCCCGCGGACCGAGCGCGTACAGGACTCCGGCGACGCCGCCGACAAGCTGGTGCTCTTCGCCAAGCTGTACGACGTGGCTCCCGACGGCGGGAAGACGCTGGTGCGGCGGCTGGTCGCGCCGGTCCGGGTGCCCGACGTGCGCCGCCCCTTCACCCTCTCGCTGCCCGGCATCGTGCACCGGTACGAGAAGGGGCACCGGCTGGAGTTCGTCGTCGCGGCGAGCGACGACGCGTACTACGGCAACCGCGGCGTCAAGCCGGTGGCCGTCACCAGTGCCCCCGAGGACACCGGCGTCCTGGAGCTGCCCGTGGTCAGGGGGGCGCTCGGCTGAGCCCGCACGGGCGCGCCGGGCGGCGCGCCGCTTCCTCCGGCGCCGCGGGAGCGGGCGGACGTAGCCTGGCCGCATGTCCCAGAGAGCCGTCCACCTCGCCGAGGGGCCGAGGGTGGCCCTGCGCCATTTCAGCCCGGCCGACGCCGAGGAGTTCACCGCGCGGGCGCGCGAGAGCAAGAGCCTGCATCACCCGTGGCTCTTCCCGCCGGACCAGCCCGCCGCGTACGCCGCCTACGCGGGGCCGCTCGTCGACAACCCGCACCGGGTGGGCTACCTGGTGTGCGAGCGCCCCCACGGCGCCATCGCGGGTTTCATCAACATCAACAACATCGTCGGCGGCGGCTTCCTGTGCGGCGCGCTGGGTTACGGCGCGTTCGCCCACGCGGCGGGCCGGGGACTGATGAGCGAGGGCCTCGGCCTGGTCGTCGACCGGGCCTTCGGCCCGCTGGGCCTGCACCGGCTGGAGGCCAACATCCAGCCCGGCAACGCGGCGTCCCTCGCGCTCGTCCGCAGGGCCGGATTCCGCCTGGAGGGTTTCTCGCCCGATTTCATATACGTCGACGGCGCCTGGCGCGACCACGAGCGGTGGGCGGTCACCGCGGAGATGCGCGGCTGACAACGGCCGTGCGGCGGCCCTCGCCCTGACCCGGGACCCCCTGGTCAGGGAGGCACCCGACGTGTTCGGATGGTGGCCGGGGCGCCGGTGGACGGCGGCCCGTGTGAGGGAGTGAGGCTGCCTTGGCCACGACCGTGCGACGTGCCGTACTGACCCTGCCCGCCGCCCCCTTGGGGCCGGAGAACCCGCTGCCCGGACTCCGCCCGCTCGACGAGCAGCACGTCGTCGACGAGCGCTCGCGCGCGGCGCTCCCGCGCGACATGGCCCGCCAGGTGGGACACGAGCCGCTGCGCACCCTGCTGCCGGTGCGCGTACGGGACGGGTACGGACGCGAACGTACCCCGACGGATTTCGACACGATCGTCATCGAGAACGACCGGCTGCGGGCGACCGTGCTGCCGGGGCTCGGCGGCCGGGTGCACTCCCTGTTCCACAAGCCGACCGGTCGCGAACTGCTCTACCGCAACCCGGTGTTCCAGCCCGCCGACTTCGCCCTCAACGGCGCCTGGTTCTCCGGCGGACTGGAATGGAACATCGGCTCCACCGGGCACACGACGCTGTCCTGCGCCCCGCTGCACGCCGCGGTCGTCCCCGCCCCCGACGGCGGCGAGATGGTCCGGCTCTGGGAGTGGGAGCGGCTGCGCGACCTGCCGTTCCAGGTGGACCTGTGGCTGCCGGCCGACTCCGACTTCCTGTACGTCGGCGTACGGATACGCAACCCGCACGAGCGGACCGTCCCCACGTACTGGTGGTCGAACATCGCGGTCCCGGAGGACGAGGGGACCCGGGTGCTCGCCCCGGCGGAGGAGGCGTGGCACTTCGGGTACGAGCGCCGTCTGCGGCGGGTGCCCGTACCGCAGTACGACGGCGTCGACCGCACGTACCCGCTGCGCGGCGAGTACCCCGCCGACTACTTCTACGAGGTGCCCGAAGAGGCCCGCAAGTGGATCGCCTCGCTCGACGCCGGCGGGCGGGGCCTCGTGCAGACCTCCACCGACGGACTGCGCGGGCGCAAGCTGTTCCTGTGGGGCGCGGGGCGGGGCGGACGGCGCTGGCAGCAGTGGCTGACCGAGCCCGGCACCCCCGGCTACGCCGAGATCCAGGCCGGTCTCGCCCGTACGCAGCTGGAGCACGTGCCGCTGGAGGCGGGTGCCGAGTTCAGCTGGCTGGAGGCGTACGGCCCGCTGGCCGCCGACCCGGGAGCCGTGCACGGCCAGGACTGGGCGGCGGCGCGCGCGGAGGCCGGCGCCCGGCTGGAGGACGCGCTGCCCCGGGCGCGGGTGGACGCGGCGTACGAGGCGTGGTTGCCGTACGCCGATCACGAGCCGGGCCGCTCGCTCGCCACCGGCTCCGGCTGGGGCGCGCTGGAGGTGCTGCGCGCCGGGTTCAAGCTCCCGGGCACGCCCTTCGGTGAGGCGACGCTCGGGCAGCAGCAGGAGCCCTGGCGGGAGTTGCTGCGCAGCGGCACGTTCCCGGCGCCGGACGGGGCGGCGGCGACGCCCGGTCCCTCCCTGGTCGCGCAGCACTGGCGGGACATGCTGGAGACGGCGCCGGCCGACCCGCTGACCGAGTACCACCTGGGCGTCGCCCAGTGGCACGCGGGCGATGTGGCGCAGGCAGTGCGCAGCTGGGAGCGCGGCCTCCAAGTGGCCGGCTCACGCTGGCCGTTGCTGCGCTGCCTCGCGGTCGCGGACCTGGACGCGGGCAACCCGGGGCGGGCGGCCGACCACTACGCCGAGGCGTTCGGGGACCTGTGCCGGGAGCGGGGCGACGGCGAGGCGTGGACGGCGGCGACCGTCGCGCTGGGGCGCGAGGCCATCGCCGCCCTGCTCGCGGCAGGGCGTACGGACGCGGCCCGCGCGGTCTGGGACGAACTGCCCGCCGCCCTGCGCGCCGGGGGCCGCTTCCGGCTCGTCGAGGCGCAGCTCCTCGTCGCCGAGGGCGACAGGGCGGGCGCCCGCGCCCTCTTCGACGCCGGGTTCGAGGTGCCGGACCTGCGCGAGGGCGACGAGGTGCTGGGCGAAGTGTGGGCGCAGACCGGCGACGAGCCGCTGCCCGACGCGTACGAGTACCGGATGCGCCCGCCGGCGCGGTAGGGCGGGCTAGGCGATCGCGCGCCGGTCGACGTACTCGAAGACCGAGCCGTCCGGGTGCGCGGCGATCAGGTTGCGGCCGACGGGGGTGGGGACCGGGCCCGCGATGATGCGGGCGCCGGCCCCGGCCAGGGCGGCGCCCGCCTCCTCCACGTCGTTGACGGCGATGGTCGCCGACACCTTGCGCAGGACTTCGAGTTCGGACTCGGGGCCGCTCATCAGCAGGAAGCAGCCGATCGCCGCGACGGAGACCCCGCCGCGCTCGAAGCGCAGCGCGCGGCTTCCGGTGAGGCGTTCGTAGAAGGCCACCGTGGCCTCCAGGTCGTCGACGCAGATGCGCAGCGTGGTTCCGAGGATCTCCATGGGGGCCAGCGTAGTTGCTCCCGTGCCTGCAGGGCGGGGGTATGCCCGGGGCCCCGCGCGGGTCCGGCGCGGCCGGGGGAGAGGGTGGTGCGGCGGGATCACGCCCGGCACAGGATCTCCCCGTGCGGCACCATGAACCACGCGTCCTCCTGGGCGCCCCACTCCCGCCACGCCTCCGCGATCGCCGTCAGGTCCTCCCGCGTCGCGTGGCCGCCGCCCACCGCCAGTTCGGCGTACCCGGAGCCCGTCGTGCGGTCCGCCCACAGGCCGCTCCACCACGCGCGCTCCCCGGGCGTCGCGAAACACCACGCGGCCGCCGAAGGCCGTACGTCGGTGAAGCCGGCCCGGCGCGCCCAGGACAGGAGCCTGCGGCCCGCGTCCGGTTCGCCGCCGTTCGCGCGGGCGACCCGGCCGTACAGCCGCTGCCAGTCGTCCATCGGCGCCGCCGCGGGGTACCACGTCATTGCGGCGTAGTCGCTGTCGCGCGCGGCGACGACGCCGCCGGGGCGGCACACGCGGCGCATCTCGCGCAGTGCCCGCACCGGGTCGCCGACGTGCTGGAGCACCTGGTGGGCGTGGACGACGTCGAAGGAGTCGTCGGGGAAGTCCAGCGCGTGGACGTCCGCCACCGCGAACCGCACGGTGTCCAGGCCGCGTTCCGCCACCGCCTCGCGCGCCTGCTCCAGTACGTCCGGCGATGCGTCGACCGCCGTCACCCGGCCCGGTGCGACCAGTGCCGCCAGGTCCGCCGTGATGGTTCCGGGGCCGCAGCCCACGTCCAGGACGTCCAGCCCCGGCCGCAGTTCGGCCAGGAGGTACGCCGCCGAGTTGGCGGCCGTGCGCCAGCGGTGCGAGCGCAGCACCGACTCGTGGTGGCCGTGGGTGTAGACGGCGGTCTCCCCGGGCGTGTGCGTTCCGGCCGTGTGGGTCTCGGGCGTCAGGGGATCGGTGGGCGTCTCGGGCGTGGGCGTCTCGGACATGGGCGTACCCCTTCTCCGTGCGGCGTCCGGTGCGGATGCGGTACGCCGTACGGTACGCCGCCATGCCGGAATGTGAGACGTAGATCTTGAGATGCGAGACGCGCGTACCGGGCGCCGGGCGGACCGGCCTCGGGGGCGCCGGTCACAACCGTGCAGGCTCAGACGTGCACGGGTGGGGGGGTGGGGGGGCGGGCCGGGGCGCGTCATGTCCCCAGGACCTGCGGCAGCACCTTCGTGCGGTAGAAGTCGAAGAACCCGCGCTGGTCGGGACCGATCTGGTTCACGTACGCCCGGTCGAAACCCGCGTCGGCGTAGGCCAGCAGCCCGCGCACGTGCGCGTCGACGTCGTCGCCGCAGACCACGTTCGCGGCGACCATGTCCTCGGTGACCAGGGACGACGCCTGTTCGAAGTGGCGCGGCGAAGGCAGCACCTGGCCCAGCTCGCCCGGGAGTTGATCGCTGGGCCACAGCCGGTGCGCCGTCCGGACGGCCTCGTCGCGGTCCGGGCCGTAACAGACCTTCGTCCCGCCGCTCACCGGCTTGCCGCCCCCGCCGCCGTCCCGGAAGCGCTTCACCGCCTGCTCGTCGGGCGCCATGGTGATCAGGCCGTCGCCGACGCGAGACGCGAGGGACATGGCCTTGGGGCCGAACGCCGAGACGTCGATGGGCACGGGCTCCTCCGGCACGGTGTAGAGCCGGGCGTTCTCCACCGTGTAGTGCTTGCCCTCGTGGCTGACCTCGTTGCCGTCGAAGAGGTTGCGGATCAGCAGCACGGCCTCTTCCAGCATCTCCAGCCGCACCCGCGCGCTGGGCCACGCGCCGCCCAGGATGTGCTCGTTGAGCGCCTCGCCGCTGCCGACGCCGAGCCGGAACCGGCCCTCGCCGAGCTGTACGGCCGCCGTGGCCGCCGCCTGCGCCACCACGGCCGGGTGCATCCGTACGGTCGGACAGGTGACCGCCGTCTGCACGGGCAGCGAGACCGCCTCGGACAGCGCGCCGATCACCGACCAGACGAAGGGGCTCTGACCCTGCGCCTCGTTCCACGGGTGGTAGTGGTCGGAGATCCACAACGCCTGGAAGCCGGCCTGCTCGGCCATCCGCGCCTGCTCCACGAGTTCGGCGGGCCGGAACTCCTCGGTCGACAGGAAGTATCCGTACTCGGTCATGGGGGGTGCCTCCCGGGCGAGCGATTCCTGAACGGCGGGTAACCACCGCGTAGGCCGGGAAACCCGCACCGCCCGGTGTTTGGCCCCGGGGGACGGGGGCACCGGGAAGGTCCACCGCACCCGCCCCGTCCACGAGGTGAACGCAGTGACCCGAAACCGTCCCCGCGTCGTCATCGTCGGAGCGGGCTTCGCCGGCCACCAGGCCGCGAAGTCCCTTTCCCGGCAGCTCAGGGACAACGCCGAGATCGTGCTGCTCAACCCCACCGACTACTTCCTCTATCTCCCCCTGCTGCCGCAGGTCGCCGCCGGCATCCTCGAACCGCGCCGGGTGACGGTCTCGCTGCCCGGGACGCTGCCCCGCGTGCGGCTGGTGCTCGGTGAGGCGGACCACGTCGACCTCGCGGCCCGGCGCGTGCACTACACCGGCCCCGAGGACGACAAGGGCGAGCTGGAGTACGACCGGCTCGTGCTGGCCGTCGGCAGTGTCAACAAGCTCCTGCCGGTCCCCGGCGTCGCCGAACACGCCCACGGCTTCCGCGGCCTGCCGGAGGCGCTCTACCTGCGCGACCACGTGACCCGCCAGATCGAACTGGCCGCTGCCGCCGGCGACCCGGACGAGTGCGCCGCGCGCTGCACCTTCGTCGTCGTCGGCGCCGGCTACACCGGCACCGAGGTCGCCGCCCAGGGTCAGATGTTCACCGACGCCCTCGTCCGCAAGCAGCGCCCCTGGCGGCACGCCGCGCACAAACCGCGCTGGCTGCTCCTGGACATCGCGCCGCGCGTCCTGCCCGAACTCGACCGCCGCCTGTCGGACACGGCCGACAAGGTGCTGCGCGGACGCGGGGTCGACGTACGGACGGGGACCTCCGTGAAGGAGGCCACCCGTGACGGAGTCCTGCTGGACGACGGGGAGTTCGTCCACACGAGGACGCTGGTCTGGTGCGTCGGCGTACGCCCCGACCCCCTGGTCTCCGAGGTGGGCCTGCCCGTCGAACGCGGACGCCTGCTCGTCGAGCCGACCCTCAACGTGCCGGGCCACCCGGAGGTCTTCGCCTGCGGCGACGCCGCGGCCGTGCCCGATCTGACCCGGCCGGGGGAGTTCACCCCGATGACCGCGCAGCACGCGGCCCGGCAGGGGAAGACGGCCGGCCGCAACGTCGCCGCCTCCCTCGGGTACGGGGAGGCGCGGCCCTACAAGCACAACGACCTCGGATTCGCCGTCGACCTCGGCGGCGTCAAGGCCGCCGCCAACCCGCTCGGCGTGCCCCTGTCCGGCCCGGTCGCGGGCGCCGTCACGCGCGGCTACCACCTCGCCGCCATGCCGGGGAACCGGGTGCGGGTCGCCGCCGACTGGATGCTCGACGCCGTACTGCCGCGCCAGGCCGTGCAGCTGGGGCTCGTCCGGTCCTGGTCGGTGCCGCTCGACACGGCGTCACCGGAACTGGCCAGGGTCCCCGCCGGGCCGGGCCGTCCGGAGCAGAGTGAACCCGACGGGTGACCACGGGAGCGACCACAGGGAGTGACATGGACAGCGAACAGTTCAGCCGGCTCGGACAGCAGCTCAGGGTGGACGCGGTACGGGCCGCCGACGCCGCGCAGTCGGGCCATCCGACGTCGTCGATGTCGGCGGCGGACCTCGCGGCCGTACTCCTCGGCGGCCATCTGCGCTACGACTTCGACCGGCCCGACCATCCGGGCAACGACCGGCTGATCCTCTCCAAGGGCCACGCCTCGCCGCTGCTGTACGCGATGTACCGGGCGGTCGGTGTCGTCGACGACGAGGAGTTGCTGACCTACCGGCGGCGCGGCAGCCGCCTCGAAGGGCACCCCACGCCCAGGCTCCCGTGGGTGGACGTGGCGACCGGCTCGCTCGGGCAGGGGTTGCCGGTCGGCGTCGGAGTGGCGCTGGCGGGCAAGCGGCTGGACCGTGCTCCGTACCGCGTGTGGGTGCTCAGCGGCGACAGCGAGATGGCGGAGGGGTCGGTGTGGGAGGCCGTCGAGCACGCGGCCCACGAGCACCTCGACAACCTCACCCTGGTCATCGACGTCAACCGGCTCGGCCAGCGCGGACCCACCCGCCACGAGTGGGACCTGGGGGCCTACAGCCGCCGGCTGCACGCGTTCGGCTGGCACACCGTCGAGGTGGACGGCCACGACGTCGAGGCGGTCGACGCCGCCTTCGACGAGGCGCGCTCGACCACGGGCCGGCCCACCGCCGTGATCGCCCGTACCCGCAAGGGGCGCGGCGTCGCAGCCGTGGAGGACAAGGAAGGCATGCACGGCAAGCCCCTGAAGGACGCCGGGAACGCGATCGAGGAGCTCGGCGGGCCCCACTTCGTCCAGGTGGAGGTACGCAAGCCGGCCGCCGCGTCGGTCTCCGCGCTGCTCGGCGCGCGCAAGGGCGAACCGGAGCTCCCGCGCTACGAGAAGGGCGACGAGGTCGCCACGCGCAATGCCTACGGCGAGGCGCTCGCCGCGCTCGGAACCGCACGCGGCGACGTCGTGGCCCTCGACGGCGAGGTGAGCGACTCCACCCGGTCGCAGTTCTTCGCCAAGGAGCATCCCGACCGGTTCTTCGAGTGCTACATCGCGGAGCAGCAACTGGTCGCGGCCGCCGTCGGGATGCAGACACGGGGTTACGTCCCGTACGCCTCGTCCTTCGCGGCGTTCCTGAGCCGCGCGCACGACTTCGTCCGCATGGCGGCGGTCAGCAGGGCAGGCATCAACCTCGTCGGTTCGCACGCCGGGGTCGCCATCGGCGAGGACGGACCCTCGCAGATGGGGCTCGAAGACCTCGCGCTCTTCCGCGCCGTCCACGGCAGCACCGTCCTGTACCCGTGCGACGCCAACCAGACCGCCCGGCTCGTCGCCGCGATGGCGGAGGGCGACGCGCACAGCCGCGGCGTGCGCTACCTGCGCACCAGCCGGGGCGCGATGCCCGTCATCTACGGGCCTGACGAGGAGTTCCCCGTCGGCGGCAGCAAGCTGCTGCGCTCCGGCGACGACGACAAACTGACGCTGATCGCGGCCGGGGTGACGGTCCACGAGGCCCTGCGCGCCGCGGACCTGCTCGCGGCGGACGGGCTGCCGGTCCGGGTCGTCGACCTGTACTCGGTCAAGCCTGTCGACGAGGCGGCCGTGCAGGAGGCGGCGGAGCGCACCGGTTGCCTGGTGACGGTCGAGGACCACCACCCCGAGGGCGGCCTGGGCGACGCGGTCGCCGAGGTGTTCTCCGACGGCCGCCCGGCGCCGCGGCTGGTCCGCCTGGCGGTGGGGAACATGCCCGGTTCGGCCACCGAACAGGAGCAGCTGAGCGCCGCCGGAATCGACGCCGACTCGATCGCGGCCGCCGTGAAGCTCCTTGCGGAGAAGGTGGTCGTACGGTGAGAGCGCGGCGGGGGGTGGGTGGCGGGATGCCCTGAACATCCCGCCACCCTCCCCGCGCCGTGCGGGCCCGCTTCCGTACGGGCGCCGCCGCGCCCCGCAGCAGGCCGGAACGAGCCCAGGAGAGGGACGATGAGCGACACCACGACCGTCAGGGCCGGGCACCGCACGGTGACCGTCCACCGCCCCGGGAAGGTGCTCTTCCCCGACAGCGGTCTCACCAAGGGCGACCTCGCCGACTACTACCGGCGGGTGGCGGCGTTCATGGTGCCCCAGCTCCGCGACCGGCCCCTGATGCTGGACCGCCGGCCCGACGGCACGGACGGCCCGCGCTTCATGCAGAAGGACACGCCCGGGCACTACCCCGACTGGGTGCGCCGGGTCCGCGTCGCCAAGGAGGGCGGCACCGTCACGCACACCGTGTGCGACAACAGCGCCACCCTCGTCTTCCTGGCGGACCAGGCGTGCCTGGCCTTCCACCGCTGGCTCTCCCGGTCGGACCGCGTGGACCGGCCCGACCGGCTGGTCTTCGACCTGGACCCGCCGGGGGACGACTTCCCCGCCGTGCGGGAGGCGGCGTACCGGCTCGGTGAGCTCCTCGACCAGCTGCGGCTGCCGTCCACGCTCATGACCACCGGCTCCAAGGGCCTGCACGTGATCGTGCCCCTCGACGGGAACACCCCGTTCGACGACTCCCGCGCTTTCGCCCGGGACGTCGCCGAGACGCTGGCCGAGCGGCGTCCCGACGAGCTGACGACGGCCGTGCGCAAGGCGGCCCGCGGCGGCCGGCTCTTCCTGGACGTCGGGCGCAACGCGTACGCCCAGACGGCCGTCGCGCCCTGGTCGGTCCGCGCCGCCGAAGGCGCGCCGGTCGCCGCGCCGGTGTCCTGGGAGCAGCTCGACGACAAGGAACTCACCGCCCGCAGCTGGTCGTTGACCGACGTCGACGGCGTACTGGAGCAGGCCCGCTCGAACCCCTGGTCGGGCGTCACGGCCAGGGGCCGCGCGCTGGGCCCGGCGCGCGGGCGTCTGCGCGCCCTGCGCTGACCGGGCCCGGCGTTCAGGCGGTCCGGCCGGCCGGACCGGGTTCCGTCACCGCGCTGAGCGGCGCGGCGATCGACTCCAGGCTCCTGCGCTCGCTGCGCACGCCCAGCACCGACTCGACCAGCCCGGCGGCGACCATCAGCGCCGCGCCGACGCAGAACGCCAGCGTCGTGTCGGCGCGCTCCCCGCTGCTCACCAGGCCGTTGAAGAGCAGGGGCCCGGTGATGCCGCCGAGGGCGGTGCCGACGGCGTAGAAGAACGAGATGCACATCGCGCGCGTCTCCAGCGGAAAGACCTCACTGACCGTCAGCTAGGCCGAACTCGCGCCCGCCGAGGCGAAGAACAGCACCGCGCACCAGCAGGCGGTGAGCGTCACGGCCGACAGCGCGCCCTGCTGGAAGAGGTACGCCGTGCCGAACAGCAGCAGCCCCGACACGATGTACGTTCCGGCGATCATGGGCACGCGCCCGACGCTGTCGAAGAAGTGGCCGAGGACCAGCGGGCCGAGCAGATTGCCGACGGCTATCACCGCGAAGTAGTACGCCGTCGAGCCGACCGGCACGTCGAAGAACTCGGTCAGGATGACGGCGTAGCCGAAGGTGACCGAGTTGTAGAGGAACGCCTGCCCGATGAAGAGCGACAGGCCGAGCGCGGTGCGCCCCCGGTACTGGGCGAAGACCGTGCGCACGATGGTGCCGAAGCCGATGGACGCCCGCTGCCGGATGGCGATCTCCTCGTCCGGCACGGCGAGCCGCTTGCCGGTCTCCTCGGCCATTCGCCGCTCCACATCGTCGACGATCCGGTCCGCCTCTTCCACCCGGCCGCGGATGAACAGCCAGCGCGGGCTCTCCGGCACGTGGCGGCGGACGAGCAGGATGCCGAGCCCCAGCACCACACCCGTCGCGAACGCCAGCCGCCAGCCGAGGTCCTTGGCGAACAGGTCCGTGTCGAGCAGGGCGACGGAGGCGAGCGCGCCGAGCGCCGCGCCGGCCCAGAACGTGCCGTTGATGATGAGGTCGATGCGGCCGCGCAGTCGGCCCGGGATCAGCTCGTCGATGGCCGAGTTGATCGCCGCGTACTCACCGCCGATGCCGAAACCGGTGAAGAAGCGGCAGACGAAGAAGTACCACGCGGTCTCGGAGAACGCCGTCGCGGCCGTCGCGGCGAGGTACACGGCCAGCGTGATCACGAACAGTTTCCTGCGGCCGTAGATGTCGGTGAGCCGGCCGAAGAAGAGCGCGCCCACGCATGCCCCGGCGACATAGAGGGCAGCTGCCCAAGTGGTCACCTGAACGGTGGTGATGTCGATGCCGCTGCCTTCCTCGGCGAGGCGGCCCACGATGTTGCCGACGATGGTCACTTCGAGACCGTCGAGGACCCATACCGTGCCGAGGCCGATGACGATGCGCCAGTGCCACGGTGACCACGGGAGGCGGTCGAGGCTCGCCGGAATGCGGGTGCGAATCACCCCGGTGTCCGTTGATGTCACCACACGCGGGTACCCGGACAGAATCGAACAACGCTCAGGCGCCGGGGAGTTTGGACCCGGCGCCACGGGAAACCCGAAGACGGAGGCTGCAATGGCAAATACATCCGGTACAGCCGGAAAGTCTGATACGTCCGATGCATCCGACAATGAACCGAAGAACGACGAGAGTTCGCAGAGCAGGACACAGAAGAAGACGGAAGCCCTGCCGGGCCCGATGGAGGTGCTGCGCGAAGCGCGGGCACAACTGGCGGAACTCATCGGCATGGAGGCGGAGTCGGTCTCTTCCTTCGAACGTACGGAGGACGACGGCTGGGTGTTGTGCGTCGAGGTTCTCGAACTGGCCCGCGTCCCCGACACCATGAGCCTCCTGGCGTCGTACGAAGTCACGCTCGACGCCCATGGAGCGCTCACCGGCTACCGGCGCGTCCGCCGCTACGAGCGCGGCAGGGCGGACCGTTCATAGACACCCACACTAAGGAGGGCCGGTCAGCATGACAGTAGTCCCGGCACAGCAAGGCGGAGGCGGCGGCGGTACCAGCGGCCTCTACGACGTCCTGGAGCTCGTCCTCGACCGGGGGCTCGTGATCGACGCGTTCGTACGCGTCTCCCTGGTCGGCATCGAAATCCTCAAGATCGACATCCGTGTCGTCGTGGCGAGCGTCGACACGTACCTGCGCTTCGCCGAAGCCTGTAACCGCCTCGACCTCGAAACCGGCGCCAACAAGAGCCCCGGCCTCCCCGAGATCGTCGGCGAGGTCACCGAGTCCGGCGCCAGGGGCAAGTCCAAGGGCGCGCTGTCCGGCGCCGCCGAAACCATCTCGGGCGCGTTCCAGCAGGCCCGCGGCGGTGACGAGGAGAAGGCCGAGTCGCGGTCGAGCAGCCGCCGCAGCAGCACGTCCCGCCGGAAGGAGGAGCAGGAGTGAGTACGTACGTCTACGGCATCGCACGCGGTGACCACCCCGAACTGCCCGAGCCGACGAACGGGGTCGGCGACCCGCCGATGCCCGTACGGGCCCTGCGGACAGGTGAGCTGACCGCCCTGGTCAGCGACGCGCCCGAGGACCTCAGGCCCAAGCGCCGCGACCTGCTCGCGCACCAGACGGTGCTGGCCGAGGCGGGCGCCGTGGGATCGGTGCTTCCGATGCGCTTCGGCAGCCTGTCGACCGACGACGAGTCGGTGCGCAGCGTGCTCGCCGAGCGGGAGAAGCACTACCTGGAGCGGCTCGACGCGCTCGACAACAAGGTCGAGTACAACGTCAAGGCATCGCACGACGAGGAGGCCGTCCTGCACCAGGTGCTGGCCGACGATGCCGAACTGCGCGCCCTCAACGAGGCCAACCGGGCGGCGGGCGGCGGCTCGTACGAGCAGAAGCTGCGGCTCGGCGAGCGCGTCGTGGCGGCGGTGCAGCAGCGCGAGAAGCGCGACGGCGAGCTGGTACGGCAAGCCCTGGAAGGGGCGGCGGGAGACGTCAGCCCCGGCCCGGACAGCAGCGGCTGGCTGGCGAACGTCTCGTTCCTCGTCGACCGCGACCGCACGGCGGACTTCGTGGAGGCGGTGGACGCCCTGCGCAAGGAGCACCCCCACCTCGTCCTCCAGGTGAACGGCCCGCTGCCCCCCTACAGCTTCGTGGAGTGACGGCCGATGGGCCTCCTGGGAGAGCTGCTCCTCCTGCCCCTGGCCCCTGTCCGCGGCACCTCCTGGGTGCTGCGGCAGGTGGTCACGGAGGCGGAGCGGCAGTACTACGATCCGTCGGCCATCCAGCGTGAACTCTCGGCCCTGGAGCGCCGGCTCGAGGCCGGAGAGATAGACGAGGCCGAATTCGACCGCCGCGAGGACGAACTCCTCGACCGGCTGGAGCAGAGGAACCCGGCACCATGAAATACCGTGAAAGCGCGGACTGCGGAAGCCGGGGCCGCCGATGACGACCCCCAACAGACTTCCCGACCCGTACGGCTCCGACGGCGGCGGCGCGAATCTCGCCGACATCCTGGAGCGCGTACTGGACAAAGGGGTCGTCATCGCGGGAGACATCAAGATCAATCTCCTGGACATCGAACTCCTCACCATCAAGCTGCGTCTGATCGTCGCCTCCGTCGACAAGGCGAAGGAAATGGGCATCGACTGGTGGGAGGACGACCCGTCCCTCTCCTCCGGCGCCCGCCGCCGTGAACTCGCGGAGGAGAACGAACGACTGCAGCGGCGCATCGCCGACCTGGAGGCGGCGCCCGCCCGGGAGGAGCGCCTGGAGGCGGCGCCCGCACGCGAAGAGCGCAAGGACGACGAGGCATGAACGAACTGCGTTACGTGTACGCGGTCACCCGGCCCTTCGACGGCGTACTCCCGGAGGGGGTGCGCGGCGTCGGCGGTGAGCCGCCCCGGCTGCTGCACCACGGCGACCTCGTCGCCGTGGTCGGCCCGGTGCCGGCCGAGGACTTCGCGGAGGCGCCGCTCAAGAAGCGCCTGGAGGACCTCGACTGGCTCACCGCCACCGCCCGCGCCCATGAGGCGGTCGTCGGCGCCATGACCGCCGTGACCTGCGCGGTGCCGCTGCGCCTGGCCACCGTGTGCCTGGACGACAGCGGCGTGCGCAGGCTCCTCGAAGCGGGCCACGACCGCTTCGTGACGACCCTGGAGCGGCTGGACGGCCGGGTCGAGTGGGGCGTCAAGGTGTACGCCGAACCCGAGCCGGAACCGGCTCCCCGGACCGGGTCCGTTGAGGGTCCCGACGCGTCCGGGGAGCGGCCCGCGACCGGCCGCGACTACCTGCGCCGGCGTCTGAGCAGCCGTCAGGCCCGCGAAGGGGTGTGGGAGCGCGCCGAAGCGCTCTCGCGCTCGCTGCACGCGGAACTCTCCGGGCGCGCGCAGGCCGCCGTCCTGCACCGCCCGCAGGACTCCCGGCTCTCGGAGGCGCGCGGGCAGAACGTCCTCAACGCGGCGTACCTGGTGCCGCGCGAGCGCGGCGAGGAGTTCGTGGCGGAGGTCGGCCGGCTGACGCCCCAGGAGCGCGGCGTACGGGTGGAACTCACCGGTCCGTGGGCCCCGTACTCCTTCGCCGGGCAGGCCGGGCAGACCGGCCGGGAAGAGGCGGGGGCGGGCCGATGACGGCGCAGCCCACCGACGCCGGCCCCCTCGCGCAGCGCCAGCTCGCCCTCGTCGACCTCCTGGACCGGCTGCTGGCCGGCGGAGTCGTGATCACGGGCGACCTGACCCTGCGCATCGCGGACGTCGACCTCGTACGCGTCGACCTCAACGCCCTCATCAGCTCCGTCAACGTCAACGTGCCGTCCCCGTTCGAGGAGGAGGAGTCCCTGTGACCGCCGAGACCACCGAAGGGCGCCGCCGTGTCGAGCTGGACGCCGACACCGTCGAACGGGACCTCGTCAAACTCGTCCTGACGGTCGTGGAGCTGCTCCGGCAGCTGATGGAGCGTCAGGCGCTGCGGCGGGTCGAGACCGGCGACCTGACCGAGGACCAGGAGGAGCGGATCGGCATGACGCTGATGCTCCTGGAGGACCGCATGGACGTCCTGCGCACCCGCTTCGGGCTCGAACCCGAGGACCTCAACATCGACCTCGGGCCCCTGGGGCCGCTGCTGCCCAAGGGCGAACGGTAAAGGCAGGAAAGAGAAATGGGGCGGCGGCCCGAAGGCCGCCGCCCCGCTCATCTCGTTTTACCTACCATCGGTACCAACGCGACCTGCCTCCAGAGGGTGACGTGCTGCGCAGCAGGAAACCGAGAAGCCAGATGACCAATACCGCGATCGCGATGTACCAGAGCACCTTAATCGCGAAGCCGGCACCGAAGAGAATCAGTGCCAGAAGAAGAACCAGAAGAATAGGAACCATGGTGTGTACCTCCTGATCTCCGAGTGCCCTCGAAATCTCCTCGTACACCGCGCGCCCGGAGAGCCCCTGTGACCGGAAAATCCGACCGCAAGACCCGGAACACCGTTTTGGTGGCACTCGCCGCGAATCTCGTCATCGCCGCCGCGAAAACGGTCGGCGGACTGGCGTCGGGGTCACCCGCCCTCCTCTCCGAGGCGGCCCACTCCGTCGCGGACAGCGTCAACGAGGTCTTCCTGCTCGCCGCCCTGCACCGCAGCCGGCGGCCGGCCGACCGGAAACACCCCTTCGGCTACGGCAAGGAGCGCTACTTCTGGTCCCTGCTCGCCGCCGTCGGCATCTTCGTCATGGGCGGCTGCTTCTCGGTCTTCCAGGGCTTCGAGGCCCTGAGCGGACCGGACGGCGAGACGTCGCACACCGGTTACGTCGCCGGGCTCGCCGTCCTCGGCGTCGCCCTGCTCGCCGAGGGCACGTCCCTGGCCCGCGCCCTCTACCAGGCGCGCCGTCAGCCGGGCGCCGGAATCGGCGAGGACCCCGCCCTGCGCACGGTCGTCGCCGAGGACGGCACGGCCGTGGTCGGCGTGCTCCTCGCCGCCGCCGGCATGGGACTCCACATGGGGACCGGGGACCCGGTCTACGAGGCCGTCGCGTCCTTCTCCATCGGCCTGCTGCTCGGGTACGTCGCCTACCGGCTCGGCCGGGACGCCCGTGCCCAGCTCGTCGGCGAGGCCGCGGACCCCGAACTGCGGGCGGACATCCGGCGGCTCGTCGAGGCCCAGCCCGAGATCGACAACGTCGCCGAGCTGCTGACCATGCAACTGGGGCTCGACTCGCTCCTGGTGGCCGCCCGCGTCGACCTGATGCCCGGTCTGGACAGCGAGGAGGTCGAGCTGGTCTGCGTGCGCATCAAGAAGTCCGTGAAAAAGACCTGGCCGCGAGCCGACCAGGTCTTTCTCGACGTGACGGAGGCCCCTTCCGACGCCGCCCCGGGCGACCTCCCGGAAGGCGTTTCACCGGGCCCCTCCGAGGTCTCCGCCGGGGTCGCTACAAGGGAAGCGGACGGTAGACGGTGAGCGCTTCGTCGGCCTTGTCGATGACGAACTCCGGCGGCGCCTGAGCCACTTCCCCGTCGTACGCGAGCAGCGTGCCCGGCGCGAGGTCCGAGATCCACACCTTGCGCAGCCGCTGCGCCGCGTGCACGGGGGAGCGGCTCAGCGGCCCGGCCAGCGCGGCGGCCAGCAGCCGCAGGCCGGGCAGCCGCCCGCCGTGCACCACGCGCACGTCGAGCAGTCCGTCGGCCAGGTTGTGACGCCGGCCGGGGGTCGGGCCGAAGCGCTGGTACATGCCGTTGCCGGCGAAGAGCATCCACAGGGCGCGCCGGCGCCCCTTGTGCTCACCGATCTCGGCCTCCAGCGGCCGCTCGTCGCGCAGCACCTTGGCCGCCGCCAGCACTCCGGCGGGCCAGCCGCCGATGCGCGGGGCCCAGTGCTCCCTGATCCGCACCAGCTCCGGATACACGCCCAGGCTGAAGGTGTTGAGGAAGTGCCCCGGCTCGCCGTCCGGGCCGGGGCCCGGCGTGAACCGGCCCAGGTCCACCTTGACCGCGTCGCCGGCCGCCAGGGCCCGGCAGGTGTCCTGCACCTCCTCGATGCCCAGGTCGTAGGCGAAGTGGTTCAGCGTGCCGCCGGGGAACACCGCCAGCGGCACCCCGCTGTCGGCCGCGACCACCGCGGCCCGGTTGACCGTGCCGTCCCCGCCGCAGACGCCGATCGCCCGGCCCTCCCGGGCGGCCTTCTCCAGCGCGTCCGGCACCGCGTCAGGCTCGCACTCGACGACCTCGGCGTGCGGCAGCGCGTCCCGTACGAGCGCGGCCTTGGCGGCGGCGGAACCCGAGCGCCGGTTCACGACGACGACCAGGCCCTGACCGCCGGGCAGCGCGGGCGCTTCGGTGTAGGGCCTGCCCGGGGCCGGGATCTGCGCCCGCGTCGGTACGAGCCCGCGCACCGCGAACGCCGCGCCGACGCCCAGCGCCGCGCCGACCAGCACGTCACTGGGGTAGTGCGCGCCCGTATAGATGCGGGAGAAGGCGACCGACGCGGCGATCGGGGCCACGACCGCGCCCCAGGCCCGGGACTCCAGCGCCACGCCCGTCGCGAAGGCGGCGGCGGAGGCGGAGTGCCCGGAGGGGAAGGAGGTAGTGATCGGCTGGCGCTTGAGCTGCCGGATCAGCGGCACGGCGTCCAGGACGGGCCGCACCCGCCGTACCGAACGCTTGCCCACGGTGTTGACGGTGAGGGAGGCCAGGGCGAGCGAGGCGACGCCGCGCACGGCGGCCCGGCGGGCGCGGGTGCTGCCGCCTGCGGCGGCTATCGCGGCGGCCGTGCCGAACCACAGCACACCGTGGTTGGCGCCGTGACTCAGGCGCGGCAGGACGCGGTCCGCGCCGGGCCAGTGATGGGTCGCCACTCCGTGGAAGAGCGAACGGTCGCGGGCGCTCAGCCAGGAGGCGATCCGCCCCGACGGCCGGGGCGGTACGTGCGCGGGTCCTGAAAACGCGGAAGACATGGCACGCGAGTACCCGTCCCGAACCGTTCCGAATCAACGGCGGCGCCCGGCACACTCGAGCGGCCTCAGGTCCCCGGCGGCCCGGGACGTTCGTACAGTGGGGTGAGGAATGAGCGGTCCGGTCGCCTTCCCGGGATGTCTGACGGGACGCGCACGGCGCGTACCCGAAGGTGAACCATGAACACCACCGACTCGCAACAGAACCCGCTCCTCACCCGCCACGGCGAGGCGCTCGCCCTCTTCGGCCGGCACGTGCACGCCGTACGCGACGACCAGTGGCAGGCGGCGACCCCCTGCACCGCGTGGTCGGTGCGCGATCTGGTCAACCATCTGACGGTCGAACAGCTGTGGGTGCCCCCGCTGGTGACCGAGGGCCGCTCGACCGGCGAGGGCGCCGACGGCTCCTTCGGCTTCGATCCCGACGGGGACGCGCTGGGCGACGACCCGGTGGCCGCCTGGGACCGCGCGGCGGCCGCCGCGCGCGAGGCGTTCGCGGCGCCGGGAGCGCTGGAGCGGACCGTGGAACTGTCGTACGGGCCGACTCCGTGCGCGGCGTACTGCTCGCAGATGGTGGCCGACCTGGTGGTGCACGCGTGGGACCTGGCGCGGGGCATCGGCGCCGACGACCGGCTGCCCGACGAGCTGGTGGACTTCGCGGTGCGCGAAGTGGGGCCGTACTCCGCCGAACTGGAGAAGAGCGGCCTGTTCGCCGCTCCGGTGGAGCCGCCTCCCGGAGCCGACGCGCAGACCAAGCTGCTGTCCCTGCTGGGCCGCCGCGTCTGACCCGCCCCACGACCGGTACGCGACGGAGCCGGCCCGGCCCCCCACGGGCCGGGCCGGGAGCCGTACACGGTGCGGCTAGGACTTGGCGGCCCGGGCGAACTCCTCGGTGAAGGCGGTGCAGAACGCCTTCAGGTCGTCCGGCTTGCGGCTGGTGATCAGCGTGGCGGGCGTCGCTTCGCAGACCTTGACCTGCTCGTCGACCCAGGTGCCGCCCGCGTTGCGGATGTCCGTACGCAGACTCGGCCACGAGGTCAGCGTCCTGCCGCGCACCACGTCCGCCTCGACGAGCGTCCAGGGCCCGTGGCAGATGGACGCGACCGGCTTGCCCGCGTCGAAGAAGGCGCGAACGAACTCCACCGCCTTCCCGTCCATGCGCAGGAAGTCCGGGTTCGCGACGCCGCCCGGGAGCACCAGGCCGCCGTACTCCTCCACCGACGCGTCGCCGACCACCTGGTCGACGGGGAAGGTGTCCGCCCTGTCGAGGTGGTTGAGGGCCTGGATGCTGCCGGGCTTCGTGGAGACCAGCCGGGGCGTGTCACCCGTGTCGGTCACCGCCTGCCAGGGCTCGGTGAGTTCGACCTGTTCGACGCCCTCCGGCGCCACGAGAAACGCGATCCGCATCATGCTCCTTTCCTGGTACTGCGTGTCCTGTCCTGTCCTGGTGCTGCGTCCGCCGCCCGCGGTCCGCCCTGCCTCAGAAGCCGGTCCCGGGGCCCGGGCTGGGCGCCGACCTGCTGATGTCCGCGAGCGTCGACCGGGGGTCCTGGAACTCCGCGAGGTCACCGAGGCTCACCACGCCGAGCGGGAAGCCGTCCTCGACGACCGGCAGCCGCCTGACGGCGTGCTGGCGCATCAGGGTGACGGCCGTCGACACCTCGTCGTCCGGCCCGACGCACACCGGCGCCGGCGTGCACACGGACTGGACGTTGACGGTGAGGGGGTCGAAGCCGTCCGCGACAGCGCGCAGGGCGATGTCCCGGTCGGTGAGCACACCGATCAGCTGGTTGTCCTGCGCCACCAGCACATCACCGATGTCCTGCGCGCGCATCAGCTGCGCCGCCTCCACGAGCGAGGCGTCGGGCCGCACCGCCGCGACACCCGCCGTCATCACTTCCCTCACGTACTGGGCCATGGCTGTCCGCCTCATCTCTGTTCACTCGCGCTGTCGGCTACCGGCGCGGGTACCCGTCGCGCGGACGGCAAACATCCGCGGACCGTCCGCCGGCTCCCGGTGTTTGAGCGCCGCCGCACGGGGGACCCGGTGCGTGGCCCGAGCGGCCACTTGGGAAGAGGGACGACCTCCGGGCGCGTTCCCGCACCGCTTCGAACGGCGGCGGCGCGGGACGCGCCCGGAGTTCTGCCCGCGCCGGGGGCGCCCCGCCCCCGGCGCCGTGCGTCAGTCGTCCGCGCCGGGCCTCGGGCTGCCCGGCAGGAACTCCTGGAACTTCGCCTTCAGGCCCTGCTTCATCACCGCCGCCCCGTCGGCGTCGCCCTTCAGCAGCGCCGAGGCCGTGGCCTCGATCTGCTCCCAGGTGGCGTGCGGCGGAATCGGCGGCACCGACGGGTCGGTGACGAAGTCCAGTACGACGGGACCCTCCGCCTCCAGCGCGGTCCGCCACGCGCCCTCCACGTCCTCCGGCTTCTCCACCCGGATCCCGGTGAGGCCGATGGACTCGGCGAACGCCGCGTACGACACGTCCGGAAGCGACTGCGACGGCAGGAAGGACGGCGCGCCGCCCATCGCCCGCAGCTCCCAGGTCACCTGGTTCAGGTCCCGGTTGTTGTAGACGGCGACCACCAGGCGCGGGTCCTCCCACAGATGCCGGTACCTGGCGACCGAGATCAGCTCCGCCATGCCGTTCATCTGCATCGCCCCGTCACCGACGAGCGCGATCGCCGGGCGGTTCGGGTGCGCGAACTTCGCCCCGATCGCGTACGGCACACCGCACCCCATCGTGGCCAGCGTCCCCGACAGCGACGCCCGCATGTCGCCCCGCAGGCGCACGTGGCGCGCGAACCAGTTGGTGGCCGAGCCCGAGTCGGCCGTCACCATCGCGTGGTCCGGCAGCAGCGGTGACAGCGCCGCCGCCACGTACTCCGGGTTGACCGGATCGGCGGACAGGGCGGCCCGGCGTTCCATGATCTCCGTCCACCGCTCGACGCCCGCGCAGATCTCGTCGAACCAGTCCCGCGCCTCGTTGCGCCGCAGCAGCGGGATCAGCTCGCGCAGCGTCGCCCGGGCGTCGCCGACCAGGTTCACCTCGTACGGGTAGCGCATACCGATCATGTGCGGATCAATGTCGATCTGCACGGCCCGCGCCTTGCCGAACTCGGGGAGGAACTGGGAGTACGGGAAGCTGGAGCCGATCGTCAGCAGCGTGTCGCAGTCGCGCATCATCTCGTACGACGGGCGGGTGCCGAGCAGCCCGACGGACCCCGTGACGTACGGCAGCTCGTCCGACAGCACGTCCTTGCCCAGCAGCGCCTTCGCGACGCCCGCGCCCAGCAGTTCCGCGACCTCCGCGACTTCGGCCCGCGCGCCCGCAGCGCCCTGACCGGCCAGGATCGCCACCTTGTCGCCGGCGTTGAGCACGTCCGCCGCCCGCCGCAGCGCGTCCGGCGACGGCATCGCGGTCCAGCTGCTGCGGTCCAGGCTGGAAGGGACCATCTTGAAGGCGTGCGGCGGGGGCGTGTACTCCAGCTCCTGGACGTCCGCCGGCACGATGACCGCCGTGGGACAGCGCCGGGCGTACGCCGTGCGGATCGCCCGGTCCAGGACGTTCGGCAACTGCTCCGGCACCGTCACCGTCTCGACGAAGTCGGAGGCGACGTCCTTGAACAGCGTGTGCAGATCGACCTCCTGCTGGTACGAGCCGCCCATCGCGCTGCGCGCGGTCTGCCCGACGATGGCGACGACCGGCACATGGTCGAGCTTGGCGTCGTACAGGCCGTTCAGGAGGTGGATCGCGCCGGGACCCGAGGTCGCCACGCACACGCCGAGCCGGTTGCCGAACTTCGCGTACCCGACCGCTTCGAACGCGGACATCTCCTCGTGCCGGGACTGGATGAAGCGGGGCTGGTCGCCGGCGCGCCCCCAGGCCGCCAGCAGGCCGTTGATGCCGTCACCCGGATAGCCGAAGACGCACTCCACTCCCCATTCGCGCAGGCGCGACAGGATCCGGTCGGCAACGTCGGTGCTCATACGAGGGCCTCCTAGGGGGCGTGCGCGTGAAAAAGGGCAGCACCATGCCGGGTACCAGGCATACGGACAGGGAAACCGGCCCGTCGCGAAACCCGACCCGTTTGCCCTTCCGAAGCGGGGGCACGTGCTCCATGTGCTTCGGACCGGAGGCACGTCCGTGGGAGCGGCAGTCAGACGCTCCGGGCGTGTCGCGTCCGGAGTTCCCTGCGAGACCTCCCCGCGGTGACACCCGTCCGCCGTCTGCACCGTTCAGGGAGTTGCAACGAAGATGCGTACCACCACCGTCCGCAGGACGCACCCGCACCACGACGCCCCCGACACCACCGAGGCCTTCCGCCGTCTGTGTGCCATGCCGGAGGGCGAGGAGCGGGACGCGCTGCGCCAGGAGATCGTGAACGCCTGGCTGCCGATGGCCGACCGGCTCGCCGGGCGGTTCCGCAATCGCGGTGAGGCCATCGAGGACCTGCGCCAGGTGGCCGCGCTCGGCCTGGTCAAGGCCGTCGACCGGTACGACCCGGAGCACGGCTCCGCCTTCGAGAGCTACGCCGTGCCGACGATCACCGGCGAGATCAAGCGCCACTTCCGCGACCACATGTGGACCCTGCACGTACCGCGTCGCGTCCAGGACCTCCGCAACCGCGTCCGCGCCGCCAGCCAGGAGCTGTCCGCGACCGTGTCGGGCCCCGCCCCCACCGTCGCGGAGATCGCCGAGAAGGCCGGCATGACCGAGGAGGAGGCGCTCACGGGGCTGGAGGCGCTGGACTCCTTCACCGCGCTGTCCCTCGACGCCCAGCTGCCCGGCACGGGCGACGGGTACTCGCTCAGCGACGCCCTCGGCGGCCCCGACAGCGCGCTCGACACCGTCGTCGACCGCGAGGCCGTCAAGCCGGCCCTCAACAGGCTCCCCGAGCGGGAGAAGAAGATCCTCTACATGCGCTTCTTCCGCGACATGACGCAGAGCAGCATCGCCGAGGACCTCGGCCTCTCCCAGATGCACGTCTCCCGGCTGATCAGCCGCTGCTGTACCCGCCTTCGCGACGAGGCCCTGCGGGACGCCGCATAGCGAGCGCCACGTGGCGGGACATCAGGTCCACGACCTGGCCCTCCGCCATGGAGAACGCCCGCCGCGCGCCCGTGCGGAACAGGGTGAGCACCCCCTGGACCGGCCCGGCGGACCAGGTCCCGGCGCCGTCGGCGCCCGGAGCCGTCAGCGGCACGCACAGCAGTGACGTGACGTCCGCCCGCACCAGCACCGGATCACCCGCTGAATCGTGCCCGAAGCCGTCCGTGTCCTCCGGCCGCACCTGGAGGGCCGCGGAACCGCCCCGCGCCGCCTCCGTCACCAGTGGACACCCGGCCGGGTCCTGCCCGGCCAGTATCTGCGCGAGGGCCTCGTCGCCCGGCCCGCCGGGCCCCAGCACCAGCGTGCGCTTGAGCGGCTGACCTGCGACGACGTCGGCGACCACCCAGTCGGCGAAACGGCCGTGCAGCACCCGTGCGGCGCTCTCCAGGGCGGCCGCCGCGTCCCCGGGAGCGACGGACAGCAGCGCGGTCATCATCGCGTCGACGAGGTCCAGGCGCTCCGCGGAGCGGGTCGTCTCCCGGAGGTCAGGCAGCGCGGGGCGCCGCCCCGCTACGGCGGCGCCCGCCGGCGGACGCGCGCCGCCGTACACCCCGCTCTGGAAGGCGACGAGCACCGCAGGATGTGCCTCGTCCGGCGGGCGCAGCGCGGTCAAGGTGGCCAGCAGCCTTTCGTCCGGCCGCTGCTGAAGATGGACCGACAGACTCCGGTCGCCCTCGCCGCGCGCCACCGCGGCGGTCTGCGACCGCAGCGCCGCCCGGTCCGCCGGGTTCAGCAGCGCCGCCAGCGGGCGCCCGGTCGCATACCCGGCGCGTACGCCGGTGAGCCCGGTGGCGGCGAAGTTCATGCGCCGTACGACGGTGTCCCTGTCCACCAGGGCGACCGGCACCGGCAGCCGCTGGAACAGGGCCTTGAGGAGCTGTCGCTCCTGTCGCTCCAGCCGGTCCGGGGACGCGGCGTCCGGCGCCGCCGCCTTGAGCTGCTCGTAGCGGGGCCACAAGGTGTCGGCCACGTGCCGGAGTTCGAAGAGAGCCGCATCCAGGACGGCGGGGTGCTCGTCGGGTGGCAGGGCGCGCGCGGCCCTCAACTCGCCGACCCGTCTGACGAAATCTGCCAGCTCCGCGCCGAAGTCGTCCGTCTGCGTCATACGAGAAAGCTAACGGGTCCGGCGGTTTTGCGGACCGGGTCGCGGGAAGCCGCACTGGGAAGGGAGAACCCCGCCATGGTGTCCGAACAGGAAGTCCACGGCCCCGGACCCGACTCCCCGGTGCGCACGCTCTCCGAGCTGGCGCGGCAGTCGGCGCGCTGCGCCCCGGCCAGCTGCGGGGCCGTGGCGACGATAGCGGACACGGGCGCCGAGCGGCGCACCACGGCGACCCACCCCGACCTGGCCGCGCTCGCCTCGGTCCAGCTCGCCGTGGGGGACGGGCCGATTCCGGCCGCGCTCGACCGGGGGGCGCCGGTGGACGCGCAGGACCTGCTGAAGGACGACCGGTGGCCGGAGTACCGGGCCCTGGCGCTCGACTCCGGCGTACGGGCCAGCGTGACCATCCCGTTCTGCCGCAGCGGCATCGAGGTCACCGTCAGCCTCTACGGTTTCCGCCCCGGCTCCCTGGAGCGCGCGGCGTACGGCCCCGTGGGCGTCCTGGGCGAACAGGTGACCGCCGGGCTGGTCCGCGACCGGCGCTACCGCGCGGCCCTGGCCGAAGTGGGCCAGCTGGAGACGGCGCTGCACTCGCGCACCGTCATCGACCAGGCCAGCGGCATCGTGATGCACGTACTGCGCTGCGACAGCGCGGAGGCGTTCGGGGTCCTCCGGCAGCTGTCCCAGCGGTCGAACCGCAAGCTGTCGGAGGTCGCGGAGTCGGTCGTCGAGGGCAGGGGACATGGCCTGGAAAGCGCTCTGGTCCGGCTCGCGCGGCGCCCCTAGGATCGCCCCTCCTGTCCGCTGTGACGTGCGAGGAGTGACGCGATGAGCGCTGCGACGAGTCCGGGCCACCACCCCACCGGAGCGGGCGGGGTGGACCGCCGCGACCTGCTGAAGCTCCTCGCCGCGACGCCCGTCGCGGCGCAGTGGGCGGCCGCCGCGCCGGCGGTCGCGTCCCCCTCCGGGGCCGCCGGGGCGCCGGGCATCGTCAAGCCGCTGCCGGCCGGCGTGTTCACGATCCGCGGCACCAACGCCGAGACCGACGTCGCCGCCTTCGCCGGGACGGGCGTGCTCACCCCCGCCGACCGGTTCTTCGTACGCAACCACACCTCCACCCCGCGGCTGGGGGAGTCCGGGTGGCGGCTGACGGTGTGGGGCAGCGGGCTGCGCGGCGGTCCGGTCGAGTTCACGTACGGGCAGCTGCGCTCCCTGCCCTCCGTCACCCGCACCGCCGTCCTGGAATGCGCCGGCAACGGCCGCGCCTACTACGCCACCCAGCAGGGGCAGCCCGTCACCGGCACCCCCTGGACCCTCGGCGCGGTCGGGGCGGCCCGCTGGCGCGGGGTGCGGCTCGCCGACGTACTGCGGCGCGCCGGGATCAGCGACCGCGCGGTCGACGTGATGCCGCGCGGTCTGGACGACGAGTTCGTCGCCGACGGGGTCGGCCTCGGCCGGCCGCGCCGCCCGATGCCGGTCGCCAAGGCGATGGACGACGTGATCCTGGCGTACGAGATGAACGGCGAGCCCCTGCCGTACGACCACGGCTTTCCCGTGCGCGTCGTCGCGCCGTCCTGGGTCGGCATCGCGTCCGTCAAGTGGCTCGGGGACATCGAGGTGAGCGACACGCCGCTGGCGTCGCCGTGGACCACGCAGTACTACCGGCTGTTCGGCGCGGCGTATCCGCCGGAGGGGAGCGCCCCGCTCACCCGCCAGACGATCAAAAGCATGTTCGAGTTCGCGCCCGGCGCGGTATTCGCGCCGGGCAGGACCCACCGCCTGACCGGCCGTTCCTGGTCGGCGGCGGCGGCCGTGCGCACGGTGGAGGTCAGCACGGACGGCGGCGCCCACTGGCGCCGCGCGGAACTGCGGGACACCCCGCACCGGGACGGCTGGGTCCGCTGGTCGGTCCCCTGGCGCCCTCGCCGGGAGGGCCCGGCCGAACTGCTGGCCCGCGCCACGGACGTGCGGGGCACCACCCAGCCCGCGACCTCGGTGCACAACACCCAGGGGTATCTCTTCGACGCGGTCGTATGCCACCGGGTCACCGTGGAGTGAAAGGCGCCGACGGACAGCGGCCCGGACGCGCGCCCGCGTGCGCCCCCCATGCGCGGAGGCCGCGCCGCGCCCCCGGGGGGCACGCAACCGGCTTCCGCGGCCATGCTGACGTGCGCATGCTCGGGCTTCCCCGGGGAACGTGAGCTGTGCCCGGCGGAGATCAAGTCCGCCCGGTGACCGCCGTCCACCGGCCCGGGGGCGGGATCACCGGCGGGGCTCCGCCCCGCAAGCGCCGTACGGGAACCACCCGTATAACCGTATACAGGGCCAGCCGATCGGCGTGGAGGTGACCGCATGCAGCGGACGGTCGAGGAGGGGCGCGGCCCCGTCCGGTACGGGCCGCTCGCCCCCGGTCCCGGCCTGCCCGTACTGCCCGAGCTGTCCGCCGTCCTCTCCGCGGCCGCGGGGCGCACCCACACCGAGCCCCCCGGCGGCGGACCGGCCCTGCGCGCCGCCGCCGCCGCGTACTGGTGGCGCCGCGGGCTGCAGACCGAGGCGCGGTCCGTGGTCGTCGCGTCCGGCGCGCAGCCGCTGCTGTTCGCGCTGATGGCCGCCGTCGGCGGGGACGTCCTGCTGCCCCGGCCCTGCCCGGCCTGGTGGGTGCCGCAGGCCACGATGCTCGGCCGGGGGGCGTACCACGTGCCCGCGCCGGCCGAGTGCGGCGGGGTGACCGACCCGTTCGCGCTGCTGGAGACCGTACGACGGGTCCGCGACGAGGGCGGCGACCCGCGCCTGCTGCTGCTCAGCGTCCCCGACGACCCGACGGCCACCGTCGCCCCGCCCGAGCTCGTGCACGAGGTCTGCGAGGCGGCCGTCTCCGAGGGCCTGCACGTCATCAGCGACGAGACCTGGCTCGACACGCTGCACCGGCCGCGCGAGACGGTGTTCGTCAGCCCCGCCGAGATGTTCCCCGGCCAGGTGACCGTGCTCGCCGACCTGGCGGGCGCGTACACCCCGGCGAGCTGGCCCGCCGCCGTCGCCCGCTGCCCGCTCACGGCGTACGGCGCCGCGCTCCACGCCCGGACCCTGGACCTGCTGACCGCGATCGGCGCGGTCGTCGCCGGGCCGGTCGCCGAGGCGGCGACGTACGCGCTGGGCGAGCCGGAGCCGGTCGCCGTCAGGCTCAGGACCGCCGCCGCGCTGCACGCGCGCGTGGCGGCCGCCGCGCACCGCGTGATCCTCGCCTCCGGCGCGCTCGCCCGTCCGCCCCAGGCGGGCCGCCACCTGTACGCCGACCTCGGCCCGCTGCGCGCCGGCCTCGCCGCCCGCCGGGTCACCGACTCCATGGAACTGGAGGACTACCTGAGTGAACGCCTCGGCGCCTCCGTCCCGGGCGGCCACCGGTTCGGCGACGAAATGGGCAGTCTGCGCGTACGGATCGCGACCGCTCCGCTGCTCGGAGCAACCCCGGAGCAGTGTCTGGAGTCCCTCACTTCGGCACAGCCACTGGAACTGCCGCACGTGGCCCGCGCGTTGACCACCTTCGCAACGGCCTTCGACGAACTTCGCTGACCCCAAGCCGGCCCACGCCACCGAACGGAGCCCCCTCGATGACGGAGACGCGAGAGCAGACCGAGCAGCCGACCGGGCGGACCGCCGCCCGCTCCCTCGCCGGCCCCGCCACACTCGCCCCGCCCCGCCCCCTGGGCGAGATCCGCACCTGGCCCCGGTCGTTCGCCGACCGGCTCACCACCCCGCTCCCCGGCGTCAAGGCGTTCGCCAGACTCGCCCGCGAGGGAGCGCTGCGCCCGGGCCCCGAGGGCCTGCGCGACATCGCCCTGGTGCCGTACGAGCCCGCCCCGCTGCCGGCCGCGGACGTCTCCACCCTCGCCGTCACCTGGGCGGGGCACGCCAGTTGGGTCGTGCGCATAGGCGGGCTCACGGTCCTCACCGACCCCGTCTGGTCGCAGAAGATCCTCGGCACGCCCACCCGCGTCACGCCCGTCGGCGTCCGCTGGGAGGACCTGCCGCAGATCGACGCCGTGGTGATCAGCCACAACCACTACGACCACCTGGACGCCCCCACCCTCAAGCGGCTCCCGCACGACACGCCGCTCTTCGTCCCGGCCGGTCTGGCCCGCTGGTGCCGCCGCCGCGGTTTCACCCGGGTCACCGAGCTCGACTGGTGGGAGGGCGCCGAACTGGGCGGAGTGCGCTTCGACTTCGTCCCCGCCCACCACTGGAGCAAGCGCTCCCTCACCGACACCTGCCGCACCCTGTGGGGCGGCTGGGTGCTCAGCGAGGAGCGGGGCGAGGGCCGGCGGGTGTACTTCGCGGGCGACACGGGCTACGGCCACTGGTTCAAGGAGATCGGCGTCCGACACCCCGGCATCGACCTCGCGCTGCTGCCCATCGGCGCGTACGACCCGCGCTGGTGGCTCAGTGACGTGCACGCGGATCCGGAAGAGGCCGTTCAGGCGTGCGAGGACCTCGGCGCCGCGCGCATGGCGCCCATGCACTGGGGGACGTTCGTCCTCTCCGCCGAGCCGGTCCTGGAACCGCTGACCCGGGTGCGCGCGGCCTGGGAGCGGGCGGGCCGCGCCCGCGAAGGACTGTGGGACCTGCCGATCGGCGGCTCGCGCGTGCTGGACTTCTGACGAGCCGTCAGTTCCCGGTGCCGCGCAGCCTGCGCCACACCGCGGGCGCCGCGCCGATCGCCAGCGTCAGTGCCACCGCCGCGACCACGCCCTGCCACGGCTCGGGGAAGAGCGAGCCGCCGAGGATCCCGATCAGCTGGTACGCGGCCGCCCAGGCGAGACAGGCCGGTACGTCGCCACGGGCGAAGCGGCGCATCGGCATCCGCGACAGCAGGCATGCCAGCATCACCGGGATCCGCCCGGCCGGAACCAGCCGGGAGAGCACCAAAACCTGCGACCTGTGCTCGTGCAGCTTGCTCCGCGCCTGCTCGAGGCGCTCGGGCGAGGCGCGGCCGCGCAGCGCCTCCAGCCGGCGCGAGCCGTTCTTCGAACGGACCCCGCGCAGGCCGAGCCAGTACAGCGCGATGTCCCCCAGGAACGCGGCCGACGCCGCCAGCGCGAAGACGATCAGCAGCGCGAACGGGTCGCTGTGATGGAACGCCACCACGGCGGCCGTGCTCACCAGCGCCCCCGTGGGCACCACCGGTATCAGCGACCCCAGCGTCACCAGCAGGAAGAGCGCCGGATAGCCGACCGCCTGCTGCGTCGACTCCTGGGGCAGCTGCGCCACCCGGCCCAGCGTGTCCTGCACCGCCTGGGCCACGCCGGCCAGGTTCACCGGCGGGCCTCCGGCCGGACCGTCTCGCCGTGCCCGAGCCGGTGCACCGCGACGTCCGGCGCGAGCCGCGCCGCCTGCCGTACGAACTCGTCGCCCGGGGAGTGGAACTCGTGCGGCCGGACCCCGTCCAGCCCGATCGGCCAGTACGTCCCGTAGTGCACCGGCACGGCGGCGCGCGGCGCGATCCGGGCGAGCGCCTGGGCCGCCCGCCGCGCGTCCAGGTGGCCGTGCCCGAGGAAGGGCCCCCAGCCGCCGACCGGCAGCAGCGCCACGTCCACGGGCCCCACGGCGCCGGCCATGTCGTCGAACAGGCCGGTGTCCCCGGCGAAGTACGTGCGCGCCTCACCGGTGACGACGTATCCGAGCGCGGGGGAGCGGTGCGGCCCGAACGGCAGCCGCCGACCGTCGTGCAGCGCCGGAACCGCCCGTACGACCAGGTCCTTCACCCGTACCTCGTCGCCCGGTTCCACCTCCGTCACCGGCCGGCCGCGCACGGACAGCCGGCGCAGGCCGGGCACGGCCCGCGTCGCGCCGCGCGGCACGATCAGCCGTGTGCCGGGCGCGAGGCGTTCCAGCGACGGCAGATGCAGATGGTCGCTGTGCAGGTGCGAGACGAGCACGGCGTCGGCCTCGGCAGCCTCGGGCGGCGGCACCGCCCCGCGCCTGCGGCGCAGATGGGCGAGGCGCCGCGCGAACAGCGGGTCGGTCAGCACCCGGGCCCCGGAGTCCGCGACGGTGCAGGTGGCATGCCCCCACCAGGTGATCTCCACCGTCACGTACGGCCTCCTCGCCGGTTGTCGCCAGGACGTCTCCCAGTATGGCCACTCGTCTCCCCCCTGAGTGCGCCGCGCACTCCTCCTCCCCGTCGCGGGAGCGGAGTAGGGTCTGCGGCTACAGCCAGCGTCGCGGGGGGAGTCGGGTCATGGGCGTCATGGACGGAGTACGGGTGGCGGCCATCGCGAGTCTGACGCCCCTGGAGGAGCTGGACAGCGACCCGTTCCTGGTCGACACGCGCAGCCAGCAGGCCATGTGCGGACGCTGGGCCGCCGACAAGGGGTACGTCGTCACACGGCAGGTGCTCTGCTACGGCATGCGCCCGGACCACCGCGCGCTGTGGGCGGACGTCGAGGCGGGCGCGGCCGACCTGTTCGTCGCGCCCAACGAGCGCGTCCTGGCGCGGGCCCTGACCTCGGTGCGCGCGTTCCGGGCGGAGTGCGAGCGCCGGGGCGTACGCCTGGAGACGGCCGACCTCGACGAGCCCGTCTACAGCGCCGCGGCGAAGGCCGGTGTGCACCGGAGACTGTCGATGCCGACGGCCGGTTATGACGGCTGCTGACCGTTACTGAGTCTTCCGGGCCCCTCCGGCCGCCGGGCCGCCGATCACCGGGGGACGGGGCGCGGGCACCGCTGCGCGTTGTGCCAGGCTGGAAGCACAGCGGGCTCCCAGGTGCGGCCCGGGACGGTGAGGTGGGGCGGCGTGGTCGGACGGCGATGGCGCAGCACGGGCAGCGCCCTGCTGCGCGTGGTGACGGTGTGGGCCGTGTCGACGCTCACGATGCTGGTGCTCGCCGGCGCGCTGCCGGACTTCCAGCTCAAGGCCGACGACGGCGACAGCATCACCCGCATCGCGCTCAGCGCCGTGTGGGGCGCCGGCGCGTTCGGCCTGCTCGGCGCCCTGGTGTGGCCCCTGGCGGTACGGGCGCTCCTGCTCGTGCCCGCACTCGTGCTCGGTCTGCTCGCCTTCTTCCTCAACGGCTCGCTGCTCCTCGTGGCGCTCAGCCTCATCCCCGACGGGCGGGGTGAGGCGGACCCCGAGACCGCTGTGGTCGTCGCGGCGGTCATGTCCGCCGTCGCGTCCGCGACCTCCGGGGCGCTCGCGGTGCGCGACGACGAGGCGTACCGGCGCAGGCTCTCGCGGCTCGCCCACCGCCGCGGCCGGCGGGGCGGCGACGACGGGCGCAACGGCCTGCCCGGCACGCTCTTCCTCCAACTCGACGGCGTGGGCCACGACGTGCTGCTCCGGGCGGTCGGCGACGGTCTGATGCCGACCGTCGCGGGCTGGCTCGGCGGCGGGGAGCCCACGCACCGGCTGACGCCCTGGCGCACCGACTGGTCGAGCCAGACCGGAGCCAGCCAGCTCGGCATACTGCACGGCTCCAACCACGACGTTCCCGCCTTCCGCTGGTACGAGAAGGAGAGCGGCGAGGTCGTCGTCTCCAGCCGCCCGGCCAGTGCGGCCCTGATGCAGCGCCGGGCCGTCACCCGCACCGCCGACGGGGGACTGCTCACCTTCGACGGCGCGAGCCGCGGCAACCTCTTCAGCGGCGGGGCCGACCAGCTCGCCCTCGTCCTGTCGATCGCCGCCCGGCGCGGCAGGTCCAACCGGTCCCGGGCCGGCTACTTCGCGTACTTCTCCGACCCGGCCAACGCCGTGCGCACCGCCATGTCCTTCGTGGCCGAAGTCGTCCGGGAGGTCGGCCAGTCCACCCGGTCGCGGCTGCGCGGCGACAGCCCGCGGGTGAAGCGCGGCGGCCTGTACCCCTTCATCCGCGCGTTCGCGACCGTCGTCCAGCGGGACATCGTGGTCGCCGCCGTCCTCGGCGACATGCTCGCCGGCCGCACCGCCGTCTACGCCGACCTGGTCGCGTACGACGAGGTGGCGCACCACTCGGGACCGCGCAGCACCGACGCGCTGAAGGTCCTGGAGCGGCTCGACCGGTCGCTGGGGCTGATCGCGAAGGTGGCCGAGCACGCCCCGCGCGCGTACCGGATCGTGCTGCTCTCCGATCACGGGCAGAGCCCCGGGGAGACCTTCCAGTCGGCGTACGGCCTGACCCTCGCGAACCTCGTCAGGGCGGGCTGCGGCCTGCCCGTGCCCCGCCGCGCGGCGCGCACCACCAGCGCCTCGGAGGCGCGCGACGCCGTACGGACCGCGCTGCACCGGCCGGTGCCCGACGACGAGGAGGAGCCGGAGCACCCGGAACCCGGCACCGATCCGGTGGTGCTCGCCTCGGGCAACCTGGGGCTGGTCTCCTTCCCCGACGCGGCGGGCCGGGCGACGCGTGAGCGGATCGACCGCCGCCATCCGGCCCTGCTGACGACGCTCGCGAACCACCCCGGCATCGGCTTCCTGCTCGTACACAGCGAGGAGCACGGCGCGCTGGTGCTCGGGGCCGGCGGGTCGGAACTGCGGCTGGACGAGGGCGGTGCGCACGACGGCGCGGACGCGGGGCCGCTGGCGGCGTTCGGGGCGGGGGCCGCGGACGCCGTGCGCAGGACGTCCGGATTCCCGCACGTCGCCGACATCATGGTCAACTCCTGGCACGACCCCGCGACCGGCCGCGTGCACGCCTTCGAGGAGCAGATCGGCTCGCACGGGGGCCTCGGCGGAGACCAGGCACGGCCCTTCCTGATGTCGCCCTACACCCTGTCCGCGCCCGTCGCCGACGGGGGCGAGCTGGTGGGCGCGGAGCAGGTGCACCGGGTACTGCGGCGCTGGCTGCGGGAGTGCCAGGGGCCGCAGGTGCCGGTGCCGGCGGCGCAAGATTCTCAGCCGGACGGCCAAACGGAAGAACAAATTCCGGTCATTGGCCGCGCCGCGCAGGAATAATCCCCCTGATTTGGTGCGCCGTTCCCCGTATCCGAACATGGTCGGGTTTTGGTACGAAGAGAGGCGCACGACCCCATGACCACGCTGCCCACGCTGCACGCCCCGCACGCCGAACCCGCGCCGAGTGACGACGGCACACCCGGCGGGGCCGGCGCGGCGAGCAGGCACGCCCGGCGCTTCGGCCTTCCCGTCGCGACCGCGCTGGTCATGGGCAACATCATCGGCGGCGGGATCTTCCTGCTGCCCGCCTCGGTCGCTCCCTTCGGCACTGTCAGCCTCGTCGCCTTCGGCATCCTGACCCTCGGCGCGATCGCGCTGGCGCTGGTCTTCGGACGCCTCGCCGAGAGGCTGCCGCGCACCGGCGGACCGTACGTCTACGCGCGGGAGGCGTTCGGCGACTTCGCCGGCTTCCTCGCCGCCTGGAGCTACTGGATCACCGCCTGGGTGTCCAACGCGGCCCTGGCCGTGGCCGCCGTCGGCTACCTCGACGTGCTCATACCCGTCCACGGCTCCGTCGCGGCCACCCTCACGGCCGCGCTGGTGATCCAGTGGCTGCCCGCCCTCGCCAACCTGGCCGGCACGCGCTACGTGGGCGCGGTCCAGATCGTCTCGACGGTGCTGAAGTTCGCGCCGCTGCTGCTGGTCGCCGTCGGCGGCCTCTTCTTCTTCGACGCGTCGAACCTCGGCCCGTTCCGGGCGGACGGCCACAGCGCGCTCGGCGCGGTCTCCGCCTCCGCGGCCATCCTGCTCTTCAGCTACCTGGGCGTGGAGTCGGCCGCCGTCAGCGCCGGAGAGGTCCGCGACCCCCGCCGCAACGTCGGCCGCGCCACGATCCTCGGCACCCTCGGCGCCGCCTTCGTCTACCTGCTGGGCACGCTCGCCGTCTTCGGCACCGTCGCCCACGACGACCTGGTCGGCTCGACCGCGCCCTTCTCCGACGCCGTCGACGCGATGTTCGGCGGCTCGTGGGGCGGCGTCGCCGTCGCCTGCGCGGCCCTTGTCTCCATGACCGGCGCGCTGAACGGCTGGACCCTGCTGAGCGCCCAGACGCCGTACGCGGCGGCGAAGGACGGCCTCTTCCCGGCCGTGTTCGCCCGCAGGCGGCGCGGCGTCCCCACGGTGGGCGTCCTCGTCACGGCCGTGCTCGCCTCCCTCCTGACGGTCTACAACTACACGGCGGGCTCCGAGGGCGTCTTCGAGACCCTGGTCCTGATCACGACGTTCACGGCGACCGTCCCCTACCTCCTGGCCACCGCCGCCCAGATCTACTTCCTGGCGTCGGGCCGGTCCGACCGCGTCAGCCGCCCCCGGCTGATCCGCGACGCGGTCCTCGCGGTCCTGGCCTCCGGCTTCTCGATGTGGCTGGTGGCGGGCTCGGGTTACGCCGCGGTGTACCAGGGCGTGCTCTTCCTGTTCGCCGGCGTGCTGGTGTACGCGTGGATCGCGGCCCGCAAGGCGAGGGCCGGCGCGGCGGCCTGACGGGGCCGCGCGGCCGGAGCCCCCGCGCGTGGCCGACGCTTGAGCGGGTGCGCGCGCACCCGCCCCCGTATCCACCGGACCCAGACCAGGAGGCAGCAGACATGTCAGCCACCGCCGAGCGCCCCGAGCGGGCCTTTCCCACGCCGAACGGCCTGACCGGCGTGGGCGTGGTGGTCACCGGCCCCGGCGACCGCGTCCTGCTCGGGCTCGGCCACGACGGCCGCTGGGAGCTGCCCGGCGGCAAGGTGGACCCCGGCGAGAGCTTCGAGGAGACCGCGGTGCGCGAACTGGCGGAGGAGACCTCCTTGAGCGCCGCGGCCACGGGGGTCCGGATCGTCGCCGTACTCGTGGACGCGGCGCGCGGTGTCACCCGCGTCACCGCCGCGGCCGTGGTGCAGGGCGCGACCGGCACGCCGCGGGTCACCGAGCCGCACAAGATCGTCCGGTGGGAGTGGTTCGCGCCCGAGGACGTCCCGAGGGACCTCTTCGTGCCGTCGGCGGCCGTACTGCGCGTCTGGCGCCCGGACCTGGACCTCCCGGACGCCCCGGCGCACCGCTACCCGCTCGCCCGCTGAGCGCCCGTCGGCCCTGTCGCGCGCTCCGCCGCCGTCCGTCCGCACGCGGCGGTCAGCCCGCGGCGGGACCGCCCGCCCCGGGCTCGGAGCCCGGCGCCTCGGCGGCGGACGGGTCCAGGATGCGGTCCAGGAAGTTCCGGGTGCGCGGGTGCCGCGGATCGCCCACGACCTGCGCCGCCGGTCCCTCCTCGACGATCACGCCGCCGTCCATGAACACCACCCGGTCGGCGACCTCCCGGGCGAAGCTCATCTCGTGGGTGACGACCATCATCGTCATGCCCTCCGAGGCGAGCACGCGCATGACCGCGAGCACGTCCCCCACGAGCTCCGGGTCCAGCGCGGACGTCGGCTCGTCGAAGAGCATCACCTCGGGCCCCATGGACAGCGCCCGCGCGATGGCCACCCGCTGCTGCTGCCCGCCGGACAGCTGCGCCGGGTAGGCGTCGGCCTTGTCGGCGAGTCCGACCCGTTCCAGGTTCTCCCGGGCGGTCCTCGCCGCCTCTGCCTTGCCCCGGCGCAGCACGCGCCGCTGCGGAAGTACGAGGTTCTCGGTCACGGTGACGTGCGGGAAGAGGTTGAACTGCTGGAAGACCATGCCGATGCGGCGGCGTACCGCGTCGATGTCGACCTCGATGTCGGTGACTTCCGTGCCGCCGACGAAGACCTGGCCCCCGCTCGGCTCCTCCAGCAGGTTCACGCAGCGCAGCAGCGTCGACTTGCCGGACCCGGAGGGCCCGATGACGCACACGACGTCGCCCCGGGCGACCTCCAGGTCGATGCCGCGCAGGACGTGGTTGTCCCCGAACGACTTGTGCAGGCCTCGGATCTCGATCTCGGGCTGTGGCATCTGCTCGTCCTCACTTGGCCTTGTCGGCGCGGGCCTCGAGGCGGCGGACCACGAAGCTCAGCGGCACCGTCACGATCAGGTAGCAGAGGCCCGCGACCAGGATCGGGGTGGAGTTGGCGGTCTGGCTGGCCAGGTCCCGGCCGAACTTGGTCAGCTCCCGCTCGTCGAGCGTCACACCGAGGAACAGCACCAGGGACGAGTCCTTGAACAGCAGGACGAGTTCGTTGGTGAGCGGCGGGATGACGATGCGGAACGCCTGCGGGATGATCACCGACACCATCGCCCGGGCGTGCGAGAACCCGAGCGAACGCGCCGCCTCCATCTGCCCCTTGGGGACCGCCTGGATGCCGGCCCGGATCGTCTCGGCCATGTAGGCGGCGGCGACCAGCCCCAGACCGAGGGCGACCTTCCCGTACGTACCACCCGGAATCTCGGTGCCCGGGAACGCCAGCGGCACCGCCACGCCCACGAAGATGAAGATCAGCAGGGCGGGCAGGCCGCGGAAGAACTCGATGTAGACGCTCGCCACCCACCGGTAGGGGGCGACGGACGACAGCCGCATCAGCGCGACGACCAGGCCCAGGACGAGACCGAACGCGAAGCCGGAGAGCGTGTACACCACCGTGTTGCGCAGGGCGGTGGTGATGATCTCCGGGAAGAGCTCGCTGACGAGGTCCTTCTGCGCGAACTGGTTCTGCAGCCGGTCCCAGTCGGCCATCAGGCCGACCAGGACCAGGACCGCCACGAAGAGGGCGTACTGGATGCCCTGCGAGATGCGGCGCCGCTGCCGCCTGGAGAGGCGAGAGGTCACGACTGCCCCTTGGGCATCGGCCCGATCCACTTCTCGTAGAGCTTCTTGTACGTGCCGTCGGCCTTGGCGTCGGTGATGGCCTTGTCGATGGCGGCCTTCAGTTTGGTGTTGCCCTTCTTCACCGAGAACCCGTACTGCTCACCGGTCTCGATGTTCTCGCCGAGCGCGAAGGCGTCGGCGTTCGCCTTGTCCTTCAGCCACCCCTGCACGACGGGGTAGTCGATGACGACGGCGTCGACCTGACCGGTGCGCAGCCCGTTCAGCACGGCGTCGGAACTCTCGAACGCCACCGGGTCGAAGCCCTTGCTCGTGGCGTAGCTCTCGCCGGTCGTCTCCGCCTGCGCGCCGAGCTTCTTCTTCCCGGACTTGACCTCGTCCAGCGTCTTCACGCCGCTTTTCTTCGTCGCGAGCAGCGCCTGGGTGGCGTCGAAGTACGGGACGGAGAAGTCGACGTTCTTCTTGCGCTCGTCGGTGATGGTCATGCCGGCGGCGGCGAGGTCGCACTCGCCGGAGTTGAGGAACGCGCCGGTCTTGAAGTTCTCGAACGGCGTGTCGAGGATCTTCTGTTCGACCTTGAGGTTCTTGGCCACCAGATCGACGAGCGCCACGTCGAAGCCGACGACCTCACCGCCCTGCTCCGACTGGAACGGCGGGTAGGGCAGGTGCGTGCAGGTGGTGAGCTTGCCCTTCTCGACCACCGGTACGCCGCCGGCGGCCTCGGCGGGCCCGTCGTCACCGGAGGAACACCCGACGGCGAGGAACAGCCCGGCCACGGCGGCGCCGGCGGTGGCGAGGGTACGGATGCGGCGGGCGCGGTGGCCCTTGGCCGTCCTGGACACGGTTGACCTCCATGGGGCGGGGGGCGACGGCGGCGGGGGTGAGCGAGCCGTCAGCGGTGATCGTAAGCCAGCGACCCGCCCTTCGCGGAACCTTTCCCGGTGGCCGGACCGGGCGGCGTCCCGCGCCCCCTGCGCGCTCACGCCGCCCCTGCCGCGGCGGCTCTCCTCAGCAGCAGGTCCCGCTCCCGCGCGTTGCGGGTGAGGGACGCCGCCCTCTCGAACTCCGCGCGCCTGCGCACTCCGGCCCAGCCGCTCCAGCAGATCTCCCCGGACGCTGGGCAGCAAGTGGTACTCCTTCAGGGCCGGTTCGTCCGCGAGGGCGTCCACCAGCGCCGGCCCGTCCGCCATCGAGACCGCCACCGCCCGGTTCAGCTCCACCACCGGGGGCGGGGTCAGGGCGGCCAGGCCGTGGACTTCGGGCTCCCCGGGCATCAGGGCCGACAGGACGCGCGCCAGGCGCAGCGCGTCCTCGCACAGGGCGGGGCGCACCAGGTCGTCTCCGGCCGTCGCACAGCAGCCCTCGTTGAAGACCAGGTAGACGACTTCGAGGACGGACGCGACGCGGGCCGCCCGGTCGGCGCCGTACGGAACCTCGAAGGGGACGGCGGCCTTCGCCAGCGTCCGCTTGGCCCGCACGATGCGCTGGGCGACCGCCGGCTCACTCGCCAGGAACGCCCGGGCGATCTCCTGCGTCGTCAGGCCGCCCAGCAGCCGCAGCGTGAGCGCGACCCGCGCCTCGGTCGACAGCACGGGATGACACGCGGTGAAGATCAGCCGCAGCAGGTCGTCGTCGATGTCCCGCGCGTCGGCGGGCTCGGGCGCGGGTACGTCCTGCTGACTCCGTCCGACCTCCGCCAGCTTGCGCGCGTACGTCTCCTACTCCTCGTGCGTCTGGAGGAAGCGCTTCGTCCACTCCAGCGCCTCGGCCTTGTCCCTGGCCTGGACGATGGAGTAGCCGCCGATGACTTCCTTTCTCTCGGTGAAGGGCCCGTCGGTGACGCTCAGCCTGCCGCCGGACCAGGTCACCCGGGAGCCCTTGGAGGACGGCCTGAGCCCGGCCGTGTCCAGCATGACCCCGGCATTGGTGATCTCTTCGAGGAGAGCGCCCATGCGCTCCTGGAGCTCGGGACTCGGGACCTCGGCCGGGGCGTTCTGCTCGTCGATACGGATCATCGTCAGGAAACGCGGCATGGTGACTCCTCGGTGCGGACAGCGGGCTTTCCCCGCCTCTCACCCCTGCGTCGAACGGGAGACACCCGGATCGACATCCGGCCGCGTATTTCTCCGAAGTTTTTTCGCAGCGGCCGCCGCGCGCGGTTCCGGCCGTCCTACGCCCCCGGCACCCAGTAGTTGTGCACCTGCGAGGTCTTCGGCATTCCGCTCTGCGGGATCCCGACGTCCGAGGCGACCGGCATGATGATCTCGTTGAACCGCCGCAGGGCTTCGTCGGACTCCCACAGATCGAAGATCTGGAGGCCGGCGCCGGTCGGGACGGCGACATGCGCCAGGCACCCCTCGAAGGGGTTGCCGGGGAGCGACTGGAGCTGGGCGTTCAGCCTGTCGTACTGCTCGGTCGTCACGCCGTCCATCTCAGCCTGCACGAAAATCGCCATCGGGGGTCTCCTCCGTACGAACGGTCCGGTCCGGCCCCTCCCGCCGCCACAGCGACGACCCGCATCCGCGCCCAGCACACCACGCCGGCCCCCCGGCCGCATTCCGCCCCGCGCCATCCGGGGGCACCCGCGCGCCGGCGTCGGATGCCGGCAGTGCGAGGCGGTCCGCCGGCCCTCTACTGGATGCTGAGCCGGTGGGGGTGGGACGGGTCGGCGGGGCAGGTGAAGACGTACAGCGTTCCCCAACTGCCCACGGTGACGTGTGTCGGCGTGCAGGCGGCGTGGGCGTCCACGTCGGCCCGGTCCTCGACGGGGACCCAACTGCGGTTGTTGCCGTCCCACTCGGAGCTCGCGATGGTGAGCAGCGGCTCCATGGCGTGCCCGCACGCGCAGGTGACCGTCACGGGATCCGTCAGGTGCCAGGAGGCGAAGCCGCCCGCCTTCCAGCCCGGGGCGATCGACAGGTCGGACTGGTACAGGATCGCGTCCTCCTCCTGTTCGTCCTCGGGCCCCTCCCATTTCTCGATGCGCCTGCGCAGCTTCCGGGGGAGCAGGCCGATGTACTGGTGTTCCACCACCTGCTCCGGGTGCAGGACGCACGGCTCCGCCACGTATCCCTCGAAGCCGACCACGACCGGCTCCGGTTGCTCGACCAACCTGTCGAGGACGTCGGCGGAGCGGCGCCAGCGCAGGTGGAGCGACATCTGGTAACCGGTGCCGTGCGCGTCGAAGGGGCACCAGAGGACCTGCAGCAGATCGCGGTCCGGGGGCCCGGCGAGGTCGGGGACATCGCGCCGGTAGAGCTGGGCCACCGCCATCAGGGGGATCGGATCCGTGTTCGCCAGCCACGGCGCGTGCCGGCCCCGCTTCAGCGGCTTGAGAACCTCGAGCTCCTCGTCGGTCGGCCCCGGGCGTTCACCCGGGGCGGGCCTCCGCCCCCACGCCTCGGCGAGGACGCGTCGCCGCAGCCGGATGTCAGGCACCCGCTCGCCGCTTCGCCGCTTGTGGGGTTCCGTGCACACCGGCCAGGGCTCGTCCGCCGGCCACAGCAGCGGCCCTCCGACGGAACTGTCCGACGCACCGGGGGATCCCGGCCGCGGGTGCAGGCGCGTGGTCGTGCGCCGGTGTCCGGCGAGTTCGGGGAAGAGCGCCTCCAGGTCGACCGGTCGTCCAGGCGTCGTGCGCGTCATGCGGGTCCTCGGGTCCTCGGTTCCGGTGGTGCACGCTCATGAGCCCTGCTCATGAGACGTCACCGGCTGATTCTCCCCGGGCGGCCGGGGACCCGTCCGGCAGGGGGCCCGGCCGTCCGGCCGCGTCCCTCCTCGCATGACCCGTGAGGTAATCGACGCTCCTGCGCCGAGGCGGCATCGTTGCGGTCACCGGGAGCCGGGCGGCGCACTCCGTCCGGGTCCCGGGCCCCTGACAGCCCGTACGACCTCGACGGAGGCTGATCCGCCATGTCCGCACCCCTGCTCGCCAATCTGTCCCGGACGACCGACGCGCAGACGATGCTGCGCCGCTTCCTCGCGCTCGACGCCGTGGTCACCACGGGCAACGGGCTCGTGTACGTCGCCGCATCCGGCCCCGTCGGACGGCTGCTCGGCGTCGGGCCCGGGCTGCTGCTCGGACTCGGCGTGCTGCTGGTGGTGTTCGGAGCCGGGGTCGGACTGCTGGCGTCGCGGCGCGAGCCCGCCGCCCTTCCCGTCAGGGCCGTCATCGAGGTGAACCTGGCCTGGGCCGTGGCCGGCCCGGTCGCGCTCGTGCTGTGGTTCTCGCCGACGACGGCCGGGACGTTCTGGATCCCGGCGCAGGCCGCGCTCGTCGCCTGCTTCGCCGGGCTCCAGCACCTCGCGCTGCGCGCCCGGGGCTGAGCGCCCCGCTCAGGGGGTGAGCGACTGGAGGTACGTGGCCGTCGCCGGGTCGGCCGGGAGGAACGTCTCGATGGCCAGTTCGGCGACCGTCACGTCCATCGGGGTGTTGAAGGTCGAGATCGACGACACGAACGACAGCACCCGGCCGTCGTGGTCGATCCGCATCGGCAGTGCGAAGTAGGGGTACGGCGGGTCGTCCGGGCGCGCCGCGTCTCCCGCCTCCGGCTCCGGTACGGGATACGCCGACACCTCCTCGTACACCGCGCGCAGGGCCGGTGACCGGTCCAGCGCGATCTGGCGCTCCATCTGCGCCCGCAGGTGCCCGCGCCACTCCCGCAGGTTGCGGATGCGCGGAGCGAGGCCCTCCGGATGGAGGGTGATCCGCATGGCGTTCAGCGGCGGCGCGAGGAGGTGCTCGGGCAGGCCGTCGAGCAGCATCGCGATCCCGCGGTTCGCGGCGACCACGGTGTACGAACCGTCGACGACGAGGGCGGGGTACGGCTCGTATCCCGCCAGCAGCCGTTCGATGCCCTCGCGCAGGGCCCCGAGCCCCGGGTCGTCCAGCGGGGTCTCGGCGTACCGCGGGGCGTACCCGGCCGCCAGCAGCAGGGCGTTGCGCTCCCGCACGGGCACGTCGAGGTGCTCGGCCAGGCGCAGCACCATCTCCTCGCTCGGACGCGACCTGCCGGTCTCGATGAAACTGATGTGCCGGGCGGAGGAGCCGGCGCGCAGAGCCAGCTCCAGCTGGCTCAGCCGGCGCTGCTCCCGCCAGCCGCGCAGCAGCGCCCCCACACCCTTGTCGACTGCGACAGTTGTCATGGCCCAAGACGGTAACCGACCGCCCGGCGAACCGAGTTGGCCGTCCGGAGGCCGGGCGGTACGGACAGCGTTACGGCGCGGGCGGGAGCGCGCGGGCCCGCTCCGGTCCGCCGAGGACGATTCACGGCGGCGTCCGCGCGCCGTTTCGCGCCGGAAGGTGCGAGGCTGAGCAGCGACACCGCAACCGGAGGGAGCTTCGCCATGGCCACAGAGCCGTTGTCGCAGAAGGAGATCGAGGACCGTCTGCGCGAACTCCCCGGCTGGTCGCTGGACGACGACCGGATCGCGCGTACGTACCGGCTCGGCACGCACTTCGCGGCCGCCGCGCTGGTCGTCCACGTGGCCGGCATCCAGGACGAGCTGGACCACCACTCCGACCTGACGCTCGGCTACAACACGGTGGCCCTGACCGTGAACACGCACAGCGCGGGCGGCGCCGTCACCGAACTGGACTTCGAGCTCGCGCGCCGGGTGGAGGACATCGCCCCGGGACACGGCGCGAGCTGAGCGCAGGTGCTGGACTACGACCGCGAAGCGGCCGTGTACGACGCCACGCGCGGCGGCGTGCCCCGGGCGGAGGCCGCCGCGCGGGCGGTGCTCGGTCTGGTGCCCGGCCAGGCCCGCACCCTCGTCGACATCGGCTGCGGCACGGGCGTCGTCACCGCCCGCCTCGCCCGCCCGGGCCTGCGGGTGCTGGGCGCGGACGCGTCGTACGGCATGGCGAGGACGGCGGCGGGCCGGGCCGTCGACGTGGTGCTCACCGATGCCCGCCGGCTGCCGCTGGCCGCCGCGTCCGTCGACGTGGTGAGCGCGGTCTGGCTGCTGCACCTGGTGCGGGACGCGGCGGCCGTCGTCGCCGAGGCGGCGCGGGTGCTGCGCCCCGGCGGTGTGTTCGTCACCACCGTCGACAAGGACGACGCGCACGACGTGGGCTGCGACATCGACGCCGTCCTCGCCCCGTACCGCACGGCCGACGCCTTCGACCGCCCGGACCGGATCGAGGCGTACGCCGCCGGGCACGGCCTGGTGCCCGTGGCCGACGCGTACTTCACCGGGCACGGCCAGGGCCGCTCGCCCCTGCGCACGGCGTCCGCGCTGCTGGCGGGCCGGTACGCCTCACGCATCACCGAGGACGGCGCGGTGGCCGGGGAGATCGCGGCAGCGCTCGCCGCGCTTCCGGAGCCCGACGCGCCACGCTCCGACCCGCGTTACCGGCTGCTGGCTCTGCGCCGGACCGCCTGACCCGGGCCGGCGGCGGCGCCCGGGCCGGGCCCGCCCGTCGGCCTGCCCTACGCCCCCGGGCCGGCCGGCGCGGCCTCGCCGTCCCACGCGCCGGACGCCGCCGCCTCCCGCGCGAATTCGGTGAAGTCCCGGGGCGCGCGGCCCAGGACGCGCCGCACCCCGTCCGTCACCGACGCGTTGTGGCCGTCCATCAGCGTCGTGAACAGCCCGGAGAGCCATTCGGCCTCCGGCGCGGGCATGCCGTACCGCTCGAGGAACGCGGCGTACTGCGGCCCGGACATCGGTACGTACCGCACCTCGCGGCCCGACGCCTTGGACAGCTCGGCCGCCACCTCGTCGAAGGTCAGCAGCCGGGGCCCCGTCAGTTCGTGCACGACACCGGCGTGCCCGTCCCGCGTCAGCGCAGCGACGACCACGTCGGCCAGGTCGTCGGCGTGCACCCACGGCTCCGCCGTCCCGCCCGCCGGAAACGCCACCTCGCCGGCGACGACGCCCTCGGCCATGGGCCCCTCGCTGAAGTTCTGCGCGAAGAAGGCCGCGCGTACGACGGTCAGCGCGACCCCCGACGCGCGCAGCGCCTCCTCGGCGGCCACCGCCTCCGGTTCGCCGCGTCCCGACAGCAGCACCAGCCGCCGCACCCCCTGCTCACGGGCGATCCGCCCGAACGTCCCCAGCGCCTCCGCCGCGCCCGGAGCCGCGAGGTCCGGGTAGTACGCCGCATACGCGCGGTCCGCGCCGCGCAGGGCCGGACCCCACGTCGACGCGTCCTCCCAGTCGAACCGCACGTCACCCGTGCGCGACCCCGACCTGACCGTCAGGCCGAGGGCGGTGAGCCGCTCGACCACCCGGCGGCCGGTCTTCCCCGTGCCGCTCGTCACCAACACCGTTTCCCGCTGCGTGTTCTCCGTCATGCCCCAAGGTTCGGGCCGCACGCGTCGACGGGCCATGCTCCAGAGACTCAACTCCATACGCCTGCGTCCACGGCGTTCCGCGGCCGCCCTACGCTGGGCGCATGGACGTACTCGCGGGTCTCCTCGACGGGCCGCGCGCCCGGGGCGCCTTCCTCCTCCGGGCCGTGCTCGACCCGCCCTGGGCGGTGCGCATCGAGGACCGCGCGCCCCTGTCACTGATGTGCGTCACCCGTGGCAGGGCCTGGGTGATGCCCGAGCGCGGCGAGCCCGTGCTGCTGCGCCCCGGCGATGTCGCCATCGCGCGCGGGCCCGACCCGTACACCTGCGCCGACGACCCGGCCAGCCCGCCGCGCGCCCTCATCGGCCCCGGCGGCGAGTGCCGCACGCTCCGGGGGGAGCCGCTGGCCGAGACGATGCATCTCGGTGTACGGACATGGGGGGACAGCCCGGACGGCGAGTCGGCGATGCTCATCGGCACGTACCGGATGGCGGGGGAGGTCAGCGGCCGTCTCCTCGACGCGCTGCCGCCGCTCCTGCATCTGCCGGCCGAGCTGTGGGACTGCCCGCTCATGCCGGCCCTGGAGAACGAGATCAACCGGGACGAACCCGGACAGAGCGTGATGCTGGACCGGCTGCTCGACCTGCTGCTGATCGCGACGCTGCGGTCGTGGTTCGCACGCCCCGGGGCGGCGGCTCCCGCCTGGTACCGGGCGATGGGCGACCCGGTGGTCGGCAAGGCCCTGCGGCTGATGCAGGACGACCCCGCGCACCCCTGGACCGTCGCCGGGCTCGCCGCCGAGTCCGGGGTGTCACGGGCGGGCCTGGCCCGGCGCTTCACCGAGCTGGTGGGCGAGCCGCCCATGGCGTACCTCACCGCGTGGCGGCTCGCGCTCGCCGCGGACCTGCTGCGGGACACGCCGGCGACCGTGGGCGCGGTGGCGCGCCAGGTCGGCTACAGCGGGTCGTTCGCACTGAGCGCGGCCTTCAAGCGTGTACGCGGGGTGAGTCCGCAGGAGTACCGGAAGGGCGGCACTCCTTTGCCGGAACGGCAAGAAGGTTCGCCGGAAGAGCGGTCCGGCGACACAGTGGACGCATGACGAACAGCCACAGCCACAGCCACGGCGCCCCCCGGCGCCAGGGCCACCACCACGGCCACGACTCCACCGACTTCGACTGGGACGCGCTCGCCACGCACCTGGAGCACGAGGCGGAGGTGAACCGTCCCGTCTACGAGCAGGCCGCCGCCTGGATCTCCGAGCGCTTCCGGGGGTCGCGGGGCGTGCGCCGCGTACTCGACATCGGCAGCGGCCCCGGAGTCATCACCTGCATGCTGGCCGCCGCCTTCCCGGACGCGGAGGTCGTGGCCGTCGACAGCACGCCGGCCCTTCTCGAGCTGACCCGGGCGCGGGCGGAGCGCTCCGGTCTGGCGGAGCGGGTGCGTACCGTCGTCGCCGAGGTCCCCGGCGACCTGGGCAAGCTGGACGAGGCCGATCTCGTCTGGGCCGCCAACTCGCTGCACCACGTCGGCGACCAGCGCGCGGCCCTCACCGGCTTCGCCGGGCTGCTGCGCCCGGGCGGCGCGGTGGCCCTGTTCGAGGGCGGGCTGCCGCAGCGCCACCTGCCCCGTGACATCGGGTTCGGCCGGCCGGCGCTCGAGGCGCGGCTGGAGGCCGTGTCGACCGAATGGTTCGCGCGGATGCGGGACGAGCTGCCCGGCGCGAAGTCGGAGGTGGAGGACTGGAGCGCGCTGCTGGCCGCCGCCGGACTGACCCCGGAGGGCAGCCGCTCGTTCCTGCTCGACCTGCCCGCGCCGCTGCCGCCCGTCGCACGGCGGATGGCGGTCGAGGTCTTCACCCGGTACCGGGACGTGTACGCCGACCGGCTGGCGGCCGACGACGTGGCGACGCTGGAGCGGCTGCTGGACGACCGGGACCCGGCCGGGCTCGCGCAGCGCCCCGACGTGTTCCTGCTGCGGGCCCGCACCCTGCACCTCGGGCACCGCGCCTGACGGCCGGCCGCCTGCCCGCCTACGGAGAGACCACCGGCTCCAACTGCCACCACTGGCCCGGGGAGTCGGTGTCCTCCCACTGGCGCACGTTCGCCCCGTCGCCCGCGCTGCCCTCCGCGACCTCCAGCAGCAGGCCGCTGACGTAACTGATCAGGGTGACCGTTCCCGGCGCGTCCAGGTGCTGTTCGACGATCCACTCCTGGGCGCCGTAGTTGTTGGCCTTCCACTGCTGGACGTTGGCGCCGTTCTCGGTGGAGGCCCCGGCGACGTCGAGCCGCTTGCCGCTGGCGGCGTTCACCAGGTGGCAGAGGCCGGCGCCGCTGTGCACGGCGGTCAGCTCCCACTGCTGCGCCGGGGCGCCGGTGTCCTTGCCCTGCTGCACGTTGGCGCCGCTGCCCGTCCTGCCCCCGTCCACCTCCAGCAACAGGCCGCTGCCGACGTTGCGCAGCCGGTAGAGGCCCTCCTCGACGGGCGTGGGCGCCCCCTGCGGCCGGCCGTCGTCCCCGCTCATCTTCCGTGCTCCTTGAGGCAGTTGTGGCACCGGGCGGCGACCGCCGCACCGCACACGGCGAACGGCGCCGACCGGATCGTACCGGTCGGCGCCGCCCTCGTCCGTGGCGTGCGGGTCAGGCTCCGGCGTCGAACGTCGCCGGGTCGGGGCCGAGGCGCTTGCCCTCGTCGAGCGCGGCGAACGCCGCCAGGTCGTCGGCGTCCAGCTCGAAGTCGAACACGTCGATGTTCTCCTCGATCCGCGACGGTGTCACGGACTTCGGAATCACGACGTTGCCGGTCTGCAGGTGCCAGCGCAGCACCGCCTGGGCCGGGGTCTTGCCGTGCTTGCGCGCCACGGCGACGACCGTCGGCACCTCCAGCAGGCCCCTGCCCTGGCCCAGCGGCGACCATGCCTCGGTCGCGATGCCGTGCTGGGCGTGGAAGGCGCGGGACGCCGACTGCTGGAGCTGCGGGTGGAGTTCGATCTGGTTGACGGCCGGGACCACGGAGGTCTCGCCGATCAGCCGCTCCAGGTGCTCGGGAAGGAAGTTGGACACGCCGATCGCCTTGGCGCGGCCGTCCGCGTAGATCTTCTCGAAGGCCCTGTACGTATCCACGTACGCGTCCTTGGACGGCAGCGGCCAGTGGATCAGGTAAAGGTCGACGTAGTCCAGCCCCAGCTTCGCCAGCGACTCGTCGAAGGCGCGCAGCGTGGAGTCGAACCCCTGCTCGGAGTTCCACAGCTTCGTGGTGACGAACAGCTCCTCGCGGGCGACACCGGAGGCGGCGATGGCCTTGCCCGTGCCGGTCTCGTTCTCGTAGATCGCGGCCGTGTCGATGGAGCGGTACCCGGCCTGGATGGCGGTGTCGACGGCCTGCTCGGCCTCGTCGTCAGGCACCTGCCATACGCCGAACCCCAGCTGGGGCATCTCGACGCCGTTGTTCAGGGTGAGGGAAGGGGCCTTGCTCACGAGCGATCGATCCTTACGTCGTCGGTTGGTACTCCCAGGGTCAACGATCACGGGGCGCCGCGCATTCCCGCGAGGCCGCCGAGATGTGCGTCACGGGCGGCGCCGATCCGGCGCGGCGGGTGCGGGCGGGGGACGCGCACGCCGAAGCCGAGCTGACGATGCGTCGGAAGCCGCAGGACCGCGGCGGCCGAAGCCGCCCCCGGCCGCGCCCGCCCTCCGTCATCGGTACAGTGCGTCCACCTCCACCGTGTACGCCGCCTCGATCGCCTTGCGCTTCAGCTTGAGCGAGGGCGTCAGCAGCCCCTGCTCCTCGCTGAACTGGTGGGCCAGTATCCGGAACGAACGGATCGACTCGGCCTGCGAGACCAGGGTGTTCGCCGCCACCACCGCACGCCGGACCTCCGTCTCCAGATCCGGGTCCCGCACCAGATCGGCCGAGCTCAGCGGCGGCTTGTCGCGCATCCGGAGCCAGTGGTCGACGGCCTCCTGGTCGAGGGTGACGAGCGCGGCGATGTACGGCCTGTCGTTGCCCACGACGATGCACTGGGCCACCAGGGGGTGCGACCTGACCCGTTCCTCCAGCCCGGCAGGCGACACGCTCTTGCCGCCCGAGGTCACCAGGATCTCCTTCTTGCGCCCGGTGATCGTCAGATAGCCGTCCTCGTCCAGCGCCCCGATGTCACCGGTGGCCAGCCAGCCGTCCCGCAGTACCGCGTCGGTGGACCGGGGGTCGTTGAGGTATCCGGAGAAGACCTGGCCGCCGCGCAGCCAGATCTCGCCGTCGTCGGCGATGTGCACGGTGGTGCCCGGGAGCGGCTGCCCCACCGTGCCGTAGCGGGTGCGCTCGGGCGGGTTGGCGGTCGCGGCCCCCGTCGTCTCGGTCAGCCCGTACCCCTCGAAGACCGTGACGCCCGCACCCGCGAAGAACAGGCCGAGCCGCCGCGCCATCCCGGAACCGCCGGACATCGCGTGCCGTACGCGGCCGCCCATGGCATCGCGCACCTTCGCGTACACGGCCTTCTCGAAGAACTGGTGCTGGAGCCGCAGCGCGGCGGAAGGCCCGGGGCCGGTGCCGAACGCGCGCTGCTCCTGGGCCTCGGCGTACCGCACCGCCACCTCGACGGCCTTGTCGAAGGCCCCGGCCCTCCCGTCCGCCTCGGCCTTGCGCCGGGCGCCGTGGAACACCTTCTCGAAGATGTACGGCACGGCCAGGATGAACGTCGGCCGGAAGCTCACCAGGTCGGGCATCAGCGCGTGCGCCGCGAGCACCGGCTGGTGCCCCATCTTGACCCCGCCCCGCACGGCCGCCACCTCGACCATCCGCCCGAAGACGTGGGCGAGCGGGAGGAAGAGCAGCGTCGCCGCCTCGTCGCCGGGTCTGGAGTGGAACAGCGACTCCCAGCGGGCCAGCACGGTGTCCGTCTCGTACATGAAGTTCGCGTGCGTGAGCACGCAGCCCCTGGGCCGCCCCGTGGTCCCCGAGGTGTAGATCACGGTCGCCACGGAGTCCGGCGTGACGGCCCGCCGGTGGCGGTGCACCACGTCGTCGTCGAGGCGCGCGCCCGCCCGGATCACCTCCGCCTCCGCGCCCGCGTCGAGCTGCCACAGGCGCCCCAGCATCGGCAGCCGGTCGACCACCGAGCCGATGGTCATCGCGTGGTCCTCGTGCTCGACCACGCAGGCCGTGACCCCGGCGTCGTACAGGGTCCAGAAGACCTGATCGGCGGACGCGGTGGGATAGATCGGGACCGGCTGGGCCCCGACCGTCCACAGGGCGAAGTCGAACAGGGTCCACTCGTAGCGCGTACGCGACATGATCGCGACCCGGTCGCCGAACCGCACGCCCTGCGCCAGCAGCCCCTTGGCGACCGCCAGCACCTCGTCCCGGAACCGGCCGGCCGACACGTCGTGCCACCGCCCGTCGTCCCCCTTGCGCCCGAGCACGACGCGGTGCGGGTCCTGTTCGGCACGGTCGAACACGACGTCCGCCAGCCCGCCGACCTGAGGCGCCGTCGCCATGGGTGGGACAGTGAACTCGCGCAATGACCTGCTCCTTGTGACGCTCCGCACAGCGCCGCGACGCTACCCCACGGCACGGGTGCGCGGCAGGGGGTCGCGTAATCCGAACGACTGTGCATATGCACAGCTCAACGGGCGATATGCGGTCACATCGGGGAAGTCGCGGGCGGTCTCCTGACTGTGGAGTAAGTACGACGCGCCGGAATCTCCACGGAATCTGTACACCTGCTTTCCGCTCCGCCCACCACCCACGCCGCCCGCCCACGCCGCCGTGCGGCGGCCCCGCTTCCGCCCGAGCACGGAATGCGGGAATCCCGATCGCCCGGTTCCGGTGGACCATGGGAGCGGTGGAAACATGGGGAGCGCACGTATCGACCGCGCGTACGTCCCGGCCACCGCCCCCGCGTACCGCACGACAGCAAGTGGAGCACCAGGAGCGCATGAGCCGCCGCACGCCGCAGTTTTCGTTGCCGTCCTGGTTGCCCCTCGATCCGTACGTGCTCCTGCTGATCGGCACCGTCGTCCTCGCGACCCTGCTGCCGGCGTCCGGCGCGGCGGCCGAGGCCGTCGGCGGGGCCTCGACCGGGGCCGTCGCGCTGCTGTTCTTCCTGTACGGCGCGCGGCTCTCCACCCGCGAGGCGCTCGACGGGCTGCGCCACTGGCGGCTGCACCTGGTGGTCCTCGTCTGCACCTTCGCGCTCTTCCCGCTGCTCGGCCTGGCGGCGAGGGGCCTGGTGCCGTACGTCCTGACACCCGAGCTCTACGCCGGCTTCCTCTTCCTGTGCCTCGTTCCCTCGACCGTCCAGTCCTCGATCGCCTTCACCTCGATCGCGCGCGGAAACGTTCCGGCGGCGATCTGCGCGGGCTCCTTCTCCAGCCTCGTCGGGATCGTCCTCACCCCGTTGCTCGCGGCGCTGCTGATCGGCGGCCGCGCGGGCGGTCTCTCCGCCGACTCGGTGCTCAGGATCGTCCTCCAGCTCCTGGTGCCGTTCCTGGCGGGCCAGCTGCTGCGCCGCTGGGTCGGCGGCTTCCTGCTGCGGCACAAGAAGGCCCTGGGCTACGTGGACCGGGGGTCGATCCTGCTCGTCGTCTACACCGCGTTCAGCCACGGCGTGACGGCGGGCGTCTGGCACCAGGTGAGCCCCGGCAGGTTCGGGGCGCTGATGGGGGTCGAGGCGGTGCTGCTCGCGACGATGCTCACGGTGAGCTGGTACGGGGCGAAGCGGCTCGGTTTCGGCCGCGCCGACCGGATCGCGATCCAGTTCGCCGGGTCGAAGAAGTCGCTCGCGGCGGGGCTGCCGATGGCGAGCGTGCTGTTCGGGGCGGAGGCGAGCCTGGCCGTACTGCCGCTGATGCTCTTCCACCAGACCCAGCTGATGGTGTGCGCGGTACTGGCGAAGCGGCGCTCGCGCGACGGCGCGCCGGCGGACGGGCCGCGGCGGCCCGAAGCGGCGCCGCGCCGCTCCAGCCCCTCCGGCGTGTGACGGCGGGCCCCGGGGCGGCCGCGCCGGGCCCGCGCCCGACGTGACCAACCCCTCGTGCCCGGCGGCGGCACGCCGCCGGGCCGACTGGCAAGATCGTCAAGTGACTTCCGCGATACGTCCCTTCGGGGCCCGCCCCTGCGCCCTCACCGTGTGCCGCGGCTGCTGCTGCGGCGACGCCCGGAAGAACCCCGGCACGGACCACGAGGGTCAGCTGCGGCGGCTGCGCGACGCGGCCGCCGCTTCCGGCGGGCGGCTCCTCGTGCGCACCAGCGACTGCCTCGGCCCCTGCGGCCAGGCCAACGTCGTGGTCGTCCAGCCGTCCACGGAGGGCCGCCGCAGAGGCGGGCGCGCGGCCTGGGTCGGCTGGGCGCTGGACGACGACTGCACGGACGACATCCTGACCTGGGTCGCGGCCGGCGGTCCCGGCGTCGCCGAACCCCCCGCCACCCTCGCGCTCCAGTTCATCCCGCCCCCGGCCGAGGCCAGGCAGCGCGCCCGGCGCGGCAGGCGCTAGGACGGGGACTGCGGCCTGCGGAGAGGCCCGGCCGGCGCAGGGGGCGCTCCCCGCCGGCCGGGCCCGTATACCGTGCCGCGGGCGCGTCAGACCCCGGAGTGCAGGGCGATGCGCTCGTCGCCCGCGTACACGTTCATGTTCGGACCGCGCAGGAAGCCCACCAGCGTCAGACCCGTCTCGGCCGCTAGGTCCACGGCCAGCGACGACGGTGCGGAGACCGCCGCGAGCACCGGGATCCCGGCCATCACCGCCTTCTGCGCCAGCTCGAACGACGCCCGCCCGGAGACCAGCAGCACCGCACGGGACAGCGGCAGCCGCCCGTCCGTGAGCGCCCGGCCCACGAGCTTGTCGACCGCGTTGTGCCGGCCCACGTCCTCCCGTACGTCGAGCAGCTCGCCCGCCTCCGAGAACAGGGCCGCCGCGTGCAGGCCCCCGGTCCTGTCGAACACCTGCTGCGCCGCGCGGAGCCGGTCGGGGAGGCCGGCGAGCAGCTCGGGCGTCAGACGGACCGGGGGAGTGTCGGCCATCGGGAAACGGGCCGTGGTGCGGACCGCGTCCAGGCTGGCCTTGCCGCAGAGGCCGCACGACGACGTCGTGTAGACGTTGCGCTCCAGAGTGATGTCGGGAACCGGGACGCCGGGCGCGAGCTGCACGTCGACCACGTTGTACGTGTTGGCGCCGTCCGCCGTCGCCCCCGCGCAGTACACGATCGACCGCACGTCGCCGGCGGCGCCCAGCACCCCCTCGCTCACCAGGAAGCCGGCAGCCAGTGCGAAGTCGTCGCCGGGCGTGCGCATCGTGATCGCCAGCGGCTTGCCGTTGAGGCGGATCTCCAGCGGCTCCTCGGCGACCAGCGTGTCCGGCCGGGTGCTCACCGCCCCGTCCCTGACGCGGATGACGCGGCGGCGCTCGGTGACCCGTCCCATGGTGATCAGTCCGTTTCTTCGGGTTCTTCGTGATCCGCGCCGTCAGCGCTGCTGTACGTGCTGGTAGCCGAACCGGCCCTTGATGCACAGATTGCCGTGGGTCACCGGGTTGTCGTGCGGCGAGGTGCCCTTGACGATCTCATTGTCCTGCACGTGCAGCGTGACGTTGCAGCCGACGCCGCAGTACGCGCACACCGTCGTCGTCCGCGTCTGTGCCTCCTCTTCCCGGGGTCCCGGCCGCCCGCATGTCGAACTCCGACTTGAAACTCAGCGCGCCCGTCGGGCAGACCTCGATGCAGTTGCCGCAGTACACGCACGCCGAGTCCGTCAGCGGGGCGTCCTGCTCCACCGAGATGCGGGCGTCGAAGCCGCGCCCGGCGACGGCGATGGCGAAGGTGCTCTGCCACTGCTCGCCGCACTTGTAGCAGAGGATGCACTTGTCGTAGTCGCGGACGTAGAGCTCGCCCGCGCGGTGGAGCGCGGCCCCGACGTACGCGCCGATGGCTCCGGCGCCGACAACTGCGACTTTCACGGGGCTCTCCGATCGGTGAGGGACCGAGTGAGGGGGAGCGCGAAGGTCGACAGAATATTGTCTGCAGTATCCCCCGGGGCGGTCAAGGGTCGGCGCACGGACGGGGCGGGGGCGGGTGAGGGGACGCCCTCAGCAGGAAGCTCCAAAGACTCGGGAGCGAATCCTGTCGGTTCACCTGCCCTCGTACCGGTGAGTCACAAAGAAGACTGGACCGTTCCGACTGTCCGCAAAGAGGGGTGGAACCGCCAATGACCGGCTCACGAGTCGTCGCGCTCGGGCACTATCAGCCTGCCAAGGTGCTCACGAACGACGATCTGGCGGCCATGGTCGACACCAGCGACGAGTGGATCACCAGCCGGGTCGGCATCAGGACCCGCCACATCGCGGGCCCGGACGAGCCCGTGGACGAACTGGCCGCGCACGCCGCGGCCAAGGCGCTGGCGTCCGCCGGGCTCGCCCCGGCCGACATCGATCTGGTCCTGGTCGCCACCTCCACCGCGATCGACCGCTCGCCGAACATGGCCGCCCGCGTCGCGGCCCGCCTCGGCATGGCCTCGCCCGCCGTGATGGACCTCAACGTCGTCTGCTCGGGCTTCACGCACGCCCTCGCCACCGCCGACCACGCCGTACGGGCCGGATCCGCCACCCGCGCGCTGGTCATCGGCGCCGACAAGATGGCCGAGATCGCCGACTGGTCCGACCGCACGACCTGTGTGCTCGTCGGCGACGGCGCGGGCGCCGCGGTCGTCGAGGCGTGCTCCGACGGCGAGGAGCCGGGCATCGGCCCGGTGCTCTGGGGCTCGGTGCCCGAGATGGGGCACGCCGTACGGATCGAGGGCACGCCCCCGCGCTTCGCCCAGGAGGGCCAGTCCGTCTACCGCTGGGCGACCACGCAGCTGCCGCCCATCGCGCGCAAGGTGTGCGAGCGGGCCGGCGTGACGCCGGAGGAGCTGGCTGGAGTCGTCCTGCACCAGGCGAACCTGCGGATCATCGAGCCCCTCGCGCAGAAGATCGGCGCCGTGAACGCGGTCGTGGCCCGCGATGTGGTCGACTCCGGCAACACCTCGGCGGGCAGCATCCCGATGGCCCTGTCCAAGCTGGTCGAGCGCGGCGAGATCGAGTCCGGCGCGCCGGTCCTGCTCTTCGGTTTCGGCGGGAACCTCTCGTACGCCGGCCAGGTCATCCGCTGCCCGTGACCCTCGCCGGTCGCGGGGGTGACGAGGTCTCGGCATACCCGGGAAGACGATCGGTAGACTGTAGACGATAGCCAATTGACGTCAGCGCGCGCCGATGTCGGCCCGAAGGGGGCACCGCGATGTTGTCCGCAGGACTGCCGCAAGGGACCGTACCCAAGCTGGAAAGGCCGGGACCGCTCCGCGAGCGCGTGTACGAGGCGCTGCTCGAACTCATCACGACCCGGGCCCTGCGGCCCGGCCAGCACCTGGTCGAGAGCGAGCTCGCCGGGCACCTCGGGGTGTCCCGGCAACCGGTGCGCGAGGCGTTGCAGCGGCTGAACACCGAGGGGTGGGTCGATCTGCGGCCCGCGCAGGGCGCGTTCGTGCACGAGCCCACCGGGGAGGAGGCGGACCAGCTGCTCTCCGTGCGCACCCTCCTGGAGGCGGAGGCGGCCCGGCTCGCCGCCGCCAACGCGGGGTCGGCCCAGATCGCCGCGCTCGAAGAGGTGTGCGCGGCGGGCGAGCGGGCTGTCGCGGACGACGACGTGGACCTCGCCGTGTCCCTCAACGCCCAGTTCCACGCCAAGGTGATGGAAGTGGCGGGCAATGCCGTGCTCACGGAACTCGCGGCGCAGGTCGGCCGGCGTGTCCGCTGGTACTACACGCCGGTCGCCCGGCAGCGGGGCAGGCAGTCCTGGATCGAGCACCGCGAACTGATCGCCGCGATCGCGGACCGCGACGAGCGGCGCGCCACCGAGATCATGCGCGCCCACACGGAGCACACCCGCACGACCTACCACGAGCGCGTGGCCTAGCGGGACGATGCGTCGGCGCGCCTCGGCCGGCGGCCCCCGGGGGCCCGCCGACCGGTGCGCGGCAGGCGCAACCCGGGTCGCGAGCGCCGCAGTTGAGCCAGGAACCACCTTTGTCCTCGGTGTGGAGAAAGGTGTGGCGGATTCCTGCGTAACTTCTTCCCACTCCCGGCAGTCGCTGCTACGTTCCCCTCCAAAGCCCGGCAGTGAACGGCCGATGAGGCAGGGAGGGGCACGTGAGGCGGATGACGGCTCGACCGGCGAACGCGCACCAGGCGCGGCTGCTCCGTCTGCTGCGGGACGGCGGACCCAGCTCCCGTGCCCAGCTCGGCGACCAGATCGACCTCTCCCGCTCCAAACTCGCCGTCGAGGTCGACCGGCTCCTCGACACCGGTCTGGTGGTCGCCGACGGCCTCGCCGCCTCCCGGGGCGGTCGCCGCTCGCACAACATCAGGCTCGCGCCCGCCCTGCGCTTCCTGGGCATCGACATCGGCGCCACCTCGATCGACGTCGCCGTCACCAACGCGGAGCTGGAGGTACTCGGCCACCTCAACCACCCCATGGACGTACGCGAGGGCCCGGTCGCGGTCTTCGAGCAGGCCCTCGCGCTGGCGGCCAAGCTCAGGGCTTCCGGCCTGGCCGAGGGCTTCGACGGGGCGGGCATCGGCGTGCCGGGCCCGGTCCGCTTCCCGGAGGGCGTGCCGGTCGCACCGCCGATCATGCCGGGCTGGGACGGCTTTCCCGTACGCGAGGCGCTCAGCCAGGAGCTCGGCTGCCCCGTCATGGTCGACAACGACGTGAACCTGATGGCGATGGGGGAGCAGCACGCGGGCGTCGCCCGCTCGGTGGGCGACTTCCTCTGCGTCAAGATCGGCACCGGCATCGGCTGCGGCATCGTCGTCGGCGGCGAGGTCTACCGGGGCACCACCGGCAGCGCCGGCGACATCGGCCACATCCAGGTCGAGCCGGAGGGCCGCGCCTGCGCCTGCGGCAACAAGGGCTGCCTGGAAGCCCACTTCAGCGGCGCCGCGCTCGCCCGCGACGCCGAGGACGCGGCCCGCTCCGGCCGCTCGCCGGAACTGGCGGCGCGCCTCGAAGCGGCGGGGCGGCTCACCGCCGCCGACGTCGCCGCGGCCGCCGCGGCCGGCGACGCCACCTCGCTCGACCTCATCCGCGAGGGCGGCAACCGCGTCGGCCAGGTCATCGCCGGACTCGTCAGCTTCTTCAACCCCGGGCTCGTGGTGATCGGCGGCGGGGTGACCGGCCTCGGCCACACCCTGCTCGCCAGCGTCCGCACCCAGGTCTACCGCCAGTCGCTGCCGCTGGCCACCGGCAACCTCCCCATCGTCCTGGGCGAGTTGGGACCCGCCGCCGGTGTGATCGGCGCGGCCCGGCTCATCAGCGACCACCTGTTCTCGCCCGCCTGACCCCGGCCGACGCCCGTACGCCCCGTACGCGACCCGTCGCGCCGGCACCACCGAACAGACTGCCCGTACCACCGAACACACTGCCCGTACCACCGAACACACGGCCCGGCACCACCGCAACACGGCCCGGCACCACGTCAAACGGCCCGGCACCGCACCACCGCACACGGTCCGGCTTCGCCGTGCCCAGCTCCGCCCTGCCCGCCTGCTCCGACGGCTCGCACCACTCGCTTCGCCCGCACCCCCAGTCCCACTGGCCTCACCAGTCCCACCAGCCCCGCTACTTCCGCCCCGTCCTGCCCTGCTCGCTCACCGGCCGCCGCACCAGCCGAGGGGAACCGTCATGGCACCACCACCAACAGCCCCAGAAGCCCCAACAGCCCCACCCCTTCTTCTCACCATGTCCGGCATCACCAAGTCGTTCCCCGGCGTCCGCGCCCTCGACGGCGTCGATCTGGAGGTCGAGGCGGGGGAGGTCCACTGCCTGCTCGGCCAGAACGGCGCCGGCAAGTCCACCCTCATCAAGGTCCTCGCCGGCGTGCACCAGCCCGACGGCGGCGAGATCACCTGGCAGGGGGCCACCGTCGCCCTCAGGTCGCCCATCGCCGCCATGCGCCTCGGCATCGCCACCATCTACCAGGAACTCGACCTGGTGGAGGGCCTGTCGGTGGCCGAGAACATCTTCCTCGGCCACGAGCCGACCACCGCCGGCTTCGTCGTACGCGGCAGGCAGGCCCGCGCGTCCGCGACCGCGCTCCTCGAACGCCTCGGCCACCGCGAGATCGACGCCGGCCGCCTCGTCGGCTCGCTCTCCGCCGCCCAGCAGCAGATCGTGTCCATGGCGCGGGCACTCTCCCACGACGTACGCCTCATCGTGATGGACGAACCCTCCGCCGCACTGGACCCCGACGAGGTCGAGAACCTCTTCCGGATCGTCGCCGGACTCACCGCGGACGGCGTCGCCGTCGTCTACATCTCCCACCGGCTGGAGGAGATCCGCCGCATCGGCGACCGCGTGACCGTACTCAAGGACGGCCGGGCGGTCGCGGTCGGACTGCCCGCCAAGACCACCCCGACCCGTGACGTCGTCGCGCTCATGACCGGCCGCGACGTCGGGTACGTCTTCCCCCGGCGGTCCGCGGACGGTGCTCCGGCCGCCGCCGCAGATCCGGTCCTGCGCGTCGAAGGACTCGTCAGACAGGGCGAGTTCGCGGCACTCGACCTCGACATCAGGCCCGGCGAGATCGTCGGTCTGGCCGGGCTCGTCGGCTCCGGGCGCTCCGAGGTCCTGGAGACGATCTACGGCGCGCGCAGGCCCACCGCCGGCCGCGTGCTCGTCGACGGGCGGCCGCTGCGCCCCGGCAGCGTCCGCGCCGCAGTCCGCGCGGGCATCGGACTCGCCCCCGAGGAGCGCAAGGCGCAGGGTTTGCTGATGCTGGAATCCGTCACGCGCAACGTGTCCGTGTCGACCCTGTCCCGCTTCTCGCGCGGCGGCTGGCTCGACCGTACGGCCGAACGCGCGGCCGCCCGGGCCGCCACCCGCGAACTGTCCCTGCGCCCCGACAACCCCGACGCCAACGTCCGCACGCTCTCCGGCGGCAACCAGCAGAAGGCCGTACTCGCCCGCTGGCTGCTGCGCGGCTGCCGCGTCCTGCTGCTCGACGAGCCGACACGCGGCGTCGACGTCGGCGCGCGGGCCGAGCTGTACGCCGTCATCCGCCGGCTGGCGGACGAGGGGCTCGCCGTACTCCTCGTATCCAGCGAGGTCCCGGAAGTCCTGGGCCTCGCCGACCGGGTGCTGGTGCTCAGGGAGGGCCGTGTCGTCCACACCGCGCCCGCCCGGGAGCTCGACGAGCACCGCGTACTCGACCTCGTGATGGAAGGGAGCCCCACGCCATGACGCAGCCAGTCTCACCGGCACAGCGGCAACGGCACGACGAACCGGCCGCACCCACCGCCAAGACGCCCGGGCGGCAGCGGGACCGGCTCGGGCTGCGCCTGGACGTGCGCAACCTCTCGCTGCTCGGCGTACTCGCGGTCCTCGTCGCGGTCGGCGGGTTCACCAAGCCCGAGCAGTTCCTGGACAGCAGCAATCTCCAGCTCGTCCTCACCCAGGCGTCCGTGATCGGCGTCGTCACCGTCGGCATGACCTTCGTCATCACCAGCGGCGGCATCGACTTGTCGGTCGGCGCGATCGTGGCGCTCGCCTCGGTGTGGGCGACGACGCTCGCGACGCAGGAGTACGGCTTCGCCGGCATCCTCTTCACGGCGGTGGTCGTGGGCCTGGCCTGCGGACTCGTCAACGGGCTGCTCATCGCGTACGGCGGGCTGGTGCCGTTCATCGCGACGCTCGCCATGCTGGCCTCCGCCCGCGGACTCGCGCTGCAGATCACCGACGGCAAGACGCAGATCGTCACGGTGGAGTCCGTACTGGACCTCGGCGTCCCCGACTCCTACGTCCTCGGCGTGCCGCCCCTCGTCCTCGTCTTCGGCGTCGTCACCGTTGTGGGCTGGCTGCTGCTCAACCGCACCACCTTCGGCCGGCGTACGGTCGCGGTCGGCGGCAACGCGGAAGCGGCCAGGCTCGCCGGCATTGACGTACGCCGCCAGCGCCTCTACCTCTACCTGCTGTCCGGACTGTGCTGCGGAATCGCCGCCTTCCTTCTGATCGTCCTGTCCGGCTCGGGACAGAACACCAACGGCAACCTGTACGAGCTCGACGCCATCGCGGCGGCGATCATCGGCGGGACCCTGCTCAGCGGCGGCCGGGGCACGATCGTCGGCTCCGTGCTCGGTGTCCTCGTCTTCATCACGATCACCAACATCTTCGCGCTCAACAACCTCCAGAGCGACGTCCAGCAGATCGCCAAGGGCGCCATCATCGTCGCCGCCGTCCTGGTCCAGCGCCGCACCGCGCGCGACGGCGAGACCTGACGCCCGCATCGCTCGTCCCCCCGTACCCCCGCAAGCCCCGACCTGAAGGGTTGGAACCGCCATGCCAGAAACCAGTCGCAGAGGACTGCTCTTCGGCACCGCCGCCGTGTCCGCCGGCGCGCTGCTCACCGCCTGCACCAGCAACGAGCCCAAGAAGGAACCGGCCGCGAACAACGAACCGGCCGCCCCCGGCGACAAGCCCGGCAAGAAGGTCACCATCGGCTTCGCCGGACCGCAGGCCGATCACGGCTGGCTCAACGCCATCAACGAGAACGCGAAGTCACGCGCCGCGAAGTACTCGGAGGTGACGCTGGAGATCACCGAGGGGTCCAACGACACCGCCGCGCAGATCGGCCAGGTCCAGACGCTGATCAACAAGAAGGTCGACGTACTGGTGATCCTGCCGGCCGACGGCAAGGCCCTCACCCAGGTCGGCCTCCAGGCCATGAAGGCGGGCATCCCCGTCGTCAACCTGGACCGCATCTTCGCCTCGCCGCAGGCCTACCGCTGCTGGATCGGCGGCGACAACTACGGCATGGGCCTCAACGCGGGCAACTACATCGGCGAGCAGCTCAAGGACAAGAAGAACGCCAAGGTGGTGGAGCTCGCGGGCCTCGACAACCTGGAGCTCACCAAGCAGCGCAGCCAGGGCTTCGCGGACGCCCTCAAGAACTACCCCAACGTCAAGCGGGTGGCCCGCCAGGCGGCGGACTTCACCGTCGAGTCCGGCCAGGCCAAGATGGCCCAGCTGCTGCAGGCGCAGAAGCAGTTCGACGCCCTGTGGAACCACGACGACGACCAGGGCGTGGGCGCCCTGCGCGCCATCCAGCAGGCCGGGCGGGACGACTTCCTGATGGTCGGCGGGGCCGGCGCCAAGGCCGCGATGGACGCGATCAAGGCCGACGACAGCGTGCTGAAGGCCACCGTCCTCTACCCGCCGACGATGGCCGCCTCCGCCATCGACCTGGCGCGCGCGCTCGGCCAGGGCAAGGGCGTGGCCGGGATGTCGGAACTGGAGATACCGGCCTCGATCACCCTCTACTCGGCCGTCGTGACCAAGGACAACGTCGACGAGTACCTGCCGACGGGCTTCAGCTGACCGGGTCGCCGCGCCCGCCTGCCCCCACCGTGCGAGTGACGAGTTCGACGAGGAGGAATCCGTATGGCCCGCAGGGAAGAGTCACAGACGGACACAGGCGCCGGGACCGGCGCGCCGGCCGGTGCGCCACCGCCGGAGCTCGGCGTCGGCATGGTCGGATACGCGTTCATGGGAGCCGCCCACTCGCAGGGCTGGCGGACCGCGGCCCGTGTCTTCGACCTGCCGGTACGGCCGGTCCTGGCGGCCGTCTGCGGACGCGACGCGGTGGCCGTGCGCGCCGCGGCGGACCAGCACGGGTGGGCGGCGGCGGAGACCGACTGGCGCGATCTCGTCGCCCGCGACGACGTGCAGATCGTCGACATCTGCACACCGGGCGACAGCCACGCCGAGATCGCCGTCGCCGCCCTCGAAGCGGGCAAGCACGTGCTCTGCGAGAAGCCCCTGGCCAATTCGGTCGCCGAGGCGGAGGCGATGACGGCCGCCGCCGAGCGGGCCCGCGCCCGGGGCCAGGTGGCGATGGTCGGCTTCAACTACCGCCGGGTGCCCGCCCTGACGTACGCCCGGCGGCTGGTCGCGGAGGGCAGGCTCGGGGCGCTGCGGCACGTGCGGGTCACCTATCTCCAGGACTGGCTCGTCGACCCGGACTTTCCGCTGACCTGGCGGCTCCAGCGCGAGCACGCGGGATCGGGCGCGCTCGGCGACCTCGGCGCGCACATCGTCGACCTCGCCCAGTACCTGGCGGGGGAGCCGGTGGTGGGGGTCTCGGCCATGACCGAGACGTTCGTCCGGTCGCGGCCGCTGCCGGCGGGCGCGACGGCCGGGCTCTCAGGGGCCGGGCCCGCGGGCGGCGGGCGCGGTGAGGTGACGGTCGACGACGCCGCGCTCTTCACCGCGCGACTGGCCTCGGGAGCGCTGGCCTCGTTCGAGGCGACCCGTACGGCGGCGGGCCGCAAGAACGCGCTCAGCGTCGAACTCAACGGCGAGCGGGGTTCGCTGGCCTTCGACCTGGAACGGCTGAACGAGCTGTCCTTCCACGACCACACCGAGCCCGCCGTCTCCTCGGGATTCCGGCGGATCCTGGTGACCGAACCGCAGCATCCGTACCTGGAGGCGTGGTGGCCGCCGGGCCACGCCCTGGGGTACGAGCACACCTTCGTCCACCAGGCGCGCGACCTGCTGCACGCCATCGCCACCGGCGCCGACCCGGAGCCGTCCTTCGCGGACGGGCTGCGGGTGCAGCGGGTGCTGGCGGCGGTGGAGGAGAGCGCCGTGAAGAACGCGATCTACACGCCCGTACTCCCCGCACTCCCCTAGGAGGGCCGTCACCCATGCCACGACCGTTCACGCTCTTCACCGGCCAGTGGGCCGACCTGCCGCTGGAGGAGGTCTGCCGGCTGGCCCGGGACTTCGGCTACGACGGGCTCGAACTCGCCTGCTGGGGCGACCACTTCGAGGTCGACAAGGCGCTGAACGAACCCGGCTACCTGGCGGGACGCCGGCAGCTCCTCGACAAGTACGGCCTCAGATGCTGGGCGATCTCCAACCACCTGGTCGGCCAGGCGGTCTGCGACGCGCCCATCGACGAGCGGCACCGGGCCATCCTGCCGGCGCGGATCTGGGGCGACGGCGAACCCGAGGGCGTACGCCGGCGGGCCGCGGCCGAGATGGCGGACACGGCCCGGGCCGCCGCCGCCTTCGGGGTCCGTACGGTCATCGGCTTCACGGGGTCCTCGATCTGGCACCTGGTGGCGATGTTTCCGCCGGTGCCGCCGCACATGATCGAGCGCGGGTACGAGGACTTCGCCGAGCGCTGGAACCCGGTCCTCGACGTGTTCGACGCGGAGGGGGTGCGTTTCGCCCACGAGGTGCATCCGAGCGAGATCGCGTACGACTACTGGACGACGCAGCGGGCGCTGGAGGCGGTCGGGCACCGGCCGGCCTTCGGGCTCAACTTCGACCCGAGCCACTTCGTGTGGCAGGACCTGGACCCGGTGGGTTTCCTGTACGACTTCCGGGACCGGATCTACCACGTGGACTGCAAGGAGGCGCGCAAGCGGCTCGACGGACGCAACGGCCGGCTCGGCTCCCACCTGCCGTGGGGCGACCCGCGCCGGGGGTGGGACTTCGTGTCGGCCGGGCACGGTGACGTCCCCTGGGAGGACGTGTTCCGCATGCTGCGCTCGATCGGGTACGAGGGGCCGGTCTCGGTGGAGTGGGAGGACGCGGGCATGGACCGCCTCACGGGCGCTCCGGAGGCGCTGGCCACGCTGAGGCGCTACGACTTCGAGCCGCCGACGGCGTCGTTCGACGCGGCGTTCGGAGGGGCGGAGTAGGACTCGCCCGCACCGAATCCCGCAGGTCCCCGGCCCGGCGACGAGCCGGGGACCGCCCCCAGCCGGGCGGCGGAACTGCCGCCGCCGGGCCGGTCCCGGCTGTCCCGGCAGTGCTTTGTCCTGCGGCGGGAGAAAGTTCAACTTGGCTGCTGCGCAAGGGCTTTCAGTTCCGGACGAACGCGGCTACCGTCCCTGAGGTGTACAGGACATGACACCGGTACCGGCGTGACGGCGCATTCCGGTTCCCGCAAGGAGAGAGCTTCCCCGCCCGGCATCGGTGCAGGACGAGCACCGCCCGGCCCATCCCCGGAGGACACTCGTGCACAGGAAACGGCTCAGAGCCGGATCGGTCCGAAAAACCCTCGCACTGCTCACCGGCAGCCTCCTGGCCGCCACGTCACTCGCCCTCACCCCCACCGTCTCCACCGCCGCCGAGCACCCCGAACCGGCCGGCGGCGCGGGCCCGGCGGCCGCCGCCGAGGACTTCCAGCAGGTCACCCTCGCCAAGGGCGAGCCCGAGACCGGCGAGCCCATGTCGCTCGCCGTCCTCCCCGACCGCAGCGTCCTGCACACCTCGCGCGACGGCGAACTGCGCATGACCGACAGCGCCGGCACCACGCGGGTCATCGGCACCGTCCCGGTCTACTCGCACGACGAGGAGGGCCTCCAGGGCATCGGCGTCGACCCGGCCTTCAGCGAGAACCGGCGCATCTACCTCTACTACGCGCCCCCGCTGGACACCCCGGCGGGCGACGCCCCCAACGAGGGCACGGCCGCCGACTTCGCCAAGTACGACGGCGTCAACCGGCTCTCCCGCTTCGTGCTCAAGGCCGACGGGACCCTCGACAACGCCAGCGAGAAGAAGATCCTCGACGTACCGGCCACCCGCGGCATCTGCTGCCACGTCGGCGGCGACATCGACTTCGACGCGCAGGGCAACCTCTACCTGTCGACCGGTGACGACTCCAACCCCTTCGCCTCCGACGGCTTCACCCCCATCGACGAACGCCCGGGCCGCAACCCCGCGTACGACGCCCGCCGCACCTCCGGCAACACGAACGACCTGCGCGGCAAGATCCTGCGCATCAAGGTGAACGACGACGGCTCCTACGCGGTCCCCGAGGGCAACCTCTTCGCTCCGGGCACCGACAGGACGCGCCCCGAGATCTACGCCATGGGCTTCCGCAACCCGTTCCGCTTCAGCGTCGACCAGCGGACCGGCGTCCTGTACGTCGGTGACTACGGCCCCGACGCCGGCGCGGCCGACCCGAAGCGCGGCCCGGCCGGACAGGTCGAGTTCGCCCGCGTCACCGAGCCCGGCAACTTCGGCTGGCCCTTCTGCACCGGCAGGAACGACGCGTACGTCGACTACGACTTCGCGACGAAGGAGTCCGGCGCCCCGTTCGACTGCGCCGCGCCCAAGAACACCTCGCCGTACAACACCGGCCTGACCGACCTGCCGCCCGCCCAGGAGGCGTGGATCCCGTACGACGGCGGATCGCTCCCGGAGTTCGGCAGCGGCTCGGAGTCCCCGATGGGCGGACCCGTGTACCGGTACGACAAGGACCTCGACTCCCCGGTGAAGTTCCCGGAGGCGTACGACGGCGACTTCTTCGCCACCGAGTTCGGCCGCCGCTGGATCAAGCGCGTCGAGCACGACGCCGACGGCACCGTGCGGTCCATCAGCCCCGTCCCCTGGACCGGCACCCAGGTCATGGACTCGGCCTTCGGCCCCGACGGCGCGCTGTACGTCCTCGACTACGGCACCGCCTGGTTCGGCGGCGACGAGCACTCCGGCCTCTACCGCATCGAGAACGCCACCGGCGGCCACTCGCCGGTGGCCGAGGCGGCCGCCGACAGGACGTCCGGCCAGGCCCCGCTGCGGGTGAAGTTCAGCTCCGCCGGGACGACCGACTCCGACGGCGACGCCCTGAAGTACTCCTGGGCCTTCGGCGACGGCGGCACGTCGACGGCGGCGAACCCGGCGCACACGTACCGGAAGAACGGCACGTACACCGCGACGGTCACCGCCAAGGACGCCACCGGCCGGACCGGATCGGCCAGCGTGCGGATCGTCGTCGGCAACACCGCGCCCAAGGTGACCCTCGAACTCCCCGGTGACGGACAGCTCTTCACCTTCGGCGACGAGGTGCCCTTCAAGGTGAAGGTGACCGACGCGGAGGACGGCGCCGTCGACTGCTCGAAGGTCAAGGTGTCCCACTTCCTCGGCCACGACAGCCACGGCCACAAGATCACCGAGGCCTTCGGCTGCTCCGGCACCATCAAGACCATCGCCGACGGTGAGCACGACCCGAACGCCAACATCTTCGGCGCGTTCGACGCCGAGTACACCGACAAGGGGGCCGGCGGACAGGAGCCCCTGACCACCCACGACCAGGCCGTCGCCCAGCCCAAGCACCGGCAGGCCGAGCACTTCTCGACGTCGTCGGGCGTCAAGGTCCACAACAAGACGCCCGCGCACGGAGGCAAGACCGTCGGCGACATCGAGAACGGCGACTGGATCGCCTTCACGCCCTACCGGGTCGGCGACGCCACCTCCCTGACCGCGCGGATCTCCTCCGGCGGCGCGGGCGGCACCCTCGAAGTCCGCACCGGCTCACCCGACGGCAGGCTCATCGGGTCGACCGTCGTGCCCGTGACGGGCGGCTGGGAGACCTTCCAGGACGTGACGACCGCGATCAAGCGGCCGCCGGCCGGGACCACCACGCTCTACCTGGTCTTCAAGGGCGGCAGCGGAGCCCTCTACGACATCGACGACTTCACCTTCTCGACGGCGAAGAGCGACGCCACCCCGAAGAAGCGCGTCCTGGTCTTCACCAAGACCGCCGGCTTCCGCCACGACTCCATCGGGGCGGGCGTCACGGCGCTCAAGGAACTCGGCGCGCAGCGCGGCCTCGCCGTCGACGCCACCGAGGAGGCCAAGCAGTTCACACCGGAGAACCTCGCCCGCTACGCGGCGGTGGCGTTCCTCTCCACCACGGGTGACGTCCTCAACGCCCACCAGCAGACCGTCTTCGAACAGTACGTCGCCGACGGCGGCGGCTACCTGGGCGTCCACGCGGCGGCCGACACCGAGTACGACTGGAAGTTCTACGGCGGCCTCGTCGGCGCCCACTTCGACTCGCACCCGCAGATCCAGTCGGCGACCGTGCGCGTCGAGGACCACGACCACCCCGCCACCGCGCACCTGGACAGCACCTGGCAGCGCACCGACGAGTGGTACAACTACCGCACCAACCCCCGGGACCAGGCCCGCGTCCTCGCGACCCTCGACGAGACGACCTACACCGGCGGCACCATGAAGGGCGACCACCCGATCGCCTGGTGCCAGCCGTACGAAGGCGGGCGCTCCTTCTACACGGGCGGCGGCCACACCAAGGAGTCGTACGCCGAACCGGCCTTCCGCAAGCACCTGCTCGGCGGACTGCTCTACGCGACCGGCATCGCGAAGGCCGACTGCAAGCCCTCCAAGGGCTACCGGCCGATCTTCAACGGCGAGACCCACGAGGGCTGGAAGCAGGCCGGACCCGGCTCCTTCGAGATCAGGGACGACCGCACGCTGAACTCCGTCGGCGGCATGGGCCTGCTCTGGCACCAGGCCAAGGAGCTGAAGTCGTACGCGCTGAAGCTCGACTGGAAGATGGCGGGCGACGACAACTCCGGGATCTTCGTGGGCTTCCCGGCCTCGGACGACCCCTGGTCCGCGGTCGACAAGGGGTACGAGATCCAGATCGACGCGACGGACGCCCCCGACCGCACCACCGGGTCCGTGTACGGCTTCAAGGCGGCGAACACCGCCGCCAGAGACGCCGCGCTGAACCCGCCGGGGGAGTGGAACACGTACGAGATCAGGGTCGAGGGGGAACGGCTCCGCGTCTTCCTCAACGGCGTGAAGATCAACGACTTCACCAACACCGACCCCGCGCGCAGCCTGGCACAGGGCCACATCGGCATCCAGAACCACGGCGCGGGTGACCGGGTCGCCTTCCGCAACATCAAGCTCAAGGAGAAGACGGCGCCCAGCGGCTCGTAACGGCCGCGACAAGACCGGCGGCGGGCGGGTGCACGCCGAGCCCCGCCCGCCGTCTTCCACCGTACGCACGGCCCATCGTGTCTCGATCGACCAGCGCACCGCCGCACAGCTCATCTCTCCACCTCTCCATCTCTCCATAGCTCCGGCAGGGAGGCAGCCCGTGACCACTCCATCCGAAGGCACGACGGCGCACACCGAATCGGCACGTACCGGAGTGTGGTTCGTCGGCGCTCGCGGCTCCGTCGCCACCACGGCCGTCGCGGGCTGCGCGGCGCTCACCGCGGGCCTCCACGCCCCGGACGGCATGGTCACCGAGACCCCGCCGTTCGCCGGCAGCGGCCTGCCGGCGCTCTCCTCGCTGGTCTTCGGCGGGCACGACACGGTGAGCTGCCCGTTGCCCAAACGGGCCGAGGAACTGGAGGCGGGCGGCGTCCTGCCGTACGGCCTGGCCTCGGCCGTACGCAGCGAACTGGCGGCGGCGGACGCGGAGATCCGGACCGGCGGCCCCCTGCCGGGCGACACGCGCGGCGCCGGGGAACTCATCGGCACGTTCGCCGCGCACCTGCTCGACTTCGCGCGCCGGCAGCGCCTCGACCGGGTCGTGGTCGTCAACACCGCCTCGACGGAGCCCGCCCCCGAGGACCCGGGCACACTGCCGCCCAGCTCCCTCTACGCTGCCGCCGCTCTGCGCGCCGGCTGCCCCTACGTCAACTTCACGCCCTCCACCGGCCTGCGCGCCCCCGCGCTCCAGGACGCCGTCGCGGCCGCCGGCGTTCCCCACGCGGGACGGGACGGCAAGACCGGCCAGACGCTCCTCCGCTCCGTACTCGCCCCGATGTTCGTGCAGCGCGCCCTGTCCGTACGGGCGTGGTCCGGTACGAACCTGCTCGGCGGCGGGGACGGGGCGGCGCTGGCCGACCCGGCTGCCGCTGCGGCCAAGAACGCGGGCAAGAACCGCGTACTGACCGACACGCTCGGCGCACTGCCCCAGGGCGACGTCCACATCGACGACGTACCGGCGCTGGGCGAGTGGAAGACGGCCTGGGACCACATCGCCTTCGAAGGCTTCCTCGGCTCCCGGATGACGCTGCAGACGACCTGGCAGGGCTGCGACTCGGCGCTCGCCGCCCCGCTGGTCCTCGACCTGGCCCGGCTGCTCGCCCGCGCCCACGAGGTCGGCATCCGCGGCCCGCTGCCCGAACTCGGCTTCTACTTCAAGGACCCGGACGGTGGTGGTCCGGCAGGGCTGGGAGAGCAGTACGGGGCTCTGCTCGCCTTCGGGGCGCGTCTGCGGGCGGCCCGATGAGGCTGTCCGCCCGGCTCGCCGCATGGGCGGAACTTCTGCGTGTGTCGGCCCTGTTCACCGTCCCGGGCGACGCGGTGGCGGGCGCGGCGTCCGTCGGCGTACGGTCCAACCGGGGCACGGCGCTGGCCGTCGGCGCCTCACTGTGCCTGTACGAGGCGGGCATGGCGTTGAACGACTGGGCGGATCGCGCCGAGGACGCGGTGGACCGCCCGCACCGCCCGATCCCCTCCGGCCGCGTCACCCCTCGGGCGGCCCTGGCCGCGTCGGGCGCGCTGACGATGGCGGGCCTCGTGCTGGCCGCCCGCGCGGGCCGGCCGGCCCTGGCGGTGGCCTCGGGCCTCGCCGCCACGATCTGGGCGTACGACCTGCGCCTGAAGCACACGGCGGCGGCTCCCGCCGCCATGGCGGCGGCCCGTTCCCTGGACCTGCTGCTGGGCGCGGCGGCGACCCGCGGGACGCCCCGGCCCGGGGTGACCGGCGGTGGCCCGGGGATGCGCGACGCACTGGCCGCCGCGGCGGTGCTGGGCGCGCACACCTGCGCCGTCACGGCGGTCTCGCGCCGCGAGACGCAGGGCGGCTCGACAGCCGCACCACTGGCCGCCCTCGCGTCGGCCGCCGTACTGGCCGTGCTCGCCGCCCGCACACGCCCCGGGGGTGCCGGCGCCACCCTGCCGCCCCGGGCAGCCGGCGGCGTGCCCGCGCCCCCGCCCGCCCGCCGGGTGGTGCTCCGGGTCGCCGCGCACCTCGCCACCCCGGCCGGCCTCGCGGCGACCGCCTATCTCCGCACCGCCGGCAAACCGCTGCTCCACGCCGCGCTCAACCCCTCACCGCCGCTCACCCAGCGGGCCGTCGGCGGCGGGATCCGCGCCATGATCCCGCTGCAGGCCGCCCTCGCCGCCCGCAGCGGTGCGGTCGGGGCCGTGGCGGCGCTCATGGGGCTCGTACCCGTCGCCCGGAAGCTGTCGCGAAAGGTGAGTCCCACATGACCGGCACCCCCGTACGTCCCGGCTCCGTCCCCGGCCCCCTCCGCTTCGGCTACGGGACCAACGGACTCACCGACCTCCGGCTCGACGACGCCCTGGCCCTGCTGGCCGACCTGGGGTACGACGGCGTCGGCCTCACCCTCGACCACATGCATCTGGACCCCCTCGCCCCCGGTCTCGCGGCCCGTACGGCCCAGGTGGCGGGCAGGCTGGCGCGGCTCGGACTGGGCGTGACCGTCGAGACCGGCGCGCGGTACGTCCTCGACCCCCGCCGCAAACACGGGCCGTCGCTGCTCGACCCGGACCCGGACGCCCGTACCGCCCGCGTCGAACTGCTCGTCACCGCCGTACGCGTCGCCGCGGACCTGGGCGCCCACGCCGTGCACTGCTTCAGCGGCGTCACCCCGGCCGGCACCGCACGCGACACCGCCTGGCAGCGGCTGACGGAGTCGCTCGGCCCCGTCCTCGACGCGGCGGCCGGCACCGGCGTGCCGCTCGCCGTCGAACCCGAACCCGGTCACCTCCTCGCCACCCTCGCCGACTTCCACCACCTGCGTCACGCCCTCGGCGACCCGTCCCTCCTCGGCCTCACCCTCGACATCGGCCACTGCCAGTGCCTGGAACCGTCCCCGCCCGCCGACTGCGTACGGGAAGCCGCTCCCTGGCTGCGGCACGTCCAGATCGAGGACATGCGCCGGGGGGTGCACGAGCACCTGCCGTTCGGCGACGGCGAGATCGACTTCCCGCCGGTACTGGAGGCACTGGCGGCCACCGGCTACCAGGGCCTGACGGTCGTCGAACTCCCCCGCCACTCGCACGCCGGCCCCGACCTGGCCGCGCGGTCCCTCGACTTCCTGCGCACGGCGCGGCCCCTCGCACCGCTTCTCCCGGCAGGAGGCGACGCACGATGCTGACCGAGCTGACGAACGGCGCAACGCCCTGCGCCCTCCAGGCCGTACTCGAAGGACAGCTGGCGGGAGCGGCCCGCGCCTGGCTCCACGAGGCCCTGGCGGAGGCCGAGGCCCACGCGGCGGCGCAGGCCGCGCCGGCCGGGCCGGAGGGCCCGCCCAGAGGGCCCCTGCCCACCTGGGAGCTCCGGTTCGCCGAAGCCGGCCGCCACTGCCGGCCGGCCCCCGTCAACCGGCCGACCACCGTCGGCCGGCCTGGCCCCGACGGCCGGCAAGGCTCGGACCACCGGTCCGGCCCCGGCCACCCGTCCGGTCCGGCCGCCGCCGAGGACCTCGCCGCCGCCGCCCGCGTGCTCCTCCTGCACGCCGTACGGGCCGACCACCGCACCACCACCCGTCTCTACACGCACGGCACCGCCGCCGAACGCCGCGCCGTCCTGCTGGCCCTCCCGCACTTGAGCGCGCTGACGCCCCCCGGTTCCGCGCTCCCGCTCGTCGAAGACGCCCTGCGCACCAACGACACCCGCCTCGTGGCCGCAGCGGTGGGCCCGTACGCCGCCGAACACCTCGATCAGCACGCCTGGCGGCACGCCGTCCTCAAGTGCCTGTTCACCGGCGTGCCGGTGGACGCCGTCGACGGCCTGTCCCCGCGCGCCCGGGCCGACGCCGAACTGGCCCGGATGCTCCGCGACCACGCCGCGGAACGCACCGCCGCGGGCCGCCCCGTACCGGACGATCTCCACCGCGTCCTCGCCCTCACGGCCGGCCCGGACGCCACGGCGCCCGACGGCCCGACGGCCCGCCCGCACGTCACGGCCGCCCCCGCAGAGGAGTCCTGATGCGCATCTTCGACCCCCACATCCACATGACCTCCCGCACCACGGACGACTACGAGGCGATGTACGCCGCCGGAGTCCGCGCCGTCGTCGAGCCGTCCTTCTGGCTGGGCCAGCCCCGCACCTCGCCCGCCAGCTTCTTCGACTACTTCGACGCCCTCCTCGGCTGGGAGCCGTTCCGCGCCTCCCAGTACGGCATCGCCCACCACTGCACCCTCGCCCTCAACCCCAAAGAGGCGAACGACCCCCGCTGCACCCCCGTTCTCGACGCGCTTCCCCGCTACCTCGTCAAGGACCCGGTCGTCGCCGTCGGCGAGATCGGCTACGACTCCATGACCCCCGCCGAGGACACCGCCCTCGCCGCCCAGCTCCAGCTCGCCGCCGACCACGGGCTGCCCGCCCTCGTCCACACCCCGCACCGCGACAAGCTCGCCGGTCTGAACCGCACCGTCGACGTCATCCGTGAATCGAACCTCCCCCCGGAGCGCGTCCTCCTCGACCACCTCAACGAGACCACCGTAAAGGCCGCCACCGACAGCGGCTGCTGGCTCGGCTTCTCCATCTACCCCGACACCAAGATGGACGAGGACCGCATGGTCGCCGTCATCAAGGACCACGGCACCGAGAAGGTCCTGGTCAACTCCGCAGCCGACTGGGGGAAGAGCGACCCGCTCAAGACCCGCAAGGTCGGTGACGCGCTGCTCGCCGCCGGCTTCACCGAGGACGACGTCGACCAGGTACTGTGGCGCAACCCCGTCGCCTTCTACGGCCTCAGCGGCCGGCTGCGGCTCGACGTGTCCGACGCCCCCGAGCCGCTCCACGAGGGCAACTCCGTCCTGCGCGGCGGGGAATGAGGGGGTGGGACGCCCACCATGCGCTTCCGCCACCCCGACGGTTCGACCGTCCACCTCGCGTACTGCACCAACGTCCACCCCGCCGAGACACTCGACGGCGTACGCGCCCAGCTGCGCGACCACTGCGAGCCCGTCCGCAGACGCCTCGGGCGGGACCGCCTAGGCATCGGACTGTGGCTCGCCAGGGACGCCGCCCGCGCGCTGATCACCGACCCGGCGGCCCTGCGGGGCCTGCGCGCCGAACTGGACCGGCGCGGACTGGAGGTCGTCACCCTCAACGGCTTCCCGTACGAGGGGTTCGGCGCCGAAGAGGTCAAGTACCGCGTGTACCGCCCCGACTGGACCGAGGCGCCCCGGCTCGACCACACCACCGACCTCGCCCACCTCCTCGCCGCCCTCCTCCCCGACGACGTCACCGAAGGCACCGTCTCCACCCTCCCCCTCGCCTGGCGCACGCCCTTCGACGCGGCCGGCGCCGAGGCCGCCCGTGCGGCGCTCACCACGCTCGCCGAGCGCCTGGACGTACTGGAGGAGCTCACCGGCAAGTCCGTCCGCATCGGCCTCGAACCCGAGCCCGGCTGCACCGTCGAGACCACCGCCGACGCCATCGCCCCCCTCACCGCCCTCGCCGCCCCGCGCATCGGCGTCTGCGTCGACACCTGCCACCTCGCCACCTCCTTCGAGGACCCGGCGACCGCTCTGGCCGCGCTCACCGCCGCCGGGATCACCATCCCCAAGGCGCAGCTCTCCGCCGCCCTGCACGCCGAACACCCCCACCTCCCCGACGTACGCGAAGCCCTCGCCGCCTTCGCCGAGCCCCGCTTCCTCCACCAGACCCGCACCCGCACCGCGGCCGGACTGCGCGGCACCGACGACCTGGGCGAGGCCCTCGCCGGACAGGCGCTCCCCGACGGCGCCCCCTGGCGCGCCCACTTCCACGTCCCCCTGCACGCACCGCCCGCCCCCCCGCTCACCTCCACCCTGCCGGTGCTCCAGGACGCCCTCGCCCATCTGGTCGGCGGCCCCGCCCCGCTCACCCGGCACCTGGAGGTCGAGACGTACACCTGGCAGGCCCTGCCGGCCGAGCTGCGCCCCCGCAACCGCAACCAGCTCGCCGACGGCATCGCCGCCGAACTCACCCTCGCCCGCGACCTCTTGGTCGACCTCGGCCTCAAGGAGCTGCCGTGACGACGACAGGCACCACCGGCGCCGGCCCCGCCCCCCTCCTCGTCCTGGACGTCGTAGGACTCACCCCCCGGCTCCTCGCCCACATGCCGCACCTCGCACGGCTCGCCCGGTCCGGCTCGCAGGCTCCCCTCGGCACCGTCCTGCCCGCCGTCACCTGCGCGGCGCAGTCGACGTTCCTCACCGGCACCACCCCCGCCGAGCACGGCATCGTAGGCAACGGCTGGTACTTCCGCGAGCTCGGCGAAGTGCTCCTGTGGCGCCAGCACAACGGGCTCGTCGCCGGCGACAAGATCTGGGACGCAGCCCGCCGCGCCCATCCCGGCTACACCGTCGCCAACATCTGCTGGTGGTACGCGATGGGCGCGGACACCGACTACACCGTCACACCGCGCCCCGTCTACTACGCCGACGGGCGCAAGGAACCCGACTGCTACACCCGGCCCCCGTCCCTCCACGACGAACTCACCGAGAAGTTGGGCACGTTCCCCCTCTTCCACTTCTGGGGTCCCGGCGCCGACCTCGTGTCCTCGCAGTGGATCATCGACGCCACCCGCCACGTCCTGCGCACCCGCGGCCCCGACCTGGCGCTGTGCTACCTCCCCCACCTCGACTACGACCTCCAGCGCTACGGTCCCGACGACCCCCGCTCCCACCGCGCCGCCGCCGACCTCGACGCGGCCGTCGCGCCGCTGCTCGACGACGCGAGGGCCCAGGGCCGTACGGTCGTCGCGCTCTCCGAGTACGGCATCACCCGCGTGTCGCGGCCCGTCGACATCAACCGGGCCCTGCGGCGCGCGGGGCTCGTCGAGGTCCACACCCAGGACGGCATGGAGTACCTCGACCCCACGACCTCACGGGCGTTCGCCGTCGCGGACCACCAGCTGGCGCACGTGTACGTACGCCGCCCCGAGGATCTCGGAGCTGCCCGCGCCGCACTCGCGGACCTCGAAGGCGTCGCCGAACTCCTGGACGACGAGGGCAAGAAGAGCCACGGCCTCGACCACCCCCGCTCCGGCGAGCTGGTCGCGGTGGCCGAACCCGACGCCTGGTTCACGTACTACTACTGGCTCGACGACGCGAAGGCCCCGGATTTCGCGCAGCTCGTCGAGATCCACCGCAAGCCCGGCTACGACCCCGTCGAGCTCTTCATGGACCCCCTCGATCCGTACGTACGGGTCAAGGCGGCCAAGGCCCTCGCCCGTAAGAAACTCGGCATGCGCTACCGCATGGCGGTCGTGCCCCTCGACCCCTCCCCGGTCCGCGGCAGCCACGGCCGCCTCCCCGACCGCGACGAAGACGGTCCGCTCATCCTGTGCTCCACCCCCCGCGCCGTCGGTGACCGCGTCGCGGCCACCGAGGTGAAAGCCCTGCTCCTCCAGCTTGCCGGACTGCACTGACAAGAGCCCCCTGACGAAGGAGTTCCACCCGTGCGACCCATGAGCCGCAAAACCACCACCGACCCCGAGCTCACCCACAAGCTGTCCAGACGAGGCATGCTCGGCGTAGCCGCCGGCGCCACCGCCGCGGCCCTCCTGGGCGCCACGGCGCCCACGGCGGCGGCCCGGACCACCGGCCGAGGCCGCCCCGTCCTGCCCCCCGGCCGCCTCGGCATCCAGCTCTACTCCCTGCGCGACAAGGTCTCCACCCTCGGCTTCGCGAAGGTCTTCGCCGAGCTGGAGCGCTTCGGCTACGACGAGGTCGAGTACGCCGGTTACACCCAGGGCTCCGCCGGCGCCATCACCCTGGCCCAGCTCCGCAAGCTCACCCGCGACCACGGTCTGCGCGGCATCGGCAGCCACGTCAATTACTACGACGACGGCAACCCGGGGGCGTACAGCTTCGCCCAGAACCTCACCAAGGTCCTCGACGACGCCCAGGCCCTCGGCCTGAGGCACATCGGCACGGCCTCAGGCCCCTGGCGCTACGGCGCGACCGTCGACGGCTGGAAGCGGGCCGCCGAGGACTTCAACACGTACGGGGCGGCGGCCAGGGCGCGCGGCATGAAGTTCTACCAGCACAACCACGCCGAGGAGTTCTCCTTCGCGACCGACCGGCCCGACGTCCGCCTCTACGACGTACTCCTCGCCGAGACCGACCCGGACCTGGTCTACCTGGAGATGGACATCTACTGGGCGTACGCGGCCCAGTTCCGCTTCGGCAGGCGCGCCGACGGCACGCCGGCCCCCTTCGACCCTCTCGACTACGTGCTGAAGCAGCCCGACCGCTACCCGCTCTTCCATGTGAAGGACGGCGAACACGACGCATCCGCCCGCGACGGCTACCGGATGGTGGACGTCGGGGACGGAGACATCGACTACAAGCGGTTCATCTCGGCCGTGTCGAAGACCCGCGGCGGGCGCCGTGACCACCACTGGCAGGCGGAACACGACAACCCCGTCGAGTCGTTCGCCTTCGCCCGCAAGTCCAGCGCCCACCTGCACTCACTGCGGGAGAAGGACTGCTGAGGGCAGTCGCAGTCGGACCGCGTGGCGGCTGACCGGCCGCGGGTTCGGCCCGACGCGCCGGGCCCGCGGCCGCCCCCGCGCGCCCTGACGGGCGGGGGCGCCGGCCCCGGCCCACGTGACGTGGCACACCGTCGTGCCGCCGAGTGCCGCCACGCGGTACGCGTCACTGAGGGCCGTCCCGGGCCACCCCCTGCGGGGCGGCCCACAGCCACCTCCGGGGGCCCGGCCGCGAAGACCGCCCGCGCGCTCCGCGAACGCGACCTGTGAACAGGTGGCGACGTGCTGTGACGACCGTGCACCCGAGTCGGCCCGCTCGGTCCGTCCCGGGCCCGCCACACCCCCTGACCACGTAATACGCAGGTGAAACCCACACCGAACCCCTGGTATTGTTTTCCATGTCGCCGCGGGAAACCGGGGCCGACCACCTGGTCCGGGTGGCGGAATGGCAGACGCGCTAGCTTGAGGTGCTAGTGCCCTTTATCGGGCGTGGGGGTTCAAGTCCCCCCTCGGACACAAGCAACACCAGCACGCGGAGACCCCAGTCGACCTGGGGTCTTCTTGCGTTCCACCCTCCTCGCCACCTCACCGATGAGTTTCCCGTCGCCGGGCGGTCTTCAGGGGTACACACCCATGCACGCGCCGGAGGTACCGATGGCCGCCAAGGGATTCACCACCTGTCTGTGGTTCGACGACCGGGCCGAGGAGGCCGCGAACCACTACGTCTCGATCTTCAAGGATTCCCGCCTCGGCAGGATCACCCGCTACAACGAGGCCGGCCCGGGGGAGGCCGGAACGGTCATGACCGTCGACTTCGAGGCCAACGGGCAGCGGTTCGTGGCGCTGAACGGCGGTCCGCGGTTCTCGTTCAGCGAAGCCGTCTCGTTCCAGATCTTCTGTGACGGCCAGGAGGAGCTGGACTACTACTGGGACAGGCTCGTCGACGGCGGCTCCGGGACGGCCTGCGGCTGGCTCAGGGACAAGTTCGGGGTGTCCTGGCAGGTCGTCCCCGCCGGGCTCGTCGAGATGATCAGTGACGTCGACCCGGAGAAGGCCAAGCGGACCACCGAGGCGATGCTGTCGATGGTCAAGTTCGACATCGCCTCACTGCGGAGGGCCCACGCGGGGGAGTAGTCCCGGCCGCCGGTGGTGTCATCGCGGTGCGGTGAGGCCCCGCATCCACGTTTCCACCTCGGCCGAGGTGCGGGGCAGGCCCGCCGACAGGTTCTCGTTGCCGTCGGCGGTCACGAGGATGTCGTCCTCGATGCGTACACCGATGCCCCGGTACTCCGCCGGCACCGTCAGGTCGTCCGGCTGGAAGTACAGGCCTGGCTCGACGGTCAGCACCATGCCCGGCAGAAGGGTTCCTTCGACGTACGACTCCCTGCGCGCGGTCGCGCAGTCGTGGACGTCGAGTCCCAGCATGTGGCCCGTGCCGGCCATGGTGAAGCGGCGCTGGAGCCCGAGCTGCTGGACGCGCTCGGCGGGGCCCTCCAGCAGGCCCCACTCGACCAGCTTCTCCGCCAGGCGCCGCTGCGCCGCGTCGTGGAAGTCCCGGTAGCGCGCGCCGGGGCGCACGGCGTCGATGCCGGCCTGCTGGGCCTCGTGCACCGCGTCGTAGATCCGGCGCTGGAGCGGGGTGAAGGCGCCGTTGATCGGCAGGGTGCGGGTGACGTCTGCGGTGTAGAGGGTGCGGGTCTCCACGCCCGCGTCGAGGAGAAGCAGCTCGCCGGGGCGCACCTCGCCGTCGTTGCGAACCCAGTGCATGATCGTGGCGTGCTCGCCGGCCGCGCAGATGGAGCCGTAACCGACGTCGTTGCCCTCCAGGCGGGCGCGGCGGTAGAAGGTTCCCTCGATCCACCGTTCGGACGTGGCCACGGCGGTGGCCAGCTCCCGCACCACGTCGGTGAAGCCGCGCACCGTTGCGTCGCACGCCTTGCGCAGCTCCCCGATCTCCCACTCGTCCTTGACGAGGCGCAGCTCGGACAGAGCGGTCATCAGCTCGGTGTCGAGCTCCTCGTCCGTGTCCAGCGCCGCCTCCAGGCGCGCGTCGTGGCCGCGCACCACGCGGGTGGTGACGGCCCGGTCGGCGGCGGCCGCGGCGCGCAGTTCGCCGGCGGCCTCGCGCACGTCCCGGCAGGGCAGTCCCAGGAGGACCTCTGCCTCGGCCAGGCTGTTCCTGCGGCCGACCCACAGTTCGCCCTTGGCCGCGTCCCGCCAGAACTCGCCGCTCTTCCGGTCGGAACGGGGGAGGAGGTACGCGGTCGCCGCGTGGCCGCCCTCCGCGAGCGGTTCGAGGACCAGCACCCCGTCCTCGCTCTGGTCGCCGGTGAGGTGGACGTACTCGCTGGAGGGCCGGAAAGGGTAGTGGCTGTCGTTGGCCCGCACCTTGAGGTTTCCGGCGGGGATCACCAACCGCTCGCCGGGGAAGCGGGCGGACAGCGCGGCGCGGCGCTTGGCCGCGTACGGGCTCTGCTCCGCCGGTTCGAGGTCGCGCCGCTCGGTGTCCGCCCAGCCGCGCCTCATGAGCGCGGCCAGTTCGTCGGACACGGTCGGACTGAGGCTGTTCTTGCGGTCCTTGAACATGCGGGGCCTCTTTCCCTGTCGCTCGCTCCTGGTGAGGGGTTCAGCGTAGAGACCCTTGGCGCGAAAGGGAACATGTGACATTGTACTGACGTGAGCAACCGACTGACCTGCGATGTCGTGGTAGTTGGGGCCGGAATGGTGGGTGCTGCCTGCGCCTTCTATGCCGCCCGGGCGGGCTTGCGCACCGTGCTCGTCGACCGGGGGCCGGTGGCCGGCGGCACCACGGGGGCGGGCGAGGGCAATCTGCTGGTGTCCGACAAGGAGCCGGGGCCCGAGCTCGAACTCGCCCTGTTCTCGCTGATGTTGTGGCGCCGGCTCGTCGACGAGGCGCCGCACGTGGGCCGAGCCGTGGAGTACGAGGCCAAAGGCGGGCTCGTGGTCGCCTCCGGGGGCGACGGGCTCACCGCCCTCGAGGACTTCGCCGTACGCCAGCGTGCGGCGGGGGTGACCGCTTCGGCGGTGGCACCCGACGAACTGCGTTCCATGGAGCCGCACTTGGCGGGCGGTCTCGCCGGGGCGGTGCACTACCCGCAGGACTGCCAGGTGATGCCGGCCCTGGCCGCCGCGCACCTCGTACGGGAGGCCCGCCGCGCGGGTGCGCTGTTGCGTACGGGCGCGGCCGTGACCGCCGTGCTGCGGGCGGCCCCGCGCGACGGTGGGCGCGTCTTCGGCGTACGCACCGGCCTGGGCGACATCCACGCGCCGGCCGTCGTCAACGCGGCCGGGACGTGGGGCGGTGAGGTCGCCGCACTCGCCGGGGCGCACCTCCCCGTGCTCCCGCGGCGCGGTTTCGTCCTCGTCACCGAACCGCTGCCGCCCCGGACCGTCCGGCACAAGGTGTACTCCGCGGACTACGTCGCCGACGTGGCCAGCGACTCGGCCGGGCTCAAGACGTCGGCGGTGGTCGAGGGGACGGCCGCCGGACCGGTGCTGATCGGCGCGAGCCGGGAGCGGGCCGGGTTCGACCGCACGTTCTCCCTGCCGGTGGCGCGGCGGCTCGCGGCGCAGGCGGTGGCGCTCTTCCCGGTGCTGGAGCGGGTCAGCGCCGTGCGCGCCTACCTCGGGTTCCGGCCGTACCTGCCCGACCACCTGCCGGCGATCGGGCCCGACGCGCGGGTGCCGGGTCTGCACCACGCCTGCGGGCACGAGGGGGCAGGCATCGGACTCGCCACGGGTACGGGGTACCTGGTCGCCCAGGGGCTCACGGGTGAGACGCCGGAGCTGGATCTCGCGGCGTTCCGGGGGGATCGGTTCGGCGATGACGCCTCCAGGGAGGAGTGCCGATGAGGGCACGTCGTGACGGGGGCTCCCGTCGCCCCACGCCGTTGCGGCTCGTACGCGCGCGGCCCGAGCCCGGCTTCGAGGTCACCCTGGACGGGCGGCCGCTGCGGGCCCTGCCCGGTCGGACCGTCGCCGCCGTGCTCTGGGAGGCGGGGATCACCGCGTGGCGCAGCACGCGCGGCGGGAGGCGGCCGCGCGGGGTGTTCTGCGGCATCGGGGTGTGCTTCGACTGCCTCGTGACCGTCAACGGCCGCGCCAATCAGCGGGCCTGTCTGGTGACGGTGTCGCCGGGCGATGTGATCCGGACGCAGGAAGGGGTGGGCGGGAGTGTCGACGCGGATGGCGCGGATGGCGCGGATGGCGCGGATGGCGCGGGTACGGGTGGATGAGGGTGGCGCGGACGCCGGGCGCGCTTCGCTCGTCGTCGTCGGCGCCGGGCCCGCCGGGGTGGCCGCCGCGGTCCGTGCCGCCGGTCTCGGGGTGCGGGTCGCCCTGGTGGACGCCGGCGTGCGGGCCGGCGGGCAGTTCTACCGGCAGCCCGCCGCGCGGCTGGGTGCGCGGCGGCCCTCCGCGCTGCATCACGCGTGGCGTACGTGGGAGCGGCTGACGGCCCGGCTGGACGCGCATGTCGCCGACGGGCGGATCGTCCATCTGGCGGACCGGCATGTGTGGTGCGTCGAGCGGGTGGACGCGGGCGGGTTCGAGGTGCACGCCCTGGTCGGTCCGGCACAGGAGCGTTCCGAGGCGGTCCGGGGCGAGGCCGTGCTCCTCGCGACCGGTGCCTACGAGAAGGTGCTGCCGTTCCCCGGCTGGACGCTGCCGGGGGTGGTCACGGCGGGTGGTGCACAGGCCATGCTCAAGGGGGGGCTCGTGCTGCCCGGCCGCAGAGTCGTCGTCGCCGGGACCGGTCCGCTGCTGATGCCGGTGGCCGCCGGGCTGGCGGCGGCGGGGGCGCGGGTGCGCGCGCTGATCGAGTCCGCCGACCCCCGGTGCGTCGTGCGGGGCGCGGCGCGGCTGGCCGGGCATCCGGCGAAGGTGGCCGAGGGGGCGCGGTACGGCGCCGCGCTGTTGTGGCGCGGCGTCCCGGTCAGGACCCGTCATGTCGTGGTCGCCGCGCACGGCGTGGACCGGCTGGAGAGTGTGACCGTGGCGGCGCTGGACGACGGGGGGCGGATACGGGCGGGCAGCGGGCGGCGGATCGCGTGCGACGCCCTCGCGGTCGGGCACGGCCTGCTGCCGCACACCGACCTCGCCGGCGGGCTCGGCTGCCGCCTCGTGGAGACGGACGACGGGGAGTGGGGGGTCGCCGTGGACGACGAGCAGCGTACGGACGTGCCGGGTGTCTGGGCGGCGGGGGAGGCGAGCGGGGTGGGGGGTGCGGCGCTCGCCCTCGCGGAGGGCGGGATCGCCGGGCGCTCGGTGGCCGCGCGGCTCCGGGGGCGGGAGCCGGACCGGCGGCGGTGGGCGGCGGAGGTCCGGGAGCGGGCGAGGCTGCGGGAGTTCGCGGCGGTGATCGGCGCGGTGTACGCGCCGCCGGCGGGGTGGGCGGAGCGGGTCACGGACGACACGGTCGTGTGCCGGTGCGAGGAGGTTCCGGCCTCGGCGGTGCGGGCGGCGGTGGAGCTGGGCGCCACAGATGCGCGCAGCGTCAAGCTGCTGACCCGGGCGGGGATGGGGTGGTGCCAGGGGAGGGTGTGCGCGCCGGGGGTCGCGGGTGTGGCCGGGTGTGCGTCGGGGGCGTCGGCGCGGGTGTTCGCGCGGCCGGTGCCGTTGGGGGTGCTGGCGGGGGAGGGGGGTGGGGGGTGTGCGTCGTGAGCCGGGTCGGCGGGTTGGCGGTTCGGCGGTTTGGCGGGGGTTGCTGAGGGCTTCGGAATCGGTGCCGTTCCGTGGCGTCTCCTCAGGTGTCGAACGTTCGGGTCCGGCGGGTTGTGTGGGGTGGTTGTGTTCGACGCCCTGCGGAGAGCGCCCGGGTACGTCCCCTCCTGGCACGGTGGGGTCTTGGGCCGCGCCCGACTGGGCGGAGCTTCCGCGTGGGCCGGGGCCGGCCCCACCGCGGCTTCCGTAGTGGTCGGCATGACCGGAGCGCGACCGGTTTTCGCGCAGTCCGCGCTATGAAATGAGGCTTCATGAACACGCATCCCTGGCACGGTGTCCTGGTGGCCACCGCGTTGCCGCTGCGGCAGGACCTCAGCATTGATTACGACGCCTTCGCCGCCCACTGTGCCTGGCTCGTCGAGAACGGCTGTGACGGCGTCGTCCCGAACGGTTCGCTGGGCGAGTACCACGTGCTCACGGCGGAGGAGCGCGCCAGGGTCGTCGAGACCGCCGTCGCCGCTGTGGGCGGGGAGCGCGTGATGCCGGGTGTCGCGGCGTACGGAGCCGTCGAGGCGCGCCGCTGGGCCGAGCAGGCCCGGGACGCCGGCTGCGGGTCCGTCATGCTGCTGCCGCCGAACTCCTACCGCGCCGACGACCGCTCCGTACGGGCGCACTACGCGGAGGTCGCCGAGGCCGGGATTCCGGTCGTCGCGTACAACAATCCGCACGACACGAAGGTCGACCTGCGGCCCGACCTGCTGGCGTCCTTGCACGCCGACGGTTCCATCCGGGCGGTCAAGGAGTTCTCCGGTGATGTCCGCCGGATCTACGAGATCGGTGAACTCGCGCCCGAACTCGACGTGCTGGCCGGAGCCGACGACGTGGTCCTGGAGCTGGTGATCGGTGGGGCCAAGGGGTGGGTGTCCGGATATCCGAACGCCCTGCCCAGGGCCACGGTGGAGCTCTACCGGTCGGCCGTCGCGGGTGAGCTGGACACCGCCGTGCCGCTCTACCGGCAGCTGCATCCGCTGCTGCGATGGGATTCCAAGGTCGAGTTCGTGCAGGCGATCAAGTTGTCGATGGACGTCGTCGGCCGTCACGGCGGGCCCTGCCGGCCGCCGCGAGTTCCGCTCCTGCCCGACCAGGAGGCGGCCGTCCGCGCCGCCACCGAGAAGGCCGTCGCCGCGGGGCTGTGCTGACGTGCGGAGCAAAGTCGTCCTGCACGCGGTCGATTCGCACACGGAGGGCATGCCCACGCGCGTGGTCACCGGCGGCGTCGGCGTCCTTCCGGGCGCGACCATGTCCGAGCGGCGCGCGTACTTCGTCGAGCACCGTGACGACCTGCGCACGCTGCTGATGTACGAGCCGCGCGGTCACGCGGCGATGAGCGGGGCGATCCTCCAGCCGCCCACCCGGCCGGACGCGGACTTCGGGGTGCTGTTCATCGAGGTCTCCGGCTGCCTGCCGATGTGCGGACACGGCTCCATCGGGGTGGCGACCGTGCTCGTCGAGACCGGCATGGTCCCCGTCACCGAGCCGGTCACCGTGATCCGGCTCGACACCCCGGCAGGGCTGGTCACCGCGGAAGTGGCGGTCGAGGAAGGCGCCGCCGTCGGCGTCACCCTGCGCAATGTGCCCTCGTTCTGTGCCGGTCTCGACCGCGAGGCGACGCTGGCCGACGGACGCACGGTCGCCTACGACCTCGCCTACGGGGGGAACTTCTACGCGATCCTCCCGCTGGAGCGGTTCGGCCTGCCCTTCGACCGGGGGCGCAAGGACGACATCCTCGCCGCCGGTCTCGCGCTCATGGACGCGATCAACGCGGACCCCCCGGTGCACCCGGAGGACCCCGCCATCAGGGGGTGCCACCACGTCCAACTGCTCGCTCCGGGCTCCACCGCCGAGCGCTCCCGGCACGCGATGGCCATCCGCCCCGGCTGGTTCGACCGTTCGCCCTGCGGTACGGGCACCAGCGCGCGCATGGCGCAGCTGCACGCACGCGGTGAACTGCCGCTGTTCCAGGACTTCGTCAACGAGTCCTTCATCGGTACGTCCTTCACCGGGCGTCTCGTCGGCGCCACCGAGGTGGGCGGCGCCCCCGCCGTCGTTCCGACGGTCACCGGCCGCGCCTGGATCACCGCGACCGCCCAGTACCTCCTCGATCCGGCCGACCCGTTCCCCGCCGGTTTCCTGTTGTAGTCCCCGCCGGGCGGTACGTGACACAGCACTAAGATCGGTCGACGCGTACCCGACCGAGGAGGACCCATGGCCGCTGAGCGGAACCAGGCGCCGGATCTGCCGTCGCTCGGCGGTCGGCGCGACAGCTACCGCGAGCGGGTCGCCGACGCACTGCGCGCCGCCCTGATAGCCGGGGAGCTGCGCCCGGGCGACGTGCACTCCGCGCCGAGCCTCGCGGCGCGCTTCGGAGTCTCGGCCACGCCCGTGCGGGAGGCGATGCTGGACCTCGTGCGGGAAGGTCTGGTGGACACGGTCCCGAACAAGGGGTTCCGGGTGACCGCCGTGTCCGAGCGGCAGCTGGACGAGTACAACCACATCCGCTCGCTCATCGAGATCCCGACCGTCACCGGCCTCGCCACGACCGCGGACCCCGCCGCCCTGGAGGCCCTGCGGCCGGTCGCCCGGTCGATCGTCTCCTCCGCCGCCGAGGGGGACCTCATCGCCTACGTCGAGGCGGACCGGCAGTTCCACCTCGGACTGCTGGGCCTGGCCGGCAACGCGCACCTGGTCGAGGTGGTCGGCGACCTGCGCAAGCGTTCGCGGCTGTACGGGCTCACCGCCCTGGTCGAGCGGGGGCTGCTGGAAGCCTCCGCGCAGGAGCACCTCGAACTGCTCGACGCCCTGCTGGCCCGCGACGCCGACCGGGCGCAGGCGATCATGACCCGCCATCTGGGACACGTCCGGGACAAGTGGGCGGGCTGATCACCCTCGTGTGGGCGCGCGTACGTCACGTTCCGCCCTCGTCGGGGCGGCACGCGCCGCAGAGACGGGCAGCGTGGTAGAGGTGCCGGTCAAGGTCGTGACGAAGAAGAACGTCGCCGACTTCTCGTGACCGTCGACAGTGAGGACAGGACACGCATGTACGACTACGACCTGCTGGTCGTGGGGTCCGCCAACGCCGACCTGGTGATCGGCGTCGAGCGCCGTCCCGCCGCCGGCGAGACCGTGCTCGGCTCCGACCTGGCGGTGCACCCCGGCGGCAAGGGGGCCAACCAGGCCGTCGCCGCCGCCCGGCTCGGCGCGCGGACGGCGCTGCTGGCCCGCGTCGGCGACGACGCCCACGGGCGGCTGCTGCTCGACTCGCAGCGCGCGGCGGGTGTGGACACCACAGGGGTACGGACGGGCGGGGCGCCCACCGGCGTCGCGCTGATCACCGTGGACCCCTCGGGCGACAACAGCATCGTCGTCTCGCCCGGCGCCAACGCCCGGCTGACCCCGGGCGACGTCCGCGATGCCGCGTCCCTGTTCGCCGCCGCCCGCGTGGTGTCGGCGCAACTGGAGGTCCCCCTGGAGACGGTGGCCGAGGCGGTACGCGCCCGGGCCGCCGGAAGCCGGTTCGTACTCAACCCCTCGCCGCCCCGGCCGCTGCCCGCCGAGGTGCTCGCCGCGTGCGACCCGCTGGTGCTCAACGAGCACGAGGCGCGGTTCGTGCTGGGCGACGACCCGGACGCCGACGACGAGGAGGACCCCGAGAAGCGCGCGAGGGCGCTGCTCGCGCTCGGCGCGCGGTCGGTGGTCGTCACGCTGGGCGCGCACGGCGCACTGGTCGCCGAGGACGGGACGGCCGTACGGGTCCCGAGCCCCCGGGTCGACGCCGTCGACACCACGGGCGCGGGCGACGCCTTCACGGCGGCCCTGGCCTGGCGGCTCAGCCTCGGCGAGGACCTGGCGGACGCCGCCGCCTTCGCGGTACGGGTGGGAGCCGCCGCCGTCACCAAGGAGGGGGCGCAGGCGTCCTTCCCGACCGCCGCGGAGGTCGCGGCGCTGTGAAGAGGGCCGGAAGGCGCGTGCCGCGCTGCGGCGCCTTCTTCCGACCGGCTGAGGACTGCGGGCGGCGCATGGAACCGGGCGGGCTCGCGGGAGCCCGCCCAGCCCCACGCCGCTGTGCCTAGTGGCGGTGGAGCTGCCCGCGCACGGCCCCGTCGGGGTACGGGCGGTTGTGGACGTTCGCGTAGAACTTCCCGGGCTTGCAGGCGATCTGCTTGAGCTCGTGGTACGTCAGCACGGTCGCGGCGTTGGCTTCCGTCTCGTGCCGCTGCGCGGTGATGCAGCCCTTCGACGACCCGTGCTTGGGGGTCTTGAGGGTGACGGCCACAGGCCCCGCCGTGCCCCGCTTGCCCCGGTGGATGTGTGCGGCGGTGGGCTTGGCGATCTTGCGCACGTGCAGGGCGTAGCACAGGGTGCCGTGCTCGATCTTGTACCAGAACTCGCCGCTGCCGTCGGGGTCGCCGGGACCGGGCACTTCCTCGCGGCCGGTCAGGTCGGCCCGGCCGTGGGTGGTCCGGTCACCGCCCTGGTCGGCGGGGCCGGGACCGGCGGCGGCGGCCGGAGTGGCCAGGGCGGCGAGGGCGGCCGCGCAGGAGACGGCCGAGACCAGCAGGGTGGTCGGAACACGCATGGGATGTCTCATCTCTGTGTCGGGGCGACCGAGCAGCGCGGAGCCCGTTGGCCCGCGCCGAGGTCGGATCGCTGGCACCCACACAAGGTCACCCCTGACCGTCCCTCAACTCTTCAGCGGCCGGACGGGGGTACGGGGTGCCGGGCGCCGGGAGGGACCGTTCACCCGTACGGCCGACACCCGTGGCGGGCGGCACCGCGCGGACGCAGGGTGGGGAGCATGCGTGCCCTCCACATGGCGCTGCGGCGCGTGTCCGGGGTGACCGTCACCGGGCTCCTGCTGCTGAGCGCCGCGGCCGCCGACCCGGTGCCGCCGCCCGGGCGGGCCCATCCGCCCCCGCCCGCCGCGCAGCCGCCCGTACGCTCGGCGCCCTCGGCGCACCGGGCTCCGCCGCCGCGCGTCGTGCCCCGGCAGAAGTGGCTGCGGGGCGTCGAGCACCGTCAGGTACGGGTGCGTTACGCCCACCCCGTCGAGGCGGCCTTCGTCCACCACACCAACTCGCCGAACGGGTACGACTGCGCCGACGTCCCGCGCATCATCCGCAGGGTGTACGCCGCCCAGGCGGGCGGCCGGCACTGGGACGACATCGGGTACAACTTCCTCGTCGACCGCTGCGGCACCATCTACGAGGGCCGCGCGGGAGGCGCCGCACGGCCTGTCGTCGGGGCGCACGCCCAGGGCTTCAACCACCACACCGTGGGCATCGCCGCCATCGGCGTCTTCACCGAGGGGGCGGACGTCCCCAGGCCCATGACCGACGCCATCGCGGCGCTCGTGGCGTGGAAGCTCGGCATGGCGGACGTCGACCCCCGCGCGACGGTGCGGCTGGTGTCCTCGAACAGCCGCAGCAGGTTCCCGAAGGGGACGAGCGTACGGCTGAGCGCCGTATCGGGACACAGTGACGGCTACTCGACGCAGTGCCCGGGGGCGGCTCTCCTGGCCGAGCTGCCCGCGATCAGGAAGGCGGCCGCCCGCCTCCAGGGCCGCCGTTAGCGAGTGCTCGGCGCGTACCGCCCCGGGTTCCCCGGGCGGCGCGGGGGGCGGGCGGTCTTCGGCCACCGGCCGAAGGAGACGGTGTCCGCACCTCCCAAATTCTGCTTATGGTTCACGGGTGTTCGACTCGCGGCACATCAGGACGTTCCACGAAGTGGTCAAGGCCGGCTCGTACTCCGCCGCCGCCCGCGCCCTCGGATACACCCAGCCCGCCATCACCCAGCAGATGAAGGCGCTCGAACGCGACGTCGGCACCCCCCTGTTCACCCGGGCCGGACGCGGCCTGCGGCTCACCGAGGCGGGTGAGACGCTGTCGCGGCACGCGGCCGTCATCCTCGACGACATGTCCGCCGCGCGGCGGCAGATGGACTCCCTCACCCGGCTCCGCGCGGGACGGGTGCGCCTCTGCGCCTTCCCCAGCGCCAACGCGACCCTCGTTCCCGAGGCCGTGGCCCTGCTGGCCGCCGTCCACCCGGGGGTGTCGGTGGAGCTCCTGGAGGACGAGCCGCCCGGGTCGCTGCGGCGCCTCCTGCGCGGCGAGTGCGACATCACGCTCGCCTTCACCTTCCCGGGACTCGGAGAGGACGTGCCCGACGAGGTGATGGAAGTACCGCTGATGGAGGACCAGTCGCTGGTGCTGCTGCCGTCGGGGCATCCGCTCGCGCGACGCCGCGCCGTGCGGCTCGGCGACCTCGCAGGCGAGCGCTGGATCGTGGGCTGCCCGCGCTGCCGCGTCCACTTCCTGCACGCGTGCGCGGACGCGGGATTCGCGCCGGACATCGCCTTCACCACCGACGACAGCCTCGTGGTGCAGAGCCTCGTCGCGGAAGGGCTCGGCGTGGCCATGATGCCGGGCCTGGTGCTCAACTTCCTGCGCCACCCCAAGGTCGCGGGCCGCGCGTCGCAGCCGGCGTCCCGGCGGCGGGTCTCGGCGTACGTCCTGCGCGAGCATCTGCGGATCCCGGCCACGGCGCTGGTGCTGGGGAAGCTCACGACGGTGGCGGCCAACAAGATCGGCTGCTGACGGGCGCGATGCCCGTCCCATAAGCGCTGCTTGGCCGACGCCGTACGAACCCTCCTTGGACGTCCAGGCCGGCGCGGGGCCACCGTGCCGGTATGACCTCTTCGACCGCACCCGCCGAGGGGCGCACGACGACGCGTCTCGCCGTACTGATCTCCGAAGTCCGCCGGGCCGTCGCGCTCGGACTGCCGCCCGACCCGACGGCGTACCTCGTCGGCGAGCGGCTCGCGCCGCACCTCGGCGCCGACGACCTGCTGACCGCCGGGCAGCGCGTGGGCGACCCCGAGCGCTACCGCCAGCACCTGCTGCACGCGGAGCCGGACGGCAGCTTCTCGCTCGTCGCGCTCGTCTGGCTGCCCGGGCAGCGCACCCCCGTGCACGACCACGTGGCGTGGTGCACGACCGGCGTCCACGCGGGCGCCGAACAGGAGCGGCGCTACCGCCTCGTGCCGTCCCGCGACGGCGCCGCCGCCCGGCTGGTGGTCACTGGGGACGTCGTCAACCCCCGGGGGACGGTGAGCGGCTTCGCACCGCCCGGAGACATCCACCAGGTGTGGAACGCGGGCGCGGACGTGGCGATCTCGCTGCACGTGTACGGTGCGGACCTGTCGCGACTCGGTACGAGCGTCCGACGGGTGTACGAGCTGACCCCTGACCCCTGACCTCTGCCCGCGGGCGGGAGCCGTCCGCGGGGATCCGGCCGTCGTGCGGCCGCCTTCCGGCCGATCGGCTTCGAGATTCGAACACCTGCTGCCTATGCTCGGCCGGTGAACGGAACGGTGAAGTACCAGCCCCTGACCGCCGTCCTGGAGGATCCGGCCCCCCTCGTGTGGGCCGAACCGGCCGGGCGGGGCGGCACGGTGCCCGTGCTCTGGAGCGTGGACGCCGAGCGGCAGGGAGACGCCGCGGCGCGGCTCGCCGGCGACGTGCTCGACGACGGGGAGAAGGAGCGCGCGGCGGCCTTCGTGCGCGAGGCGGACCGGCGGTGCTACGTCACGGCCCATGTGGCGCTCAGGTCGATGCTGGGCGCCTGTCTGGGCGTCGCACCCGGCGCGGTACGGCTGCACCGTGAGCCGTGCGTGTCCTGCGGCGGTCCGCACGGCCGGCCCGCGACGGTGGACGGCCCGGTGCACTTCTCGCTGTCGCACAGTGGCAGCGTGGCCCTGATCGCCTGCGCGGCGGTCCCCGTGGGGGTGGACGTCGAGGCCGTGCCGCGACCGGGTGTGGTGAGCGAGGTCGCGAAGGAGCTGCATCCGCGCGAGACGGCCGAGCTGCTGGCCCTGCCCGAGGCGGAGAGGAGCGTCGCCTTCGCCCGCGCGTGGGCGCGCAAGGAGGCATACCTCAAGGGCCTCGGCATCGGTCTGGCCCGCGGGCTCTCGCTCGACTACCTCGGCACCGGCCCCACGGCGGAGCACCATCCGCCGGGGTGGCGGATCGGCGACGTGGCCGCCCCGGACGGGTTCGCGGCCGCCGTCGCCGTGCGGTCGTCCGTACCGGAGGCGTGAGGAACGCCGGAGCCTGCGGACGGCGCCGGTCCGCACCGGCGGGCCGGCGGACGGGGAAGGCCGTATACGGCGCCCGGACGTACGCGGGTTGACCGGACTCCCCGAATCCGCACGTCGTGCCGACCGGTGACGGAGCCGGTGGGTAACGCTCGTTCACTCGTACCGGACCAAAGTGTGCGGAACGATTCCACCCGCAGCGCCGCCGGGCTACGCTCGAGGTCCGACTTGGTTTGGGGAGGGATGATGGTGTCCGGCCCGGAGCACCCGGCCACCGTCCCGCTGCTGGAACGCGAGACGGAACTCACCGCCGCCGCACACGCTGTCGAAGCGCTCTGCGCCGACGAGCCGGCCGGTGGGGTCCTCGTCTGCAGCGGCGAGGCCGGCATCGGCAAGACGGCGCTGTTGTCCGCGATCCGGCGGCTCGCCGCCGGGCGGTGCACCGTGTGGTCGGCGCGCGGCGGAGAGACCGTCACCTCCGTGCCCTTCCACGTCGTGCGCCAGCTCCTGCAACCCGTGATCGCCCTGCCCGGCACGGTCGACGCCAGGGAACTGCTCGGGGACGGTTACGAGATCATCGGCCCCGCGCTCGGCGTGGCCCCGCCGGACGGACGGGCCGACCCGCAGGGCGTCCGCGACGGTCTGGACACGCTGCTGCTGCGCCTGGCGGACACGCACCGGCCGCTGGTGCTGCTCGTCGACGACGCGCACTGGTGCGACCTGGAGACCCTCGGCTGGCTCGCGTCCTTCGTCGGGCGCGACGACCTCCCCGTGCTCGTCGTCATCGCGTACCGCACCGAGGAACCGACCGGCGACACCGCCGAGTTCATCCGGTCGATGGAGGAGGCCGCCGGGCAGTGCGTCTCCCTGCGGGCCCTCACCCCCGACGCGGTGGCGAGGCTCGCGCGCGCCGCCCTCGGCGGACACGCGGACGCCCCGTTCTGCCGCGAGGTGTGGGCTGTCACCGGCGGCAACCTCTACGAGACGGTCGAGCTCATCGCCAAGGTGCGCGACGAACGCCTGGACCCCGTCGAGGGCTCGGCGGGCGCCCTGCGCGCCCTCGGCGCCGCCGCCCGCGGCACCGGCCTGATCGCCCGGCTCGAAGAACTGGGCACCATCACCACGCGGTTCGCCTGGGCGGCCGCCATCCTCGGCACGGAGATCTCGCTCGACCTCGCGGCGTCGCTCGCCGGTCTGAGCGGCGGCCAGGCCGCCGACTGCGCCGAACGCCTGCGCGCGGCCCGCATCCCCGCCGGTACGGACCCGATGGAGTTCGTCCACCCGCTCATCGCCGGCGCGGTCTACCGCGCCATCCCGTCGGCCACCCGCACCGCCATGCACGGCCGGGCCGCCTGGGCGGTCACCCGGGCGGGCCGGGGCGCGGCGGCAGCGGCCCGCCACCTCCTGGAGGTCCACCCGGACGACGACCCGGAGCTCGTCACCCAGTTGCGCGAGGCCGCGTCCGAGCATCTCGCCGTCGGCGCGCCGGACGCCGCGAGGCGCTGCCTGGAGCGCGCTCTCCAGGAGCCTCCGCTGCCCGAGGTGCACGCCCCGGTGCTGTACGAACTGGGCTGCGCCACGCTCCTGACCTCGCCCGCGACCACCGTCCGCCACCTGCGGGACGCGCTCGGCATGCCGGGCCTCGACGCCGGCCAGCGGGTCGACGCGGTCTTCCGGCTGTCCCAGGCGCTGACGCACAACAACCAGACGCGGGAAGCGGCACAGGTCGTGGCCGACGAGGTCGCCCGGACCGCTCCCGGCCCCACCAGAATGCGGCTCCAGGCGGTCCACTTCCTGTGGGAGGGCGTCCAGGCGGCCGAGGACGACGGCCCCGGACGCTCCCGGCGCCTCGCGGAGATGGCCGAGGGCCTGCGGGGCAGCGACAACTCCGAACGGGTCCTGCTCATACTGAGGGCCTTCGACGGCACCGCGCGCGGCGAGAACGCCGAGGAGATCGTCCAGATCTGCGACCGCGCCCTGGTCGACGGCATGCTGGCCCCCGGTCTCGGCTGGACCAACACCGCGTGGGGATTCGAGCCCCCTGCGCTGCTCGGTCTCACCTACGCCTTCGCGGACCGGCTCGACCGGGCCGAGAGCCTCTTCGACGAGGCCCTGCGCGCCTTCGAGATCTCCGGCTGGAGCGGCGGTCATCTCGCCTTCGCCCACGCGCTCGTCGGCTACCTCCACCGCAGGCGCGGAAAGCTGGCCCAGGCGGAGATGTACCTGCGCGAAAGCCTGCGCCTCGCCGAGCGCGTCGGCAACGGCCTGCCGATGCACTGGGACGCCGCCTGCATGCTCATCGACACGCTGCTCGCGCGCGGCAGGATCGACGCGGCGCGGGAGGCGGCGGAGCGCCACGCGTTCGCTCCGCCGTACCCGTCGTCGATCGTCATTCCGGACGCCCAGTGCGTACGGGGGCGGCTGCTGCTCGCGCAGGGCCGTACCAAGGAGGCCGTCGCCGAACTCGAAGCGGCGGGGGAGTCGTTGCGGGCACGCGGCCGGCACAACGGCGTCATGGCTCCGTGGGCGAGCGATCTGGCCCGTGCGGTGGCCGCCGACGACCCCGAACGCGCCGCCTCCCTCGCCGCCTACGTGCGGGACCGCGCCGAGCGCTTCGGCACGGACACCGCCATCGGTGAGTCACTGCGCTGCGCCGCGGCCCTGGAGGAGGGCGACCGGGCGGTGGAGCTGCTGGGCAAGGCGGTCGCGTTCCTCGAAGGGTCCCCGTGCGCGTACGAGCACGCCATGGCGCGGGTCGACTACGGGATCGCGGCGCGGTCCGAGGCCGAGCTGACCCGCGGCCTGTCCCTGGCCGAGAAGTGCAGCGCCGACGGACTGGCGCGGCGCGCCAGGCAGGCGCTGCGCTCGCTCTGAGGAGCGCGGTCGGGCGTGCTGACCGCGGCGCACGAAGACCCACGGGGGCGTCTTCGCTAACGCCTGCGGCAGGCCAGGCTCTTCAGGTCGACGGTGTCGGCCATGGTCCGCATCCCGAGGTCGTTGGGGTGGAGGTGGTCGCCGCTGTTGTACGCCGGCAGCAGCCGCGACGGCGCGGCCGGGTCCAGGACGGCCTTGTCGAAGTCGACGACCGCGTCGAACACGCCGCCGTCGCGGATGAACGCGTTGACCCGCTGCCGTACGGCCTCGCCCGCCGGCGTCCACTCCCGCCAGCCCTCGTACGGCATGACGGTCGCCCCGACGACGCACACGCCCGCAGCGTGCGACCTGTCGACGATCTGCCGGTAGCCGGCGATCAGTTCGGCGGCCGTCGGCGCGGGCACGGCCTTGATGTCGTTGACCCCTTCGAGGAGCACCACCGTGCGGACGCCGTGCTGGGTGAGCACGTCCCGGTCGAGCCGCTTGAGCGCGCTCTCGCCGGAGCCGTTCTTCAGCACCTTGTTGCCCGATATCCCCTCGTTCGCGACGCCCCTGACGCGCGCTGCCGGGTCGGCGTCCAGCCTGCGGGCCAGGAAGTCGGGCCAGCGGCGGTTGGCGTCGCGGGTGGAGATGGCGCCGTCCGTGATCGAGTCGCCCAGGGTGGCCACGGCGCCGGCGCCGCGCCGGGCGCCCACGGTCACCGCGTCGAGGTAGAACCACGAGGTGACGCGCTGGGTGTACGGCGCGCCCGTGGCGTCGGCGGCGTGGTCGCCGGCGGGGGCGACGTACGACGTCTGCAGGGCCATCTTGTGGCCGGTCGCGGCGCCGCCCGCGCTGCGGACGTACAGGCTGACGGCCAGATCGGCCTGCGGCCGTACCGTGCCGGGCAGCGGGTCGCTGTAGACCGACGCGCCGGGCGCGACGGTCACCGAGTGCGACCTGGCGAAGGTCAGCGGCCGGTTGGTGCCCGGCACGAGCGCGGCTCCGGCGCCCCGCAGCCCGGCGTACGCGCGGCCGAAGGTCACCGGCTGGGTGCCGAAGGCGTTGGAGAGCCGGATCCGCAGCCCGCTGCCGCCCGCGCTGGTGCGCACGACGAGCCGGTACGTACGGTCGGGGGCGGCGCCCGCGGTCGACAGCCGGTCCGTACTGGCCGCCCAGGTCACGATCGGCGTTCTGCCGGGCTCGGCGGACCCGGGGGCTGACGAGGGCCCGGCGGTGGAGGGCGGCCCGGAGGCGAGGACCGTCGCGAACGCGACGGCGGCGGCGGCCAGGGCGCGGGGGGCGTGACGGCGTAACGTGGATCTGTTCATGGCGCGGAGATTCCTCCCCTGGACATGGGCATGCCAGAACCGGCACTCAGGGAATTGACGCGCGGACGGCAGGCGCTGTCCAGGGTGCGACGCCGGAACAGGCCATCGCGTGCGGCCCGGTCAGGACCCCTGATGCGGCACAGTGGACCACGCCGGAGCGGTGCCCGCGACCCGGCAGACCATCAGGTAGAGCGGAATCGGCGGGGTGTAGGGCGCGCTTCCCTCCGGCAGGTGGACCAGGCGCGGACGCGTCGCCGCCACGTACGCCCCGGCGACGTAGCGGGCGGGCCGCGGCCAGACGAGTCCGAGGTCCGAACCGGCGGGCACGAGCCACCACCACCAGTCGGCGTCGGCGAAGACGCACCCCGGGCGGGACAGGTGCGCCATCGTCCGGAAGCCGTGCCGCGCGGGGAGCCCCACCGCGTCGCAGCCGAGCGGGGTGGCGAAGCCGTCCGGCAGCGGCAGGCGGACCCGGCCGCCGCCCTGCCCGCCGTCGTGCGCGACGCCCTGCGGGCCGGGGCGCCCGCGCCTGCCCTGCGCGCCGGCCTCGGGGCGACGCCCGCGCGACAGGCGGCCGGCCGGCAGGGCGGTCATCACCGACCTCAGCAAGGAAGCTCCGCCCAGACGACGCGTCCGGGTCCGTCGGCGGCGTCGCGTGTCCCCCAGAAGCTGCTCAGGGTGTCGACCAGTTGCAGCCCGCGCCCGTGCTCGTCCTCGCCGGCCTGGCGCAGCCGCGGTCCCGTGGGGCGCCGCCCCTGGTCCTTCACGGCGACCCGCAGCCGGCCGTCGCTGTCGCGCAGTTCGCAGACGACCCGCTCGCTCGCGGTGTGCAGCACGGCGTTGGTGAACAGTTCGGAGACGATCAGCGCCGCCGTGTCGCAGGTGTCCTCGCCGACGCCCCACTGCGTCAGCTGCTGCCTGGTCAACCGGCGCGCGGAGGACACGAATTCGGCGCGCCCCGGCAGTTCGAACCCGTAACGGCGTATGGCCGTCCCCCGGCAGTGGTCCATGAGCGGGGGGACGAGCACAGTGCCTGGTGCCACGAGCGTTTCCTCACGGTGTGGGGGCAGCGCCGGACCGCTGCTTCCCCCCGGTGGCAGCGCGCGGCATCCGCGTGAACTGGTTCACCGCGCAACTCTCCCTCCGATCGCGACACTTGGCAAGGGTCACTATGAAAATTGCAGAGTGTCGTCTCTTCGGTCGCGACCGCGTGGCACACTGCTCGCAACAGCCCACGGGGAGGTCTGAAGTGAGTGAACCGCGGTCCGCCCCGACGGTGGGTCAGGTCGTCCTCGGCAAGCGTCTGCTGGACCTGCGCGAGAGAGCCGGCCTGAGCCGCGAGGAGGCCGCCAGGGTTCTGCGCGTCACTCCGGCCACCATCCGCAGGATGGAGACGGCCGAGGTCGCGCTCAAGATCCCTTACGTGCAGCTCCTGCTCCAGGCGTACGGTCACGGCCCCGAGGACATCGACGCCTTCGTCGAACTCGCCGAAGAGGCGAACAAGCCGGGCTGGTGGCAGCGCTTCCACGGCGTGCTGCCCGACTGGTTCAGCATGTACGTGAGCCTGGAGGGCGCCGCGTCGCTGATCAGGGCGTACGAGCCCCAGTTCGTGCCGGGTCTCCTCCAGACCGAGAGCTACGCCCGCGCCATCATGCGCGGCGGAGCCGTCGGCCGGACCGGCCCCGAGGCCGTCGAACGGCACGTGGCTCTGCGCATGGAGCGCCAGAGCCTGCTCACCCGCCCCGACGCCCCCAAGCTGTGGGTCGTCATGGACGAGACGGTGCTGCGGCGGCCGGTGGGGAATCCGGACGTGCGGGGGGAGCAGATCGACCGCCTCCTGGAGGCCATGGAAAGGCCGAACATCACCCTCCAGATCGCCGAGTTCGCGACCGGGCACCACCCCGGCACGTACGGCCCGTTCGTCCTCTTCCGCTTCGCCGTGCCGGAACTCCCGGACATGGTCTACAGCGAGTACCTGACCGGCGCGGTCTACCTCGACGCGCGCCCCGAGGTGGCGGCCCACCTCGAGGTCATGGACCGCATGGCGGCTCAGGCCGCGACTGCACAACGCACGAAGGAAATCCTCAAGGATCTCCGCAAGGAGCTGTGAGATGGACCCCATATACAACGGCATGCCGGCGAACGACCTGCCCGCGGAGGGCTGGTACAAGCCGTGGAGCGGCGGCAACGGCGGCAACTGCATCGAGGCCATGAAGCTGGCCGACGGCAGAGTCGCGGTCCGGCAGTCCGCCGACCCCGAGGGACCCGCGCTGATCTACACGCCGGGCGAGATCGCCGCCTTCATCCAGGGAGCGAAGGCCGGACAGGCCGACTTCCTGCTCACCTGACCGTCACCGCACCGTTCACCCCCCCGACCCATGGAGCGCCGTATGACCGGGCAAGACCGCACCGCCGTCGAGATTGACACCAGTAAGCCGCACCCGGCGCGCATGTACGACTGGTTCCTGGGCGGCAAGGACAACTACCCGGTCGACGAGGAGATGGCGCGCCAGCTGCTCGCCCTCGACGCGCGGGGGCGCGACATGGCGCGGGTCAACCGGGCGTTCATGCACCGGGCCACGCGCTGGCTCGCGGAGAACGGCGTGCGGCAGTTCCTCGACATCGGCACGGGCATACCCACCGAGCCGAACCTCCACCAGATCGCCCAGCGCACCGCCCCCGACGCGCGGATCGTCTACTGCGACAACGACCCGATCGTGCTGGCCCACGCGGAGGCGCTGCTGCGGTCCACGCCGGAGGGCGCGACGGAGTACATCCAGGCGGACGCCCGCGAGCCCGACCTGATCCTGGAGCGGGCCGGCAAGGTCCTCGACTTCGCGCAGCCGATCGCGCTGTCCCTGCTGGCGCTGCTGCACTTCGTGGGCGACGAGGACGGCGCGCACGCGCTGGTGAACCGGCTCATGGACCGCCTCGCGCCCGGCAGTTACCTGGTGCTGTCCCACGTCACCGGCGACTTCGACCCGGAGGGCGCGGCCAAGGCGTCGGCGCTGTACGCGGCGAAGGGCCTGACCCTGCGGCCGCGCTCACGCGCGGAGTTCTCCGGGTTCTTCGACGGCTTCGAACTCGTCGCACCGGGCGTCTCGCTGGCCGCCGACTGGCGGCCGGAGCTGGGCGACGTGGTCCCGGTCGCCGGCGACGACCCGATCCCGGGGTACGGGGGAGTGGCCCGCAAGGTCTGACACGCCGGTACGGTCGGCCGCCTCCGGGGCCGCCCTTCCGGGCCTGTACGCCGAGCTGCGGCCGAGGGGCGGGCCCGGCTCGCGGCCGCAGCGGTCCCTACCACCCGGGCCACTCCGCCCGAGGCGTCACGCCCGGCGCCGGGCACGCGGTGGCGGCCGGGGTGAGCGCGTACCGGCCGGTTGGCGCCGGCCGAGGGGCCGCGCCCCGTGCTAGCCGGGGGGCGCGCCGGCGACGAGGCCGTCGAGGACCGACGTGATCCGGTGCCACGTGTCCCAGTCGCGCTCCGCCGCCGGCACCTGCCTGCCGCCCCCGGTGCCCCACTCGGCCGCGACCGCCACAGCGTCCCGCCCGCTCGCCGCCCCCGCCGCGAGCGCGGCCGCCCCGACGGCGACCAGCTCGACCGCCGGGGGGACCAGCAGCGGGCGACCGGAGAGGCGGCGTACCGTCTCGACCCACGTACGCCCCCGCGCGCCGCCGCCGACCAACCGCAGCGGACGCGAGGCCACCTCCGGGTCGGCGGGGTCGAGGCCGCAGGCGCGCAGCACCTCGTCGAGGGCCCGCAGCACCGTGACGGCCGCGCCCTCGTAGGCGGCGCCGAGGAGTTGGCGCGGGGTGGTGTCGTGGCGCAGGCCGGTCAGGAGGCCGGAGGCGGCGGGGAGGTCGGGAGTGCGTTCGCCGTCGAGGTACGGCAAGAGCACCGCCTCGCCGCCGGGCGCGGCGTCGTCACGGTCCAGGCCCAGCAGGGCGGCCACCTTGTCGACGGCGAGGGTGCAGTTGAGCGTGCAGGCGAGCGGCAGGTAGCCGCCGTCGGCGGCGGCGAACCCCGCCAGGGCGGGTGACGCCGGCCGGGCGCGGGTGGCCGCGAAGACGGTGCCGGAGGTGCCCAGGCTGAGCACCGGGTGGTCCAGCAGCCCGGCGCCGCCGAGGCCGAGCCCGACGGCGGCGGCCATGTTGTCGCCCGTACCCGCCGCGACGGCGATCCCGGCGGGCAGGCCGAGCAGTCCGGCCGCCGCGCGGGTGAGGGAGCCGACGCGGGTGGCGCCGGTGGGGGCCACGGGCGGCAGCAGCTTCTCGTCCAGGCCGACCAGATCGAGAAGCCCGGGGTCGTACGCGCCGGTGGCGGTGGAGTACCAGCAGGTGCCCGAGGCGTCGCCCGGGTCGGTCGCGGCCACCCCGGCGAGGCGCTCGGTGAGGAAGTCGTGGGGGAGGCGCACGGCGGCGGCCGACTCGGCGGCGTACGGCTCGTGCTCGCGGAGCCACTGCCACTTCGCGGCGGTCATGGAAGCGACGGGGACCGATCCGGTACGTGCCGTCCAGGCGGCCGGGCTGCCGAGCGCCTCGGTGAGGGCGGCGGCCTGCGGGGCCGCGCGCGTGTCGTTCCACAGGAGCGCGGGGCGCAGCGGTCGCCCGGCCCGGTCGAGGACGACCAGCCCGTGCTGCTGCCCGGCGACCGCGATGCCGGTGACGGCGGACGCCGCCACCCCCGAATCCCGCAGCCCGGCGGCCACGGCCGCGCCGAGCGCCCGCCACCACTCCTCCGGATCGCTCTCGCGTGCCCCGGCCTCGCCGGTGACCCGGTGCGGCGCGCGGCCGACCGCGAGCAGCCGGCCGGTCGCGGCGTCGGTGAACGCGGCCTTGGTGGACTGCGTGGAACTGTCCACCCCGACGACGACCGTGCTCGGCGTCATGGGACCCCTCGTTTCCTCGGTTCTCTTCTGTGGAACAGATTGGTCGTGCAGTATTAGTCATGTCAACAAACAAATGGAGGCCGGTCACATGTCGGAGCGCTTCACTCCCACCCCCGACGACAAGTTCACCTTCGGCCTGTGGACCGTCGGCTGGCAGGGCGTCGACCCCTTCGGCACGGCGACCCGCCCGGCCCTCGACCCCGTCGAGACCGTCCGGCGCCTGGCCGGGCTCGGCGCCCACGGCGTCACCTTCCACGACGACGACCTGATCCCCTTCGGCTCCTCGGACGCCGAACGCGAGGCGTGCGTCAAGCGGTTCCGTCAGGCGCTGGACGCCACCGGCATGAAGGTGCCGATGGCCACCACCAACCTGTTCACCCATCCGGTCTTCAAGGACGGCGCGTTCACCGCGAACGACCGTGACGTGCGCCGCTTCGCCCTGCGCAAGACGATCCGCAACATCGACCTCGCCGTCGAACTCGGAGCCACCACCTACGTGGCCTGGGGCGGCCGCGAGGGGGCCGAGTCCGGGGCGGCGAAGGACGTGCGCGTCGCCCTCGACCGCATGAAGGAGGCGTTCGACCTGCTCGGCGCGTACGTCACCGAGCAGGGCTACGACCTGCGCTTCGCCATCGAGCCGAAGCCCAACGAACCGCGCGGCGACATCCTGCTCCCCACCATCGGCCACGCGCTGGCGTTCATCGAGCGCCTGGAACGCCCCGATCTGGTCGGCGTGAACCCCGAGACGGGCCACGAGCAGATGGCCGGCCTCAACTTCCCGCACGGCATCGCCCAGGCCCTGTGGGCGGGCAAGCTCTTCCACATCGACCTCAACGGCCAGACCGGCATCAAGTACGACCAGGACTTCCGCTTCGGCGCCGGCGACCTGCGCCAGGCGTTCTGGCTCGTGGACCTGCTGGAGACGGCGGGTTACGACGGCCCCCGGCACTTCGACTTCAAGCCGGTGCGCACCGACGGCGCCGACGGGGTGTGGGCGTCCGCCGCCGGCTGCATGCGCAACTACTTGATCCTCAGGGAGCGCGCCGCCGCCTTCCGCGCCGACCCGGCGGTGCGGGAGGCTCTGCGCGCCTCCCGCCTCGACGACCTCGCCCGCCCGACCGCCGCCGACGGCCTCGCGTCACTGCTCGCCGACCGGGCGGCGTACGAGGACTTCGACGTCACGGCGGCGGCCGAACGGAGCATGTCCTTCGAGGTGCTGGACCAACTGGCGCTCGACCACCTGCTGGGCGTACGCGATTAAAGCGGAAGCCACCGGGGCCGGGGCCCGCGTACGGTGAGCGCCGTGACGCGACCGCTGCTGTTCCTCGATGTGGACGGGCCCCTCAATATGGCGTACGCCGACGGCCGGCCCTTCGCCTGGGTCGACGACGAGCAGAGCGAGGCCGACCACGCGCGCGTGGCCGCCGGCCACGCCGCGCCCGCCCTGCTCCACCACGTCAGCCCCCGGGCCGGACTGCGGAGGGACGACTTCGCGGCGCTCGCGGAGTTCGCCGGGGGCGAGGGCGGCGGGCGGATGCCCTCCGGCGGGCGCGGACGGCTGCCCTAGGCGTACGCGGCCGGGTCCGCCAGGACGTCGCGTACGACCAGGGCCGCCGCGCCGCGCGACGCGTCGCCGGTCAGTGCCGAGGCGCGCAGCCGGCCGCTGTCGCCCGACCAGAGGCCCGACACCACCCTGCCGTCCAGCTCGCGGCCGGCCGGGGGCGCCAGCCACGGCATCAGCGGCCGGTAGATGCCGCCGAGCACCACTGCGTCCGGATCGAAGAGGTTCACCGCGCCGGACAGGACGAGGCCCAGCATGGCTCCGGCCCGCCCGATGGCCTCGACCGCCCGGGCGTCGTCCGCGCGGGCCCGGGACTCCAGCTCCGCGACGCCCGGCAGCCCGGCGTTCTCGTCGATGCCGGCTGCCCGCAGCACCGCCCGCTGGCCGGCGTACTGCTCCAGGCAGCCCCGCGAACCGCAGCGGCACGCGGGCCCTGCGGGGTCGACCACCACATGCCCGATCTCCCCGGCGAATCCGTGTGCGCCGCGCAGCAGTTCACCGCCCAGCACGAGGGCGCCGCCGACACCGATCTCCCCGCTCAGGTAGAGGAACGTGCGCTCCCGTCCGAGTCCGCCGAACCACAGCTCGGCCAGCGCGGCCAGGTTCGCCTCGTTGTCCGAGCCCACCGGCAGCGCGCGGCGTCCGGGAAGCAGCTCACCGAGGGCCCGCGCGAAGAGGTCCTCGGCCGCGACGCCGTTCCAGCCCAGATTGGGCGCCTGGCGGACCGTACCGCCGGACACCAGACCGGGCAGCGCCAGTTGTGCGCCGACGGGCCGCAGGTCCGCACCGGCCGCCGACTCCAGCGCCCGCGCCGCGACGGCGGCGGCGTGCGCCAGGACCTCGGCCGGGCGGGCGGCGCGGTTGTCGGTGTGCTCGGTGAGCCGTACCCGGTCGTCACCGGACAGGTCGGTCACGCACACCGACACGTAGTCGATGCCGACCTCGACGCCCAGGCCCGCGACGCCCGTGCGCGCCACCTTCAGGACGGTGCCGGGCCGCCCCGCCTGCCCGCTGAACGTCTTCCCCCACTCGGTGACGAACCCGCTGTCCAGCAGTTGCTCGACCAGCGAGGAGACGGCGGCCCGCGTCAGCCCGACCCGGGCCGCGACCCCGGCGCGCGTCGCCTCGCCGCCGTCGTGGACGGCGCGCAGCACCAGGCTCAGATTGTGCCTGCGCACGGTGTCCTTGTCGGCCTTGGGCTCCAGGCGCGGGGGGTTGCTCCTCATGGCACCGAGAGCCTAGGCGACACCGTCCGGAAGCCGTCCGTCCGGCCGGGCGCCGGTTACTCGCGAGGAACGACGAGGGTGCTCTAAGGTGAGCGCTCCGATCGACACCGCCTGCGGATCCCATGATTGAAGCGGGCTTTGCTGTGTCAATCGAAGGAAGTCCTGTCAATCCAGGACGCAATGTGCAGTGCAGGGCGACGTCGTGTCGGCAACTCCGCCAGACGTCGGCTTCCTACGAGCCGATCCGCCCTCCCTCCCGCCATCCGGGACCCGACGGCGGCGGTCCTCTCTCAATCACCTACCTCGCGAAGGCAAGGCAGAGATGGCACGAGTCCCCCGACAGTCGACCCGGCAGTCCTCCCGGCGGTCCGCCCGGGACCTCTCCCGGCAGCAGGTCCATCCGGTCGACCACCTGCTCCCGCTCCCCAAACTCACCCTCTACGGCTTCCAGCACGTCCTCGCGTTCTACGCGGCGGCGGTGGTCGTCCCGATCCTCCTCGGCAACGCCATGGGCCTGTCCCACGAGGAGCTCGTCTACCTGATCAACGCCGACCTGCTGACCTGCGGCGTCGCCTCGATCATCCAGGCCCTCGGCGTCTGGAGGATCGGCGCCAGACTCCCTCTGGTGCAGGGCGTCACCTTCACCGCCGTCTCTCCCATGATCGCCATCGGCCTGGGCGCCGGCGGCGGCACCGCCGGGCTGCTCGTCGTCTACGGAGCGGTGATCACGGCGGGCATGGCGACGTTCCTCCTCGCGCCGTTCTTCAGCAAGCTCGTGAAGTACTTCCCGCCGATCGTGATCGGCACGATCCTCACCATCATCGGCCTCACCCTCATACCGGTGGGCCTCCAGGACGCGGCCGGCGGCTCGCAGCTCAGGGGAGACCCGGCGTTCGGCGCACCGGAGAACTTCGCGTACGCGATCGGCACGCTCCTGTTCATCCTGGCTCTCGTCCGGGTCGGCAAGCCGTTCCTCAGCAGCCTCGCCGTGCTGCTCGGACTCATCGGCGGGACGACCGTCGCCTGGCTTCTCGGCGACGTGCACTTCGGCGCGGTCGCGCAGGCCGACTGGTTCGGGGTCAGCACGCCGTTCCACTACGGCATGCCGAAGTTCGAGCTGCTGCCGATCGTCGCCATGACCGTCGTCATGCTGATCACGATGGTGGAGACCACCGGCGACGTGTACGCCATCGGGGAGATCACCCGCAAGAAGGTCGACGGCGACACCGTTGCCAGAGCCCTGCGCGCCGACGGCGCCGCGACCGTTCTCGGAGGCGTCCTCAACTCGTTCCCGTACGTGGCGTTCGCCGAGAACATCGGCCTGGTGCGGATGTCGAAGGTGATGAGCCGTTACGTCGTCGTGGCGGCCGGCGTCTTCATGATCGTGCTCGGGCTGCTGCCGAAGGCGGGCAGCCTGGTCGCCGTGATCCCCCAGCCGGTGCTCGGCGGCGCGGCGATCTCGATGTTCGGCATGGTCGCGGCGGTCGGCATCCAGATCCTGGGCAAGGTGGACCTGCGGGAGGAGCGCAACGCCCTCATTCTCGCCGTCAGTCTGGGCGCCGCCCTGCTGCCGACGACCGTCCCGCCGTTCTTCGACCGGATGCCGGAGGACGTACAGGCGGTTCTGGACAGCGGGATCACGCTCGGCGGCCTCACCGCCATCACGCTGAACCTGTTCTTCAACGTGTTCACGCGCCGCAGGGCGATGGAGATCGACTGGGACGACATGGAGGATGCGGCGGACACCGCGGTCGCCGAGGGCCCGGCGGACCCCTACTTCGGCGCCACCGCGCGCTGAGCCGCGTCGCGCAGGGCCGCGTCGCGCAGGGCCGGTCGCGGGCCGGGTCACCGGCCCGCGGCCTGCGGGGCGGCGTACGTGGCGTCGTCGGCGTGCGGACGTGCGGACGTGCGGACCTGCGGGCGTGGCGGTGCGGCAGGTGGGCGAGGACGTGCGGGCGCGGCGGCGCGAGAAGTGCCGGCGGGAGGTACGGCGGCCGGGTCAGCGGCCCGCGGGGTGGAACGGCGGCGCCTCGCCCGCCTCGCCGATCAGCTCCCAGAAGTGGTCGACCAGCCGGCGCAGGAACGCGGCGCGCTCGGCCGCGATCTCCTTGAGCCGGGCGTCGTCGTTGCGTGCCACCAGGTGTCCCATGTACCGCTCGGAGAACGCCGCGAACTCCGCGTGCAGCGCCCGCAGCGCGTCGCCCACCAGGGTCTCGTCGACGCAGACGATCTCCGCCACGGGAGCCACATGCGCCTTCCACCGGCCGTCGATGGCCGTCCGCAGGTGCTCGGCCAGCTCGTCGACCCGGCCCGTGATGCCGATCAGCTTCCGCAGGGAGAGCCCCAGCGCGTCGACCAGGGCCCTGGTCTGGCGCGGATCCCCGTCCCAGCGCCGCTGCTCCTCGGCGGCCCGGTAGGCGGCCGGGTCCATGCCGATCCGGTACGCGAGCCGCTCCACGCTCAGCAGCTTGGCCAGCCGGTGCTCGGCGAGCGTCCGCGGCTCGATGCCCATCAGTGTGGCCGACGTGCACCACAGGACGTCGGCCAGGGCGAAGAGCTGCGGCTCCGAGGGCACATGGGTGCCCTGCTCCCAGGCGGCTATCAGGTCGGGATGGGCGGGCGCGCCGCACGACGCCATGGAATGGGCGACCTGAGTCGTGGTCAGGCCCATCCGGGCGCGCGCGGCTCTGGCCTCTGCGGGGGAAAACGGAGTGCTGTACACGGACGGGAACACCTCGCTGCACCCGGCGGACTGTGGGCGCTTGGGGGGGACGGACGGGTGGACGAACATCCAGGAGCGGGCAGATTAACAGAAGGTCCAGTGGTACGAACCGCTGACTGGCCTTCGATCCGAAGGTGCGGCTACGCGGGCGCCGGAGGGCGGATCCGCGTGGGTCAGGGGCGTTGTCAGTGGTGGGAGGCAGGATGAAGGGCATGACGAACACACCTGCCGTTCTCGCACATTCCGCCGCGTACGCGGAGGCGGTCCAGACCGCGACCCGCGCCGCCGCCGCCTACTACGCCCAGGGCGACAGCGCGCTGGACGACGAGGCGTACGACCGGCTGGTGGGGTTGATCGAGGCGTACGAGCAGGCGCATCCGGACGAGGCGCTGCCGGACTCCCCGACGGGGAAGGTGGCGGGCGGCGCCGCGGTCGGCGACGTGCCGCACACCGTGCCGATGCTGTCGCTGGACAACGTGTTCTCGCCCGAGCAGTTCGTCACCTGGACGGCCTCTCTGGAACGCAGACTCGGCCGGCCGGTCGAGCAGTGGAGCGTCGAGCCGAAGCTCGACGGCCTCGCCGTCGCCGCACGCTACCGGTCCGGCAGACTCGTGCAGCTCATCACGCGCGGGGACGGCACGGCGGGCGAGGACGTGTCGCACGCGCTGGGGACCATCGTGGGGCTGCCCGGCGAGCTGACCGAGCCGGCCACCTTCGAGGTGCGCGGCGAAGTCCTGATGACGACCGAGCAGTTCGAGAAGGCGAACGCGGTGCGCACGGAGCACGGCGGGGAGCCGTTCGCCAATCCGCGCAACGGCGCGGCGGGCACGCTGCGGGCCAAGGACCGCCCGTACACGGTGGAGATGACCTTCTTCGCGTACGGCGCCCTGCCGCTGCCCGGGTCCGGGGAGCTCGGTGAGGGGCTGGAGGAGCGGCCGCACAGCGAGATCCTGCGGCGTGTCGCGGCGCTCGGTGTGCACACCGCGGCCGACACCGCCGTGCCGCCGCGCACGGCGGCCACGGCAGAGGAGGCGCGGGCCCGGATCGAGGAGATCGCCGCCCTGCGTCCCGAGCTGCCGTTCGGCATCGACGGGATCGTCGTCAAGGCGGACTCGGCGGCGGACCAGCGGGAGGCGGGAGCCGGTTCGCGGGCGCCGCGGTGGGCCATCGCGTACAAACTCCCCGCCGTGGAGAAGGTCACCCGGCTGATCGCGGTGGAGTGGAACGTCGGGCGTACGGGGATCATCGCGCCGCGCGCCGTGCTCGAACCGGTGGAGATCGACGGGTCGACGGTCACGTACGCCACTTTGCACAACCCGGCCGACATCACGCGGCGCGACCTGCGCCTAGGTGACCAGGTGATGGTCTACAAGGCGGGCGACATCATCCCGCGCATCGAGGCGCCGGTCGCGCATCTGCGCACCGGGGACGAACAGCCCATCGTCTTCCCGGAGACCTGTCCGCAGTGCGGTTCGGAGATCGACGCGAGCGAGCAGCGCTGGCGGTGCGTGCGCGGCCGCGACTGCCGGGTCGTGGCGTCCATCGCGTACGCGGTCGGGCGCGACCAGCTCGACATCGAGGGCCTGGGCACGACGCGGGTCGTACAGCTCGTCGACGCGGGCCTGGTCGGCGACTTCTCCGACCTGTTCTCCCTCAGCCGCGAGCAGCTCCTGACGCTGGACCGGATGGGCGAGACCAGCGCGGACAACCTGCTGGCCGCCATCGAGCGGGCCAGGACCCGGCCCCTGTCGCGCGTCCTCGCGGCGCTCGGCGTGCGCGGAACCGGCCGCTCGATGTCCCGCCGCATCGCCCGGCACTTCGCGACGATGGACCACCTGCGGTCCGCCGACGCGGAAGCGGTGCAGCGGGTGGAGGGCATCGGGGTGGAGAAGGCGCCGGTGATCGTCGCCGAACTGGCCGAACTCGGCCCGCTGATCGCCAAGCTGGTCGCCGCGGGGGTGAACATGACGGAGCCGGGAGCGACGCCGCCGGCGGAGAACGAGGCGGCGGAAGGGGCGGCGCCGGAGGAAGCGGCCGAGCCCGCCGGTCCGCTCGCCGGCATGTCGGTCGTCGTCACCGGCGCGATGACCGGCCCCCTGGAGAAGCTGAGCCGGAACCAGATGAACGAGGTCATCGAGCGCGCCGGCGGCAAGGCGTCCTCCAGCGTCTCCAAGCGGACGGCGCTGGTGGTGGCGGGCGACAACGCGGGCTCGAAGCGAGCGAAGGCGGAGGACCTGGGCGTCCGCGTCGCCACCCCCGACGAGTTCGCGGCGATGGTCGCGGCCGTGCTGCCGGAGGACTAGCGGGCGGCGGCGTGGTCGGGGCGGTGCTCCGGGCCGGGGCGGGGAGGGGGAGGCCGTCGCGGGTGTCGCGCGCCCTCGCCCCGGCCCCTGCCTCAGAAGCCTCAGCGCCCGCTGCCTCCCGCCCCCGGCGGGACCAGCGTGACGCGGAACGCCTTCGCCGGGCCGACGTTGCCCGCCGAGTCGATCGTGCGGTACTCGATCGTGTGCGATCCGTACTCCGGTGTGGCGTCGTCCCACGGCACGACGCGCGGTGTGCCGAGCTTGCCGTAGACCAGGTCGTCGATGACCGTGCCACCCGGAGTGAAGCGGAACGGGGCGTCCGCGTCCGTCGGCCAGCCGAAGTACGTGTACCACCCGTCGCCGTCGACTCTGAACTGCGAGACGACGTACCCCTCCTGGTCGTCCCGAGCCGTCAGCTTCATCGTGAACGGGCCGTCGTAGACGTACTCCGCCGGCTTCCCCGGCCGCCGCACCGTACGCAGCGGTTCGGACAGGGCGTACGCCGCCTTCGCCGGAGTGCCGTCGACCGTCCAGGTCAGCGTCCGCTGCGTACCGGCGATGCGCGCCGTCAGCGTGTGACTGCCGCGCCCCAGCTCCAGTGCGCCGAGGTCCAGGTCACGGTCGTTGCCGGGGTTGCGCACCGGCCGCCCGTCCAGCACCCATCGCACCCGCGGGATGCTGCTCGTGGGGTGAGTGGTGTCGGCGTACACGACCGACTCGGCCCCCACGGGGGCGGCGGTCCCGGTGTGGCCGGTGAACTCCGCCGCGGCGGACACCGGCCGCGTCGTGACCGCCGGGTCCACCGTCCACGTGACGGTGCGGGTCAGCGCGGCGGAGGCACGGATCCGCGGGTCCCGCACGAACGGGGTCGGGTCCGAGACCGTCGCCGTCAGGGTGTGCCGACGGCCCTCGTGAAGACCGAGGCGCCGCAGATCCAGGCTGCGCTCACCCGCCGTGCCGCTCACCCGACGGCCGTCCAGCCGCCACACGGTGTCGAGTTCCCCGCCGACCGGGTGCAGCGTGTCGACCCACACCGTCCGGTCGTCGCCGACCGGCGCGTCGTTCGGCGCGTGGCCCTGCACCAGATCGACCTTGGCGGATATCGCCTGCGTCATGACCTCCCTCTCCACCTGGTCGAAGGAGTAACCGAGCGTCTTCATCAGGGAGTGCCTGCTCGGCCGCCAGACCCCTTTCGTCCGGTACATGCCGCCCTCGTGGCGCCCGATGACACCACCGGAGTCGCTGCGCTCGCCCAGCCAGCGCCACCACTTGCGCCGCTCGGCGCGCATCTGTGCCTCGGTGAGGAGCGTGTGATGAGCGGAGTCGGGTTCGCCGCCTTCGTACGTGCCGCCGGGGACGCCCCGCGCGTAGTAGTCGTACTCGTCCTGGAGTTTGCCCAGTGAGTGGCCTATCTCGTGCGGCGTGATGAGCGACGACAGCGCGTTCCCGCCCGAGGCGGTGGCGAAGGTCCCTCCCGCGCCGCCGTACGTCGCACTGTTGGCGAGACCGACGATCTGCCGGTTGGAACTCTTCGACCCGGGGATCAGATCGGCCAGCGCCGTCGCCGCCGCCGAGTCGATCGACAGCAGCCGCTGCACGCTGCCCGGGTTGCAGCCGCCCCAGAAGCCCATGTCCAGCGGGGTGTCCCGGCGGGGCGAGTCCAGGCCGGGGTCACAGTCGACGCCCGACTCGGGGGACGGCGCCTCCACCGCCCAGACGTTGATGTACGAGCGGTAGGAGGCGAACGGCTCCGTGCTCCACAGCACGTTGAGGTGCTTGTCGACATCGGCGCGGAAGCCCGCCATGTCGTCCGCCGTGTAGCCGTCGCCCAGGATGACGAGGTTGAACCGCCGGTCGGCCGGACCGGTCTGCTGAACCGGCACGACCTCGGCGTTCGCGGTCACGGGGTGCGGCCGTGCGGGCCCCGCCCCCGTCGCCGCCGTGGCCGGCGGTGTGGCGCCGACGGCGCAGGCGACGAGGAGCACCCCCGTCACCGCGAGAAGTGCGGGCCTGTTCCGAAATCTCATGGTGGTGCACCCTCCGTCTGCCGTACGTCCGGTGATCACGCGGTGGCGGGGAGCGTACGGGCGCGGTCAACGCGCGGTAAAGGGCTCGGAGTTGCGCGTGGCGCGAATGGTCAGGCGGGTGGGCGCGGTCGTCACGGGCTCCGGCAGGCGCGGGCCGGGGGCCCCGGGCGTGATCGAGCCGAGGACGCTCGCGCGGCGGGCGCCGGTGCAGGAAGGGAGTGTGCCGGGCAGGCCGTGCGCGGTCAGCCAGCCGAGAACGGCGAAGGCGTACGCCTCCTTCGCGGCGGACGGCAGCCCCAGCTCGTCCGAAGTCCGCAGCGTCACACCGTCCCGGCCGGCCCGCAGTTCCTCCCGCAGCCACCGCATCAGCACCGGGTTGCGGGTACCGCCGCCCGACGCGATCACCTCCGTCGCCCCGAAGGGCCGTACGGCGTCGGCGACGGTCCGCGCGGTGAGCCGGGTGAGGGTGGCGACGACGTCCTCGGCGGGCAGCGGCCCGAAGCCGTGCAGCGCCGCCCGCAGGTAGGGCAGGTGGAACAGCTCCTTGCCCGTCGTCTTCGGCGCGGGCCGGCCGTAGTACGGCTCCGTCAGCAGCCGTCGCAGCAGGGGCGGATGGACGCTGCCCCGCGCGGCGAGCGCGCCGTCCACGTCCATGGAGTACGCCGCCGGGCCGTCGCCCGCGCGCCCCACCAGCTCCCGCACCGCCGCGTCGATCAGCGCGTTGGCAGGCCCGGTGTCGAAGGCCAGCGGTTCACCACCCGCACGGCCTGCGCCACCTGTATGGCCGGTACTGCGCGCACCGCCTGCACCGTCCCCACCACCCGCGCCGCCACCACCGTCCGTACCGCCCTCGCCGCCCGAAGCGATCGTGACGTTGGCGATCCCGCCCAGGTTCAGTGCCACGGGCAGGCCCGGCCGTCCCCGCAGCCACATGACGTCGACGACGCTCACCAGCGGCGCGCCCTGGCCCCCTGCGGCCACGTCCCGCGTACGGAAGCCCGAGACGACGGGGCGGCCGGTCGCCTCGGCGATCCACGCGGGCTCACCGATCTGGAGCGTGCCGTGCACCCGGCCGTCCTCGGCCCAGTGGTAGACGGTCTGCCCGTGCGAGGCGATCAGACCGGCTTGCCCGTCGCACAGTTCCCGGTCCGCCCGGACGGCGGCCGCGGCGAAAGCCTGCCCGATGCGCGTGTCGAGCCGGCACACGGTGGCCAGATCCGTCCCGGCGGGCGGCAGCGCGCCGGCCAGCGCCGCCCGCAGATCGTCGTCGTACGCCGTGCTGATCAGGCCGAGCGGCGTGAGCACCAGCGTGTCCCCGTCGAGGACGAGGTCGGCGGCCGCCGCGTCGATGGCGTCGTACGACGTGCCCGACATCAGCCCGACCACCCGCAGGTGCCTCACCGCAGCGCCCGCCGGTGGTCGTCGCCGCGCAGTGTCAGCAGTGCGGCGACGCTGACCGCGCAGGTGGCGGCGGCGTAGTAGGCGGGGATGTCGGTGTCGCCCGTCCGCCCGACCACCTCGGTGATGACCAGGCCCGCACAGCCGGAGAACACGGCGTTGGACAGCGCGTACGCCAGACCGAGTCCCGTGTAGCGCACCGTGGTCGGGAACATCTCGGCCAGCATCGCGGGCCCCGGCCCCGCCATCAGCCCGACGGCGGCCCCCGCGCCGAAGAGCGCGGCCCCTTTCGCGTACGCCGAGACGCCCGGGTCCTGCACCAGGTTCAGCAGCGGCAGCGCGAGCACGGCCACCAGCAGCGCTCCGGTCAGCATCACCGTCCGCCGCCCGATACGGTCGCTCACCGCACCCGCGGGCAGGATCGAGGCCGCGAACCCGAGGTTGGCCAGGACGGTCGCGACGAGCGCTTGCTGGAACGTCGCGTTCAGCGTGCTCTGGAGGTACGAGGGGAGGACCACCAGGAAGGTGTAACCGGCCGCCGACCATCCCATCAGCCGTCCGGCGCCCAGTGCGACCGCCCTGACCGTCTCGGCGGCGGGCGGCCGCCGCACGGGTGCGCCCGTCTCGGCGACGGCCGACGCGAAGGCGGGCGTCTCGTCCAGGCGCAGCCGCAGCCACATCGCGACGAGCCCGAGCGGCAGCGTCAGCAGGAAGGGCACCCGCCAGCCCCACCCGTTCAGCTGCGACTCGGTGAGCACGGTCGCGAGGAGCGCCGCCGCGCCCGCGCCCGCGAGCAGGCCGAGCGCCACCGTGAACGACTGCCACGCCCCGTACCGGCCCCGCCGGCCCGGTGGCGCGAACTCGGTCATGACCGACACCGCGCCCCCGAACTCCCCTCCGGCGGAAAGCCCTTGCAGGATCCGCAGCAGTGTCAGCAGCCAGGGCGCGGCCGCGCCGATGGAGGCGTATGTCGGCAGCGCGCCGATCAGCGTCGTGGCGCCCGTCATCAGGCAGATGACCAGGATCAGTGTCGGCCGGCGGCCGATCCGGTCACCGAGCCGCCCGAAGACCGCCGCGCCGACGGGCCGGAAGAAGAACGCCAGGGCGAAGGACGCGTACGTCTTGACGAGCCCTTCCGCGGCGCTGCCGCCCTCGGGGGTGAAGAAGTGCGCCGCGATGACGGTGGCGAAATAGCCGTACACGCCGAACTCGTACCACTCGATGAAATTGCCGACGGACCCCGCCACCAGCGCCCGGCGGGAGCGGACCGGCCGGGCCGGTACGGGGGGCGACACCGGACCGGGCGCGCGTGTGGTCATGAGGCCAGGGTGCGGACCGGAATGCCGCACCACAAGTCCCGTGCGCCCACCTGCCGCACACCCGCCCCACGCCCCCGCGACCGCGCACCCCGCCCGGCATCAGCACACCCCGCGCCGGTCGGGCCCAACGCCGGCCGGCCCGGTCCCTCTGACGGAGAGACCGGGCCGGCCGGACGGCGTGCCGTGAGGGGTGAGTGTGGGTCAGGCGCCCGGGGGGACCCGCGCGGGCCGTCCCGAGCCGCGCGTCATGCTGTACCCGGCGATGGCCGCGGCCGCCCCGAGGACGCCCCCGCCCACCGTCCAGAGCCAGCGCGAGGACCACCAGCCCGACGAGAACGTGTCGTCGGCCGCCTCGGCCACCGCCGCGTCCGAAGCCCCCGGTACCAGCGGCGCCGACAGCGCGCCGTCCACCGCCGTGGCGCCGCCCGCCTCCTGAGCCGTCGCGACGACCTCGGCGCGCACCGGCAGCCCGAGGTCCTCCTGCGGCAGGTCGGAGACCGTGAGCCGTACGTAGTAATGCCCCGGCAGCGGGTCGTCGGACCACGGCTCGGCCCAGGCCCGCACTGTCCGCAGCGTGCACGACACGGTGACGGACGCGGCATCGGCGGGCGCCGCCTGAGCCTGGCCGCCGTGGACGCAGGGCTGGCGCCGGCGCAGGCCGTCGTACACGTCCAGCCGCCAGGTGGCAGCGCCGTGCCGGGCCGCCGTCTCCGGCAGTTTCACCGTGGCCCGCACGGTGGCGGTGCGCCCCGCGTCGGCGTCGAAGACCCAGTACAGGTAGTCACCGGTGGACGCCTCGGCCGTGGCCGGCTGGTCCTGGCGGATCTTCGTCGCCGTACGGAAGGTGGTGCCCGCCTCGGTCGGCGCGGCCTGTTCCTCCCCGTCGCGGCCCGCGCCCGGCGAGGGCGTCGAGTCGCCGAGGGCGGGAGCGGCGGCGCCGAAGAGCGCGGCGCCCGCCAGCACGGCGCCGCTCAGCAGACGTGTCGTCCTACGCATCAGTTCGTCCTCCATACGGCGAAGCGCCAGCGTGAGATCCAGCCCCACAGCAGTCCGGCGAGCAGTCCGGTCAGCGTGAGTACGCCGAGCAGCCACCAGCCGTGCCCCAGGCCGAACGACGCGACGTCCGACGCCTCGTCGGGGCCGTCCACCAGGTCGACGGCCAGCTCGACGGGCAGACCCGGAGCGGTCTTGACGGACGGGGGAGCGGAGAAGGAGTTGCTGACCTGGAGGCACACGGTCTCGGCCGCCGGCTTCACCTCGTCGGCGACGTCGTCGTCCAGCGGGGCCTTCGGATAGCGCAGACCGGTCGAGATCACGTCCGTACGGCTGTCACCGGCCTCCGAGCCGCGCACGATCTCCCTGCCGCGCGTGGTCACCGCCCGCAGCAGTACGCCGTAGTCGCGGTTCACCGCGCGGTCGGCGCCGACGCTGACGGAGGCCCGCAGTTCCTGTCCGGGCAGTACGTCGACCCGGTACCAGCGGTGCTGGGAGAACTTCTCGCGGTCGGTGTAGAGACCCGCCTTCAGCCGCGGCGCGTCCACGCACCGGTCCGCGCCCTCGGTCGCGACCGGTTGGACGACGGGGTCGGCCGCGCGGTCCACCAACTGCTTTACTCGGCCCGACAGTTCGTCGGTGTGCTGTACGGCGGTGTAGGTGCCGCCGGTGGCCTCCGCGATGCAGGTGAGCTGCTGGCGGATCTTGGCGTTCGGGACCAGGCCGAGCGTGTCGACGACCAGGTGGGTGCCCTTCGCGGCGATCTCGCGCGCGACCTCGCACGGGTCGAGCGGGCCGCAGGTGTCCTCGCCGTCGGTGATGAGCACGATCCTGCGGGAGCCCTCGCCGCCCTCGAGGTCGTCGGCCGCGCCGAGCAGGGCCGGGCCGATGGGCGTCCAGCCGGTCGGCGCCAGCGTGGCGACGGCCGTCTTGGCCTCGGTCCGGTCCAGCGGGCCCACCGGGTAGAGCTGCCGGGTGTCCTTGCAGCCGGTTTTGCGGTCGTCGCCGGGATAGTCGGCGCCCAGGGTGCGTATGCCGAGCAGCACCTCCTCCGGCACGGCGTCCAGTACGTCGTTGAACGCCTGCTTGGCGGCGGCCATCCGGGACGTGCCGTCGATGTCCTTGGCGCGCATGGAGCCGCTGACGTCGAGGACCAGTTCGACCTTGGGGGACCGGCGCGTGTCCGGTTCGTCGGCGGCGGCAGCGGCGGGGCCGGCCGCGAGGAGCCCGGCGGCCAGGGCGACGAGCAGGCCGAACGCCCTTGCCGCCGGCCGTTTTCTTGTGATCATCGCCGGATCCTATTGAAGATCGCCTCCGGCGCCCAAAAAGAGGGTCCGTTCCCTCGGCGCGCGTGCCCGGCGGGCGCGTCCACGTGCGCCGGCGCGGGGCCGTGACGGTCGCTCACCGTATGCGTGCCCGTCGGTGCGAACGGCAGCAGGGAGCCTCCACCCGCCGCCGACGGGCCAGTGAGCGGCTCGCGACGCCCCGGTACGTCACCGCCCTCGCCGCATACACGGCGGCCGGCCCGGCAACCCTGCACCGCAGGGTCCGCGCCGGCTCGGCACCACACCCCTCGCCCGGCCCACCGCCCAACGCGGCGCCCTGGCCCGCCGCCTGAGGGAACGCGGCGACCGCGCCGTCTATCGAGTCCGCCGCACGCGCCGGCGGACTCGGTACGGCCGCCGACCTCCGCCGCGGACTCCCGTACGGCCGCCGACCCCCGCGTCCGTGGCTACGCCGCCGTACCGGACGTACGCCCAGCCCCTACCGCGAGCGCTTCGCTCCCGGGTCTGAACCGGCGGGAATTCACCGGCCCGCAACACCGGCCCTGCCGCGTTCCAGGATGCGGACGTTTCCCGCTGTGACCTGGACAGACGCCGTCGTCCGCTGCGACGCTCCCGCCATGCGCCCTGCCAGCGAGCCCCGCCGCCGTACGACCGCCCTCGCCCCGTTCGCGACGCTCGTCGCGCTCACCGCCGTCGCCGTCACGGCCGTCACCGGCTGCGCGCCGCAGCCCGAGTCCCCGGCCGCCGCCCCCGGCGCCACGGCGAGCTGCGCACCCGGCAAGCTGACCACCGAGGTGCCCGGCAAGCTCACCATCGGCACCGACAAGCCCGCCTACGCCCCCTGGTTCGAGGACGACGCCCCGGCCAACGGGAAGGGTTTCGAGTCGGCCGTCGCCCACGCTGTGGCGAAGAAGCTCGGCTACGGCGAGGACCAGGTGGTCTGGCAGACCGTGCCCTTCAACACCGCCTTCGCGCCCGGCGCGAAGAAGTTCGACTTCGACATCAACCAGATCTCCATCAGCGACAGCCGCAAGAAAGCCGTCTCCTTCTCCTCCGGTTACTACGACGTGCGCCAGGCCGTCGTCGCGCTGAAGACCTCCAGGGCCGCGAAGGCCGGCACCCTGGCCGGTCTCAAGGACGTCAGGCTCGGCGCGCAGGTGGGCTCCACGAGCCTGGACGTCGTCAAGGACGTCATCAGGCCGAAGCAGCCTCCCGCCGTCTTCCAGAAGAACGACTTCGCCAAGACCGCCCTGAAGAACGGGCAGGTCGACGCGATCGTCCTCGACCTTCCCACCGCCTTCTACATCACCTCCGCCGAGGTCCCCGAAGCGGAGATCGTCGGCCAGCTGGAGAACACCGAAGGCACGGCGGAGCAGTTCGGTCTCGTACTCGACAAGGACAGCGGGCTCACCCCGTGCGTGACCGGGGCCGTCGACGCCCTGCGCGCGGACGGGACGCTCGCGGCGCTGGAGAAGCGGTGGCTGTCCGACGCCGCCGGCGCCCCGGTGCTCAAGTGACCGTGGAGAAGACGGCGACAGCGGCGCCGGCGGGGGAGGAGGACGCGTACGTCCCCTCCGCCCGGCGCCTCGAACGCGAGCGCCACAAGCGGGCCCGGGCCCGCCGCGCCACCGCCGTCGCGGCGCTCAGCACCCTGGTCACGGCGGCGGTCCTCTTCCTCGTCGTCACCGGCTCGCCGGGCTGGCCGCGTACGCGCGAGACCTTCTTCAGCGCCGAATACGCCCGGCAGGCGTTCCCCCTGGTCATCGACGGCCTGTGGCTCAACCTGCGGCTGCTGGTCGTCTGCGGGGCCGCCGTCCTCGTCATCGGCATGCTCCTCGCCGTCGCCCGCACCCTGCGCGGGCCGGTGTTCTTCCCGCTGCGCGCCCTGGCGGCGGCGTACACCGACTTCTTCCGCGGCCTGCCGCTGATCATCTGCCTCCTGCTGGTGGTGTTCGGCGTCCCCGCCCTGCGGCTGGCCGGTGTCACCACCGACCCCGTCCTGCTCGGCGGCGCGGCGCTCACCCTGACCTATTCGGCGTACGTCGCCGAGGTGTTCCGGGCCGGTATCGAGTCCGTCCACCCCTCGCAGCGGGCGGCGGCGCGCTCGCTCGGCCTCTCCGGCGGGCAGGCCCTGCGGTTCGTGGTGCTCCCGCAAGCGGTGCGCCGCGTGGTGCCGCCGCTGCTCAACGACCTGGTCTCGCTGCAGAAGGACACCGGTCTGGTCTCCATCGCGGGCGCCGTCGACGCCGTGTACGCGGCGCAGATCATCGCCAGCAAGGAGTTCAACTACACGCCGTACGTCGTCGCCGGCCTCGTCTTCGTCGCGCTGACCATCCCGATGACGCGCTTCACCGACTGGGTGACGGCCCGCATGGACCGCCGCCGCGCCCAGGGAGGCACCACATGACCACCGACACCGCCCCGGTCCTGCGACTGGAGAACGTACGCAAGTCCTTCGGCCGCGACACGGTGGTCCTGCGCGACGTGAACCTCGACGTGGCCCCGCACACCGTCACCGCCCTCATCGGTGCGTCCGGATCGGGCAAGTCGACACTCCTGCGCTGCTCGAACCTCCTGGAGGAGATCGACGACGGCGCGATCTTCCTCGACGGCGAGGACATCACCGACCCGAGGGCCGACGCGGACGCCGTGCGCCGCCGCATCGGCGTCGTGTTCCAGGCGTACAACCTATTCCCGCACATGACCGTGCTGGAGAACATCACCCTCGCCCCGCACCGCGTCCACGGCGTACCGCGCGGGCAGGCGGCCCAGCAGGCGCGCGAACTCCTCGGCAGACTCAGCCTCGCCGACAAGGCCGGCGCCTACCCCGACCGACTCAGCGGCGGCCAGCAGCAGCGCGTCGCCATCGCCCGCGCCCTCGCCGTACGCCCGCGGCTCCTGCTGCTCGACGAGATCACGGCCGCGCTGGACCCGGAGCTGGTGGGCGAGGTGCTCAACGTCGTACGGGACCTCAAGGGCGACGGCATGACCATGGTCCTGGCGACGCACGAGATGGGCTTCGCGCGCGAAGTCGCCGACCAGGTGTGCTTCCTGGACGGCGGAGTGGTGCTGGAACGCGGCACGCCGCAGCAGATCTTCGGCGCCCCGCAGGAGGAACGCACCCGGCGCTTCCTCCACCGGATCGTCGAAGCGGGACGCCTGTGACGGCCGCGGGTGATAGACCGGAGCGGTGCGGGGGCGACGACTTCTCAGTTACAGCGACGCGGTGGCGATTCTCGGCGGCGACAGCGCGGCGCTGACGGCGGCCGACCAGGCGCTCGGCGGGGCGCTGTCGATGGCGACGGGCGGGGCGAGCGGCGCCGTGCTCAACCTGTTCGAAGCGCGGGGCGGGGTGCTCCGGCTCGGGCGCGACCTCACCTCCGGGCTGCGGGAGCGGCTGGGCGCCTCGGAGCGGGCCGAGCGCACGGACCGGATCGCGGCGGCGCACACGGTGCTCGTGGTGACGGCGTACTTCGAGGCGCTCGGGGAGGTGCGACTCCCCTTCGACCTGGCGCAGGTGCGGCTCACGCGGCGCGAGCAGATCGGGCTGGCCGGCGGTTCGCACGACGCGCACGACTTCGTCGAGCGGCTGGTCACCACCGGCGCTCCTCAGCCCGCCCCCCACCTCGCCCACGAGCAGACCCTCGGCGCTCTCCTCGTCTGGTACGGGGACCTGTCGGCCCGGCTGAAGTCCTTCCTCCAGGGGCTGGCCGTGTGGGACCGGCTGCAGGAGCCGGAACGCCGCGCGACCGAGGAGGCCCTGGGCTCCACCCTGTGCGAAGCGGCGATCAGCCGTTACGAGGAGCTGTACGCCCAGCTCGCCCTCGACGTACCGGAGTTCGGCTTCTGGTCCGGACAGGTCGAACACCGGGCCACCCGCGCCGGCCTGCGCCAGGCGCTCGCCGGAATCGAGACCGCCCTGGCGGGTCTGACCGCCGTACGCCCCCTCACGCACGCCGCCGCCGCCCTCGCCACCGGCTACCGGGCGGCGCTGCCCCGCCCGATCCTGGCCGAGGGGGACGCGCCGACGGGAGTGTGCCTGCCCACCCTCGGCGAGGGGTACGTCGACCCGGACTTCCGCGTCCGGGCCGTCACCGAAGGTCCCCACGGGCCCGCCGAAGAGGAGTGGTGGGAGTCCGCGCCCGTCCGCTCCGACCTCACCGAGTACCTGGCGGGCGCCCTCACCTCGGTCGCCACCGCCGCCGCGCCCCTGGTCGTCCTCGGCCAGCCGGGCGCGGGGAAGTCCGTACTGACCAAGATCCTCGCGGCCCGGCTGCCGGAGGCGGGCTTCCTGCCCGTGCGGGTCATCCTGCGCGAAGTGCCGGCCGACGCCGAGGTGCAGGACCAGATCGAACACGCCGTACGTGCCACGACCGGCGAGCGGGCTTCCTGGCCCGATCTGGTCCGGGCGGCGGAGGGAGCCGTGCCCGTGCTCCTCTTCGACGGCTTCGACGAACTGCTCCAGGCCACGGGCGTCAGCCAGTCCGACTACCTGGCACGCGTGGCCCGCTTCCAGCAGCGCGAGGCGGACCAGGGACGGCCCGTCCTCGCGCTCGTGACCAGCCGCACCGCCGTCGCCGACCGCGCCCGCTACCCGCAGGGCGCGGTGGCGCTGCGCCTCGAACCCTTCCGGGAGCAGCAGGTGGAGCGCTGGCTCGACCTGTGGAACCGCCTCAACGAGCCGTACCTCACCGCGAACGGCCTGCGCCCGCTGCCCGCCGCCGTCGCGGCCCGCCACCGGGCCCTGGCCTCCCAGCCGCTGCTCCTGCTGATGCTCGCCCTGTACGACGCCACGGGCAACGCGTTGCAACGCGGAGCGGCGGACGACGAACCCCTGGGCGAGGCGGAGCTGTACGAGGAGCTGCTGGCGTCGTTCGCCGTCCGCGAGGTCGGCAAGTCCGCCACGGCGCTGACCGGCCGGCAACTGGCCAACCGGGTCGAGCAGGAGCTCCAGCGCCTCTCCCTGATCTCCTTCGGCATGCTCAACCGGCACCGGCAGTGGATCAGCACGGCCGAGCTGGAGCAGGACCTGGCCGCGCTGCTCGGCCGCGCCGAGCCGCCCAGGGCCGGGTTCCGCGCGCCGCTCGACCAGGCGGAGATCGCGCTGGGCCGGTTCTTCTTCGTGCAGCGGGCACAGGCGCTCCGCGACGAACAGCGGCTGGCGACGTACGAGTTCCTGCACGCCACCTTCGGCGAGTACCTGGCCGCGCGTCTCGCCGTACAGCTGCTGACCGGTCTGCTCGACCAGCGCCCGGCGCTGTCGCTCGGCAGGGCGGGTGTCGACGACGACCTGCTGTACGCCCTGCTGTCCTACGCGCCGCTGTCCTCCCGCCAGATGCTCCGCTTCGTCGGCGCCCGGATCCGGCGTGTCGCCCCCGAGGACCGTGAGCGGCTGGGCGAGTTGCTCGTCACCGTGATGGCCGACCACCGCAACCGCACCGAGCACCGGTTCGCCGAGTACCGGCCGACCGTCCGGGCGACCTCTTCGCGGCACGGTCTGTACGGCGCGAACCTGATGATGCTGACGGTGCTGGTCAGGGACGGAGTCACGGCGAGCCAGGTGTTCCCCGGGGACGCCAATCCGGCCGGCACCTGGCACCGGCACGTGCTGCTGTGGCGGTCGGCCTTCACCGAACCCGAGTGGACGGACTTCGCCATAGCGCTCGACCTCGTCCACACCTGGAACGGCGACCGGCGTGACCTGGCCATCCGGCCGGCGGACGATGTCCCCGCCCCCGAACCGGTCGACGCCTACTGGCTCTACGGCCGCCCGCCGGGCCACGCCGACCGCACCGGCGGCGTCTGCTGGTCCCGCCCGTATCCGGACCAGATCCGGCACAAGATGGCGGTGTCCGGCGGGACCAATGACGCGCTCGTCCTGCATGCCGCAGACCCTCTCTTCCGCTGGATGGGGCCCGCCGTCACCACGTTTGTCGGCACGCCGGAGGGGACCGCCACTTCGGTCGCCCACAGCCTGACCGACCTGTGGCTGGCCGGCGGCCTCGGTGCCCCGGCCGGCCACCTGGCTGTTCTGTACGAGCGCTGCGGCGCGTTCCTCCGGCGGCCCTCCGGTCTCGACCCCGGCACCCGGGAACGCGCGATCCGGCTTGTGCTGGGGCAACTGGTCAACGATGCCACTCGGTTGCCGGCGTCCGTGGTATGGGATGTGCTGGACGCGCTGTACCCGCAGGAACGGGACCCGGAGGCGTCGCTGGAACTGAAGGCGCGTGCCGCGATGGCGGCCCTGGAGTCCGGCGCCACCGGGGAGGAGCGCGAGGAGCTCCAGAACTACTGGGAACTGGTCGTCGAAGCCCTCCTGGCCGGCGGCGCCTTCACCTGTGTGCTGGGCCTGTGGGCGGAAACGCCCGCGTCACAGTGGGAGAGCGGGTGGTTCGGTGACACGGTCCGTGAGGTGCTGGACCGGACGCCCGAGAGCCAGCTGCGCGGCGCGCCCCCGGAGACCCTGGCCCGGGTACGCGGCCTGGTCGCCGCCTATGCCCGGGCCCGTCCGGACAGCAACGGCCCTCACCCCACATCGAGCGCGTTCCGCAGCCCGAGCCGGTAGCGCGTGCGGTCGTGGCGCTTCAGGAACTCGATCCCGGGCGGGCGGAACAGCGGGGTGACCGTGCAGCGGGGCGCCGTCGAACCGGTACGGTCCAGCAGCGCGTTGACCGCCGCGCGGGCCGACGCGTTCGCGCCCTCCATCGTCGCCAGGTCGATGTCGACGGACACGTAGTCGCCCGCCAGGAAGAAGTTGGGGATCCTCGTCCCCGCGGACGGGCGGTTGTGCAGCGTGCCCACGGGGTGGATCAGCAGCTCGTCCTCGTTCGTCGGGTTCGGGGTGCCGATGCCGTCCACGCCGGGGTCGAGGAACCACGAGTGCAGGGCGCCGTCGCGCAGTACCGTCCTGCCGGTGTCGTTGAGCGCGGCCTTGAGCTGCGCCCAGACCTCGCGCGCGACCTCCTCGCGGGTGCACTGCTTCGCCGTTTTGCCGTACAGGATCCCGGTCCTGTCCCACTCGGAGATGTCGACCGACAGGCAGTCCGCGACCGACCCGTCGCCGTAGTCGGCGGCGAAGTCGCGGTCCGGCCAGTGCTGGGCCTGGGCGATGGCCGTCAGGGACCAGGGCGAGTCGATGCAGTTGAGGTGGCCGTGCAGGATCGGCGTACGCTCCGTCAGATAGAACTGGATGCCCGTCATCCAGTCCGTCCGGAGCCGGTCGCAGCGCGCCAGTTGCGGGTCGGCGGCGCGCATCGCCGCGGTCCAGGTGGGACGCGCGTGTTCCACCGGCAGGGCGCAGACGTAGTGCCCGGCGGTCACGGTCCGGCGTACGCCCTGCGGGTCCTCGATCACCGCAGCCGAGATCCGGCCGTCGGCGTACTTCATCTCCCGTACGGTCCAGCCGATCCGGAAGTCGACGCCGAGCCCGCGCAGGTGGTCCGTCCAGGGGTCGATCCACGCCTCGTTGGTCGGAGCATTGAGGATGCGGTCCGGCGGGCCGTCGGCGCCGCGGCCCAGCGCGTTCAGCACGAAGGCCTCGCCCAGCGTGCCGACCGTGCGGGTGCTGGCCTCCTCCGCCTTCGTCGCGACGATGTTGCGGGTGACGCCGATGGCGAGGATGCGCTGGTAGTCCTCGGACATGCGGGCGGCCCGGGTGAACTCCCACCAGGGCGTGCGCTCCCAGGTGTCGTCGCGCCGCTCGTCGCAGCTGGTCAGGAAGACCAGCGCGCGGTTGACGAAGTACGCGCTCTCGTGCGCGGGGAGGTTCGCGGCCGTTTCGAGGAGCCCGGTCAGCGCCCGGCGCAGGTCGTCGAGGGTGAGCTCGGCCGGCTGGTGGCCGGGCCACGGAATCGGCATCCGCAGGTCCTCGCGGCCGGTGCGCGCGAACATCATCTCGCGCGGGGCGACGAGGTTGTCGTGCACGCCGTTGGTATTGCCGGGGAACGGGATGCGGCGCATCGTGTCCGGCAGGTTGTGGTAGATGCCGGGGATGAAGCGGAAGCCGTGCTCGGCGGGCAGCGGCCTGCGGCCGCCCTTCGCGCTGTCCGGTACGTCCATGCTGCGGGCCTTGCCGCCGAGCGCCCGCTTCTCGTACACGGTGACGGCGAAGCCGCGCTCGGCGAGTTCGTGGGCGGCTGTGAGGCCCGCGACCCCGCCGCCCAGCACGGCCACGGCCTCCTGAGCCGTACGCCCCGAAGCGTCCGCCGGCCCGGCGGACGCGGCCACCGCGGGGGCCGCTCCCAGCGCTGTCGGCCCGCCCGCCGCCACGGCCGCGGCCCCTGCCACGAAGGTGCGTCTGGAACTTCCCATGCCTCGCCCCCAGTCGATTACCGGCGGTAACCGCCGCGTCAGGCCCAGGAGAATACGGGCGGCCCCCAGGACCCGGAAGGCGCGTGCGGTCCCCGCCCGCACATTGGCGCGAAAGGGCCCCACCGGTCGCGGGGCACAATGAGGACATGTCCCGACGCAGTTCACGCGGTACGAGCCGCCGCCCCCAGGGCCGGCCGGCGCCGCCCGCCGCCCTCTCCGCCGCATCGCCCTGCCCCTGCGGGCTGCCCGCCACGTACGGCGCGTGCTGCGGACGCTTCCACTCCGGAGCGGCCGCCGCGCCGACGGCCGAGTCGCTCATGCGCTCCCGCTACAGTGCGTTCGCCGCCCGGGACGCGGCGTACCTGATGCGTACCTGGCACCCCGGAACCAGGCCGCGCACGCTCGACCTCGACCCCGACATGCACTGGCAGGGCCTGGACGTCCTGGCCACCACGGACGGCAGCGCCTTCCACACCACGGGCACGGTCACCTTCCGCGCCCACTACACACATCAAGGAGAGGCCGGATCCCTGCACGAGCAGAGCCGCTTCGAGCGCCACGAGGGCGCCTGGGTCTACCTCGACGCGGTCTTCACACGCTAGCCGTCGGACCCTTTCCTCCCGCTCTGGTCGCGTTTCGGGCGACATCGCAGGGGTACTGCGGACGCGACGGCGGATCACCCCGCCGCCCCACCCGCCGCACACCCCTCGCACCACCGGGAGGCACCAGATGGACGGCACATCCGCGCTGGGGCACGATCCCCTCAAGCCGGCGTGAGCGCCGCACCCGAGCGCACGGTCCGGGCCCTCCTCGAGGCGCACGGGCGTACGTACGCCGCCGAGGCAGGCATCCGGCTGCGCGACACACCGCAACCCCTCTACCGCCTCCTCGTCCTGGCCTGTCTGCTCAGTGCCCGCATCCGGGCCCCGATCGCCGTTGCCACCGCCCGCGCGCTGCACGACGCGGGGATGCGCGACGCGCGCCGGATGGAGCGCGCCACCTGGCAGAAGCGCGTCGACGCCCTGGGGCAGGGCGGTTACCGCCGCTACGACGAGCGGACAGCCACGCAGTTGGGGGACGCGGCCCGGCTGGTGCTCGGCACGTACGGCGGCGACCTGCGCCGCATGCGCGCGGCCGCCGACGGCGATACGGACGAACTGCGGCGCCTGCTGCGCGAGGTGCCAGGACTCGGGCCCGCCGGTACGGACATCTTCCTGCGCGAGGCGCAGGCCGTCTGGCCCGAAGTCGCGCCGTACCTGGACCGGAAGGCGCTCCAGGGCGCGGAGCGGCTCGGGCTCCCCACGGCGCCGGACGAGCTGGCGGGCCTCGTCGGTGAAGGGGAAGTGGCCGCACTCGCGGCGGCGCTCGTACGGGCCGCACTCGACCGGCGCATCGCGGACGAGCTCCGGACGGTCCGGGACTGACCACCCGGGTGTCCGCATCGCCGCGAGCGGGTCGCCGCAAGTGGGCCGTGACGGGCGGGTGCTGACGGGCGGCGCCGGCGGGCGGGGGGTCAGTGGCGGTCTCCGCGTGCGGGTGGCGAGGGGCGCGGCGCAACAGGTGTGGCGTCACCGGCTGCGGGCCGCGCGACGCGGGGACGGGCGACGGGCGCGGCCACCGGCACGGATACCCTGGGCGCCGTTGATATGCCTGGGCACCATGAGGAGAACCAGCGTGGCCGAGTCCGTCATACCGCCGCCCGACCCACTCGCCCCGAGAGGCACGCCTCTTGGGGCGTCGCGACGCGGGGTCCTCCGGTGGTTCGCGGCGTTTATCGCGTTCGTCGCCCTGGTCCACTCCAGCATGCTGCTGCTCTACGTCGCCACGGACTTCCCGCTGTCCAGGACCTACGCGAAGCAGGTCAACGGATGGATGCGGCCGCTCTTCCCGCAGGACTGGAGCATCTTCGCGCCCGAGCCCTCCAAGTACAACCAGCACCTCGAGGTGCGCGCGAACGTCGACGGCAGGTTCGGCCCCTGGATCGACCTCACCGCGCACGACAACGCGGCGTACCGGGGTGAACTGCTCCCCAGCATCGAGGACCAGCTCGTACTGCGCCGGGCCGTGTCCCAGTACCGGACCAACGCCGCGCGCGGCAACGCCCGCCAGGCCACCGGCCGCTCCGCGCGCTACCTGCTCAACGTCGTCCTCGTACGGCTCGACGACATGGGCAAGGAGCCGGGGCAGGCCGTGCAACTGCGCCTGAAGAGCACCCGCATACCGGCGCCCGGCTCCAGGCCGGACGCCTCCGTCACGCGCCCGCAGTATCAGACCCTCGGGTACTGGAAGGTCCGCTCATGACCGTACGCGCAGCACTCGTCCTGGGGCGCGACTCCGCCGCCGGGCTCGGCCGGAACGTCGTGGGCACCGCCCGGAAGCTGACTCTCCAGCCGCTCGCGCCCTACAGCGCGGCCGCGATCCGCATCGGCCTCGGCGGCCTGTACCTGATCCACCTGCTCCGCGAATCGGCACGCGCCGACCGCCTGTGGGGGCCGGGTTCCCCCTTCACGGCCGACCTCTTCGAGCAGACCCTGCGGGCCAGGGGCTGGGACGGCGCGTTCTCCTGGTGGTACTCGCTCCTCGTCACCGACAGCGCGCTCGTCTTCTGGGCCTGGTACGGGCTCGCCGTCGTGCTCAGCGCCCTGCTGATGCTCGGCTGGCGGACCCGCGTCGTGGCCGTGCTCTTCTGGTTCCTCGTGGTGGCCTTCTACATCCGGGGGTCCATGGCCAACAGCGGCTGGGCGCTGCTGAGTCTGCTCTTCGCCAACTACCTCGTCTTCGTCGCGTCCGGCCGTCACTGGTCGCTCGACGCCCGCCGCCGCGCCCGCAGGGCGGAGCGGGGGGAGAAGGCGGCCGGGGCGCGGTTCGTCTTCTGGGGCGAGGAGACGGAGGAACTGCGCCGCCGCGTGGTCACCGTCCTGCACAACGGCGGCATGGCGATGATCGCGCTCCAGGTCATGGTGATCTACGGCTCCGCGGCGATGTACAAGATCCAGGGCGAGTCGTGGCGCAACGGCACGGCGCTCTACTACTCGATGATGTACGACGACTTCTCGACGTTCCCCGAACTGTCCGCCTGGATCGCGGGCCACGGCACGTTCGCGGCGTTCATGGCGTACGTGACCGTGTTCTCGCAGATGCTGTTCCCGGCGCTGGTGTTCAACCGGCGCCTGAAGTACTGCATCCTCGTCGTCATGCTCACCACGCACATCGGCATCGGTGTGCTGATGGCGCTGCCGATGTTCTCGGCCATCACGATCGTCGGGGACCTGGTGTTCCTGCCGACCACCTTCTGGCTCGCCGCGTCACGGCTGGTGCGGACGGTGCGGGCGGCTCCGCAGGAGAAGGCGCGGGCACCGGTTCCGCCGCCCCGGGCAGAGGACGGCGAACCGGTGACGGGCGCGGAGGTCCGTTCGACGGCGTGACCCGGCGTCGAACCGGCGTAGGGCGCTGAGGTCCGTGACATCGCCCGCGGACCCGGCTCAGCGGCGGCCGGCCGGCAGGCCGGAGCCCTGCGCCAGGTCCTCGGCGAGCAGCCGCTTGGCGATCGCGTCGAAGGCCGCCGTCAGCTCCTCGTTGCCCGGCCGCCCGCCGTCCATCTCCAGCCGGTCGCCCAGCCACCGTGCCCAGGCCGCGCTGATGACCTCCGCCTCGCGCGCGCCGGCCGGGGTGTGCGACAGCAGGGTGCCGTCGCGGGTGAGGTAGCCCTCGTCCACCATCCGGTCGAAGACCGGCAGCAGGATTTCCGGCGGGACGTTGCGGCGGGCGGCGATCAGTCCGAGGCTGGCGTGTCCGACGATGCGGGTCAGCAGGGCGACCTGCATGACCGCCCACGCGCCCGCGATGTCCAGCCGGGTGTCGGAGCCGCTGACGATCCACCGCGCCGTGTCCGGGCCCTTGGCGCGGAGGATCTGCGCCACGGACAGCTCCAGCAGCTTGGCCGAGTCGCCCGACATCGGTGAGGCGAACCCCTCGCCCATGTCGGTCGACCCGGCGCGGGCGGCGTCGCGCAGCTTGACCTGTTTGAGGAACAGCGACACCACGAAGCCGACGAGCGCGACCGGGACCGTCCACAGGAACACCGTGTGCAGCGAGTCGGCGTACGCCTGGACGATCGGCTCCGCCTGCTCGGGCGGCAGCGCGTGCACGCCCTCCGGGCTCTGGGCCGCGCCCGTCAGCGTCCCGGGGTCGGCCCCGCTCGCGCGGGCGGCCTCGGCGACGCCCGCGGTGAGGTTGGGACGCAGCGCGTTGGCATAGATGGTGCCGAAGACGGCGGTGCCGAACGACATGCCGAGCGTACGGAAGAAGGTGACGCCGGAGGTGGCCGTGCCGAGGTCCGCGTACTCCACGGTGTTCTGCACGGCGATCGTCAGCACCTGCATGCACAGGCCGATGCCGATGCCGAGCACGAACATGTAGAGCGACTCCAGCCAGGTGCTGGAGCCCGTCCCCATCAGGGACAGCAGGAACAGGCCGATGCCCATGACCAGCGAGCCGACGATCGGGAAGACGCGGTACCTGCCCGTCTTGCTGACGACGTTGCCGCTGAAGACCGAGGCGATGAGCAGACCGACGATCATGGGGAGGGTGCGGACGCCCGAGACCGTCGCGGAGTCCCCGTCGACGTACTGGAGATACGTCGGCAGGAAGATCATCGCGCCGAGCATCGCGAAGCCGACGACGAAGCTGAGGATCGAGCAGACGGTGAACACCGGGTTCGAGAACAGCCGCATGGGCAGCATGGGCTCCGCGGCCCGCGTCTCGGCGTAGCAGAACAGCGCCAGCGCGATCAGGCCGCCCGCGAACAGGCCGATGATGACGCCCGAGCTCCAGGCGTACTCGATGCCGCCCCAACTGGTCGCCAGGATCAGGGCGCTCGCACCGAGCGCGACGAGCGCGATGCCGAGGTAGTCGATGACGGGGCGGGCCGCGGAGCGCACGGACGGGATGGTGCGGGCGGCGGCGATGACGACGACGATCGCGATCGGCACGTTGACGTAGAACGCCCAGCGCCAGGTGAGGTGATCGGTGAAGAGCCCGCCCAGGAGCGGGCCGACGACGGTGGCGACGCCGAAGACCGCGCCGATCGCGCCCTGGTACTTGCCGCGCTCGCGCAGCGGGATGACGTCGGCGATCAGCGCCATCGAGGTGACCATCAGGCCGCCGGCTCCGACGCCCTGGAGCGCGCGCCAGGCGATGAGCAGGGTCATGTTGCCCGAGAGGCCGCAGAGGAAGGAACCGGTGATGAAGACGACCGCCGAGACCTGGAAGACGACCTTGCGGCCGAACAGGTCGCCGAACTTGCCGACGAGGACGGTGGCGACGGTCTCGGCCAGCAGGTAGGCGGTGACCACCCACGACATGTGCTCGGCGCCGCCGAGTTCCGCGACGATGGTGGGCAGCGCGGTGCCGACGATGGTCTGGTCGAGGGCCGCCAGCAGCATGCCGAGCATGATCGTCCCGAAGACGATGTTGCGCTGCCGGCGGTCGAGCACGGGCGGCGCGGAGGCCGCCGCCCGGGGTACCGGGGCCGTGTCCGGGCTGGTCTCGCGGGTGGTGGTCACCCTTGCACCCTCACACCGGCGCGGGCGGCGCGCACGCGCTGACGGCCGTACGCCGTAGGGGCCGGCCCCGTGAGGGCCGGCGGGAAACAGCCCCGCCCGCGGTACGGGGTCGGGCGGCCCCGGGGTGGGCAGACTGCACCGAGGGGAAATCCGGGCTGAGGGGGACGGCATGGCGGACTTCGCGGTGATCGGCGGCGGCATCGCCGGACTGGCGGCGGCGCTCTTCGCCGCCAGACGCGGAAACCGCGTGACGGTCTTCGAGCGCGACGCCCGCGCCCCCGGCGCCCTCTCCCTGGACGAGGACTTCTTCGGCCGGCGGCGGCCGGGCGTACCCCAGGCCGTCCAGCCGCATCTGCTGCTCGGCGCCGCCCGCTCCGTGCTCCGCGAGGAGGCCCCCGACGTCTACGACGCGATCCTGCGGCTCGGGGCCCGCGAACGCAAGGAACTGGACTGGTTCGAGGAACGGCCCCCCGCCCGCCCCGGCGACGAGGACCTCGTCACCGTCCAGGCGCGGCGCATCGTCGTCGAGACGGCGCTCACCGACGCGTTGCGCGCCGAGCCGCGCGCCGCCCTGCGCTACGGCGAGCCCGTCACCGGGCTGCTCGTCGACCCGTCCTCGACCCCGCCCCGCGTGCGCGGCGTACGGACCCCGCTCGGCGCGTACGAGGCCGAACTGGTGATCGACGCGGGCGGCCGCCGGTGCGCCGCGGGGGAGTGGCTGACCGGGGCGGGCTGCCGGCCCCCGGCCGTGGAGCGCCACCGTACCGGCATCGCGTACTTCTCCCGCTGGTACCGGCTGCCGGACGGGCGCGTGCACGGTCCCGTCCGGCCCTGGACCGTGGCCGGCGGACGGTTCGCCGGGTGCGCCGTCTTCCCCGCCGACAACGGCCTCTTCGCCGTCACGCTCTTCGTCCACACCGAGGACCCGACGCGCGGCGCGCTCCGCGACCCCGCCGTGTTCGAGGCGGCGGCCCGCGCCTTCCCGCCGGGTGAGGCGTGGCTCGAACTGGGGGCCCGCCCGCTCTCCCCGGTGTTGGCGACCGCCGCCCTCGACAACCGCTGGAGCGTGCTCGTCGACGACCGGGGCCCCGTCGCCGCCGGCATGGTCGGCGTCGGCGACGCCGTCACCCACACCAACCCGACCCTCGGCCAGGGCATCTCGCTCGCGCTGTGGACGGCCCGCCGGGTCGCCCGGGCGACGGACCCCGGTGCGGGCCCCGGCCGTGGCCCGGGCCCGGCCCCCGGTTCCCCGGACTTCGTCGCCGAGCACTACGCCTGGGCGCTGCGCACCCTCCGGCCCTGGTTCGACTTCCAGGTCGTCACCGACCGGGCGGTGGGGGAGCGGTTCGCCGTACGGGAGTTCAGGCCCGGGCACGCGCGGGAGACGGCGGCGTTCTTCGAGTGCGCCCAGGAGGACCCGGAGGTGATGCGGGCGCGCGCCCGGGTCCGGCACCTCGTGACGCCGCCCGCCGAGGCGTACGGAGACCCGGAGGTCAGGGCCCGGGTCGAGGCGTGGCTCGCCGCGCGCCCCGGCTACATACCCCGGCAGATCGGGCCCGACCGCCGGGAGTGGGACAAGATCACCGCGCCCTGAGACCGGCGCCGTCTCACCGCGCCCGCAGCACGTCCGCGAGGTCGTAGCTCACCGGCTCCTCCAACTGGGCGTACGTGCAGCTCTCGGGCGTACGGTCATCACGCCAGCGGCGGAACCTGGCCGTGTGCCGGAAGCGGTCGCCCTCCATGTGGTCGTACGCGACCTCGCACACCGCCTCCGGCCGCAGCGGCACCCACGACAGGTCCTTCTTGCCGGACCAGCGGCTCGGCGCTCCCGGCATCCGGGCGCTCTCGTGCGCGGCCTCGTCAGTCCACGCCGCCCACGGGTGGCCCTGCGGTGACTCCATCCGCAGCGGCCCCAACTCGTCGATCAGCTCCTGGCGGCGGCGCATCGGGAACGCCGCGCACACCCCGACGTGCTGGAGCGCGCCCGCGTCGTCGTACAGGCCGAGCAGCAGCGATCCGACGACGGCCCCCGTCTTGTGGAACCGGTAGCCGGCCACGACGCAGTCCGCCGTCCGCTCGTGCTTGATCTTGTACATCAGGCGGGTGTCGGGGCGGTACGGCATGGACTCCGGCTTGGCCAGCACCCCGTCGAGGCCCGCGCCCTCGAAGTGCTCGAACCACTCCTTCGCCACTTCGATGTCGTTCGTCGCGGGCGCCAGGTACACGGGAGGCGGGGCCCCCTCCAGCGCCCCGGCCAGCGCGCTGCGCCGGTACACGAACGGGGCGTCCAGCAGGGCCTCGTCGTCCAGGGCCAGCAGGTCGAACGCGACGAAGCTCGCGGGCGTCCGCTCGGCGAGCGTCCGCACCCGGGACTGCGCCGGATGGATGCGCTCGCTGAGCCGGTCGAAGTCGAGCCGGCCGTCGTGGACGACGACGATCTCACCGTCCACGACGCAGCGGCCGGGCAGCGCGGCGCGCAGCGACTCCACCAGCTCCGGGAAGTAGCGGGTCAGGGACTTGCCCGTCCGGCTGCCGATCTCGATCTCGTCGCCGTCCCGGTGGACGATCGCGCGGAACCCGTCCCACTTGGCCTCGTACTGCATCCCGGGCCCCGGCGGGATGGCGGCCACGGCCTTGGCCAGCATCGGTTTCACGGGCGGCATCACCGGCAGATCCATACGTCGATTCTGCGACGTTTCGCCACGAAACGCCCGACATCCCTCCCGCGCGTGGCGGAGCGGTCCCGGTGTGCGGCGCGCGCCGGACCGGCTTAGCGTGGCGGGCATGGGTGAAGCGGTGGAGCTGCATGCCGGAGAGCGGACCGTACGACTGTCGAGTCCGGACAAGATCTACTTCCCCGAGCCCGGGTACACCAAGTGGGACGTGGCGCAGTACTACCTGGCCGTGGGCGACGGCATCATCCGCGCGCTGCGCGACCGCCCGACCACGCTGGAACGCTTTCCCGAAGGCGTCGGCGGCGAGTCCTTCTTCCAGAAGCGCGTGCCCAAGAACCTCCCCGACTGGATCCCCACCGCCCGGATCTCCTTCCCCAGCGGCCGCACGGCCGACGAGATGTGCCCCACCGAGCCCGCCGCCGTCCTGTGGGCCGCGAACCTGGGCTGCCTGACCTTCCACCCCTGGCCCGTGCGCCGCGACCGCCCCGAGCACCCCGACGAACTGCGCATCGACCTCGACCCCCAGCCCGGCACCGACTTCGGGGACGCGGTCCGGGCCGCCCACGAACTGCACGCCCTGCTCGACGAACACGGGCTGCGCGGCTGGCCGAAGACCTCGGGCGGGCGCGGTCTGCACGTGTACGTGCCCATCGAGCCCCGCTGGACCTTCACCGAGGTACGCCGCTGCGCCATCGCCGTCGGCCGCGAACTCCAGCGGCGCATGCCGGACCGGGTCACCACCGCGTGGTGGAAGGAGGAGCGCGGCGAGAAGATCTTCGTCGACTACAACCAGACGGCGCGCGACCGCACCATCGCCTCCGCCTACTCCGTACGGCCGCGCCCGCACGCCCCCGTGTCCGCGCCGCTGACCTGGGACGAACTCGACGACGCCGATCCCAGGGCGTTCGACATCGCCACCATGCCGGTGCGGTTCGCCGAACTGGGCGACGTGCACGCGGACATGGACGACCACGCGTTCGGCCTGGAGAGCCTGCTGGAGCTCGCCGCCCGCGACGAGCACGACCACGGCCTGGGCGACATGCCGTACCCGCCGGACTACCCGAAGATGCCGGGCGAGCCGAAACGGGTGGCGCCGAGCAGGGCGAAGCGCGAGGACGCGTGAGCGCCGCGTGAACGGGCCACCGGACGGCGCGGCGGACTCCTCGCGCGGCGCCCACGGCAGAGCGCCGACGCGCGCGGAGAAGTGGGCGGTCTTCAAGGAGTCGCCGTTCCTGCCCGCGCTGGTGCTGGTCTTCATCCTCGCCCTCGCCGCGGGGCTGTTCGCCGGCTCCTACACGTACACGATGGCCAATCCCACCCCGCACCGGATCCCGACCGCCGTGGTCGGGGACATGGGCGCCGGGGGCGGGCGGGCGTTCGCCACCGGCATGGAGCGGGCGCTCAACGCCTCGCTGGTCCTGACCCCGTACGCAACGGACGCCGGGGCGCGCGAAGCCGTCGAGGAGCAGGAGGAGTTCGCGATCCTGCGGACCAGGGGCGCCGGCGTGGAACTCGACGTGGCGGGCGCGTCGGGCGCCTCCGTCGCGCAGGTGCTCGCCGAGACGGGCGCGAAGGTCGGCCGGCAGGCCGGTGTGCCGGTCGTCATCAGGGACATCAAGCCGCTGCAGGAGGGGGATCCGCGCGGACTCGCCCTCTTCTACATCTCGCTCGCCGCCGTCATCATCGGATTCGTCGGCGCCATCCAGCTCAGCGTGCACGCCCGCGCCCTGAACCCGGCCGAGCGGACCGCCTTCACCGTCGCCTACTCGCTCCTCGGCGCGTTCGCGATCGCCGCCGTCGTGGACTGGCTGCTCGGCGCGCTCGACCTGCCCTTCGCCGAGTCGTGGCTGATCCTCGCCCTGACGATGTTCACCTCGGGCATGGTCTTCACGATGTTCAACACGCTGATCGGCCGCTGGGCGATGCTGCCCACCTGGGGCCTGATGGTCCTCCTCGGCAACCCGTCGTCGGGCGGCGCGGTGTCCTGGCCGCTGCTGCCGTCCGCACTGGGCCACATCGGCCGCTGGCTGCCACCGGGCGCGTCCGTCAACGCCCAGCACACGGCCGTGTACTTCGAGGACCACCAGCACCTCTTCCCCTTCCTGGTACTGGGGACCTGGGCGCTGGTCGCCTGCACGGTGTTCGGCGTGTACCGCCACCGGCACCCCGGCGGCCGCGACCGCGTGCCCGCGCACGCGGCCGCGCCCGCCGGGGCGTGACGGCCGGCCTGGCTACAGCGGCTTGACGCGGATGTCGCGGTACGAGATCACGTCGGTGGTCCCGTGGACCTGGAGGCCGATGTAGCCGGAGGCGTACCGCCGGCCGTCCGTCCCCGGGTCGCCGCCGCGCGGCGGGTAGAAGTCCTGCCCGCCGGTGTTGTCGAACTCGTTGATCAGGACACCGTTCCTGAAGACCGAGTAGTGCTGGCCCTCCACCCGTATCTCGTAGTCGTTCCAGGTGCCCTTCGGCGTGACGCCCGCGCCGCCGAGGCCCACCCGGTCGAAGCCGTAGACCGAGCCGGTCTTGTACATGTCGCCGTCCGGGCGGTCCAGGATCTGCACCTCGTGCCCGTACTTGATAGCCACCCACTCCGGACGCGGTTCCTCCGGGTGGTCGTGGACCTGCGGGAAGCGGACGAACACACCGGCGTTGGCGTTGCCCGTGCCCGGAGCGTCGTCGCGCCAGCGCAGCTTGAGGGAGAAGTCCTCGTACCTACGCTCGGGGAACCACAGCATGCCCATGCCGGGCGTCGTGGCGCTGCTGGTCATCGAGCCGTCCGCGTTCAGGCCGAACGAGCCGCCGCCGACCTGCTGCCACTTGGCGAAGGAGGACTGCGTACCGTCAAACAGGTCGCGGTAGCCGGCCGTCCGGCCGGGCTTGCCGATGCCGGACTGCCGGGCGGCGCGGTAGATCTTCCGGTGCTCCCGCTCGTCGACGACGCCGTCGTACAGCAGCTTGTCGAGGACTTTGTCGACGTGCTTGAGGAACAGGGCCTGGGAGGTCCACTCCCGCTCGTCCTCGATCAGCTCGTTGATCGTGCAGCGGCTGCGGGTGATCCGGTTCGGGACGCCCGTGTCGACCGTGCCGACGACGACCGTCAGCCGCTCGTCGTGCTCGGGGCAGTTCGGCGCGGGCACACCGCCGCCCTCCGCGACCGTGAACGCCACCCGCTGCCCGAGAGACGTGTTGCCGGCCTTGTCGGTGGCGCGGTGGTCCACCGTGTGCCGGCCGACGCGGTCGACGATCAGCGGGGTGGTGTACGCCAGGTACGGGCCGCCGTCGAGCGAGTACTCGACCTTGTCGACGCCCGAGCCGCCCGCGTCGGTCGCGGCGAGCGTCACCTTGGCGCTGGTGATGTACGCACCGTCGGCGTTCTTGTCGCCGGTCACCGTCGCCGCGGTCACCGGCGGTGTGGTGTCGTCGCTCGGCGGGGCGACGACGGTGAAGTCGACGGCCTTCTCGGCGGCGGTGTTGCCGGCCTTGTCGGTGGCCCGGTAGCGGACCGTGTGCGTGCCCGTCTCGTGGACCATGACCGGGCCGCTGTAGGTCGTCCAGGCGCCGTCCGTCCCGAGCGCGTACTGGATGGTGTTGACGCCCGAGCCGGTGTCCGACGCGGTCACCGTGACCGTCGCCATGCCGATGTACTGGCCCTGCGCGTTCTTCTCACCGCTGACCGTCGCCGAGGTCTCCGGCGGTGTGGTGTCGTCGCTCGGCGGGGCGACGACGGTGAAGTCGACGGCCTTCTCGGCGGCGGTGTTGCCGGCCTTGTCGGTGGCCCGGTAGCGGACCGTGTGCGTACCGACCTGGTGGACCATGACCGGCGCGGTGTACGGCTGCCATGCTCCGTCCGCCCCGATCGCGAACTCGGTCCTGTCCACCCCGGAGCCCGCGTCGGTCGCCGTGACGGTCACCGACGCGTGTCCGACGTACGCGCCGTCGGCGTTCTTCTCTCCCTCCACCTTCGCGGAGGTCTCCGGCGCGGTCGTGTCGCCGCCGCCTCCCTCGGTCACGGTGAGGACGCCCTGCATCGAGCCGTGGCCGGGGATGGTGCAGTGGTAGAAGTACCGGCCGGGCGTGAGGGTGACGGTGGCGGTGTGCCGGCCGCCCTGGGCGTCACTCGGGCTGGCGAGGATGTTCAGCTGTACGTCGTCGTTGTACTCGGGGTCCGACACGCCGAACGTCAGCGTGTGCGGCATTCCCGTCGTGTTGCCGGTCGCCGCGCTGTTCTCGAAGACGATCGTCGTCTCGCCGGCCACCGCCGTCCTCGGGAAGGTGAGATAGCGGTCGATGGGGTCGCCCGCGGTCCAGGTGAGGGTTTGGGCGGCCGCGGCGTCCGGGGCCGCCGCGTCGTCCTCACGGCCGTACGCCGCCGTCGGAGTCAGGCCGAGGACCATCAGGAGGGCGGCCGCGATCACGGTCCACAGGTGAGGAGTTCTCCGTTTCAGCTGCACTGCCTACTCCGCCTTCCTGGCCAGGTCCGCGGCGGCCGGAGTCGGCTCGCCGCCCTTGTACGTCACGCGCCACAGCGCCGACTTGGCGTCCGAGGTGAAGAACCCGCGCCCGTAGTCGAGTACGTACAGGGAGCCGTCCGGTGCGAACTTCCAGTCCATGAGGTTGCGGATGCCGTCCGCGCCCACCGGGACGATCTTCTTGAGCGACTCGGCGTGCGTCGGCAGCCCGCCGTCGCCGACGGTCCTCGGGTCGGTGAGCACGGCGTGGCGCGGCTGCTCGCCGTCGTAGAAGTCCCCGACGAACCACTTGCCGTCCCAGTAGGAGGGCCACTTGTCCTTGCTGTCGCTCGTCGCGTCGTAGCGGTAGACCGGACCGTTCATGGTCGCCTGACCGCCTCCCTTGAGCCACGGCAGCAGGAGCTTCTGCTCCTCCTGCTTGTAGCTCGGCACGCCGTCGGCGTCGCGCGGGTAGTCGACGCCGCCGCCCTGGGGCGAGTACCAGATGGTGTTGGGGGTGACGGGCGGGAGGTTGACCAGGCCGTCGTTGTTCGGGGACTCGTTCTTGGGCCTCTCGCAGTCGTACCAGCCGAGCGGCTTGCCCGGATCGGGCAGGTTGCGGTCGCGGTACGGCTGGTTGTTGCCCATGCAGTACGGCCACCCGTGGTTGCCCGGCTTGGTGATCGCGGCGAACGTGTCGTACTTCGCCGGGCCCCAGGTGGTGCTGGGCGCGCCGGCGTCCGGGCCGACCCAGCCGGCGTACAGGATGTCGGTCTTCGGATCGACGGCGATACGGGCCGGGTTGCGCACACCCATGACGTAGATCTCGCCGCGCGTCTTGCCGCCGCCCTCGTCCGGCTCCCTTCCGGTGAAGAGGTTGCCCGCCGGGAGCGTGTACGTACCGTCGTCCTCGGGGTGGATCCGCAGGATCTTGCCGTTGAGGTTGTTGGTGTTGCCGGCCGTGCGGCGGGCGTCCGCGAAGGACACGCCCTTGTAGTTCGGCTCCGGGTTGTTCCCCGAGTAACCGTCGCTGAAGCGTGAGGAGTTGTTGTCACCCGTCGCGATGTAGAGGTTCTCCTTCGAGTCCCACGCCATGCCGCCGCCCGCGTGGCAGCAGCTGTGGATCTGGACCGGCCACGTGAGCAGGACCTTCTCCGAGGCCAGGTCCAGCTTGTTCGTGGCGAGGTCGAGCGTGAAGCGCGAGACGCGGCGCTCGGCCATGCGGGTGTCGCGGTCGATCCGCGAGTGGGGCGTGTAGTGCAGGTACACCCAGCCGTTGGTGAGGAAGTCGGGGTCCGTCTCGACGCCGAGCAGGCCCTCCTCGTTCTTGACCAGTTCGTCGCCGCCGCCCTTGTTCCCGAAGACGGTGAGGGCGCCCGCGAGCGTCACCTTCTTGGTCTTCGGGTCGTAGACGTGGATCTGCCCCCGGCCCTTGCCGATGTCGGGGTTGTTCCAGTCGGTGACGACCGGCGCGTCGCCGTCGCCGCCGCCGCGGCCGATGTAGAGGACGCGGCCGTCCTTCGCGGTCACCAGGCCGTGCGGCTCGCCGATCTGGTCCGACTGGCCGGGCTGGTTGGGCGCGGTCAGGCGCTCGGCCCTGTAGTGGGCGTTGATGCCCGCCTTGCAGTCGGCGCGTGCGATGCGCGTCGTCCACTGGAGGGCGCCGCGCAGGTGGTCGCGGAAGTCCGTCTCCTCGAAGGACTCCGGCGTACCGCCCATGCCGGTGTAGAAGGACCGGCCCCCGTCGTAGTCGCGGCACCAGGAGACCGGGTGGTCCCAGCCGTTCGCGCTCGTCCCGGGCTTGTACGTCGCCTCCCGGACGCGGGCCACCGTATGGACGTCGCCGGACGGGTTCTTGGTCCAGTTCAGCCACTTGTCGGGGCGCTTCCACTGGAGCGGCAGGCCCTTCGTCGCGGGGTGCTGCCGGTCGCCGGTCTCCACGGTCGCGCGCTGTACGCCCGACGGGCCGCCGGCGGCCGGCCGTGCGCCGATCAGACCGCCGAACCAGTCGGAGTACGGCTCGGTGCGCGCCGCGTCGTGGATGCCGAGGAAGCCGCCGCCGGCCTCCATGTACGCCTCCAGGCCCGCCTCCTGCTCCGGGTCCAGCACGTCGCCGCCGCCGGTCAGGAACACGACGGCGTTGAACCTGCCGAGCCGGGCGGTGGTGAAGACGGACGGGTCGTCCGTCGCTTCGACGCGGAAGCGCTGGGCCGCCGGGCCGGACCGGCCGATGCTCTCGATGGCGGCGATGCCGGCGTCGACCGTGGGGGACTCGTCGGCGGCGGCCGAACCGTGGAAGACGAGCACCCGGACGTTCGCTCCGCCGGGCGGAGACGGGAGATCGGGGAGCGACAACGTTGTCGAGTCGGTCGCAGGCGGCGGGGGCGGCTCTGGATACGGCTTGGCGGAGGCCGAGGTGCCGCCGAGCAGGCCGGATACGACAACTCCGGCCGTCAGCACGGCGGCCAGGCCGCGTCGGCGTTCTGACCGGTGATGTGGTGCGCGCTGCATGTGTTCACCCATCCCTCAGTGGTCACAGGAACAGCCGATGAAGCTAGACCTCTTCTCGCGACACGCCAAGAGGTATGACCGGAATAGCGCGAACTTTGTCCTTGGTGTGGATGAACGCCGCCGCCCCCGCTACGGTGTGGCCGTCGATCTCCGAGGCGCGCGTGGGGAGTTGGGCCATGGACAGGCGAAGCTTCAACCGGCGGTTGCTGGCGGGCGGTGCGGTCGCCGCCGCCGGGGTGACATCGTTGTCGTCGGCGGGTTCCGCCCCGTCGGCGGCGGCAGCCGGGACCCCGCCGAGGACCGCGCCCGGCGGGGGGCAGGTCCACCGGCTGAAGATGTACGCCGAGAAACTGCCCGACGGGCAGCTGGGTTACGGGTTCGAGAGGGGTAAGGCGACGGTTCCGGGGCCGCTGATCGAACTGATCGAGGGCGACACCGTGCACATCGAGTTCGAGAACACCCTGGACGTGCCCGCCAGTCTCCATGTGCACGGCGTCGACTACGACGTGGCGAGCGACGGCACGAAACTGAGCAGAAGTCACGTGGAGCCCGGCGGCACCAGGACGTACACCTGGCGCACGCATCTGCCGGGGCGGCGCAAGGACGGCACCTGGCGGTCCGGGAGCGCCGGGTACTGGCACTACCACGACCATGTGGTGGGGACCGATCACGGGACGGGCGGCATCCGCAAGGGGCTGTACGGCGGGGTGATCGTGCGGCGCAAGGGCGACATCCTGCCGGACAGGACCTTCACCATCGTCTTCAACGACATGACCGTCAACAACCGGCCCGGCCACCAGAGTCCGGACTTCCGGGCGACGGTGGGCGACCGGGTGGAGATCGTCATGATCACGCACGGCGAGTTCTACCACACGTTCCATCTGCACGGCCATCGGTGGGCGGACAACCGGACCGGCCTGCTGGCGGGCCCCGACGACACCAGCCGCATCATCGACAACAAGATCACTGGACCGGCCGACTCGTTCGGGTTCCAGATCATCGCCGGAGAACACGTCGGGGCCGGGGCGTGGATGTACCACTGCCACGTGCAGAGCCACTCCGACATGGGGATGGCCGGACTGTTCCTGGTGGCCAAGCCCGACGGCACGATCCCCGGGTACGAACCGCACCACCCGCAGGGGCACGCGCACTAGCGGCCGCGCTCGGGGCCCGCGGCGGGGTGCATGCACCCCGTGCGAAACGCCGCCCGGCCACCGCGTTGATCGGACGTTGAGCGGACGTTGATCGCCGCGGGGAAGGGTGGAGCGCATGATCACCACTTCCGAACTCCCCTGGCAGGAGACGGCTTTGTGCGCCCAGGCGGGGCCCGAGTTCTTCTTCCCGGCTCCCGGCAGCTCCACCCGCGAGGCCAAGCAGCTGTGCGGCGCGTGCGAAGGGCGGGTCGCCTGCCTGGAGTACGCCCTGACCAACGACGAGCGGTTCGGAGTCTGGGGCGGACTCTCCGAGAAGGAGAGGCTGCGCCTCAGGCGCGGCTCGCGTTGAGCCGCGAGGCCCCCTGGCACGGCGACCGCCCGGCGTACATGCTGAGGGCCGCAACGTCCGCGAACGGCTCGGGGAGACGCCATGAGTGAGTACGACTACGTTGTGGTGGGAGCTGGTTCGGCGGGATGCGTGCTCGCCGCGCGCCTCTCCGAGGACCCCACGGTGCGGGTCGCGGTGGTCGAGTCGGGAGGCAGCGACCGCCGGACCGAGATCCGGGTCCCCGCCGCGTTCCCCAAGCTCTTCAAGACGGCGTACGACTGGAACTTCAGCACCGCCAAGCAGGACGGGCTGGACGGCCGCGAGCTGTACTGGCCGCGCGGACACGTGGTGGGCGGCTGTTCGTCGGTCAACGCGATGATGTGGGTGCGGGGCCACCGCGACGACTACGACGCGTGGGGCGAGGCCGCGGGGGACGCGTGGTCGTACGACGGGATCGTGCCCTACTTCCGGCGCGCCGAGCGGTGGACGGGCGGCGCGGACGGCCGTTCGGTGTACGGGACGCGGGGGCCGATGGTCGTCTCGCCGCCGCGTGACCCGAACCCGACGACCGCCGCCTTCCTCGACGCCTGCCGGAGCGCCGGTCTCGCGGAGCTGGCGGAACTCAACGTCCCCGACCCCAGCGGGTTCGCGCCGACCCCCGTCAACCAGCGGGCGGGGCGGAGATGGAGTACGGCCGACGGCTACCTGAAGCCGGCCGCGCGGCGGCGCAATCTCGACGTCGTCACGGGCGCCCGGGTGCGACGGCTGGCCTTCGAGGGCACGCGCGTCACGGGAGTGGTGACGGACGGCGGCACGGTGCTGCGCGCCCGGCGGGAGGTGATCCTCAGCGCGGGGGCCGTCGGATCACCGCACCTGCTGATGCTCTCGGGCATCGGGGACCCGGAGCATCTGCGCGAGGCCGGTGTGGAGGTGCGCGTCGCCTCTCCCGATGTCGGCCGGCACCTGAAGGACCACCTGTCCACGGCGGTGACCGTGCGCTGCCCGCTCCCGGTCACCCTGACGGGCGCGGACACGCTCGCCAATGTCGCGCGCTTCCTGCTGACCGGGCGCGGGCCGCTCACCTCGAACGTGGGAGAGGCCGTCGCGTTCCTGCGGAGCACGCCGGAGCTGGCGGCGCCCGACCTGGAGCTGATCTTCGCTCCCGGGCCGTTCGTCGACCACGGCCTCACGCCGCCGACCGAGCACGGAATCACGATCGGTGTCGTCCTGCTCCAGCCGGAGAGCGAGGGACGCATCACGCTCGCCGGTGACCAGGTGGACACGGCGCCCCGCATCGACCCCGGCTACCTGACGGACGAGTCCGACCTGCGGCGACTGGTGGCGGGCGTACGCCGGGCCGAAGCCCTGCTGGCGCAGCCCGCGCTCGCGCCGTACACGGACGGCCCCCTGGCGCCCTACCCGGGAACAGTCGACGACGAGACGCTGGCCCGGGCCGTCCGGCAGTCCGCCGAGACGCTCTACCACCCCGTGGGCACCTGCCGGATGGGCGCCGACGAGGGGTCGGTGACCGATCCGAGGCTGCGGGTCCGCGGAGTGCGGGGGCTGCGGGTCGTCGACGCCTCGGTGATGCCGGGCATCACGCGGGGGCACACGCAGGCCCCCACCGTGGCCGTCGCCGAGAAGGCGGCGGAGCTGATCCGCGAGGACGCGCGGGCGTAGCTCAGGCCGCGGGGATGCGGAACGTCTCGCCGTACATCCGCCACACCAGCGGCGGTTCGAGGCCGAGGTTGCCGGCGCGCAGGAACACCCGCTGCGCGGTGTCGATGCGCGATGTGTCCTTGTGCGCCCTCTTGACCTTCATCACCGCGCGTCCGGCGTCCAGGAAGGCGTTCAGATACGCCTGCTCCCCACCGCCCTCGGCGACGGTCCTCGCGGACCGCATGGCCTCCTCGCGGATGCCGTAGAAGCCCTTCGGGCCGACGCCGGGGCCGTGCAGCACCATCGCGTCGTAGTAGACGAACTGGCCCAGGGTGCCGAGGCCGTCCATCTTCGCCATGCGGACGGCCGGCCGGAAGTAGATCCGGTCCCGGGTCTCGTCCTGCGCCCTGCGGAAGGCCGGGCTCTCGGCGGCCTTCGCCCACGCCGCGCGGAAGCCGGGGTCGAGGCCCTCGTGGGACGCGGTGCCGTCCACCGCGCGCAGGGCGGGCAGGTAGCGGGCGAGCGGGTTGTCCGGGTGGTCCTCGGTGTAGTCCTCGACGAGCTGGAGCATGTCGTTGGTGCCGGAACAGAAACCGATGACGCCGGCGGTGTAACCGCAGCCGTCGCCGATGTCCTCGATGGAGCCGTACTGACCGCGCCAGTCCAGAGTGGAGTTCTCGGCGCTCGCCACGATCTGCGAGGCGATCTCCTTCTTGGCCGGGGCCGCGAGGCCGGCCGGCATCCGGGCGATCCGCCGGTCCAGTTCCTTCTGCTCCCGTATTTCCTTGTCCGTCCGCTTCTTCGGCCCGGCCGTCTTCGGGGCGCCGGCCTTGGCGGGCGCGTCGGGTTCCGGCAGTTCCGAGCTCTTGCCGCCCAGGACGAGGGAGACGGCTATGGCAAGCGGAGCGCCCACGAGCGCGAGACGGGTCAGTGGTTTCACGCCGCACAGCGTACGGGGCGGCCGGCCGGGCGCCGGCCCCGCTCCCCGGCACAGCCGTACCGCGATCGGCCCCTGCCGAAACGGCTGCGCCGCCACCCGGTGCAGGACGTCCGTGACGCGGCCTGCGCCGTGGTGACGGCGTACAGCGGGTGGCGGCGGGGGCCGCCGGGGGTCAGGAGGCGGCGCGGGCGGCCATGCGGGCCTTGCGCGCGGCCAGCTTCTCGTCGAACTTGCTGGCCTCGGTGTCCAGCCCGTTCATGTAGAGGCCGAGCTCCTCCTGCGCCTTGAGGCCCTCCGGGCCGAGTCCGTCGATGTCCAGGACCTTCAGGTAGCGCAGGACGGGCTGGAGCACGTCGTCGTGGTGGATCCGCATGTTGTAGATCTCACCGATCGCCATCTGGGCGGCGGCGCGCTCGAAGCCCGGCATGCCGTGTCCGGGCATGCGGAAGTTCACGACCACGTCGCGCACGGACTGCATGGTCAGATCGGGGGCGATCTCGAAGGCCGCGCCCAGCAGGTTGCGGTAGAAGACCATGTGCAGGTTCTCGTCGGTCGCGATGCGCGCCAGCATGCGGTCGCAGACGGGGTCGCCCGACTGGTGACCGGTGTTGCGGTGCGAGACGCGCGTCGCGAGCTCCTGGAAGGCGACGTACGCCACGGAGTGCAGCATCGAGTGCCGGTTGTCCGACTCGAAGCCCTCGGCCATGTGCGCCATGCGGAACTGCTCGAGCTTGTCCGGGTCGACGGCACGCGAGGTGAGCAGGTAGTCACGCATCACGATGCCGTGCCGCCCCTCCTCCGCCGTCCAGCGGTGCACCCAGGTGCCCCAGGCGCCGTCGCGGCCGAAGAGGGTGGCGATCTCGTGGTGGTAGCTGGGCAGGTTGTCCTCGGTCAGCAGGTTCACGACGAGCGCGATCTTGCCGATGTCGGTGACCTTCGACTGCTCCGGCTCCCATGCCTGTCCGTCGTCGAACTGGCCCGGGAAGTTCCGGCCGTCGGAGAACGGCACGTACTCGTGCGGCATCCAGTCCTTGGCGACCTTGAGATGGCGGTTGAGTTCCTTCTCCACCACCTCTTCCAGCGCGTACAGCAGTCGGGCGTCGGTCCACGCGTCCGAACTGCCGAGTTGGGGAGAGGTGATCGTCACGGGTGCTCCTGGGGACGGGGGCGGGGGGCATGAAGTACCTACGGCCTCGTAGGTTACGAGACCGTAGGTTAAGGGAGTCGTAAGACCTGAGCCAACCCCTCGCTCGCAATGTCCCGTTACGTTCAGTTATGCACGCAGGTCAAGCGGTCACAGGGAGAGACATGTCACGCCCACGCCGACATCCCCAATGGCCCACAATCACTCGGAACAGCTACATTCCTCCCCCTTCCCCTCGTGCCCGAGTTCCAGCCGCCGCGTGATCCGGATCGACTCCAGGAACGGCTCGTCGTGGGACGCCACGATCAGCGCACCCTCGTACGACCCCAGTGCCTGCGTCAGCCGGCGCACGCTCGCCATGTCCAGGTTGTTCGTCGGCTCGTCCAGCAGCAGCAGCTGCGGCGCCGGCTCGGCCAGCAGCAGCGCCGCCAGCGTGGCCCGGAACCGCTCGCCGCCCGACAGGGTCCCGGCCGGCTGATCGGCCCGCGCCCCCTTGAACAGGAAGCGCGCCAGTCCGGCCCGCACGGTGTTGTTGGTCGCCGACGGAGCGAACCGTGCCACGTTCTCGGCCACCGTCAGGCCGTCGTCCAGTACGTCGAGCCGCTGTGGCAGGAAACGCAGCGGTACGTGCGTCAGCGCCTCGCCCGCGACCGGTTCGAGCTCCCCGGTGATCGTGCGCAGCAGCGTCGTCTTGCCCGCGCCGTTGCGCCCGGTCAGCGCGATCCGCTCGGGTCCGCGCACCTCGAACTCTCCGGCGAGCCCCGCCCCGTGGCGCAGCTCGAGGTCGCGCAGGGTCAGCACCCTGCGCCCGGGATGCACGGTCGTGTGCGGCAGCACGACGTTGATCTCGTCGTCGTCGCGCACCGCGTCCACCGCCCCGCTCAGGCGCTCCTTCGCCTCCGCCAGCTTCTCGGTGTGCATGATGCGGTGCTTGCCCGCCGACTCCTGCGCGGCGCGCTTGCGGGCGTTCATGACGATCTTCGGCTCGCGCTTGGTGTCGTACATCTTCTGTCCGTACCGCTTCCGGCGGGCCAGCTTCACGTGCGCGTCGGCCAGCTCCTTCTTCTGCCGGTGCACGTCGGCCTCCGCGACGCGCACCATGCGCTCCGCGGCCTCCTGCTCGACGGCGAGGGCTTCCTCGTACGCCGAGAAGTTGCCGCCGTACCAGCGCACATCGCCGTCCCGGAGCTCGGCGATCTGGTCGACGCGCTCCAGGAGCTCACGGTCGTGGCTGACCACGACCATCACGCCCGACCACGCCTCGACCGCGGCGTACAGGTGCTCCCGCGCGTGCCGGTCCAGGTTGTTCGTCGGCTCGTCGAGGAGCAGTACGCCGGGACGGCGCAGCAGCAGCGCGGCCAGCCGCAGCAGGACCGACTCGCCGCCGGACACCTCGCCGATGGTCCGGTCCAGGCCGATCCGGTCGAGGCCCAGCTGGTCGAGAGTGGCGCGGGCGCGCTCCTCCACGTCCCAGTTGTCGCCGACGGCGGTGAAGTTCTCCTCGGTGGCCTCGCCCGCCTCGATCGCGTGCAGGGCGGCGCGCGTGGAGGCGATGCCGAGGGCCTCGTCCACACGCAACGCGGTGTCCAGAACCAGGTCCTGCGGGAGGTATCCGACCTCGCCGGTGACCTGGATCCTGCCTGCGGTGGGGGCGAGTTCACCGGCGGCGAGCCGCAACAGGGTCGACTTGCCGGATCCGTTGAGGCCGATGAGCCCTGTCCTGCCGGGGCCGACGGCGAGCTGGAAACCGTCGAACACGGGTGTTCCGTCGGGCCAGTTGAACGAGAGCGCGGAGCAGGTGAGGTGAGTGGGGAAGGTTGACAAGGCGGCCTCCGGTTGCGGGAAACGAGCTGGGGCAACGGTGGAGACACCTGGGGCGTGGGGCGACGTACGGCTGCGCCGGGACGGGGCCGCGGAACGGCGAAAGAGGGCCCGGTCGGGTGAAGGACGGCTCACGTGCCGAGGTCGCACACGGCGCGCGCAGACGGAAGCTGCACAGCGCGGGTGTCTCAGGACCTCAGACGAGCAACGTCCCACTCCGATCGACGACAACAGGGCCACAGCCAAAGTACGCCGCGGCCCCGTGGGGCGCCAACCGATTATTCGCCGGCCCTCACAGCGCGTCGCGCAGCAGTTCCGCCAGGTCGTGGTCGACGTCGAGATGCAGGTGCTCGCCGCCGGCGGGGACGAGCGCGTGCGTGCGCTTGAGGAACCGGCGCAGGTCGGCGGTGCGGATGTGGACCATCGCGGTGCCCTCCGCGGCATGGAACTCGAATACGGTCCGTCCGTATCCGTACGGCCGCACCTGCACGTCTCCCAGGCCGGCCCGGGACTCGATGCCCGCCTCCAGCAGCTCGCGGGCGAACGCCCAGGACACCTCGACGCCCTCCAGGGTGGCGGACGGCGGGAAGGCCATGCGTACGGCGAACGGGTCCGAGCGGTTGTACCGCAGGGTCGCGGCGACCGTCTCCGCCCGGGGTGTGGACGAGATCAGACGGGCCTGCACGGCTTGCTCAATCACGGGAGGCAAGACCTGCTCCCTCTCACGGTTCGGTTGATGCGTCCTGTCACAGGTTCAGACGTAAGAACAACGAAATCCGTGCATGCGCGGATCGTGTGACCTGCGTCACGGTGACGGTGTCCGGGACGCGCCCTGGACGGGGTGACGGCCGTGGACTAGCTTCCAGCGCCATGAGGGGCATGGGGAAGACGAGACGGATGGTGTCGCTCGGACTGTGCGGCGCGGCGCTGGCCGCCGCCCTGGCCGCACCCGCACGGGCGGACGCGCCCGCGCGGCCCGGGCCCGGCTGGCAGCTGACGGACACCGGCAAGGGGGACGTACGGTTCCGCGGCCTCTCGGCGGTCAGCCGGCAGACGGCGTGGGTGGCGGGTGCCAAGGGCACGGTGCTGCGTACCGGGAACGGCGGCCGGAGCTGGCGGAACGTATCGCCCCCGGGCGCGGAGGGCCTGGAGTTCCGCGACATCGAGGCTTTCGACGGCCGGCGCGCGGTGGTACTGGCGATCGGCGAGGGCGAGGCGTCGCGGATCTTCCGCACGGACGACGGCGGCGCCACCTGGACCGAAAGCTTCCGCAACACCGACCCGAGGGCCTTCTACGACTGCGTCACCTTCTTCGACAGCCGCAACGGCCTCGCTATGAGCGACCCGGTCGACGGTAAGTACCGCATCCTGTCCACCGGCGACGGCGGCAGGTCCTGGCGGGTTCTGCCGGACGCGGGCATGCCGGCCGCCCACGCCGGGGAGGCGGGCTTCGCGGCGAGCGGCCAGTGCCTGGTCAGCGCCGGGCCGCGGGACGTGTGGCTGGCGACGGGCGGCGGCGCGACGGGCCGGGTGCTGCACTCCGCCGACCGGGGGCTGACCTGGACCGCCACCGAGGCCGGCATCCCGGCGGGGGACCCGGCGCGGGGCGTCTTCGGCCTCGCCTTCCGCGACCGCCGCCACGGGATAGCGGTCGGCGGCGACTACCGCGCGGGCCAGGAGTCACCGAAGGCGGCGGCGCTGACCGGCGACGGCGGCACCACCTGGCGGCAGTCGGCGGCCCCGCCCCCGGCGTACCGCTCGGGCGTGAGCTGGCTGCCGCACACCAAGTCCGGCGCCCTCGCGGTCGGCCCCACGGGCACGGACCTCACACGGGACGGCGGCCGCACCTGGCGGACGATCGACACCGGCTCGTACGACACGGTCGACTGCGCCCGCGACGGCGCCTGCTGGGCCTCGGGGGAGAAGGGACGAGCGGCCCGCCTGCACCACTGAGACGCCCAACTGCACGACCGCACAGTTGCCGGCGCGTCACCGCCCCCGAAGCCGGTGGGCCCTGCCGCCCGGAACGGCGATCCGCACCGCGCCCGAAGCCGCCGCCCCGCCTACGCCGTCGGCAGCTGCTGCCGGTAAGGGGCCAGTTCCGGCGCCGTCTTCGTCGCCACGAACTCCGTGATCCGGTACCCGCACACCCCCGCCACCGCGAACGGATCCGCAGCCGCGATCTCCTCGATCCGCGCCCGGTCGTCCGCGACGGCCAGGATCACCCCGCCGTCACGCGGCTGCTTGCGACCCGAAGCGATGAAGACCCCCGCCTCGTACTGCGTGTCCAGCCATGCCACATGCGCTTCCAGCAGCTCGTCGACGCGCTCTACGGGTGCGGTGTAGGTCAACTCCAGTACGAACATGGCCGTCAGGCTACCCCGTACGCTCTGACCACTATGAAGAGCCTGCGTACCCCCGCCGACGAAGCCGAAGCCCGTGCGATCCAGGACGAACTGCGCACCCGCGTCGTCCTCGACGAGCCGGGCCCGCCCCCCGGCACGGGGCTGGTCACGGGTGTGGACGTGGCGTACGACGACGAGCGCGACGTCGTCGCCGCGGCGGCGGTCGTGCTCGACGCCGCCACGCTCGCCGTCGTCGAGGAGGCCACCGCGGTAGGCCGCGTCGCCTTCCCGTACGTGCCCGGACTGCTCGCGTTCCGGGAGCTTCCGACCGTGCTGGCGGCGCTCGAATCGCTGTCGGCCGACCCCGGGCTCGTGGTCTGCGACGGCTACGGCCGGGCGCACCCGCGCCGCTTCGGCCTGGCCAGCCACCTCGGCGTCGTGACCGGCCTCGCCACCATCGGCGTCGCCAAGAACCCCTTCACCTTCACCTACGCGCAACCGGGCCCGCGCCGCGGCGCGGAGTCCCCCCTCGTCGCCGAGGGCGGCGAGGAAGTGGGCCGCGCGCTGCGCACCCAGGACGGGGTGAAACCGGTGTTCGTCTCCGTCGGCCACCGGGTGGGCCTGGACAACGCCTGCGCGCACGCCCTGCGCCTGGCGCCCGCCTTCCGGCTCCCGGAGTCGACGCGCGCGGCGGACACCCTGTGCCGCCGGGCCCTCGCCGACGCGATCGGTGCCGGTTTCGGAACAACCGCGTAACTGAGTACCTGTACTGATGTTTGAACTGCCGTAATCGGACAGAGTGTTCGTATGACGATCAATCCGCACCCCGAGTACCCCACGCACCCCGGCCCTCCGCGAGCGGTCGAGTCCGTGACCGTGCACCGCGCCGGCCGGCGCATGAACACGGTCATCCTGGTCGGCGGCCTGGCCGCGCTGGGCTGGACCGGCGGAATGATCTACACGCTCGCGGGCTGGTTCACCGGCCACTGACCCGGGCCGCACGCGTCACCCCCCGCACGCGCAGCCCCCACCGCACTCCGCGTCACCCCCGCACGGCCGCGACCCGGAACCTCAGCCCGGCCGCCGTCAGCCTCTGCAGCAGCGCGTCGCCCATCGCCACCGCCGGAGTGACCTGCCCCGACGTCGGGGGCAGCTTGTCGAAGGCCAGGCACAGCACCGACTCGGCCAGCATCTTCGCCGTCTCGCCGTAGCCGGGATCGCCGCCCGACACCTCGGTGAAGACGCGGCGCCCGCCGCCCTCGCCCACGAACCGCACCGTGAACCAGCTCCGGCCCCTGCGCTCCGCGTCGGGACCCGACCCCGCCGCGTACCGGTCCATGAGCCACGCCCGCGCCGCCGGAATCTGGGCGAGCGCCGCGGCGGCTCCCACCGCCGCCACCCCGCCCACCGCGACCGGCAGCCACTTGACCGACGCGTAGTGCCGGTAGCGGAAGTCCGGACCGTAGCGTTCCAGCGCGGCCGCGGAGCGGGCCACCATCTGCGGGTCGATGGTCGGCAGCGGCAGCGCCCAGGTCCCCGTCTCCCGACTGCGCCGTGCCGCGCCGATCGGGGCCCGCGCGCGCCGCCCCACGAGCCTCGGCTCCCACATCCGGCGCTCCCGCGCGGCCCGCAGCGTCTGCCGCCCGCGCCCCAGAGCGGTCAGCGCGGAGGCGAAGGTGCCGCCGGAGAACATCGCGTTGGAGCGGACGAAACCGTCGATGCGCAGCGGAACGCCCTCCGGCAGCTGCTGGACGGTGAAGTACACGCCGAGGTCGTGGGGGATCGAGTCGAAGCCGCACGCGTGCAGGATCCGCGCCCCGGTCTCGCGGGCCCGCGCGTCGTGCGCCAGGTACATCCGGTCGGCGAACTCCGGCTCGCCCGACAGGTCCGCGTAGTCCGTGCCCGCGTCGGCGCAGGCGGCGACAAGCTCCTCGCCGTACAGGACATAGGGGCCGACGGTCGTCGCCACGACGCGCGTGCGGGCGGCGAGTTCGCGCAGCGCGGCCGGGTCGGACGCGTCGGCGTGCAGGACGGGGAGGGTCGCGCAGGCCGGATTGACCTCGACGAGCCGTTCGCGCAGTTTCTCCAGCTTTGCGGGGTTGCGTCCGGCTATCGCCCAACGGCAGTCGGCGGGTGCGTGCGCGGCGAGATACTCCGCGGTCAGCTCCCCGACGAACCCCGTGGCGCCGAAAAGCACGATGTCGTACGGGCGATCCGTTCCGCCCCTGCGTGGAACCGTCTCGGTCATGGGGGCAGAGAGTAGCGGTGATCCCCGATAAAAAGAACTAAGCGCTTGCTCGCCCAAAGGGCTTGTGCAGAGTGGAACGCGTTCTTAGCATCATTGATGTTACATCAGTTGTGTCACAGTGCTGGGGGCTTGATGGCAGGGACAGGGAACGGCCCGCTCGCCGGAGTGCGCGTGGTGGAACTGGCGGGCATCGGCCCCGGTCCGTTCGCCGCCATGCTCCTCGCCGACCTCGGCGCCGACGTCGTCCGGGTGGACCGGCCCGGCGGCGCGGGTCTTGGCATCGATCCGGCGTACGACCTGACCAACCGCAACAAGCGCTCGGTGATCGTCGACCTCAAGTCGGCGGACGGTCCGGACCGGGTCCTCGACCTCGTGGAGCGCGCGCACGTCCTCGTCGAGGGCTACCGCCCCGGTGTCGCCGAGCGCCTCGGCGTCGGCCCCGACGCCTGCCTGGCCCGGAACCCGCGGCTCGTGTACGGGCGGATGACCGGCTGGGGCCAGGAGGGTCCGCTCGCCCAGCGCGCCGGACACGACATCGCGTACATCGCCCTGACCGGCACCCTCGGCATGATCGGCGCGGCGGATGGACCGCCCACGGTCCCCGCCAACCTCGTCGGCGACTACGCGGGCGGCTCCCTCTACCTCGTCGTCGGCGTCCTCGCCGCGCTCCAGCACGCCCGCACCGAGGGCGGCACCGGACAGGTCGTCGACGCGGCCATCGTGGACGGCGCGGCCCACCTCGCCACGATGATCCACGGCATGCTGGCGGCCGGTGGCTGGCAGGACCGGCGGGGGGCGAACCTGCTCGACGGCGGCTGCCCCTTCTACGGCGCCTACGAGACGTCCGACGGCCAGTACATGGCGGTCGGCGCACTGGAACCGCAGTTCTACGACCGGTTCACCGCGCTCCTCGGCCTCGACGAGGCGGCGGCGGGAGCCCGCGACGACCTGACCCGCTGGGACGAACTGCGCGAAAGCGTCGCCGCCCGCTTCAAAGCCCGGACCCGCGAGGAGTGGACCGCCGTCTTCGAGGGTTCGGACGCCTGCGTCGCCCCCGTGCTGTCCCTGCGCGAGGCCCCCTCCCACCCGCACCTCGCCGCGCGGTCCACCTTCGTCACCCACGGCGGCCTCACCCAGCCCGCGCCCGCCCCGCGCTTCTCGGCCACCCCGGGCGTCGTGCACAGCCCACCGGCGCTCCCCGGAGCGGACACGGCCGAAGTGGCGCGCGAATGGGACGTACCCAGCATCGAGAAGGCCGGCCGCAGGAGGCAGCGTTGAAACGTCAGATCTTCACCCCGGAGCACGAGGCGTTCAGGGAGACCGTGCGCACCTTCCTGGCCAAGGAGGTGACGCCGTACTACGAGCAGTGGGAGCGGGACGGCATCGTCAGCCGGGACGCGTGGCTTGCGGCGGGCAGGCAGGGACTGCTGGGCCTGGCCGTTGCGGAGGAGTACGGAGGCGGCGGGAACGACGACTTCCGCTACAGCGCCGTACTGGCCGAGGAGTTCACCCGGGCGGGCGCGGCCGGGCTCGCGCTCGGCCTGCACAACGACATCATCGGCCCGTACCTCACCGGGCTCGCCACCGACGCGCAGAAGCGGCGCTGGCTGCCCGGCTTCTGCACCGGCGAGACGATCACCGCCATCGCGATGACCGAGCCGGGCGCGGGCTCCGACCTCCAGGGCATCCGCACCACCGCCGAGGACAAGGGCGACCACTGGCTGCTCAACGGCTCGAAGACCTTCATCTCCAACGGAATCCTCGCCGACCTGGTGATCGTCGTGGCCAAGACCTCGCCCGAGGGCGGTGCGAGGGGCCTGTCCCTGCTCGTCGTGGAACGCGGTGCCGAGGGCTTCGAGCGCGGGCGCAACCTCGACAAGATCGGCCAGAAGTCCCAGGACACCGCCGAACTGTTCTTCCACGACGTACGCGTCCCCAAGGAGAACCTGCTCGGTGAGCTCAACGGAGCCTTCGTCCACCTGATGACCAACCTGGCCCAGGAGCGCATGGGCATCGCGGTGGCCGGGATCGCCGCCGCCGAGCACCTACTGGAGATCACCACGGCGTACGTCAAGGAGCGCGAGGCGTTCGGGCGGCCGTTGTCCAAGCTGCAGCACATCCGCTTCGAGATAGCGGAGATGGCCACCGAGTGCGCCGTCACCCGTACGTTCCTCGACCGCTGCATCGTCGATCACTCGAACGGGGAACTCGACGCGGTCCACGCGTCGATGGCCAAGTGGTGGGCCACCGAACTCCAGAAGCGCGTCGCCGACCGCTGCCTGCAACTGCACGGCGGCTACGGCTACATGAGTGAGTACCGCGTCGCCAAGGCATTCACCGACGGCCGCATCCAGACGATCTACGGCGGCACGACCGAGATCATGAAGGAGATCATCGGCCGCTCGCTCCTCGCCTGACCCGCCTGACCCGCCGGACCGGCCTGACCCGGCTGACCCTCCTCGCTGTCTCGTCACCCCCGAAAGGCTGCTGTCTTGAGTACCGAAGCGTTTGTGTACGACGCGATCCGCACCCCCCGCGGTCGCGGCAAGGCCAACGGCGCCCTGCACGGCACCAAGCCGATCGACCTGGTCGTCGGCCTCATCCACGAGCTCCGAAGCCGCTTTCCCGGCCTGGACCCGGCCGCCATCGACGACATCGTGCTCGGCGTCGTCGGTCCCGTCGGCGACCAGGGATCCGACATCGCCCGGATCGCGGCCATCGCGGCCGGTCTGCCCGACACCGTCGCCGGCGTGCAGGAGAACCGCTTCTGTGCCTCCGGCCTCGAAGCGGTCAACATGGCGGCCATGAAGGTCCGCTCCGGCTGGGAGGACCTGGTCCTCGCAGGCGGTGTCGAGTCCATGTCACGCGTGCCCATGGCCTCCGACGGCGGCGCGTGGTTCGCGGATCCCATGACCAACTACGAGACCGGCTTCGTCCCCCAGGGCATCGGCGCCGACCTCATCGCGACCCTCGAGGGCTACTCGCGGCGCGACGTCGACGAGTACGCGGCGCTCTCCCAGGAGCGGGCCGCCGAGGCGTGGAAGGACGGCCGCTTCGCGCGCTCCGTCGTCCCCGTCAAGGACCGCAACGGACTGACCGTGCTCGACCACGACGAGCACATGCGGCCGGGCACCACGGCGGACTCCCTCGCCTCGCTGAAGCCGTCGTTCGAGACGATCGGGGAGCACGGCGGCTTCGACGCCGTGGCGCTCCAGAAGTACCACTGGGTCGAGAAGATCGACCACGTCCACCACGCCGGCAACTCCTCCGGCATCGTCGACGGCGCCGCGCTCGTCGCCATCGGCTCGCAGGCGGTCGGCGAGCGCTACGGGCTCACCCCCCGTGCCCGCATCGTCTCGGCGGCCGTGTCCGGCTCCGAGCCGACGATCATGCTCACGGGCCCGGCGCCCGCCACCCGCAAGGCGCTGGCCAAGGCGGGCCTGACCATCGACGACATCGACCTGGTCGAGATCAACGAGGCGTTCGCGGGCGTCGTCCTGCGCTTCGTCAAGGACATGGGCATCTCCCTCGACACGGTCAACGTCAACGGCGGCGCCATCGCCATGGGCCACCCCCTGGGCGCCACCGGCGCGATGATCCTCGGCACGCTCGTCGACGAACTGGAGCGCCGCGACCAGCGGTACGGCCTGGCCACGTTGTGCGTCGGCGGCGGCATGGGCATCGCCACCGTCGTCGAGCGTCTCTGACCGTCCCGTCCCACCCTCACGGAGAAGAAAACTCATGAGCGAGAGCACCACCATCCGCTGGGAACAGGACGAGACCGGTGTCGTCACCCTCGTCCTCGACGACCCGAACCAGTCCGCCAACACCATGAACCAGGCGTTCAAGGACTCCATCGCGGCCGTCGCCGACCGCGCGGAGGCCGAGAGGGACTCGATCCGCGGGATCGTGTTCACCTCCGCCAAGAAGACCTTCTTCGCGGGCGGCGACCTCAAGGACATGATCAAGGTCGGTCCGGAGAACGCCCAGCGGGCCTTCGACACCGGCACCGCGATCAAGCGTGCCCTGCGCCGCATCGAGACCCTCGGCAAGCCGGTCGTCGCCGCCATCAACGGCGCGGCCCTCGGCGGCGGGTACGAGATCGCCCTGGCCTGCCACCACCGGGTCGCCCTCGACGCGCCCGGCTCCAAGATCGGCTTGCCCGAGGTCACGCTCGGCCTGCTCCCGGCAGGCGGCGGCGTCACCCGTACGGTGCGCCTGATGGGCATCGCGGACGCGCTCCTCAAGGTCCTGCTCCAGGGCACCCAGTACACCCCGCGCCGGGCCCTGGAGAACGGCCTGATCCACGAGGTCGCCGCCACGCCGGAGGAGATGCTGGCCAAGGCGCGCGCCTTCATCGACGCCAACCCGGAATCGCACCAGCCCTGGGACGTCAAGGGCTACAAGATCCCCGGCGGCACGCCCGCCAGCCCGCGCTTCGCCGCGAATCTGCCCGCCTTCCCGGCCAACCTCAAGAAGCAGACGGCCGGCGCCCCCTACCCCGCCCCGCGCAACATCCTGGCGGCGGCCGTCGAGGGTGCGCAGGTCGACTTCGAGACCGCGCAGACCATCGAGGCCCGGTACTTCACCGAGCTGGTCACCGGGCAGATCGCCAAGAACATGATCCAGGCGTTCTTCTTCGACCTCCAGGCCGTCAACTCCGGCGCCAACCGCCCCAAGGGCATCGAGCCCCGTCCCGTACGCAAGGTCGCGGTCCTCGGCGCCGGAATGATGGGCGCCGGCATCGCGTACTCCTGCGCGCGCGCCGGCATCGAGGTCGTCCTCAAGGACGTGACGGCCGAGGCCGCAGGCCGGGGCAAGGCGTACTCCGAGAAGCTCCTCGCCAAGGCGCTGTCGCGCGGCCGGACGACCGAGGCGGAACGGGACGCGCTGCTGGCCCGCATCACGCCCACCGCCGACCCGGCCGACCTGGCCGGCTGCGACGCCGTGATCGAGGCGGTGTTCGAGGACACCTCGCTGAAGCACAAGGTCTTCCAGGAGGTCCAGGACGTCGTCGAGCCGGACGCGCTGCTCTGCTCCAACACCTCGACGCTGCCCATCACCGGCCTCGCCGAGGGCGTCGCGCGTCCCGTCGACTTCATCGGTCTGCACTTCTTCTCGCCGGTCGACAAGATGCCGCTGGTCGAGATCATCAAGGGTGAGCGGACCGGTGACGAGGCCCTGGCGCGCGCCTTCGACCTCGTACGGCAGATCAAGAAGACGCCGATCGTCGTCAACGACTCGCGCGGCTTCTTCACCTCGCGCGTCATCGGCCAGTTCATCAACGAGGGCGTCGCCATGGTCGGCGAGGGCATCGAGCCCGCGTCCATCGAGCAGGCGGCGGCCCAGGCCGGCTACCCGGCGAAGGTCCTGTCCCTGATGGACGAGCTGACGCTCACCCTCCCGCGCAAGATCCGGGGCGAGACGAAGCGGGCGGTCGAGGCCGCGGGCGGCACCTGGCCGGGGCACCCGTCGGACGCGGTCATCGACCGCATGGTCGACGAGTTCGGGCGTACGGGCCGAAGCGGCGGGGCGGGCTTCTACGACTACGACGAGGACGGGAAGCGCACGCGGCTGTGGCCGGGGCTGCGCGAGCACTTCGCGAAGCCGGGCGCCGAGATCCCCTTCGCGGACATGCAGGAGCGGATGCTCTTCTCGGAGGCGCTGGACACGGTCCGCTGCTTCGAGGAGGGCGTCCTGACCTCGGTCGCCGACGCGAACATCGGCTCCGTCATGGGCATCGGCTTCCCGGCCTGGACGGGTGGCGCCATCCAGTACGTCAACGGATACGAGGGCGGCCTCCCCGGCTTCGTGGCCCGCGCGCGGGAGCTGGCGGCGACGTACGGCGAACGCTTCACCCCGCCCGCGCTGCTGGTGGAGAAGGCGGAACGCGGCGAGAAGTTCAGCGACGCCTGACCGGGACCGCCGCCGTACCGGCCCCGGGGCCCTCACCGGGGTCCCGGGCTCCGGGCGGCCCGCCGCCCGCGCCTGCCCCGCACACGGAGCACCGCCGCCCGCAGTCACTCCGCTGTGAAGGCGGCCCGCAGCTCCTCCCGCAGCGATCGCTGGAACGCCGTCACCAGCGCCTGGATGACGATCGGCTGCATATGGGCCGACAACGACTTCATCGCCTTCACATGCTCGGGATCCGCCTCGCGCTCGCGGTACGGCCCCCACACCTCGTCCTTGAAGAGATGCGTCAACGAGCGCGCCGCGGACCGCGTGTGCTCCAGCAGCAGGGTGCGGGCCGCGAGGATCGTCTCGTGGGCGATCGGCACGCCGAGCAGTTGTACGCCGAGGGCCAGCAGACCGGGGTCGACCCGGAAGGTGTCGGGGGAATCGGCCCGCTCCAGGACGTCCATCGCGGCGAGCCGGTCGATGTCCTCCTCGGACAGCGGCCGGCCCGCCCGGCGCTCCAGCTCCGCACGGGTCGCGTCCTCCGCCGAGTCCGGCACCCAACTCGCCACCAGTGCGCGGTGTATCGCCAGGTCGTGGGCGCTCAGGTCGGGCGGCAGCTGCTCCAGGTAGCGTTCGATCGCCGCGAGCGTCATGCCGTGGTGCTGAAGCTCCTCGATGAGCGCCAGCCGCGACAGGTGGGCGGGACCGTAGTGGCCGACCCGGCGCGGGCCGATCACGGGCGGCGGGAGCAGACCGCGCGTGCCGTAGAAGCGGACCGTTCGCACCGTGACTCCGGCCCGTGCGGCCAGCTCGTCCACCGTGAGCGTCGGCTCCCCGGTGTCCGTGTCCGTCGTCATTTCTGCGCCTCGCTTCCCACTGCTGTGCCCCGACCGCCGTGCTGCGACCAGTGCAACAGTATTGCTGTCTCACCATTGTTGTGAAAGCGCCCGCTCCCGCCGGGCTGTCAGTGGTGAACCGTACGGTTGTGCCATGGCCGGGATCACGTACGTACGGGGGGACGCCACCGCGCCGCAGGGCAAGGGCGTCAAGATCATCGCGCATGTCTGCAACGACCTGGGCGGCTGGGGCAAGGGCTTCGTGCTGGCGGTGTCCCGCCGCTGGCCCGAGCCGGAGGCGGCGTACCGCCGCTGGCACCGTGAGAGGGCCGGCAACGACTTCGGCCTGGCAGCGGTCCAGTTCGTACAGGCCGAGCCGTACGTGTGGGTGGCCAACATGATCGGCCAGCGCGGCCAGCGGACCGGCAGCAAGGGCGTGCCGGTGCGGTACGACGCCATCGACGCGGCGCTCGAAGCCGTGGCGGCCGAGGCCGCCGAGCTGGGGGCGTCGGTCCACATGCCCCGCATCGGCTGCGGCCTGGCGGGCGGGAAGTGGCCGCGGATCGAACCGCTGCTCGCCCAGCGGCTGGTGTCACGGGGGATCACCGTCACGGTCTACGACCACGGCTGAGCCGGGGGAGCGGCGCCCGCACCGCCGGTCACCGACCGGTGCTGTGCCCGGTGTGCCGTGCCGGGTCCGCCGTGATCGGGTCTTGTTGTGCCGGGGGTGCCGAGCCGGGGCGCAACGGCGTGGCCTAGGGGGCGGAGGGCACCGCGATGGACTGGGCGTGGCGGAAGATGTTGTGGGGGTCCCACCGCTTCTTCGTCTGCTGGAGGCGTGGATAGCTGCCCTTGTAGTACAGCTGGTACCAGGGCTGACGCGATGTGTTCAGGTGCTGCTCGTCGAGGAGGTCGACGTCGGGGTAGTTGACGTAGCAGCCGTCCGTGTTCGCGTCCTTCGTCGCGGGCAGGGCCGGGTCGACCACCACCGGCACCCCTCCGGTGGGCCCGTAGACGTCCTGGTAGAAGTTTCTGATCCAGCGCAGATGGGGCGCGGCGATCCCATGGTCCGCCTCGGCGTCGCGGTAGTCGTAGACGCCGTTCTTGTCGGCGTCCGTGTCCCAGGTCCAGTACACCTGGTACTGCAGCTTCATGACCGAGCTCCGCTGCGGTACGGCCGTGTCCTTCTCACCGACCTTGTTGATCGCCCCGCCGTACGAGTCGACCTGCACCAGCGCGTCGGGATTGGTGTAGGTCCCGTCGGTGAGATGACGGTGGATCGCGTCGATCTGGTGCTCGGTGAACCCCCGTGTCATGTACGCCGACTTGTACTTGCCGCAGCGGTTCGGCCCCGAGTCGTTGATGCTCTGCGTCGCTGTGAGCCACGGGAGGCGGGTCGGGACGAACAGCGCCCCCTGTGCGGGATGTTCGCCGATCGCCTGGTCCAGCGGTGTCTCCGTGATGCGGTACGTCCCGCCCGTCTTGAAGTCCTGGGTGATCCAGCCCATGAAGGCCGCCAGGCGGGCCACCGAGTCGTCCCTCGTGCCGTCGAGCTGGATGGTCAGTCCCACCTTGCCACTGCTCATGTGGGTGAGCTTCAGCAGGGTGAACAGGTCCTGGTAGGCGGCGCCGCCGAAGGAGGACGGCAGCTTCCCGGTGTGCTCGTACTCGAAGAACTGCCCGTAGCGCCGCACGAGGGCCTTGAACAGCTCGGGGTGCTCACGGAAATCCTTCCACTCCCACGCGACGGACCTGGCCAGGACCCGGGCCGGCGGTTGCCGGAGGCCGCGGAACCAGTACCGCGTGATGACGCCGAAGTTCCCGCCGCCCCCGCCCGTGTGCGCCCACCACAGATCCTTCAGCGCCGCATCGGCCGAGTCCTTGCGGGCCACCGTCTTCACGGGCCGCTTGCCGTCGGCGACGGTGACCACCTCGACGGCGTACAGATAGTCCACGGTCAGCCCGAACTGCCGGGAGAGCAGACCGTAACCGCCGCCCGAGACGTGTCCGCCGAGCCCCACCGAGTAGCAGGAGCCGCCGGGGAGGGCCAGGCCGGTCGACCGGTAGAGCTGGGTGGTGCTGTGCCAGTTCGTCGCGCCCGCCTCGATGCAGTACGCGTCCATCTCCGGGTCGAAGTAGACCTGGTTCATCCCGCTCACGTCGATGATGACGCCGACGTCGTCGGACGAGACGAAGTTCTCGTAGCAGTGACCGCCCGAGCGCACCGTGATCCGGCGCTTGGCGTTGGCCGGGTCGCCGACGAACTTGCCGACCGCGGCCACCACGTCGTCCGCCGACGCGGCCACCACCACATAGTCGGGACTGGCGATCCAGCGCTGGTTGAACCCGCGGCGCAGCGCGTCGTACCGCGCGTCGCTCGGGCCCACCTCGGTCGGAGCACCCATGACATCCCCCCACACGTAGATGGACACGCAGATCGGACGTCACGTCACCGGAAGATCCGACGCCCGCCCCGCCCGTCACTCCAAGTTACCAGTGTTGAGCTATGGGTTATGAACCCGTTCGGGTGAATGAGCGGTCTCGGCCGACGTGGTGCGCGAGTGGCGCGTGCGGGTCCATGGCAGCGGACTCGGGGGCGTGGTCCACATGCACGGTCGCGCCCGCGAGTCGGCGCACCGCGTGCAGCAGCGCGTGCTCCGCCGCCACCGCCACCGCGTGCGCCTGGACCACCGTCAGACCGGGATCGACCACCACCGAGGTCTCGGCGCGCAGGCTGTGGCCGAGCCACCGCATGCGGACGGCCCCCACCGCCCGCACTCCGTCCACCCGCGCGAGCGCCTGCTCGGCCTCGTCCACCAGCGCCGGGTCCACCGCGTCCATAAGCCGGTGCCAGACCTCACGCGCCGCGCCGCGCAGCACCAGCGTGAACGCCGCCGTGATCAGCAGCCCGATCAGCGGGTCGGCGTAGTGCCAGCCGAGCGCCGACCCGCCCGCGCCCAGGAGCACGGCGAGGGAGGTGAAGCCGTCGGTGCGGGCGTGGAGCCCGTCGGCGACCAGCGCGGCGGAGCCGATCCGCCTGCCGGTGCGGATACGGGCCCGCGCCACCCACTCGTTCCCCGCGAAACCGACGAGGCCCGCCGCGGCGACCGCCGGAAGGTGGGCGACCTCCTGCGGATCGAGGAGGCGCCGGACCGCCTCGTACCCGGCGAACACCGCCGAGGCGGCGATCACCAGCACCACGAAGACGCCGGCGAGATCCTCGGCCCGCCCGAAGCCGTAGGTGTAGCGGCGGGTCGCCGCCCGCCGCCCCAGCAGGAAGGCGGCGGCGAGCGGCAGCGCGGTCAGGGCGTCGGCGGCGTTGTGCACCGTGTCGCCGAGGAGTGCCACCGAACCGGACAGCGCGGCGACGACCGCCTGGACGACGGTGGTCGCCGCCAGGACGGCGAAGGAGACCCACAGGGTCCGCAGCCCCTCCGCCGACCCTTCCAGCGCCGAGTCGAGCCGGTCGTGCGCGTGGTCATGAAGATGCCCGCGCCCGTGTGAACGTCCGTGCTGATGTCCGTGTCCGTGGTCATGCCCGCGACCCGCCATGTGCACCACCGTGGCACACCGGCTCCCCTGCGGCCACCGTCGGAAAACGGCCCCTGACCAGGTGCGAATCGCTCGCGGTTACACGCTCAGCGCGCGCTCGCCACGACCGGGTAGTGGTCCGACAGGTTCGTGTACGTGTACCGCTTGCCCCAGCTGGACACGGTCCACGGCGCGCTCTGCTCCTTGATCACCTCGTTCGTCCAGCCCGCCGGCTTGACGTGCCCCGCCCGGTGCAGGACGTAGTCGAGGTCCTCGCGCGGGTCGTCCGGGTAGCGCTCGGAGGCGATCGAGTTGTCCGCGGTGTCGAAGGAGTACGGGTGGCCGGTCCGCGCGTCGTCGCCCGTCAGGCCGCCGTCGGCGAGCATCGTCGCGTACTCGGGGCTGTGCGAGTCGACGTTGAAGTCGCCCGCGACGATCACCTGCTCGGAGGCGGGGATGTTCTTGCCGTCGAGGAAGGCGTCGATCGCCTTGAACTGCCGACTGCGCATCTGCGCGGCCTCTCCGGCGCCGCAGCCCGGGTCGGTGGACTGGGCATGTGTGCCGACGACGTGGACGCGGGTGCCGTTCACGTCCAGTACGGCGTACACGAAGCCCTTGTTCGAGTACCAGTCGGCGCCGCACGCGTCCTTGTACACGTACTGCTCCTTGCGCACGACCGGCCACTTGCTGAGGATCGCGACCCCGCCGTCCTCCGGCGTCGTGGCGGAGTACGCGCCGCCGGTCGCGTCCCAGCCGGTCCTGCTGCGGCCCATCACCGGCGTCTGGTGCGGGTACTGCGCCGCGGCGTTGCTCTTCAGCGCGTCGGAGGCGCCGTTGTCGAACGCCTCCTGGACGACGACCACGTCGTTGCCCTGGAAGAAGGAAGCCGCCGGTATGGCCTTCGCGCGGTGGTCCTGGCCCCAGTTCGGGTAGAGGTTCTTGCTGAAGAGGAAGGCGTTGTACGACAGCACCTTCAGCGACGGCACGCCGGCGGACGCGGCGGCCGGGGCCGCGGACGCGGACGGCGCCGTCGAGGCGAGCGCGGCGGCCGCCAGTACGGCGGCGAGGGCGGCGCCGGGGGTACGGCGGAGCGCGGAGTGCGGCACTGGAACTCCCGTGGTGGAGTGGGGGGTAAAGATCGGCGCGGCACATCAAATCAGCCCGAGTTACCTTCCGGTAGCCATTGCGCGGCGAATGCCTTGCGGTACGCACACGATCTCCCCAACTGCTGTCCCCGCCTCCGCACGGGCGCTGCGCGCCCGTGCCCGGATCGCATACTTGGAGGCATGAGGACCAGGGACCGGGACCCCGCGCCACCGCCCCCCGGCGGTGTCCTGTGGTCCGTCGCCGGCGACGTGCGCGCGCTGCTCATGCTGCCCGCCGCGCTCACCCTCCAGGTCGCGCGGCCGGCCGTCGGCGCGGGCGTCGACCAGCACTCGGTCTTCCGCACCGACCCCTGGGGGCGCGGCGAGCGGTCCCTGCGCTCCCTCCAGCTGTGGGTGTACGGGGGAGAGGCCGGCGCCGAGGAGGGCCGCAGACTCCGGCAGCTGCACAAGAGCATCCAGGGCGCCGACGCGCACGGCCGCCCGTACCACGCGCTCGACCCGGCCCACTACGCCTGGGTCCACGCCACCGGCTTCCCCTGCTACCAGCACGCGCTGCGCCACCTCTTCCGGCCGCTGACCGAGGCCCAGGAGCGGCAGCTGTACGCCGAGTGGCTCCAGGTCGGCCGGGTCCTCGGCATCAACGACCGGGACATGCCGCAGACCGTCGAGGAGTTCTGGCCGTACTTCCGGAAGATGCTGGCCGACGAGGTGGAGCCGACCGTCGTCGTGCGCGAGCTGGTCGCCATCGACAGCCCGGTGCCCGCCCCCGACCGGGGACCGCTGCCGGTGCGTCTCGCCCTGCGCGCCCTGTGGCCGGTGCTGTGGCCGCCGCTGGCCCGCTTCCGGGCGTTCGTCACCGTCGGCTACCTGCCGCCGGAGGCGCGCGAGGCGCTGGGGCTGGAGTGGGACGACGTACGGGAACGCAGGCTGCGCCGGTTCAGCCGGGTCGTACGCACGCTGGTTCCGCTGCTGCCCGAGCGGCTGCGCTACCTGCCCCTGGCGCGCGAGGCCAGGGCGCGGTGGCGGAGGGACGCCGCACGCGCCGAGCGAGAGCGCTCTCAGTAAATCCACTCGGAGCATGCTCCCGCAGCCCCGATCCGTCAACACTTGAACGGGCGGCGGCCCGCCACCCCCTCAACTGCCGTCCGTGTCACATGTATTGACACTTCTATTTCAGGAGTTTTACGTTCCTTGGCATCTGAGAGCGCTCTCGGACGCCCTTCCCCCACCACCCAGAGGTGCCGTCCATGCCAGCTCCGCCCTTCAGAACCGCGTCCGCGCTGATCCTCGTCTCCGCCCTGACCGCGCTCGGCCTCGGCGCCACCGCCGCTCCCGCGGCCGCCGCCACCATCCCCGTCGGCTCGGGCAGTTACTCCGACGTGCGCCCCGCCGGCACGTCGGGACCCACCACCAACACCGGCACACCCGTCACCCCCAAGCTGACCCCGGCCGCGAAGGACAAGCCGCTCCCCACCAACGACTGGTGGTCCTCCCTCGCCTTCCAGCGGTACGGCGACAACCCGCACTCCACCCCGATGTACGGGCACCCGCTCACCTACCAGGCCACCGCCGCCGGCCTGGAAGTCGGCTACCCGACGACTCCCGCCGTCGTCGGGGACGGCCGCCAGTACGAGTACGCCCACAAGCGCGACCTGACCCTCGGCCTGACCGGCCTCAACTCGGCCGACACCAAGGCCGACGACTGGTCCGACTGGACCGTCACCCCGTACTGGTCCGACGGCGCCCGCACCCTGCGCACCACCATCGGCCACGGGCTGCCCTTCGTGTACGCCAAGGGCTCGGGCGCCGCCGCCCAGATCACCACCGCCGCCGCTCCCACGGTCTTCGCCGACCAGGGCAACGTCCTCGGCATCACCGTCGCCGGGCACCACTACGCCCTCTTCGCGCCCACCGGCAGCGACTGGAGCATCGCCGGATCCACCCTGACCGCCGGCCTCGGCGCCAAGGACTACTTCTCCCTCGCCGTGCTGCCCTCCACCGACGCCCTCGCGACGTACAAGAAGTACGCGTACAGCTTCGTCACCGGCTCCAGGGCGAGCTGGAGCTCCACGGACGGCACGGTGAAGGCCACGTACGCCCTCACCACCGAGGCGAAGGAGGGCAGCGAGAAGGGCACGCTCCAGGCGCTCTACCGCCACCAGTGGCTGCACACCTCCGACCCGCTCACCCCGTACACGTACGTCTCGCCGCGCGGCACGATGAAGGTGCGCGAGGGCACGTCCTTCACCACGAGCCAGCGGGCCTCCGGCGTGCTGCCCGCGCTGCCGCAGTCGAGCGGTGTCGACAAGGCGAGGCTGCGGGGCCACCTCAACGAGGTCGCGAACGCGGCCGATCCCTTCTCCGGCGCCACCGACACCTACTGGACGGGCAAGGCGCTGGGCCGCCTCGCCCAGCTCGTGCCCGTGGCCGACCAGATCGGCGAGACGGCGGTGCGCGACAAGCTGCTCGGCCTGATGAAGGGCCGACTCCAGGACTGGTTCACGGCCGGGGGAGCCAACGAGTTCTCGTACGACAGGACCTGGAAGACGCTGACCGGCTACCCGGCCTCGTACGGCAGCGACACCGAGCTCAACGACCACCACTTCCACTACAGCTACTACGTCTACGCCGCCGCGATCGTCGCCCAGTACGACCCGGCATGGGCCGCCGACTCGGCCTGGGGCGGCATGGTCAAGACCCTCGTACGGGACGCCGCCAACCCCAGCCGCACGGACGCCGCCTTCCCCTTCCTGCGCGGCTTCGACGTCTACGCGGGCCACAGCTGGGCCTCCGGCCACCAGGGCTTCGCGGCCGGCAACAACCAGGAGTCGTCGTCGGAGTCGACCAACCTCAGCGCCGGCCTCGTCCTGTGGGGCGCGGCGACCGGTGACGCGGCCCTGCGCGACCTCGGCACGTACCTCCTGACCACCGAGTCCGAGGCGATCGCGCAGTACTGGTTCGACGCCGACCAGCAGGTCTTCCCTTCCTCCTTCGGCCACGACACGGTCGGCATGGTGTGGGGGAGCGGCGGGGCGTACGCCACGTGGTGGACGGCCAACCCGGAGGAGATCCACGGCATCAACGTCCTGCCGGTGACCGGCGGTTCACTGCACCTGGCCGGTGAGAAGGCCGCGATCCGGCGCAACCTCGCCGAGATGGAACGCGAGAACGGCGGACCGGCCGTCGAATGGCGCGACATCCTCTGGGAGTTCCAGTCACTGGCCGACCCGGCCGCCGCCAAGGCCAAGTGGGACGCGGGCCACGCCGGCTACACCCCCGAGCAGGGCGAGTCCAAGGCGCACACGTACCACTGGATCAGCACCCTCGACACGCTCGGCGCCCCCGACGCGACGATCAGCGGGGACATCCCGACGTCCGCCGTGTTCACCAAGGGCTCGGTCCGGACGTACGCCGCCCACAACCACACCTCCACCACCCGCACCGTGACCTTCTCGGACGGCGGGAAGCTCACCGTCCCCGCCCGCTCGACCGCCACGGGCACCGGCACGGGCGGCACCGACCCCGACCCGGACCCCGACCCGCCCACCGGGAACACCTTCCAGCTGCGCACCGGCGGCGCCCTCACCACGGCCACCGGCGCCACCGCCGCCACCGACACCATCGCCTCGGCGGGCGGCGCCAACCACGACGGCACTCCGCACCAGCCGCTGACGTACACCGCCAAGGGGGTCAACGGCACGCTCAAGGCCGGCACGCCGACCGCCTTCCGCCTCCAGGTCGACGCCGGCACGGCGGTCGGCCTCGGCCAGCAGGCCCGGGTGAGCTACGACCTCACGGGCGACGGCACCTACGACCGGACGGAGACCTACCAGTACTTCGCGACCGATCCGGTGGCCGGCTGGGAGGACTACACGCAGGCGCGCGGCCTGAAGTCCGCGACCGGAACCCTCGGCGACCTCAAGGGCGGCACTGTACGCCTCGAAGTGTGGAGCGCCATCGGCAACGGCACGGCGAAACTCCGTACCGGAACGGCCGATTCGGTCCTGGTGATCCCCTTCCAGTAACCAGGACGCGCACCGGCACGCACCCCCCGAGCGGCGGGCCCCGGCAGCTCAGGCCGAGGCCCGCCGCACCAGTTCGGTCGGCATGATCACCGAGGCGGGCGCGCCCGCTCCCCGCCCGCCGCCCTCGTCCAGGACCCGCATCAGCAGCCTGACCATCAGCCGCCCCATGCCCTCGATGTCCTGGCGGACCGTGGTCAGCGGGGGATCCGCCGACGCGGCCACGGTCACCATGTCGTCGAACCCGACGACCGCGACGTCCTCCGGCACCCGCCGCCCGTGTGCGCGCAGCACCCGCAGGGCGCCGGCGGCCATCAGGTCGTTCGCGGCGAACACGGCGTCCAGGTCCGGGCGGCGCTCCAGCAGTTCCGCCATCGCGCGCGCCCCGCTGTCCACGGTGAAGTCGCCCTGCGCGGTCAGAGCGGGATCCGCGTCGAACAGGACGTCGCGGTAGCCGTCGGCCCGGTCGGTGGCGGACGTCTGGTCGCGGGGGCCCGCGATGTGCGCGACGCGTTCGCGCCCCAGGCCGACGAGATGGCGTACGGCGGTGCGGGCGCCGCCCCGGTTGTCGCAGTCGACGTACGGAAGCGCCGCCGCCCCCGCGTCCGGACGGCCGCCGAAGACGGTGGGGACCTTGGCGCGGCGCACGAGAGCGGGCAGTCCGTCGGCGTCGTGCAGCGAGAAGGCGAGCGCCCCGTCGACATGGCCGCCCCCGAGGTAGCGGGCTATCCGGTCGTAGTCGCCGGGACCCTCCACCCACAGCAGCACCAACTGGCAGTCGTGCGCCGTCAGTTCCCGGCTGATGCCGCGCACCTGCTGTTCGAAGAAGGGGTCCGAGAAAACTCTGAACTCGGGCTCGGCGATGATGACGGCGACCGCGCCGCTCTGTCGCGTGACCAGCGACCTGGCCGCCTGGTTCGGTACGTAGCCCAGGGCCTCCACGGCTTCCCGCACCTTGTCGGCCAGTGGCCGCCGCACGCCCGCGCCGCCGTTGACGACCCGCGAGGCCGTGGCACGGGAGACTCCGGCGCGGGCGGCGACGGCTTCGAGAGTGGGGCGGGAACCAGCGGACTGCTCGGGCAAGGCGGGCGCTCCTCGGCGGCTCGGGGCAAGGCTGCTGGCAGCGAGGATATCGGCGGCGACCACCGCGTGAGAGCGCTTTCACCCACTCGTGCCGGGACGCCGCCGCCCCTCGTGACAGGGACGGCGGCGCCGGTGGGACTCGCTCGGCGGCGGACGTACGGCCGGTCAGCGGTGGTCGTGCTCGTGGATCGAGTTCGTCGCGGCGATCTTCTTCCACGACCTGGGCTGCGCGGGCTTCGCGCCCTCACCGGCGTACGACCGCGCGATCCGCGACTCGGCCGCCTCCGGGGCGCCGGGCTTCGACGGCTGGTACAGCCAGGTGTCGATAAGCCCGGCGAGCGGCTTGCCCGAGACCTGCTCCGCGTACTTCACGAAGTCGGCCACACTGGCGTTGCCGTGGGCGAACTTCGCCGGCCACCCCTTCAGGATCGCGAAGAAGTCCTCGTCGCCGACCTCGTTGCGCAGTGCCTGCACGGCGAGCGCTCCGCGGTCGTACACGGCGATGTGGAACTGGTTGTCCGGGCCCGGGTCGCCCGGCTCGACGGTCCAGAAGGGGTCGTCGGCGGCCCGCGTCGCGTAGACGTGGTCGGCGAGCTCCTGCGCCGTCCCCTCGCCCTCCTTCTCGGACCACAGCCACTGGCTGTAGCGGGCGAAGCCCTCGTTGATCCAGATGTCCTTCCAGCCCTTCACGGCCACACTGTCGCCGTACCACTGGTGGGCCAGCTCGTGGACGACGACCGACACGTTCGCGCCGTTCGCGAACTGCCGCGGGCTGTAGAACGGCCGGGTCTGCGTCTCCAGCGCGTATCCGCTGGTGACGTTCGGGACGTAGCCGCCGAGCGCGTTGAAGGGGTACGGGCCGAAGACCTCGGTCAGGTACTCGGCGACCTCGGCGGTCCGCTCGACGCTGGCGCGCGCGGCGCCCGCGTTGTCACCGAGGTCCTTGCTGTAGGCGTTCAGCACGGGCAGGCCGCCCGCCGTCCTGTCCGTAGTGATGTCGAACTTTCCGACCGCGAGCGTGGCGAGGTAGCTGGCCTGCGGCTTGTTCGAGCGCCAGTTGTAGCGCGTCCAGCCGAGCCGCGAACTCTGGCTCTGCAGCACGCCGTTGCTGATGGCCTGGGTACCGTCCGGCACGGAGACGGACACGTCGTACGTCGCCTTGTCCAGCGGGTGGTCGTTGCTGGGGAACCACCACACCGCCGAGTCGGGCTCCTGGGCGGCGACTCCGCCGTCCGGGGTGCGGTGCCAGGCGGTGTAGCCGCCGATCTCCAGCTCGGAGGGCTTTCCGGCGTACCGGACGACGACCGAGACGGCCCGGCCCTTCTCCAGCGGGGCGGTGGGCGTGACGACGAGTTCCTGGTCGCCCTCCTTGGCGAACTTCGCCTTCTTCCCGTTGACCCGTACCTCGCTCACCCCCAGGCCGAAGTCGAGGTTGAAGCGCGAGAGGTTCTGCGTGGCGGTGGCGAGGATCGTCGCCGTGCCCTCCAGAAGGTCCGTCCCGGGCTGGTACTTCAGACGCAGGTCGTAATGGGAGACGTCGTATCCGCCGTTGCCGCTCGCCGGGTAGTAGGTGTCGCCGATGCCCGGAGCGCCGGGAGTGAAATCTGCGGCCGATGCCGGGATCGCCAGCAGAAGTGAGGCCGCCAGCGCGCCCGGGGCGATGAGTCTGCGGTGCACGGATGCTCCAAGTGGTCAGTTGGAAGGATCTGTTCGCACCCTATTCAGCCCGTGCGCCACCAGTCATGTCCATGGTCGCTCCTGTCACACGACTGCCATCCGGACGTCACGAGACCTCCTCCTGCCCTCTTTTGCACAGCAGTTGACCGGAGTAACTTCCAGCCCCATGCCGATATCTGCGCGGAGATCCCGCTCGAAGTGGCGAAGGCTCGTCCCGGCGGCCACGGCCGCCCTGACGGCGGTCCTGCTGACCCCGGCGGGCGCCCACGGCGCCGCGCCCAGGGAGAGCCAACCGGTCTACTCCTACGACAACGCGATCCGTGAAGCCGTGTGGGTCGACACGCGCATGGACGGCGACGGCGACGGGAAGACCGACCGGGTCGCCGTCGACATCGTCCGGCCCCGGGAACCGGCCCAGCGGGGCAGGAAGATCCCGGTCATCATGGACGCCAGCCCGTACTACTCCTGCTGCGGGCGCGGGAACGAGAGCCAGAAGAAGACGTACGACGCGAACGGCGACCCGGTGCAGTTCCCGCTCTACTACGACAACTACTTCGTCCCCCGCGGCTACGCCTTCGTCGCCGTCGACCTCGCCGGAACCAACCGCTCCGACGGCTGCGTGGACGTGGGCGGCCACTCCGACGTCCAGTCCGCCACAGCGGTCGTCGACTGGCTGAACGGCCGGGGCAAGGCGTACACCAGCCGCACCGGCGGCGAGCGCGCCGAGGCCGGCTGGTCCACCGGCGACACGGGGATGATCGGCAAGAGCTACGACGGCACCGTCGCCAACGGCGTCGCGGCGACCGGCGTCGAGGGCCTGAAGACCATCGTCCCGATCGGCGCGATCTCCTCCTGGTACGACTACTACTTCGCCCAGGGCGCCCCCCTCTACGACAGCGGCCCCGAATGGCTCTCCGACTACGTGGAGAGCCCCGCGGCCCGCGCGCGCTGCCAGGCGGTGCAGCAGCGTCTGGTCGACGAGGCGCCGCGCAACGGCGACTTCACACCGCTGTGGGCCGAGCGGGACTACGTACCGGACGCGGAGAACGTCGACGCCAGCGTCTTCGTCGTCCACGGCATGCAGGACCTCAACGTCCGCGCGAAGCACTTCGGCCAGTGGTGGGACGCCCTCGCCGACGCCGGGGTCGACCGCAAGATCTGGCTGTCGCAGACCGGCCACGTCGACCCGTTCGACTTCCGCCGCGGCGACTGGGTGCGGACCTTGCACCGCTGGTTCGACCACGAACTCCTCGGCTACGAGAACGGCATCGACCGCGAGCCGATGGCCGACGTCGAGCGCGCCCCCGGCCAGTGGTCCACGGACAAGGTCTGGCCGCCCCGCGCCACGGACGTCACCACCGTGCGCCCCGGCAAGGGCGAGGCGCCCGGCGTCGGCACCCTGTCGCTGAAGCGCGCCGCCCCCGGCGCCACGGAGACCTTCACTGACGACCCGGAGCTCTCCGAGAGCGACTGGGCGGCCGCGATCGACGCCTCCACCCCCTCCAAGGCCGGCTTCACCACCAAGCCGCTCACCCGGGACCTGCGTCTGTCCGGCTCCTCGCAGGTGACCGTCACGGCGACGCCCAGCACCTCCACCGCGCACCTGTCCGCGGTCCTCGTCGACCTCGGCCCCGACACGATCCGCGACTACACGGCCGCGGGAGAAGGCGTCACCACCCTCCCCGAGCGCACCTGCTGGGGACCGAGCACCACCGGCGACAGCTCCTGCTTCAAGGAGACGAAGGCCCGTACCGCCGACGTCGACCACACCGTCTTCAGCCGGGGCTGGGCCGACCTCGGCACCTACGCCGACCCGGCCGAAGGCCGCCCGCTCACGCCCGGCAAGCGGTACACGATCACCCTGGACCTCCACGCGAGCGACCACGTGGTGCCCGCCGGACACCGCCTGGCCCTGATCGTCGGCGGCACCGACGCGGGCCTCATCGACCCTCCGTCGACCACCCCGACCCTCGACGTGGCACTCTCCCGTACGGCCGCGGACCTGCCGGTCGTGGGCGGCGCCCGGGCGTTCGCCCGCGCCACCGCCGGCCCGCACGTCGCCGCCCCGCCGCCGGCCCGCCCCGACGGCGTCGCCGAACCGCGCCCCCGGCGCCCGATCCCCGGAGCGACCCGCTGATGCGTCCCCCAGTCCGCGCCCTGGCCGCCGCCGTCACGGCGGCGGCCCTGGCCGCGCCCCTGACGACGACCACGGCCCAGGCGTCACCGGCCCCGCCCCGTACCGGCTTCGAGCGGACCGGCGGCAGGAGCTGGACCACCCAGGCCGACGAGCAGACCTTCCTGCGCACCGTCGACCGGGCCGGCGGCCACGTCACCCTGTCCACCATCGGCGCCACCGACCAGGGGCGCCCCGTCCAGCTCGTACGCATCGCGCCCCAGCGGCGCACGTCCACCACCGTGCTGCTGATCTGCTCCCAGCACGGCGACGAACCGTCAGGTCGCGAGGCCTGCCTGACCACAGTCAGGGACCTCGCGTACGCCAAGGACCGGAAGACGCTCGACTTCCTCGCCCGCACCACGGTCCTCGTGATCCCCACCGCCAACCCCGACGGCCGCGCCGCCGGCACGCGGACCAACTCCGGCGGCGTCGACGTCAACCGCGACCACATCGCCCTCAGGACGGCCGAGGCCCGGGCCGTGGCCGCCGTCCTGCGCGACCACCGGCCCGACGTCGTCCACGACCTGCACGAGTACGGCGCCACCCCGCCGTACTACGACAAGGACCTGCTGGCGCTCTGGCCCCGCAATCCCAACACGCACCACCGGGTGCACGCGGAGGCACGCACCCTCTCCGAGTCCTACGTACGCCCGCACGCGGAGGAGGCCGGCTTCAGCAGCGGCGTGTACGGCATCTGGACGGACCCCGTGACCGGCGAGCCGCTCAAGCAGGTGGCGGGCGACGGCCAGGAGCGCATCCTGCGCAACACGGCAGGTCTCAAACACGCGGTGGGACTCCTGGTGGAGACCCGGGTGGACCCGCTGACGGAGGCCGAGAAGAACGACCCGGCCCTGAACAACAATCGGCGTGTGCACAGCCAACTCGCCGCCCTGCGGGGCGCCTTCGCCTTCATCGACGAGCGGCGCGCCCCCATCGGGGCCGCGACCGCCCGTGCCCGCGTCGAAGGCTTCGCGGACCGGGGCCCCGTCCACCTCGGGGGAGCCGACAACGACCCGCCCGAACCCGCGGAGACGATCCAGGACCCGCCCTGCGGCTACGCCCTCTCCGCGGCGCAGTACGCCGAGGTGAAGGACGAACTGGCCCTGCACGGGATCACCTCCCACCCCCGCTCCGACGGCGCGTACGTCCCCCTGCGCCAGTCCGGGCGGAACCTGGCGGCGCTCCTGCTCGACGACCGCGCGGCGTACCACCTCACAGCCGGGAGGCCCGACACCACCTGTTAGACGCGGGTCACGTGCAACGCATGTGGTAGGGGGTACAGGAGCGAAACCAGCTCAGTGATTCCCGAAAGGTGCCGCTTGTGTCGCACGAACAGAAACCGGCTCAACGGCTTCGGCTGCCGGTGAGGGCGGCTCTCCCGGGCCGTCACCCGCACGAGGACGAGACCCCCCGGACCGACCGGGTGGTGTTCGGCGTGACGGCCGTGCTCACCCTGGCCTTCGTGGTCTGGGGCTCCGTCTTCACCGGGACGCTGGAGCGCGTCTCGGACACGATGCTGAGCGGCCTCATCCACAACGGCGGCTGGGCCTTCGTCCTGGCCGCCTCCGGCTTCGTGATCTTCGCCCTCTGGCTGGCCATCAGCCGTTACGGAAGGATCCCCCTCGGCCAGGAGCACGAGGGCCCTGAATTCCGGACCGTCTCCTGGGTCGCGATGATGTTCAGCGCCGGCATGGGCATCGGCCTGATGTTCTACGGCGTCAGCGAGCCGCTCGCGCACTACATCACCCCGCCGCCGGGGACCGACCCCGCCGACTCGGCGGACGCCATGCAGACGGCCCTGGCCACCACCCTCTTCCACTGGACCCTCCACCCCTGGGCGATCTACGCCGTGGTGGGCCTGGCCATCGCGTACAGCACCTTCCGGCGCCGCAGGCGGCAGACGATCAGCGCGGTCTTCGTTCCGCTGATCGGCCAGAAGCGCGCCGACGGCACCCCCGGCCGCGTGATCGACATCCTCGCGATCTTCGCCACCCTCTTCGGCTCCGCCACCTCCCTCGGCCTGGGCGCGCTCCAGATCGGCAGCGGCTTCCGCGAACTGGGCTGGATGGAGAAGGCGGGCACCGGACTCCTGATCTCCATCATCGGAGTCCTCACCGCCGCGTTCGTCTTCTCCGCCGTCTCCGGCGTCGAGAAGGGCATCCAGTGGCTGTCCAACACCAACATGGTGCTGGCCGTGATCCTGGCGGTCTTCGTCTTCATCGCCGGCCCGACCATCCTGATCCTCGACCTGCTCCCCACCTCCCTCGCGGCCTACATCGACCAGATCCCACAACTGGCAGGCCGGACCGAGGCGGCGACCGGCGGCGGCGAGGTCTCCGAATGGCTGAGCAGCTGGACGGTGTTCTACTGGGCGTGGTGGATCTCCTGGACGCCGTTCGTCGGCATGTTCATCGCCCGCATCAGCCGCGGCCGTACGATCCGCCAGTTCGTCGGCGGCGTCATCCTCGTGCCCAGCACGGTCAGCCTGGTCTGGTTCGCCGTCTTCGGCGGTACGGCCATGAGGCTCCAGGAGCGCAAGCAGCTGGGCGACGAGTCGACCCCGGAGGGCCAGCTCTTCGGCGTGCTCCAGGAGTTCCCCGTCGCCGGCGTGATGAGCCTCCTGGTCATGGTCCTGGTCGGCATCTTCTTCATCTCCGGGGCGGACGCCGCCTCGATCGTGATGGGCACGCTCTCCCAGCGCGGCACCTTCGAACCGGCCCGGTTCGTCGTCATCTTCTGGGGCGTGGTGACGGGGGCGGTGGCAGCGGTCATGCTGCTCGTCGGCGACGGCAAGGGCGACGCGCTGGCCGGCCTGCAGAACCTCACCATCCTCGTGGCGGCGCCCTTCGTGCTCGTCATGGTGGGCATGTGCCTGGCCCTCATGCGCGACCTCCGCCAGGACCCGCTGATCGTGCGCGGCGAGATCGCCGAGGAGGCGGTGGAGAGCGCGGTGATCGCGGGCCACGAGAAGTACGCCGGCGAGTTCGAGATCCGCATCGGCCCCGGCACCCCGGAAACCGACACCACACCACCCCCCGACGACAAGACCCCCTGACCCACCCCCACCCCGACCGCCACCCCAGCCCCCCACCCACCCGAGCCGACGGGGTATGCCCCGCCCCGGCACCGCTGAACAATCCGAGGTGCCGGGAGGGGACGTGCCGGGGCGCTCCCCGCAGGGTGCCGAACGCAACGACCCCGAAGACCACACCACCCCGAACGTTCGGTACCCGAGGAGACGCCCCGGCGCGGCACCGACCCGCCCACCCCACCTCACACCCCCGACCCCGGCCCCGGCAGCCCGCCCGCCCCGCAACCACCCGGCGCTCCGGCCCCGGAAGCCCGCCCACCCCCCAACCACCCGGCCCCGTCCCGCCCCCGGTCACCCGCCCCCGCGTAGAGTCCCGCGCCTCACCCCCCCAACAACCGGGCCACCCCCCGCGCACACCCCCAAGCGACCGTCACCCCCGCCCCACCATGCCCATAGTTGTGCACGCACAACGCCCCCGAAGGCATCCGCTCCGCCTCCAACCGCACCCCACCCCCACGCACCGGCCGCAACCCCACCCGGTGCTCGAGCACCCTCGCCCCCGCCACCTCCGGCCGCACCCGCGCGCACCGCTCCACGATGCCCCGCCCCACCTCCGGCACCGCGTCCACCCCCCACGCGTCCTCCTCGGCGGTGCCCCCGAGCACCAGCCCGTACGGCTGGGGAAACAGGTAGACCGACTCCGCCGCCCCACCGCTCGCCGCGACGAACCACTCGTCCACCCCGGGGTTCTCCACCACCACCAACTGCCCCCGCACCGGCCGCACCGCCACGTCCGGCACCAGCTCGCGCGCCCCGAGACCGGTGCAGTTGACGACGGTGTGCCCGGCCGCCGGCGCCGCCTCCGCCAGCCGCGTCACCGCCCGCGCTTCCACCGCGCCCCCGGCCGCTTCCAACCGCCGCCGCAGATACCGCAGATGGACCGGCATGTCGATCAGCGGCAGGACGGCACGCAACCCGTCCGCACCGTCCGTCACCCCCGCGATCCCCGCTCCCCACGCCCCGAGCCCGGCCACCGTGGCGCCCGCCATGACCCCGGCCACGAGCCGCACACCCGTGCCGTCCGGGTCGAGCGCCATCCGCTCGTACTCCCGCAACGAGTGCAGAGCCCAGTCGGCCACCAGTTCGGCGGGATCGATCCGGTACGGCCACCACAGCGCTCCCGCCACGGCCGAACACGTCCGCTCCGCCGGATCCCGGGTCCACACCCGTACCGACCAGCCGCTCTCCGCGAGAACGACGGCGGTGGTCAGCCCCGCGACCCCGCTCCCCACCACGACCACGTCACCGCTCATGTCCGGACGTTAACGGAATCCGTGCTGCCGTGCTCACATCACGTCATGACTGGGGATACTCAGGACATGTCTGCCGACTACGCGACTTTCGGGCTGGCTCCGGCGATGCGGGCCGGCGGTGTTCTCGTCAACGGGGACTACCAAGTGCACCGCGATTTCCTGGACTTCATCGTGGACGGCCGCCCGCTGCTCCACCGGCTCTCGGACCTCGACGCGGTGTCCCCCCTCGCCGCCGACGTGCCACCCGCCATCTTCACCGCCCAGGTGCGCAGCCTGCTCCTGGAGGCCGAGGCACCGCTGCCCGCCGGGCGGTACGTCGTCTACGGCTGCCCCGAGTGCGAGAGCCTGGAGTGCGGCGCGGTGACCGCGGTCATCGAGCGGGCCGGGGACGACTTCGTCTGGCGGGATTTCGCCTGGCAGACCAGCGGGACGGCGGACCTGGAGCTGAACGGTTATCACGGGATAGGCCCGTTCCGCTTCCGCGGCGAGGAGTACCGCACGGAGCTGGAGCGGCTCCTCGCGGCCGGCGACGAGGAGCCGCCGCCCCGCCGCCGCGTCCTGCTGATCGGCGCGCGCGTCGACGTACTGGCGAAGCTGGCCGCGGCCCTTCGGACGATCAACATCGGCGCGGACATCACCGCCGACGCGGCCGACGTACCGCCCGAGGAGCTGCGGGCGTACGGGGCGGTGGCCTTCGGCAGGGCGGTGGACGAGCGGGTGCGCGCCGGCACCCGGGCGGCGTTCGAGCGGGCGGGCGCCGACGTCGCCTTCGTGGACGGCCTGGCGCCGATCGTCCCGCTGCTGGTGGCCCAGATCGAGGCCGCCCTGGACCGCAGCCCGGCCGGGCAGCGCCGCCTGACGCGGCTGGCGGCGGTGGAGGGCGAGGCGGCGGTGGAGGTGACGTCGACGTGCCGCGTGCAGCTGGTCGCGTACCGCCTGGACCGGCTGTACCGGACGCACGCCCACGAGGTCTTCGACGACGTGCTGGAACCGGGGGAGCACCGGATCCCGCTGGACGGCCGGGCGACGAAGGGCCGGTCGTACGTGGTGGCACGCACGACAGGAGCGGTCCTGGTGACCCCCACAACCCACTGAACCGGCACCGGCACCCCCACCCCACCGGCCCGCACCCTCTCCGCACCGCCCGCACCCCCTGCGCACCGGCCCGCACTACCAAACCCCCTCCCCACCGGCCCGCACCACCCGCCCCGCCCCCGCGACGGACCCCGCGAAGCCACACGGCGCCCACTCCCCGCGGCTGCCCACGGTCCCGCCCCGCCCCGCCCTCTCGGTAGGATCGGGGCCTCATGACTGCAACCCTCGTCGCCAAAGACCTCGCCGCCGGCCACGGCGACCGCTCCCTCTTCTCCGGGCTCGACCTGGTGGTCGCCCCCGGCGACGTGATCGGCCTGGTCGGCGTGAACGGCGCGGGCAAGTCCACGCTGCTGCGCCTGCTCGCCGGTCTCGACACCCCCGAGGCGGGCGAGCTGAGGCTCTCGCCGCCCACCGCCACCGTCGGCCACCTGCCTCAGGAGCCGGAGCGCCGCGAAGGCGAGACGGTCCGGGCCTTCCTGGCCCGGCGTACGGGGGTGGCCGCGGCCCAGCGCGCCCTCGACGAGGCCACCCAGGCCCTCGTCGACGAGACCCCCGGCGCCGACGACGCGTACTCGGACAGCCTCGACCGCTGGCTCGACCTCGGCGGCGCGGACCTCGACGAGCGCGCCGAGGAGGTGGCCGCCGGCCTCGGCCTGACGGTCGGCCTCGACCAGCCGATGACCGCCCTCTCCGGCGGTCAGGCCGCCCGCGCGGGCCTGGCGTCCCTCCTCCTCTCCCGTTACGACGTCTTCCTGCTGGACGAGCCCACGAACGACCTGGACCTCGACGGCCTGGAGCGCCTGGAGCGGTTCGTCTCCGGCCTGCGGGCCGGCACGGTCGTCATCAGCCACGACCGCGAGTTCCTGACCCGCACCGTCACCAAGGTCCTGGAGCTGGACCTCGCCCAGCAGCAGATCAAGCTCTACGGCGGCGGTTACGAGGCGTACCTGGAGGAGCGCGAGACGGCGCGCCGGCACGCCCGTGAGGACTTCGACGAGTACGCCGACAAGAAGGCCGCGCTCGAAGGCCGGGCCCAGATGCAGCGCGGCTGGATGGACAAGGGCGTGAGGAACGCCCGCCGCAAGGCCACCGACAGCGACAAGATGGGCCGAAACCTCCGCAGCGAGGCGAGCGAGAAGCAGGCCGCGAAGGCACGCCAGACACAGCGCATGATCGAGCGCCTCGACGTCGTCGACGAGCCCCGCAAGGAGTGGGAGCTGCGCATGGAGATCGCGGCGGCCCCGCGCTCCGGCGCGGTGGTGGCCACGCTGCGCGACGCGACGGTCCGGCGCGGCGACTTCTCGTTCGGCCCGGCGTCGCTCCAGATCGACTGGGCGGACCGCGTGGCCATCACCGGTGCGAACGGCGCGGGCAAGTCCACGCTGCTCGCGGCCCTCCTGGGCCGCCTCCCGCTGGACGGGGGCCATTCGGTGCTCGGTCCCGGCGTCGTCGTCGGCGAGGTCGACCAGGCGCGCGGCCTGTTCTACGGCTCCGAGTCGCTCCTCGAAGCGTTCTGCGCGGCAGTCCCCGACACGGAACCGGCGGAAGTACGCACGCTCCTGGCCAAGTTCGGCCTGCGCGCCGACCACGTCCTGCGTCCCGCCACGACTCTCTCCCCGGGGGAGCGGACCCGTGCCGCGCTCGCACTGCTCCAGGGCAGGGGCGTGAACCTGCTCGTCCTCGACGAGCCGACGAACCATCTCGACCTGACGGCGATCGAGCAGCTGGAGGCCGCACTCGACTCGTACGAGGGCACGCTCCTGCTGGTGACCCACGACCGCCGCATGCTGGACGCGGTCCGCACGACCCGCCGCATCGAGGTCGCGGCAGGCAAGGTGACCGAACTCTGACCCGGGCGCGGCCCGTCCGGGAAGACGGGCCGCCAGCGCCTCGGGGACGACTCCCGCACGGGCAGAACCGGGACCGTACGGCACGATCCGCCCCGCCCGTGCGGCGCCCGGGAAGGGGCCGGTGGGGGAGAGTCCCGCACAGCGGAACCCGCACCCACCCGCCACCCCCGGCCGGCAGAGACCGTCAGCCCCGCTTCGGGTCCGTCAGCCCGGCCCTGCGCAACGCGTCCGCCATCGCACTGTTGGCCGGCGGCGGCGCCTGCCGGGAGGCCCCGCGCCCACCGGCGCCCGAACCACCCCCGCGCCCACCGCCGCCGGAACCGCCGCCGCCGCGCCGCTCCCGGCCGCCCTGCCGCTGCGCCGGAGGACGCCCACCGCCGCCGCGCTCGCGCTTCCCCTCGTCGGAGGAGGCCGCCGTCACGTCGTCCTCAAGCCGCAGCGTCAACGAGATCCGCTTGCGCGGAATGTCGACGTCCATGACCTTGACCCGGACCACGTCGCCCGGCTTCACCACATCACGCGGGTCCTTGACGAAGGTCTTCGACAGCGCCGACACGTGCACGAGCCCGTCCTGGTGGACGCCGACGTCCACGAAGGCCCCGAACGCCGCGACGTTCGTCACCACGCCCTCCAGGATCATTCCGGGCGCCAGGTCGCCGATCTTCTCGACGCCCTCCTTGAAGGTCGCCGTCCGGAAGGCGGGCCGCGGGTCGCGTCCCGGCTTCTCCAGCTCCTTCAGGATGTCGGAGACGGTCGGCAGACCGAACTTCTCGTTCACGAAGTCGCCGGCCCGCAGCGACCGCAGCACCGCCGTGTTCCCGATGAGCGTCCCGACCCCGCTGCCCGCCGTCTTCACCATCTCCCGCACCACCGGGTACGCCTCCGGGTGCACGCTCGACGCGTCGAGCGGATCGTCGCCGCCCTGGATGCGCAGGAAGCCCGCGCACTGCTCGTACGCCTTCGGGCCGAGCCTCGCCACGTCCTTGAGCCCCTTGCGCGACCGGAACGGGCCGTTCGCGTCACGGTGAGCCACGATGTTCTCGGCGAGCCCGGAACTGATGCCGGAGACGCGCGAAAGCAGCGGCGCGGAGGCCGTGTTGACGTCGACGCCCACGCCGTTGACGCAGTCCTCGACCACCGCGTCGAGCGAGCGCGAGAGCTTCACCTCCGACAGGTCGTGCTGGTACTGCCCGACCCCGATCGACTTCGGGTCGATCTTCACCAGCTCGGCGAGCGGGTCCTGGAGCCGCCGCGCGATGGACACGGCGCCGCGCAGCGACACGTCCATGTCCGGGAGTTCCTGCGAGGCGAACGCGGACGCCGAGTACACCGACGCGCCCGCCTCCGAGACCATCACCTTCGTCAGCTTCAGCTCGGGGTGCCTGTCGCACAGTTCCCCGGCGAGCTTGTCGGTCTCGCGGGACGCCGTGCCGTTGCCGATGGCGACCAGCTCGACGTCGTGCTCCTTCGCGAGCCGTGCCAGCGTCGCCAGCGACTCGTCCCACTTGTTCCGGGGCACGTGCGGGTAGATCACGTCGGTCGCCACGACCTTGCCCGTCGCGTCCACGACGGCCACCTTCACGCCCGTACGGAATCCGGGGTCGAGGCCGAGCGTGGCCCGGGTCCCGGCCGGCGCGGCCAGCAGCAGATCCCGCAGGTTCGCCGCGAAGACGCGTACGGCCTCGTCCTCCGCCGCGGTGCGCAGCCGCAGCCGCAGGTCGATCCCGAGGTGCACGAGGATGCGGGTGCGCCAGGCCCAGCGCACCGTGTCGGCGAGCCACTTGTCGCCGGGGCGGCCCCGGTCACAGACGCCGAAGCGCCGCGCGACCATGTTCTCGTACGTCGAGGGCCCGGCCGCCTCCGGGGACGCGGACGGCTCCTCGGGCTCCAGGACCAGGTCGAGCACGTCCTCCTTCTCGCCCCGCAGCATGGCGAGCACCCGGTGCGACGGCAGTGCGGTGAAGGGCTCCGAGAAGTCGAAGTAGTCGGCGAACTTGGCGCCGGCCTCCTCCTTGCCCTCCCGAACCTTCGCGACCAGCCGCCCGCGCGACCACATGCGCTCGCGCAGCTCACCGATCAGGTCGGCGTCCTCTGAGAAGGTCTCGGTGAGGATCGAGCGGGCCCCGTCCAGCGCGGCCTGCGCGTCGGCCACGCCCTTGTCCGGGTCCACGAACGCGGCGGCGGCGGCGGACGGTTCCACCGAGGGGTCGGCCAGCAGGCCCCGCGCCAGCGGTTCGAGTCCCGCCTCGCGCGCGATCTGCGCCTTGGTGCGGCGCTTGGGCTTGAACGGCAGGTAGATGTCCTCCAGCCGCGCCTTGGTGTCGGCGGCCCGGATCCGCGCTTCGAGCGCCTCGTCGAGCTTGCCCTGCTCGCGCACGGACTCCAGGACCGCGGTACGCCGCTCCTCCAGCTCCCGCAGATAACGAAGCCGCTCCTCGAGCGTGCGCAGCTGCGCGTCGTCGAGCATCTCGGTCGCTTCCTTGCGGTAACGAGCGATGAACGGCACGGTCGAGCCGCCGTCGAGCAATTCGACGGCGGCTCGGACCTGCCGCTCTTTTACGCCGAGTTCCTCGGCGATCCTGCCTTCGATGGACGTCGTCACGATGTTCCCGACTCGCCTTCTCCTGCGGGCTGTGCTTGAGCCTGCATTGTGCAGGGTCGTCGGGTCCTGTGTCGCGCGCGCCCCGGCCGGGCCGTCAGGCGCGGCGCGCTCGTCCGCCGCCCCGGGACGCGGTGCTGGACGCACCTCCGAAGAGCTTGGCGACCAGCCTGAAGGGCAGGGTCACCACCGTCGCGATGGCCGAGCCGATCATCCGGAGTCCATCCGCAATCGCACGCAACACGTCGTACCTCCTGCTGTCTCGGTGCCCGACACACATTTCTTTGTCCGACACAGCACGGGTGTCCGCCATCGCGCCGCGCAAACGCCCGGCCCGGCGGGCGGGTTCACTTGCCGGTGAGATCGGCGGGGAACGCGCCCGCCCCCAGGGCGACGGTCAGGAAGCCCCGCCCGAGCTCCGTGAGCCGCTCGGTGCCCGCCGCGCCGAGGTGCTCGTACGGCGCCGCGTCGAGCCGGTCCGTCGCCTCCTCCAGGTCGGCGCGCAGCGCCGTGCCCGCCTCCGTCAGCGCGCCGTCGGCGTCCAGGAGCCCGCGCTCCCGCAGCCGCGCCGAGGCCGCCTCCCAGTCCGTACGGCTCCAGCCGCGCGTCGCCAGGGTCCAGCGCGGCGACATGCCCTTGCCCGTCGCGGTGTGGCTGACCAGCGCCTCCAGCGGGTCGAGCCCGGCGGTGAGCAGCGCGGCCAGGTGCCCGTCGCCACGGTGCTCGCGCAGCAGCGTCGCGGCGTGCCAGTAGGCGAGGTGGGGCTGCTCCGGCACGGGCAGGTCCGCGTGAGCGGCGTACAGCGGGCGCGCATGGCGGGTGCACGCCTCGGCGGCGCGCAGGGCGAGCCCGGCGGCCTCGGCCATCTCCGCTGAGGCCAGGGCCTCCTCGCCGAGCAGCCGGCGCAGGGTCGTGTCGACGGCCCGCAACCGCGCAGCGAGGACGACCTCGGGCGACGCCGTACGCCACACCTCGGGGACGTGACGGGCGACGAGGTCGTGGTTGAAGTTGTAGAACGCGGCGGTGATCACGCCGGCCCCCACCGCGCCCATGGCGGCGCCGCGGCCCGCGAAGTAGGCCGCGTTGCTGTCCTGGATGCCCACTTCCGCCAGCTCCTTGGCGAAGTCGGGGGAGAAGTACACGGTCGAGTGCAGCGGATTGAGGGCGTTGTGGCAGCGCCGGCTGGCGCGCGCGGGCAGAGAGGTCATACCGCAACGCTACCGACTGGTCGGTACGTCGTGAAGCGCCGGGGCGGCATGGCAGGAAAGGTGGGGTGCTCGTCATTGCGGACACCGGCGGTCCGCCGAAGGATGGGCGCATGACGCAGCAATCCGTACGAAGCGTGCTCGTCGTGCTCTTCGACGACGTCCAGAGCCTCGATGTCACCGGCCCCGTGGAGGTCTTCACGGGCGCTGCCCGGGCGGCCGGACGGGACGACGGCCGCGGACGCGGTGGCGCGGAGGCCGCCTACCGCGTCCGCACCGCCTCGCTCGACGGCGCTCCCGTCCGCACCTCCAGCGGGCTGACCCTCGTCCCCGACGCCGCCCTCGCCGGCGAACCCGCGCCGCACACCCTCCTCGTCCCCGGCGGTCAGGGAACGCGGGCCCCCGACCCGCGTCTGACCGACTGGCTCCGCGAGAACGCCCCGCACGCCGAGCGCCTGGTCAGCGTCTGTACGGGAGCGCTGCTGCTCGCCGGCGCCGGACTGCTCGACGGCCGCCGGGTCACCACGCACTGGCTCGTCTGCGATCACCTGGCCCGCACCCACCCGGCCGTCGAGGTGGACCCGGACCCCATCTACGTACGGGACGGCAACGTGGCGACGTCGGCCGGCGTCACCGCGGCCATCGACCTGGCTCTGGCGCTGGTCGAGGAGGACCTGGGCCGGGACATCGCGCTCACCGTCGCCCGGCACCTCGTCGTCTTCCTCCGCCGCCCGGGGAACCAGGCGCAGTTCAGCGCCCAGCTCGCCGCCCAGACAGCGCAGCGCGAACCCCTCCGGGAGGTCCAGCAGTGGATCACCGAGCACCCGGGGGCCGATCTGTCGGTCGAGGCGCTGGCCGGCCGCGCCCGCCTGTCGCCGCGCCACTTCGCCCGCGCGTTCCACTCCGAGACGGGCACGACCCCCGGCAGGTACGTCGAACGCGTACGCCTGGAACACGCGCGGCGGCTCCTGGAGGACTCGGCGGACGGCGTCGAGGAGATCTCCCGGACCTGCGGTTACGGCACCCCCGAGGCAATGCGCCGCGCCTTCGTGAGGAGCCTCGGCGCGGCCCCCGCCGAGTACCGCCGCCGCTTCCGCCCCCGGACGGCACCCCACACCGGCCCGTGAGCCGGCGCCCCACGGCACCACGCCCCACACACGGGCGAGCCCGCCCACTACGCCCCACACACGGGCGAGCCCGCCCACCGCGCCTCTGAACCGCCCGGCATACCGGCCCCTGAGCACCTCGGGCGCCGTAACCCCTCGCGTGAACCCTCTCGCGCGAAAGCCCACGAAAGGGACACCATCACCATGACGCAGATCGCCATCGTGCTCTTCGACCGCTTCACCGCACTCGACGTGGTCGGCCCGTACGAGATGCTCTGCCGGCTGCCCGGCGCGGAGACCGTCTTCGTCGCCGAGCGCCCCGGTCCCGTGGTCAACGACCGCGCCGAGCTGACGCTCGTCGCCGGCAAGACCTTCGCCGACGTGCTGAACCCCGACATCGTGCTGGTGCCGGGCGGCCCCGGTCAGGCCGCCCAGATGGAGAACGAGGCGCTCCTGACCTGGCTGCGCGCGGTCGACGCCACCACGACCTGGACGACCTCCGTCTGCACCGGCTCGCTGCTCCTCGCCGCGGCCGGGCTCCTCGACGGCCGCCGCGCCACCTCGCACTGGCTGGCGCTGGACACGCTGAAGACGTTCGGCGCGGACCCCACGGGCGAGCGCGTGGTCACCGACGGCAAGTACGTCACCGCCGCCGGCGTCTCCTCCGGCATCGACATGGGTCTCACCCTGGTCGGCCGGATCGCGGGCGACGGGCACGCGCGGGCCGTGCAGCTGCTGACGGAGTACGACCCCGAGCCGCCGTACGACGCCGGATCGCCGCGGAAGGCGCCCGCCGCGCTCGTCGAGGAGTTCCGCAGCGGAAGCCGGTTCATCCTCCGGTAGGTCCGGGCGTCCACGTGAAACGGGGCGTACGGCGCTCCAGGGAGGCGGCGACACCCTCGGCGGTGTCACCGCTGCCGCGTGCCTGCGCGGCCCAGTGCGCGTCCCGGTCCTCCCGGCCGTCGGCGAACTCCTTCGCCGCGGCCTGCGTCAGCTGCGAGCGCGACACCAGCACACGGGTGAACTCGGCCACCCGCTTCGCGAGTTCGCCGTGCGGCAGCACCTCGTCCACGAACCCGGCGCGCAGCGCCCGTTCCGCGTCGATCAACTCACCTGAGAACAGGAGGTACTTGGCCGTCGACGGCCCGACCAGGGCGACCAGCCGCCGCGTCGACGACGAGGGGTAGACGATGCCGAGCTTCGCGGGCGTGATCCCGAAGGACGCGCCCTCCTCCGCGAAGCGCAGGTCGCAGGCGGCGGCCAGCTGGCTCCCGCCGCCCACGCAGTAGCCCCGGACGGCGGCCAGCGTCGGCTTCGGGAACGCGGCCAGCGCGTCCTCCGCCCGCACGGCCAGGCCCTGCGGGGCGTCACCGGTGTCATCCGGACCGCCCTCACGCCCGCCGCGCTCGCGCAGCGACGAGATGTCCGCGCCCGCGCAGAAGGTGTCGCCCGCCCCCGTCAGTACGAGCGCCCGTACGTCCGGGTCCCCGGCCAGCCGCTCCAGCAGCACCGGGAGCGCCGCCCACATTCCGGCGGTCATGGCGTTGCGCTTGGCGGGGTGGGCGATGACGACGGTGGCGACCCCGTCGGCCACGGTGAGGTCGAGCTGCGGCTCCATGCGCCGGATGCTATCCGGACCGTACGAACCTATGATCGGGGAGGGGCCGACAGGCGGACGCCGACGTGTCGAGGAGTCACCCATGGCCGCTCGCGCCAGCACACCCGAGAGCAAGAAACTCAGCCGCGGCTTCGGCTGGCTGGCCGTCCTGGGCGCGATTCTCGTGCTCGGCGGAATCGTCGGCCTCCTCTACACCGGCCTGGCCACCCTCACCTCGATGCTCCTCTTCGGCTGGCTGCTGCTCGTCGGCGGCCTCGTCGGGCTGCTCCAGGCGGTGCAGTCGCGCGGTTCGAACTTCTTCTGGCTCGGCGTGGTGGTCGCGGCGCTGAATCTGGCGGCGGGGATCGTCGTCATCCGTCACCCGGAAGGCACCGCCGAGGCGCTGACGATGTTCGCCGCGCTGCTCTTCCTGACCGGCGGGGTCTTCCGGCTGGTCGGCAGTGTGGTGGTGCGCGGGCCGCAGTTCGGCTGGACCCTGGTGCAGGGCGCCTTCGGCGTGCTGCTCGGCCTCTTCGTGCTCTTCGACTGGCCGCACAGCAGCCTGTACGTACTCGGCACCTTCTTCTCCCTCGCCCTCCTCTTCGACGGACTCGGCCTGATCGCGATCGGGACGGGCGGCCGTCAGACGGTCAGTATGGTCGCGAGAGCGCAACCGGAGGATCAGGAAGAGACACCCCGATGACGCGGTCGGTGGTGAAGCGGTCAGAGGCGATCGAATCCGGCTGACTTGTGTTCAGTAGCCCGGTCCCGACCAGCGCGTTCCCAACACTCGACACGTGGTGACGAGAGAAGACGCACCGGCAGGGTACGAGGGAGTGTGGCGCTTCACCGCCCCCGCGGCGGACGCCTCCGTACCGGAAGCCAGGCACGCCGTCCGTGATCTGCTGAACCGCCAGCGTGTACCCGCTCACGACGACCTGGTGCAGGGCCTCCTGCTCATCGTCTCCGAGCTGGTCACCAACGCCGTACGGCACGCGGCGCTGCTCTCCCCGCAGCTCGCCGTCGAGGTGGCGATCGGGACGGAGTGGATCAAGGTCTCCGTCGAGGACGACCACCCCTACCGGCCCAAGGCCCTGGAGCGGGACTACGCCCAGACCGGCGGCCGCGGCCTGCTGCTCGTACGGGAGATCACCGCCGAGGCCGGCGGGATGTGCGACATCGAGCACACGGCGAGCGGCGGAAAGGTCATCTGGGTCGCGCTGCCGCTGGCGGGGGCGGCCCTCACCAGCCCGCGGCCGGGCCCGTCAGCTCTCTGATCGCCGGACGCGCCGCGTCCAGCACGGTCATGAACCACGCCGAGAACGGCGCCCGCGCGTGCCGCTCGGCCAGTTCGTCCGGCGTCACGAACGACGTCTCGCCGACCTCCTCCGGATCGGGCCGCAGCGCGCTCTGCGCCAGCCCGACGAAGAGGTGGTTGTACTCCTGCTCGACCAGGCCCGAATCGGGGTCCGGATGGTTGTAGCGGACCGTGCCGGCCTCGGCGAGCAGCGAGGGGGAGATCCCCAGCTCCTCGTGCGTCCGGCGGGCGGCGGCGGCGAACGGCGACTCGCCGGGGTACGGGTGCCCGCAGCAGGTGTTGGACCAGACGCCGGGGGAGTGGTACTTGCCGAGCGCCCGGCGCTGGAGCAGCAGCCGCCCGGTCTCGTCGAAGAGGAAGACGGAGAAGGCGCGGTGCAGGCGGCCGGGAGCCTGATGCGCGGAGAGCTTCTCCGCGGTGCCGATGGTGTTGCCGTCCTCGTCGACCAGCTCGAGCAGGATCTCTTCCGCTGTGCCGTTCGACGAGCTGTTCGCCGCGGTGACTGGTGTGCTCGGCATGACCATCCTTCGCATCGGTTCCCGGCGTCCAAGTCTGCCGTACAAAAGAGTCTTGTCCGTACTTCGCGACCCTTGCGCATGTCCGCCCCCGCCGCGTGTGCGCGGCGGAGGCGGACGGCCCGTCAGCTCAGGACTGCGGCCGGCCGCAGTACATAGCCGGAGTAGCCGTACTCCGAGCCGTACTCCGCCCGCACGGCGATCTCCTCGCGGGTGGCGGCGAGCGCCGCCTCCATGCCGGGCGTGGCGGGATCGGCCGCGTCGGCGCGCGCGGCGAGCGGGACGTAGTACTCGTCCCAGTCGCTCTCGGGCTGCTCGTATACCCCGAGGACCACGTAACCGGCCGAGACCGCCGCGGCGGTGTTCCCGGCCCGGCCGCGCAGCGCGTAGTGCCGGTCCCAGAACGTGCGTGCGCCGAGTGACGGCTCGTCGGTCGTCCACTCGCACTCGGTGACGACGAGCGCGCCGCCGGGCGCGACCAGACGCCGCCAGGCGTCCAGCGCGGTGTCGAAACCGATGCTGTAGGCGGAGCTCTCCGCCCAGACGAGGTCGAACGACCCGTCAGGGAAGGAGAGCCGGCCCATGTCGCCCTCGACGGTACGGATCGAACCACCGAGCCCGCGCGCTTCGGCGGCGCTCCGCAGCTCGGCCAGGAACGGCGCGTACAGGTCGACGGCCGTCACCTCCGCGCCGCACTCCGCCGCCAGCAGCAGCGAGGCCCGGCCGGGGCCGCAGCCCAGGTCGAGCACGCGGGGACGGGGCGGCAGAGGTCCGGCGAGGGAGAGGAGGCGGCGGGTGGTGGCGTCGGAGCCGGGGCCCTGGCGCGGAAGCCCGCGGTGCAGGGTCATGAAAGCTTCGAACACGGCGTTGTCGGTCAACGTGGAGAACCCTTTGGTGTGAGGGCTCCGGCCGGCGCGCGCGGTGACGTGCGAAGACGTGGTGTGCGCGTACGTGCGAAAGGTCGCGACGAAGAGGTCAGCCGAGAGCCCGGGAGTCGAGGATGAACCGGACACTGCTCGCAGCAGCATCGACCATGACGGCCATCAAACCTCATCTCCCTTCCACGTGTCCGAGACCCGGACGTCCGCGCGAAGACCCTAACAGCCCGCCGGTGTCAGCGGCAGAGCCTCGCCTCGTGCTCCGCGTGCCCGCGCGGCTCCAGCTGGAAGGTGCAGTGCTCGACGTCGAAGTGGTCGCCGAGGCAGCCCTGGAGCGCGTGCAGCATCTTCTCGTGCCCCACCGAGTCCAGGAAATCCTGGCTCACCACGACGTGCGCGGACAGCACCGGCATGCCCGAGGTGATCGTCCAGGCGTGCAGGTCGTGTACGTCGTCGACACCCGGCAGGTCGAGTATGTGCTCCCGCACCTCCGCCATGTCCACGCCCTTGGGCGCGATCTCCAGGAGAACGTTCAGGGTCTCCCGCAGCAGCTTCCAGGTGCGCGGCACGATCATGAGGCCGATCACGAGCGAGGCGATCGGGTCGGCCGCCTGCCAGCCGGTCGCCATGATGACGCCGGCGGAGATCAGCACGGTCACCGAGCCCAGGGTGTCCGCCAGAACCTCCAGGAACGCGCCCCGCACGTTGAGGCTGTCCTTCTGGCCCTTCATCAGCAGTGCCAGCGAGAACATGTTCGCCACCAGGCCTACGAGAGCGAAGACGACCGCCGTGCCGCTCCTGGTCTCGGCGGGGGTGATGAAGCGGTCGACGGCCTCGAAGAGCAGGAACCCGCCGACGCCGAGCAGCAGCAGGCAGTTGGCGAGCGCGGCGAGGATCTCGGCCCTGGCGTAGCCGAAGGTGGCCTTCGTGGTGGCAGGGCGGTTCGCGAAGTGGATCGCCAGGAGCGCCATCGCGAGCCCGAGCGCGTCCGTCGCCATGTGGGCCGCGTCGGCGATCAGCGCCAGCGAGTTGGCGAGCAGACCGCCGACGATCTCGACCGTCATGACGGTCAGGGTGATGCCGAGCGCGATACGCAGCCGCCCCTTGTACGCGGCGGCCGCCGTGCCGGTGGGCGGCGGCCCCCCGTGCGTGTGCCCGTGATCGTGCCCAGCCCCCATGAAGTACGCCTCCCCGGTGCGAACGGTCGTGCCGAGGTGCCAGTGAACTACGGGCAGGGGGTATGCGCAACACGGTGCTGAACACCGTTGTCATGTGCTCTGACCTGCGGAAATGACCGCAGGTCAGAGCGTCGGCAAGATCAGTCCCGGGCGGCCTCGGGGTGCCGCAGGAGCCATCCTTCCCACGCCGACGCGACCATCTCGCGTACGCCGCGTCCGGCCGTCCAGCCCAGCTCCTTGGCGATCAGGTCGGACGAGGCGACCGCCTTCGCCGCGTCGCCGGGACGGCGCGGCCCGACCACCGGGGCGAGCGGCGAACCGGTGATCTCGCCCACCAGCTCGGCCAGCTCGCGCACCGAGACGCCCTCGCCGCGGCCGATGTTGAACGTCAGGTCCGTCTGCTCCTCGCGCGTGGTGAGCGCCCGGGCGACGGACAGGTGCGCGTCGGCGAGGTCGGCGACGTGGATGTAGTCGCGGACGCAGGTGCCGTCGGGCGTCGGATAGTCCGTCCCGAAGATCAGCGGGGCCTCGCCGCGCGTGATCCGGTCGAAGAACATCGGGATGATGTTGAACACCCCGGTGTCGGCCAGCTCGGGCCGCGCCGCACCCGCGACGTTGAAGTAGCGCAGGGACGCCGTGGAGAAACCGTGCGCCCGGCCCGCCGCCCGCACGAGCCACTCGCCGGCCAGCTTGGTCTCGCCGTACGGGTTGATCGGCGCGCAGGGGGTGTCCTCGGAGATGAGCTCCGCGTCGGGCACCCCGTACACGGCGGCGGAGGAGGAGAAGAGGAACCGGCGCACGCCGGCCGCCGCGACGGCCTCCAGGAGCACTGTGAGTCCGTACACATTTTCCCGGTAGTACAGCAGCGGCTTCTCGACCGACTCCCCGACCTGCTTGCGCGCCGCGAGATGCACCACACCCGTGACGCCGTGCTCGGCGAGCGTGCGGTCGAGCAGCTCCCGGTCCAGCACCGAACCGCGTACGAGCGCGATGTCCGCGGGCAGCCGGTGCGGGATCCCGGACGACACGTCGTCCAGGACGACCACCCGCTCACCCGCCGCCGCCATGGTCAGCGCCACATGCGCACCGATGTAACCCGCACCACCCGTGATCAGCCATGTCATAACGGCCACCCTAGGGCGTCCCGGGGCTCCCGGCGGTCGCGGTTTGTGGGGCGGGGCCCCGATCCCCCAAGATGATCTCGGTGGGCCGGGCCCCTCCCCGGGCCGGTCCGATCGGGGCGTGAACGGGCCGTGAACTCCTGCTTCCGTACATCCGATAACCTCTGCCGACATGCCGCCGCGCCCGTGCCGGGCCGGACTGCCGCATGCCACGCAAGGCCAGCCCCTGCCCAGCGCCAAGGAGTGAGTTCGTCTGTCGACCGCCATCCTCACCGGTCCGCCGGTACCCGGATCGCCGCTCGAGGGCGATCTGCGGTCGCTGGGATTCGACGTACGGTCCGCCGCCGACGCGCAGGAGACCGCACAGCTCCTCGATGCGACGCCCGCAGGTGAGCGGGTCGCCCTCGTCGACCCGCGGTTCGTCGGCCACGTCCACTCGCTGCGCCTCGCGCTGACCGACCCCCGCTTCCCGGCCGCCGCGGCCCCCGGCGCGCTCACCGCGCAGCCCGAGGCCCGCGCCGCGCTGGTCCGCGCCGTGCGCGGCGCCCCCGGCGGGCCCGACGCCGTCGCGGTGGCGCTCGACGCGGACGGCACCGAGGTGCGGCGGCCGGAGCTCGGCGCGCTGGTCGCGGTCGTCGCCGCCGACGACGAGGAGCGCGAGCGGGCCCGGGCCGCCGTCGCCGCCGTCGACGAGGAGGCCGTACGGCTGCGTACGGCCGTGAAGTCGCGCGACGGCTTCTTCACCACCTTCTGCGTCAGCCCGTACTCCCGCTACCTCGCGCGCTGGTGCGCCCGCCGGGGCTTCACCCCGAACCAGGTCACCACCGCCTCGCTGATCACCGCGCTGATTGCGGCCGGCTGCGCGGCGACCGGCACCCGGGGCGGCTACGTCGCGGCCGGCGCGCTGCTGCTCCTCTCCTTCGTCCTGGACTGCACCGACGGGCAGCTCGCCCGCTACTCGCTCCAGTACTCGACGATGGGCGCCTGGCTCGACGCGACCTTCGACCGCGCCAAGGAGTACGCGTACTACGCGGGCCTGGCGCTCGGAGCCGCCCGGGGCGGGGACGACGTATGGGCGCTGGCGCTCGGCGCGATGGTCCTCCAGACCTGCCGCCACGTCGTGGACTTCTCCTTCAACGAGGCGAACCACGACGCGGAGTCCAACACCGGCCCCACCGCCGCGCTCTCCGACCGGCTCGACAGCGTCGGCTGGACGGTCTGGGTGCGCCGGATGATCGTCCTGCCGATCGGCGAGCGGTGGGCCATGATCGCGGTCCTGACCGCCGTCACCACCCCGCGGATCGTCTTCTACGCCCTGCTCGTCGGCTGCGCCCTCGCCGCGCTCTACACCACGGCCGGCCGCGTCCTGCGCTCGCTGACCCGCAGGGCGCGGCGCACCGACCGGGCCGCGCAGGCGCTCGCCGACCTCGCGGACAGCGGACCGGTCGCCCAGCTCGTGGCAGCCCGCGGCCCCAGGCTCGGCGGCGCCTGGACCGCCCCGGCCGTCGCCGCCGTCGGCGCCGCCGCCCTGGTGACCGCGGCGCTCACCCAGCCCGTCGGCAGCCGCCAGGTGGTCGTCGCGGCGGTCTTCTACGCCGTACTCTCCGGCATCGCGGTCGCGCGCCCCCTCAAGGGCGCACTCGACTGGCTGGTCCCGCCGGTCTTCCGGGCGGCCGAGTACGGCACCGTCCTGATCCTCGCCGCCCGCTCCGAAGTGAACGGGGCATTGCCTGCCGCCTTCGGGCTGGTGTCGGCCGTCGCCTACCATCACTACGACACGGTGTACCGCATCCGGGGCGGCACGGGCGCGCCGCCCCAGTGGCTGGTGCGCACGATCGGCGGGCACGAGGGCCGGACGCTTGTGGTGGTGATCCTCACCACCCTCCTGGCCACGCGAAACACAGACCTCACCTTGGCGCTCACGGCACTCGCTGTGACCGTGGCGCTTGTGGTGCTCACGGAGTCCATCCGCTTCTGGGTGTCCTCCGGAGCACCCGCAGTACATGACGAAGGAGAACCCGCATGATCGGCCTCGTACTGGCTGCCGGCGCCGGCCGGCGTCTGCGTCCCTACACGGACACCCTCCCGAAGGCCCTGGTGCCTGTGGACGGTGAGACGACCGTCCTCGACCTGACCCTGGGCAACTTCGCCGAGGTCGGCCTGACCGAGGTCGCCATCGTCGTCGGCTACCGCAAGGAGGCCGTCTACGCGCGCAAGGAGGCCCTCGAGGCGAAGTACGGCCTCAAGATCACCCTGGTCGACAACGACAAGGCCGAGGAGTGGAACAACGCCTACTCCCTGTGGTGCGCGCGTGACGTCCTCAAGCAGGGTGTGATCCTCGCCAACGGCGACACCGTCCACCCGGTCTCCGTAGAGAAGACGCTGCTCGCCGCCCGCGGCAAGGGCCAGAAGATAATCCTCGCCCTCGACACGGTGAAGAGCCTCGCCGACGAGGAGATGAAGGTCATCACGCAGGAGGGCAAGGGCGTCCAGCGGATCACCAAGCTGATGGACCCGGCGACGGCCACCGGTGAGTACATCGGCGTCACGCTGATCGAGCCGGAGGCCGCCGAGGAGCTGGCCGACGCGCTGAAGACGACGTTCGAGCGCGACCCCGACCTCTACTACGAGGACGGCTACCAGGAGCTGGTCAACCGCGGCTTCACCGTCGACGTGGCTCCCATCGGGGAAGTGACGTGGGTCGAGATCGACAACCACGACGACCTCGCGAAGGGCCGTGAGATCGCGTGCCAGTACTGACCCGGCTCATCCCGTCCCCGGTCGTCGTCGACATCAGCTGCGGCGCCATGGACGACCTGGCCGGCCTGCTGGCCGACCAGCGGATCTCCGCCTCGGGCAAGCTGGCGATCGCGACCAGCCCCGGCTCCGGGCTGGCCCTGCGCGACAAGCTCGCGCCGGTGCTGCCCGGTGCCGACTGGTACGCGGTCGCCGACGGCACGATCGACTCCGCCGTGAAGCTGGCCGACGACATCAAGGGCAAGCGGTACGACGCCGTGGTCGGCCTCGGCGGCGGCAAGATCATCGACGTCACGAAGTACGCGGCGGCGCGGGTCGGCCTGCCGATGGTCGCCGTCGCGACGAACCTGTCGCACGACGGTCTGTGCTCGCCGGTGTCCATCCTGGACAACGACAACGGCCGCGGTTCCTACGGCGTCCCGACCCCCATCGCCATGGTCATCGACCTCGATGTGATCCGGGACGCCCCGGTCCGGTTCATCCGGTCCGGCATCGGCGACGCGATCTCCAACATCTCGGCGATCGCGGACTGGGAGCTGTCCCACCGCGTCAACGGCGAGCCGGTCGACGGACTGGCCGCCGCCATGGCCCGTACGGCGGGAGAGGCAGTGCTCCGCCACCCCGGCGGGGTCGGCACCGACGAGTTCCTCACGGTCCTCGCGGAGTCCCTGGTGCTCTCCGGCATCGCCATGTCGATCAGCGGTGACAGCCGCCCGTCGTCCGGCGCGTGCCACGAGATCAGTCACGCCTTCGACCTGCTGTACCCCAAGCGGGCCGCCAGCCACGGCGAGCAGGTCGGCATCGGCGCGGCCTTCGCCATGCACCTGCGGGGTGCGACGGAGCAGTCCGGGCTCTTCGCCGAGGTGCTGCACCGGCACGGCCTGCCGGTGCTGCCGGAGGAGATCGGCTTCAGCGTCGACGAGTTCGTCAAGGCCGTCGAGTACGCACCGCAGACCCGCCCGGGACGCTTCACCATCCTGGAGCACCTCGACCTGTCCGCAGACCAGATCAAGGACGCTTACGCCGACTATGTCAAGGCCATCAGTAGCTGAACTCCGTCCGGTCGTTCACCCCGAGGGTGTGAAGGACCGGCGCAGCGGTGAGCACTGGGCCGGGCGCATGTACATGCGGGAGATCTCGCTGCACATCGACCCGTACCTGGTGAACACCAAGATCACGCCGAACCAGCTCACGTACCTCATGGTCGTCGTGGGCGTGCTCGGCGGCGCGGCCCTGCTGATCCCCGGGCTGACCGGTGCGATCCTCGCGGTGGTCCTGTTCCAGATCTATCTGCTGCTCGACTGCGTCGACGGCGAGGTGGCCCGCTGGCGCAAGCAGACCTCGATCACCGGGGTCTACCTGGACCGCATCGGCCACTACCTGTGCGAGGCGGCCCTGCTGGTCGGCTTCGGCCTGCGCGGCGCGGACCTGTTCGGCAGCGGGCGGCCCGAGTGGCTGTGGGCGTTCCTGGGAACGCTGGCCGCGCTCGGCGCGATCCTGATCAAGGCCGAGACGGATCTGGTCGACGTGGCCCGTACGCGCAGCGGTCTGCCCGCCGTGAAGGACGAGGCCTCCGTGCCGCGCTCCTCCGGTCTGGCGCTGGCGCGCAGACTGGCCGCGGCGCTGAAGTTCCACCGTCTGGTCGGCGGGATCGAGGCGAGCCTGTTCATCCTGGTCGTCGCGATCCTCGACTTCGTCCAGGGAGATCTGTTCTTCAGCCGTCTGGGTATCGCCGTACTGGCCGGGATCGCGATCGTGCAGACCTTTCTGCACCTGGTGTCCATCCTCGCTTCGAGCAGGCTGAAGTGACGGGCGCGGACACGGGCGCGGGCCTGAAGGTCGGGGCCGTCGTCATCACGATGGGCAACCGTCCGGACGAACTGCGCGCCCTCCTCGACTCGGTCGCCAAGCAGGACGGCGACCGCGTCGAGGTGGTCGTGGTCGGCAACGGCTCCCCGGTCACCGGTGTCCCCGAAGGCGTACGGACCGTCGAGCTGTCGGAGAACCTGGGTATCCCGGGCGGCCGCAACGCCGGTATCGAGGCGTTCGGCCCCAGCGGCGCCGAGATGGACATCCTGCTCTTCCTCGACGACGACGGCCTGCTGGCCCACCACGACACGGCCGAGCTGTGCCGCCGGGCCTTCGCCGCCGATCCGAAGCTCGGCATCATCAGCTTCCGCATCGCGGATCCCGAGACGGGCGTGACGGCGCGCCGTCACGTCCCCCGGCTCCGCGCCGCCGACCCGATGCGCTCCTCGCGCGTGACGACCTTCCTCGGCGGCGCCAACGCCGTGCGGACCAAGGTCTTCGCCGAGGTCGGCGGGCTGCCGGACGAGTTCTTCTACGCCCACGAGGAGACCGACCTCGCGTGGCGGGCCCTCGACGCCGGCTGGATGATCGACTACCGCTCGGACATGGTCCTGTACCACCCGACGACCGCTCCCTCCCGGCACGCCGTCTACCACCGCATGGTGGCCCGGAACCGGGTCTGGCTGGCCCGGCGCAATCTGCCGGCCCCGCTGGTCCCCGTCTACCTGGGCGTGTGGCTGCTGCTCACGCTGGCGCGGCGGCCCTCCGTACCCGCCCTGAAGGCGTGGTTCGGAGGCTTCAAGGAGGGGTGGACGACCTCCGCCGGACCGCGCCGTCCGATGAGATGGCGTACCGTCTGGCGCCTGACCCGGCTCGGCCGACCTCCTGTCATCTGAGAAGCTCGGGTCTGAAACCATCGGGGGCACGCGGGACGTGCTGTCCGATCCTGCGCCCTACTGCCTGCGCATCTTGAACACGAAAGTTTCAACTTGTGAGTGACACAACCCGTGACGGTGCGGTCGCGACGAGCGCCCCGCCATCTCCCGACGACGGCCTGACCCCGGCGGAGCTCGCCGCGAAGTACGGCCTGTCGGTGAGCGGTGCCCGGCCGGGGCTGAGCGAGTACGTCCGGCAGCTGTGGGGCCGGCGCCACTTCATCCTCGCGTTCTCCCAGGCGAAGCTGACCGCCCAGTACAGCCAGGCCAAGCTCGGCCAGCTGTGGCAGGTGGCGACCCCGCTGCTGAACGCCCTCGTGTACTTCCTGATCTTCGGTCTGATCCTCGAGGCCGACCGGGGCATGGCGCGGGAGGTCTACGTTCCCTTCCTGGTCACGGGTGTGTTCGTCTTCACCTTCACCCAGAGCTCGGTGATGGCCGGTGTCCGGTCCATCTCCGGCAACCTGGGCCTGGTGCGGGCGCTGCACTTCCCGCGTGCCTCGCTGCCGATCTCCTTCGCGCTCCAGCAGCTCCAGCAGCTGATGTTCTCGATGATCGTGCTGGTGGTCATCGCGGTGGCCTTCGGCAGCTACCCCTCGCTGTCGTGGCTGCTGGTCGTGCCCGCCCTGGCGCTGCAGTTCGTCTTCAACATCGGCCTGGCGCTGATCATGGCCCGGCTGGGCAGCAAGACCCCCGACCTCGCCCAGCTGATGCCGTTCGTGATGCGTACGTGGATGTACGCGTCCGGGGTCATGTTCAGCATCCCGAAGATGCTCGCGGACAAGGACGTGCCCGGCTGGGTCACCGACGTGCTCCAGTGGAACCCGGCGGCCGTCTACATGGACCTCATCCGCTTCGGTCTGATCGACGGGTACGGCTCCGACAACCTGCCCCCGCACGTCTGGGCGGTCGCCCTCGGTTGGGCGCTGCTGATCGGCGCCGCGGGCTTCGTGTACTTCTGGAAGGCTGAGGAGCGGTACGGCCGTGGCTGAGACGAATCAGGAACGCATCCCCACCGTCATCGCCGACGACGTGCACATCGTCTACCGCGTCAACCGCGGCGCGGGCGGGCGAGGCAGCGCCACCGCCGCCCTGAGCCGCATCGTCAAGCGCGGCAAGGGCGACGCGCCGGGCGTACGCAAGGTGCACGCCGTGCGCGGTGTCTCCTTCACGTCGTACCGGGGCGAGGCGATCGGCCTGATCGGCACGAACGGGTCGGGCAAGTCGACCCTGCTGCGTGCCATCGCCGGCCTGCTGCCGACCGAGCAGGGCAAGGTCTACACCGACGGCCAGCCCTCGCTCCTCGGCGTGAACGCGGCGCTGATGAACGACCTGACCGGCGAGCGCAACGTCATCCTCGGCGGTCTCGCCATGGGCATGACGCGCGAGCAGATCCGCGAGCGCTACCAGTCGATCGTCGACTTCTCCGGCATCAACGAGAAGGGCGACTTCATCACGCTGCCGATGCGGACGTACTCCTCCGGCATGGCGGCGCGCCTGCGCTTCTCCATCGCCGCCGCCAAGGACCACGACGTGCTGATGATCGACGAGGCGCTGGCGACGGGCGACCGGAAGTTCCAGATCCGCTCCGAGCAGCGCATCCGCGAGCTGCGCAAGGAGGCCGGCACGGTCTTCCTGGTCAGCCACAGCAACAAGTCGATCAGGGACACCTGCGACCGCGTCCTGTGGCTGGAGAAGGGCGAGCTGCTGATGGACGGCCCGACGGACGAGGTCCTCAAGGCCTACGAGAAGGAGACCGGCCGCTAGGTCCGGGTTCGGTGCCCCCGCCGGTCGAAACCGGCGGGGGTTCCGCGTGTCCGCGCGGCGCGAGCGGCCCGGCGCGCCGTACGATGCCGGAATCGTCAACTCCCGTAACCTTCGGGAAGGTTGAGGCGTCTATCCGCCTTGTTGCGATGTGTCCAACACCCCGGGACGTTGTTGGTTGTTGTACAACGTAAGCTGTACCGGTGGGCGGCGTGTCCGAAATGGGATGTATTAGGTCGACAGTGTAGAACGGGAGATGTGACGGCAATGGCTATGGAACCTCTCCGGCTCGAAGACGCTTCCGCCGTCCCCGCACCGGGCAGCCCGCGATGACCGGAACCCGGCCCGTGCGCACCGACGCACCCGCGCGCTCGACCCTGGCCAAGGCCGCCGACGAGAACTTCCCGGTGGCTCCCTTCTTCCTGCCGCGCGCCTGGCGGGACGACCTGATGGCCGTCTACGGGTACGCCCGCCTCGTCGACGACATCGGTGACGGCGACCTCGCCCCCGGGGGCGCCGACGCCCGCCTGCTCGGCCTCGGTCCCGCGCCGGCCGACGACCGCCTGGCCATGCTCGACGCCTTCGAGGCCGACCTGGGCCGCGTCTTCGCCACCTCGGGCGAAGGCCCCCGGCACCCGCTCCTGCGCGCCCTCGTGCCGACCGTGCGGCGCCGCTCGCTCACCCCGGAGCCGTTCCACGGACTCATCGAGGCCAACCGCCAGGACCAGCTCGTACGCCGCTACAAGACGTACGACGAACTCCTCGCGTACTGCGAGCTCTCGGCGAACCCCGTCGGCCGCCTGGTCCTGTCGATCACCGGCACGTCGAGCCCCGAGCGGATCCGCCGCTCCGACGCGGTCTGCACCGCCCTGCAGATCGTCGAACACCTTCAGGACGTGGCCGAGGACCTCGGCCGCGACCGGATCTACCTGCCCGCCGACTCCATGGCGCGCTTCCACGTCGACGAGGCCGACCTGGCCGCGCCGACCGCGAACGCCTCGGTGCGCTCCCTGATCGCGTACGAAGTCCAGCGCGCCCGGCGGCTCCTGGACGAAGGCGACGCGCTGGTGGCGAGTGTCGACGGCAGGCTCAAACTGCTGCTCGCCGGTTTCGTCGGCGGCGGGCGCGCCGCCCTCGCGGCGATCGCCGCCGCCGGCCACGACGTGCTCCCCGGACCGCCCAAGCCCACCAAGCTCAGCCTGCTGCGCGCAGCGGGAGCTGTCTTGCGATGAGACCCAAGAGAGGGGTGAGCCGGCCCGTGGAAGGACTCGTACAGATGTCCGCACCGGTACTCGCCGCGTACAGCTACTGCGAGACCGTGACCGGACAGCAGGCGCGCAACTTCGCGTACGGCATCAGACTGCTGCCGACGGACAAGCGCAACGCCATGTCCGCCCTCTACGCGTTCTCGCGGCGCGTGGACGACATCGGCGACGGCGTGCTGGACCCCGTCGTGAAGCAGGCGCGGCTCGAAGAGACCCGCTCGCTGCTCGACCGCGTCCGCGCGGGCACCGTCGACGACGACGACACCGATCCGGTCGCCGTGGCGCTGACGGACACCGCGCGCCGCTTCCCGCTCCCGCTGGAAGGGCTCGACGAGCTCATCGACGGCGTGCTCATGGACGTGCGCGGCGAGACCTACGAGACCTGGGACGACCTGAAGGTCTACTGCCGGTGCGTCGCAGGGGCCATCGGACGGCTCTCGCTGGGCGTCTTCGGCACCCAGGCGGGTCCGCGCCCCACCGAACGAGCCTCGGAGTACGCCGACACGCTCGGCCTCGCCCTCCAGCTGACCAACATCCTGCGCGACGTGCGCGAGGACGCGGGGAACGGCCGTACCTACCTGCCCGCCGACGACCTCGCGAAGTTCGGCTGCTCGGCGGGTTTCCAGAACGCCACCCCGCCCGCAGGGTCCGACTTCACGGGCCTCGTCCACTTCGAAGTACGCCGCGCCCGCGCCCTGTTCGCCGAGGGCTACCGGCTGCTGCCGCTGCTCGACCGGCGCTCCGGCGCGTGCGTGGCTGCCATGGCCGGCATCTACCGGCGGCTCCTCGACCGCATCGAGCGCGACCCCCTGGCCGTGCTGCGCGGCCGGGTCTCGCTGCCGGGCCACGAGAAGGCGTACGTCGCCGTGCGCGGCCTCTCGGGCCTCGACGCCCGGAACATCTCCCGCACGCAGCTCAGGAGGCGGGTCTGATGGGGCCCGTCACGGCCGGCAGGACGCACCCGCGCCCGGGCGGCGCACCCCATCGGCGGGCGGGCGCGTCACCCACTCCGGCGGACCGTCGTCCGCACACCGAGGCGCTTGGGGAGGCCGTATGACGCGCGGCGCCACACCCGGACGGCCGGGCGCGGCAGGTCACGCGGTCGTCGTCGGAGGCGGACTGGCCGGCGTCACAGCCGCCCTCCAACTGGCCGACGCGGGAATGCGGGTGACGCTTCTGGAAGGGCGCCCGCGCCTGGGCGGCCTCGCCTTCTCGTTCCGCCGCGGGGACCTCACGGTCGACAACGGCCAGCACGTCTACCTCCGCTGCTGCACCGCCTACCGGTGGTTCCTCGCCCGGGTGAAGGGGGCGGGCCTCGCGCCGCTGCAGGACCGGCTCGACGTACCGGTGCTCGACGTGGGCCGGGCCGCGGGGCCCCGGCTCGGACGGCTGCGCCGCACGGCGCTGCCCGTGCCGCTGCACCTGGCCGCGAGCCTGGCGACGTATCCGCACCTGTCCGTCGCCGAACGCGCGAGCGTGGGACGGGCCGCCCTCGCCCTCAAGAAGCTCGACCCGGCCGATCCCGCCCTGGACGGCGTGGACTTCGCGACCTGGCTGGGCCGCCACGGGCAGTCGCCGCGCACCGTCGAGGCCCTGTGGGACCTCGTCGGCGTCGCGACTCTCAACGCGACCGCCCCCCACGCCTCCCTCGGCCTCGCCGCGATGGTCTTCAAAACGGGGCTGCTCTCCGAGCCCGGCGCGGCCGACATCGGCTGGGCCCACGTACCGCTCGGCGACCTGCACGACACACTCGCGCGCAAGGCGCTGGACGCGGCGGGCGTGCGCACCGAACTGCGCGCCCGGGTCGCCTCCGTCTCCCGCGCGGCGAACGGCGGTTGGGAGGTCGAGGCGGCGGGGGAGCGGATCGAGGCCGACGCCGTCGTGCTCGCCGTACCGCAGAACGAGACGCACGCGCTGCTGCCCGGGGGCGTCGTCGAAGACCCCGACCGGTTCCTGGACATCGGCACCGCGCCGATCCTCAACGTCCATGTGGTGTACGACCGCCAGGTGCTGCGCCGGCCCTTCTTCGCCGCGCTCGGCAGCCCCGTCCAGTGGGTCTTCGACCGTACGGAGTCCTCCGGCCTCACCGGCGGCGGCCAGTACCTCGCCCTGTCGCAGTCGGCGGCCCAGGACGAGATCGACACCCCCGTGGCCGAGCTGCGCGCCCGCTACCTGCCCGAACTGGAGCGCCTGCTCCCCGCCGCGCGCGGCGCGGGCGTACGCGACTTCTTCGTCACCCGGGAGCGGACAGCGACGTTCGCCCCCACCCCCGGCGTCGGACGGCTGCGCCCCGGCGCCCGTACGCACGCGCCCGGTCTCTACCTGGCCGGCGCGTGGACCGCCACCGGATGGCCCGCGACCATGGAGGGCGCCGTGCGCAGCGGCATCACCGCCGCCGGCGCGGCACTCGCCGAACTCGGCCGCGCCCACGAACATCCGTTGCAGGAGGCGGTATGAGCACTGGCATGGAAACAAGAGGAGAGTCTGTGACCCCGGCGAATCCGGTCGACACCACCACGGTGGACATCGCCGCGCTTCTGGAGCGCGGCCGCACGCTGTCCACTCCGGTGCTGAAGTCCGCCGTGGAACGGCTCGCGCCGCCCATGGACACCGTCGCGGCGTACCACTTCGGGTGGATCGACGCCCAGGGGCGGCCCGCCGACGGCGACGGCGGCAAGGCCGTGCGGCCGGCGCTCGCGCTGCTGTCGGCCGAGGCCGCGGGCGCGCCGGCCGAGGTCGGCGTACCCGGCGCCGTCGCGGTGGAACTCGTGCACAACTTCTCCCTGCTCCACGACGACCTGATGGACGGCGACGAGCAGCGCAGGCACCGCGACACCGTGTGGAAGGTGCACGGGCCCGCGCAGGCGATCCTCGTCGGCGACGCGCTCTTCGCCCTCGCCAACGAGCTGCTGCTGGAGATCGGCACCGTGGAGGCGGGGCGCGCCACGCGCCGGCTGACCACCGCGACGCGCAAGCTCATCGACGGACAGGCCCAGGACATCTCCTTCGAGCACCGCGAGCGGGTCACCGTCGAGGAGTGCCTGGAGATGGAGGGCAACAAGACGGGCGCGCTGCTGGCCTGCGCCGCGTCCATCGGCGCGGTGCTCGGCGGGGCGGACGACCGCACGGCCGACCGGCTGGAGGCGTACGGCTACCACCTCGGTCTCGCCTTCCAGGCCGTCGACGACCTGCTCGGCATCTGGGGCGACCCGGACGCCACCGGCAAGCAGACCTGGAGCGACCTGCGCCAGCGCAAGAAGTCGCTGCCCGTCGTGGCGGCGCTGGCGGCCGGCGGTCCAGCGTCGGCGCGGCTCGGCGAGCTGCTCGCCGCCGACGCCAAGAGCAACGACTTCGACAGCTTCTCCGAGAAGGAGTTCGCCACCAGGGCGGCTCTCATCGAGGAGGCGGGCGGCCGTGACTGGACGGCGCAGGAAGCCCGCAGGCAGCATGCCGTCGCCATCGAGGCGCTGGACGGCGTCGACATGCCCCCGCAGGTCCGTGCGCAGTTCACCGCGCTCGCGGACTTCGTCGTCGTACGAAAGAGATGATCAGCATCCGCCTCATATAACTCGCATGTCGCCGTCCGGTGCCGGGGCCCGCCGTAAACCCCGCACCGGACGACGTCGGACCCCAGCACAGCAGATGACCAACTGCCACGAAGGGGAAACCATGACAGCGACGACCGACGGAAGCACCGGGGCCATGAAGCCCCGCGCAGCCGCGGCCAGCGAATTTGCCGACAGCAACACCTGTACCGACACCCACACCCGTACCGACGTCCACACCCGTACCGACGTCCACACCCGTACCGACGTCCACCCCCGCGCTGACGAGCACGCCGGTGGCCGGACCGGGAGTGCCGGTGGCAGTCCGGTCACCGCCGACGTCCTGGAAGCGGCGCGGCGGGCCACGGACCGCGGGGTCGCGTACCTGCTCTCCCAGCAGGACGACCAGGGCTGGTGGAAGGGCGACCTCGAGACCAATGTGACCATGGACGCCGAGGACCTGCTGCTCCGTCAGTTCCTCGGCCTGCAGGACGAGAAGACCTTCGGGGCCGCCGCACTGCACATCCGCGGCGAGCAGCGGGGCGACGGGACCTGGGCCACGTTCCACGGCGGACCCGGCGACCTCTCCACCACCATCGAGGCGTACGTCGCCCTGCGGCTCGCCGGCGACCGGCCGGACGATCCGCACATGGAGCGCGCCGCGGGCTGGATCAGGGCGCGCGGCGGCATCGCGGCGAGCCGGGTCTTCACCCGGATCTGGCTGGCGCTGTTCGGCTGGTGGAAGTGGGACGACCTGCCGGAGCTGCCGCCCGAGTTGATCTTCCTGCCGTCGTGGTTCCCGCTGAACATCTACGCGTTCGGCTGCTGGGCCCGGCAGACGATCGTGCCGCTGACCGTCGTCTCGGCCAAGCGGCCCGTGCGTCCCGCGCCGTTCGCGCTCGACGAGCTGCACGCCGATCCGCGTGTGCCGAACCCGCGCAGACGCCTTGCGGCGCCCGTCAGCTGGGAGGGCGCGTTCCAGCGGCTCGACAAGGTCCTGCACGTCTACCGCAAGGTCGCGCCGGCCAGGCTGCGGGGCGCCGCGATGAAGAGCGCGGCCCGCTGGATCGTGGAGCGGCAGGAGAACGACGGCTGCTGGGGCGGCATCCAGCCGCCCGCCGTGTACTCCCTGATCGCACTGCACCTGCTCGGCTACGACCTGGACCACCCGGTGATGCGCGCCGGCCTGGAGTCGCTCGACCGCTTCGCGGTGTGGAGGGAAGACGGCGCCCGCATGGTCGAGGCGTGTCAGTCGCCGGTCTGGGACACCTGCCTGGCCACCATCGCACTCGCCGACGCGGGCGTACGGCCCGACGACCCGGCGCTGGTCAAGGCCGCCGACTGGATGATCAGCGAGCAGATCCTGCGGCCCGGGGACTGGGCCGTACGCCGTCCCGGGCTGGAGCCCGGTGGCTGGGCGTTCGAGTTCCACAATGACAACTACCCGGACATCGACGACACCGCCGAGGTGGTGCTCGCCCTGCGGCGCGTCGCGCACCCGGACCCTGCCCGGATGAACGCGACCGTCGACCGGGCCGTGCGCTGGAACCTCGGCATGCAGTCGAAGAACGGAGCCTGGGCGGCCTTCGACGCCGACAACACCAGCGCCTTCCCCAACCGCCTGCCCTTCTGCGACTTCGGTGAGGTCATCGACCCGCCGTCCGCCGACGTCACCGCCCATGTGGTGGAGATGATGGCCGTCGAGGGCATGGCGCACCATCCGCGGGCCCGGCGCGGCATCGAGTGGCTGCTGGCCGAGCAGGAGCCCAACGGGGCCTGGTTCGGACGCTGGGGCGTCAACTACGTCTACGGGACCGGGTCGGTCGTCCCCGCGCTCACGGCGGCGGGCCTGCCCACGTCCCACCCCGCGATCCGCCGTGCCGTCACCTGGCTGGAGACCGTGCAGAACGACGACGGGGGCTGGGGCGAGGACCTGCGGTCGTACCGGGAGGCCGGCTGGGCCGGACGAGGCGTCTCGACCGCCTCGCAGACCGCCTGGGCGCTGATGGCCCTGCTGGCCGCCGGTGAACAGGACGCCACGTCCGTGGAGCGGGGAGTCGCCTGGCTGGCCCGGACCCAGCGGGAGGACGGCTCCTGGGACGAGCCGCAGTTCACCGGCACGGGGTTCCCGTGGGACTTCTCCATCAACTACCACCTCTACCGGCAGGTCTTCCCACTCACCGCTCTCGGACGGTACGTCCACGGCGAGCCCGTCTACCCCGGTCTCGGTATGCGGGAAGGGACCTGATGCGGCGGACGGCGGACCCGGCCGACCCGCCGGATCCCAGGAGCGGCCCGCCGGGGCCCGACCTGCCCGCACCGCTGCTGATCGCCTGCGCGCTCGGCATCGAGCAGTTCGCGCTGCGCAGCGGGAACCGGGGCCGGGCGCCGGAGTCGGTGACCGTGCTGCGTACGGGCATGGGGCCCAGGGCGGCGGCCGCGGCCGTCGGACGGGTACTCGGCGGGGGCGGACCGCTCGCGGACGCGGCCGTCGTAGCGTCCGGCTTCTGCGCGGGGCTGGTCCCCGGGATGCACCCCGGGGACCTGATCGTGGCCCTCGAGACGCGCGGGCCGCACGGCAGCTCGCTGTGCACGGACGTGGAACCGCTGGCGAAGGCGGTGGGCAGGGCGGCTCCCGGCCGTACCGTGCACACCGGCCCGCTGCTGGGCTCCGACCATGTCGTACGGGGCCCCGAGCGGGCCGAACTGCGGGCCACCGGGGCCATCGCCGTGGACATGGAGTCCGCTGCGACGCTGGGCAGCGCGCTGCGGGCGGGGCCGCGTCCCCTTGCGGCCGTACGGGTGGTAGTCGACGCCCCGGGGCACGAACTGGTGCGTATTGGGACGCTTCGCGGGGGAATATCGGCCTTTCGCGTTCTCCGTGCCGTCCTACCTGCTTTTTACGAATGGCACAGTTCTTTGCCGCTCCCCAGGAGGTGAGCCAGATGGCCATGCCGCTCCGCCAGACCATCAGGGTCGGGTCTTATCTTTTCCAGCAGAAGGTCCGCAAGCGGGAGAAGTTCCCGCTCATCGTCGAGTTGGAGCCGCTCTACGCCTGCAACCTCGCGTGCGAGGGCTGCGGCAAGATCCAGCATCCCGCGGGGGTCCTGAAGCAGCGCATGCCCGTCGCGCAGGCCGTCGGCGCGGTCCTGGAGTCCGGCGCCCCGATGGTCTCCATCGCGGGCGGCGAGCCGCTGATGCACCCGCAGATCGACGAGATCGTCCGGCAGTTGGTGGCGAAGAGGAAGTACGTGTTCCTCTGCACCAACGCGGTGCTGTTGCGCAAGAAGATGGACAAGTTCACGCCGTCGCCGTACTTCGCCTTCGCCGTTCACATCGACGGGCTGCGGGAGCGGCACGACGAGTCGGTGGCGAAGGAAGGCGTCTTCGACGAGGCGGTGGAGGCGATCAAGGAGGCCAAGAAGCGGGGCTTCCGCGTCACCACCAACTCCACCTTCTTCAACACCGACACCCCGCAGACGATCATCGAGGTGCTCAACTACCTCAATGACGACCTGGAGGTGGACGAGATGATGATCTCGCCCGCCTACGCGTACGAGAAGGCTCCCGACCAGGAGCACTTCCTCGGCGTGGAGCAGACCCGCGAGCTGTTCAAGAAGGCGTTCTCGGGCGGCAACCGGCGACGCTGGCGGCTGAACCACTCGCCGCTCTTCCTGGACTTCCTGGAGGGCAAGGCCGACTTCCCGTGCACGGCGTGGGCGATCCCGAACTACTCGCTCTTCGGATGGCAGCGGCCCTGCTACCTGATGAGCGACGGGTACGTCCCGACGTACCGGGAACTCATCGAGGAGACCGACTGGGAGAAGTACGGCCGCGGCAAGGACCCGCGGTGCGCCAACTGCATGGCGCACTGCGGATACGAGCCGACGGCCGTCCTCGCCACCATGGGCTCGCTCAAGGAGTCCCTGCGCGCGGTCCGCGAGACGGTCTCGGGCAACCACGGATGACGTTCTGACCGTGGGTGGGCCCGGCGCACCGGGGCTCACCGGGCCGTCGGTCCGGCCGCCGGGGTGCGCCGCGTTCCGCGGCGTGTCCCGGCCGGGCCGGCGGCCGTCGCGGGGACGCGCCCCGACTCGGTGTCGCGGTCGACGAGCGAAGTCGTCGGCCCGGTGCCCGAGGTCATGGAGGAGGAGGCGGGCGGCTTCTTGGGAGCACCCGCCGTCAGCGTGAGCTGAAGGATTCAGAGAGGGGGCCCGAGCGTGACGATCTTGGAGAACATCCGGGGGCCGCGCGACCTGAAGGGTCTGACAGAGGCCGAAGCCTGCCGGCTGGCGTCCGAGATCCGGGAGTTCCTGGTCCGGGCGGTGGCCCGGACGGGCGGCCACCTCGGGCCGAACCTGGGGGTGGTGGAACTGACCATCGCCCTGCACCGGGTGTTCGACTCACCCGTCGACCGCGTCCTGTGGGACACCGGCCACCAGAGCTATGTGCACAAGCTGCTGACCGGGCGGCAGGACTTCTCCAAACTGCGCGGCAAGGGCGGCCTCTCCGGCTATCCGTCGCGTGCGGAGTCCGAGCACGACGTCATCGAGAACTCGCACGCCTCCACGGTCCTCGGCTGGGCCGACGGCCTCGCCAAGGCCAACGAGGTGCTCGGCAGGAGCGACCACGTCGTCGCGGTGATCGGGGACGGCGCGCTCACCGGCGGCATGGCCTGGGAGGCGATCAACAACATCGCCGCCGCCCGCGACCGGCCGCTGATCATCGTCGTCAACGACAACGAGCGGTCGTACGCCCCCACCATCGGCGGACTCGCCGACCACCTCGCCACCCTGCGCACGACGGACGGGTACGAGCGCTTCCTCGCCTGGGGCAAGGACGTGCTCCAGCACACCCCCGTCATCGGGCAGCCGCTCTACGGGTCGCTGCACGGGGCGAAGAAGGGCTTCAAGGACGCCTTCGCCCCGCAGGGCATGTTCGAGGACCTGGGCCTCAAGTACGTCGGGCCGATCGACGGCCACGACATCGCGGCCGTCGAGTCGGCGCTGCACCGCGCGAAGCGCTTCCACGGACCCGTGCTGGTGCACTGCCTGACCCAGAAGGGGCGCGGATACGCCGCCGCCGAGCAGGACGAGGCCGACCGGTTCCACGCGGTCGGCGCGATGGACCCGCTCACCTGCGAGCCCCTCTCCCCGGCAGGCGGGCCCTCCTGGACCTCCGTCTTCGGGGACGAGATCGCGAAGATCGGCGCGGAGCGCCCCGACGTCGTCGCGATCACGGCGGCCATGCTGCACCCCGTGGGGCTGACGAAGTTCGCCGAAGCCTTCCCCGACCGGGTCTGGGACGTGGGCATCGCGGAACAGCACGCGGCGGTCTCCGCCGCCGGGCTCGCCACCGGCGGTCTGCACCCCGTCGTGGCCGTCTACGCCACCTTCCTCAACCGCGCCTTCGACCAGCTGCTCATGGATGTGGCGCTGCACAGGTGCGGGGTGACCTTCGTCCTCGACCGGGCGGGCGTCACGGGGACCGACGGGCCCTCGCACAACGGCATGTGGGACATGTCGCTGCTGCAGGTCGTACCCGGCCTGCGGATCGCCGCGCCGCGCGACGCCGCCCAGCTGCGCGCCCAGCTCCGCGAAGCCGTGGACGTCGACGACGCGCCGACCGTCCTGCGGTTCCCCAAGGAGGCCGTGGGGCCGGCGATCCCGGCCGTCGGCCGGGTGGGCGGGACGGACGTGCTGAGTGAGGAGGGTGCGCCCGACGTCCTGCTGGTCTCCGTCGGCGCGCTCGCCCACGTGTGCCTGGAGACCGCCGGGCTGCTGGCGGAACGCGGCATCGGGTGCACGGTCGTCGACCCGCGCTGGGTCAAGCCCGTCGACGAGCAGCTCGCGCCGCTCGCGGAGCGGTACCGCCTCGTCGCGGTCGTCGAGGACAACAGCCGCAGCGGCGGCGTCGGCTCGGCCGTCGGGCAGGCGCTGCGGGACGCCGAAGTCGACGTACCGCTGCGGACGTACGGCATCCCCGAGCAGTTCCTCGCGCACGCCCGGCGCGGCGAGGTGCTGGCCGACATCGGGCTCACACCCGCGTCGATGGCCGGGCGCATCAGCCTCGCTCTGGCGGCCGGTGAGAGCCGGGCCGCCGCGGCGGGCAGCACCGAGGAGGCAGCGCGATGACGGACGTCGCCCCCAAGAGGTTCGACCTGGCCCGGCTCCTCGCGGACCGGGGGGCCGAGCGCTACGCACTGCACACCAGACACCTGAACCACCAGCTGCCCCGCATGCTCCGCACCATCGGCTTCGACAAGGTCTACGAGCGGGCCGAGGGCGCCTACTTCTGGGACGCGGAGGGCAACGACTACCTCGACATGCTGGCCGGGTTCGGCGTCATGGGCCTCGGCCGGCACCACCCGGTCGTACGCGAGGCGCTGCACGACGTCCTCGACGCCTCGCTGGCCGACCTGACGCGCTTCGACTGCCAGCCGCTGCCCGGACTCCTCGCCGAGAAGCTGCTCACGCACAGCCCCCACCTGGACCGGGTGTTCTTCGGCAACAGCGGCACGGAGGCCGTCGAGACCGCGCTGAAGTTCGCCCGGTACGCGACGGGCAGACCCAGGATCCTGTACTGCTCCCACGCCTTCCACGGTCTGACGACGGGCTCGCTGTCGGTGAACGGCGAGGCGGGCTTCCGCGACGGCTTCGCGCCGCTGCTGCCCGACACCGCGATCGAGCTCGGCGACCTGGACGCGCTGGAGCGTGAGCTGAAGCGCGGCGACGTGGCCGGCTTCGTCGTCGAGCCGATCCAGGGCAAGGGGGTGCACGAGTGCCCGCCCGGATTCCTGCGCGCCGCCCAGGAGCTGCTGCGCCGCCACAAGGCGCTGCTGATCGCGGACGAGGTGCAGACGGGCCTGGGCCGGACCGGTGACTTCTACGCGTACCAGCACGAGGAGGGCGTCGAGCCCGATCTGCTGTGCGTCGCCAAGGCCCTCTCCGGCGGGTACGTGCCGGTCGGCGCGACCCTCGGCAAGGACTGGATCTTCAAGCGGGTCTACTCGTCGATGGACCGCGTGCTGGTGCACTCGGCGAGCTTCGGCTCGAACGCGCAGGCCATGGCGGCGGGCCTTGCCGTTCTGACCGTCATGGAGGACCAGGAGATCGTCGCGAACGCCCGGCGCTCCGGCGACCTGCTCCGCGAGCGGCTGACCGCCCTCGTCGACCGGTACGAGCTGCTGCACGACGTCCGCGGGCGCGGACTCATGATCGGCATCGAGTTCGGCCGTCCCCGCTCGTTGAAGCTGCGGAGCCGCTGGGCCGTGCTCCAGGCCGCGCGCAAGGGACTCTTCGCGCAGATGGTCGTGGTACCGCTGCTCCAGAGGCACCGGATCCTGACCCAGGTCTCCGGCGACCACCTGGAGGTGATCAAGCTGATTCCGCCGTTGATCATCGGTGAGGCGGAGGTGGAGCGGTTCGTCGGCGCGTTCACCGAGGTGATGGACGACGCGCACAGCGGCGGGGGGCTGATGTGGGACTTCGGCAGGACCCTGGTGAAGCAGGCGGTCGCCAACCGCTAGTTTTTGCCTGTGAGGCAAAGAGTTTGCCCGTGAGGTAAGAACTCTGGCCCAATGGACGCATGACACCCCGCCTCGAAGAGCCGCCCGAAGAGGCGCTGCCCTCCGTCGCCCCGCGCCTGCGCGACCTGCGCAGGCACAGCGGTCTCACGCTGGAGGCGGCCGCCCGCCGCGCCGGGCTCTCACCCGCGCACCTGTCCCGTCTGGAGACGGGACAGCGCCAGCCCTCGCTACCGATGCTGCTCGCGGTGGCCCGTGTCTACGGTACGACGGTCTCCGCGCTCCTGGGCGAGACCCCGGGCGACCGGGACGCCGTACTGCGCGCCGGCGACGCCGAGGCGCGGGAGGCCGACGGCTGGACGTACCACCGGGCCGGCGGTTCGGGGCGCGCCATGCAGGCGCTGCGGGTGCACGTGCCGTACGGCGCTCAGGGCGACCTGGTGCGCGTCCACCCCGGCGAGGAGTGGCTGTACGTCCTGTCGGGGCGGCTGCGGCTGGTGCTCGGCGAGAGCGTGCACCGGCTCGACGCCGGGGACAGCGCCCATTACGACTCGCTGACCCCGCACCGCATCGCCGCGGCCGGCCCCGAGGGGGCCGACCTGCTGTTCGTCCACACGCTGTTGCAGAGCGCCACCGCCGGGCTGTGCCTTCCTCAGGAGACCTGACATGCCGCTGCCGGAAGAGAAGACCGCCGCACGCCGCTTCGTGGAGGACAGGATCCCCAGGGGCCTGGCGATCCGCGTCTTCGTGTACGTCGTCGCGGGCCACCTGTTCGCGGCCTTCGTCTACCTGCTCTTCACGCTCGGCGGCTCGCGCTGATCAGCTCGCGTCGAGCAGCCGCGCACGCAGCCGCTCACGGATCTCCGGGGTGACGTTCAGCCCCTCCGCCAGGTAGCGGTCGGTGCTGCCCCAGATCTCCTCGATCGTCTCGAAGGCGGCGGCCAGGTACTCCGCGCGGGCCTCGAAGAGCGGACTGAGCAGCTCCATGACCTCGGGGGACATCGCGGCCGGCGAGTCGTCGCTGCGGCGGACCTTGTAGCGGCGGCGCGGGTCGTTCGACTTCAGGTAGTCCGCCTCGATCGCCTCGCGCTCGACGCCGATCGCCAGCAGGGTCACGGCTATCGACAGGCCCGCGCGGTCCTTGCCCGCCGCACAGTGCATCAGCGCGGGCACGCTGTCCTCGGCGAGGGCGTGCAGCACCTGGCTGTGCTCGGCCGTACGCTCCTTGATGATCACCCGGTACGTCGCCGACATCCGGTCCGCGGCCTTGCCGTCCGCGAGGATCTCGCGCAGCTCGTCGAGGTTCCCGTCGCGGACCATCTTCCAGAACACGGCGCCGTCGGCCGGGTCGGTCAGCGGCAGGTTCACGTTGCGCACGCCGGGCAGCTCGACGTCCGGGCCCTCCAGCTTCTGGTCGGCCTCGTTGCGGAAGTCGAAGACCGTGTGGAGGCCCAGCGAGCCGAGGAACGCCGCGTCCGCCGCGGTGGCGTGCGCCAGATGACCGCTGCGGAACAGCACGCCGTGCCGGACCCGCCGCCCGTCCACCGTCGGCAGTCCGCCCACGTCGCGGAAGTTGCGCACCGAGGCGAGCTCCGGCTCCGACGCGGCCTGGACCGGGGGGACTTGCGGCAGCTGCTGTGTCACGTGGGCTCCTGAAGTCTGCCGTCGGCGCTGCTCGCCGACTTCGGCGCGTTTCGACGATACGACACGGGTTCCCGGGGCAATCATCTCCGCGGACAAATGCCTCGGGGCGGGCAGGGGCGGCGCGGCCGCATGACGGTCTTACGCACCTAAGACCACCCGTAACTCACTCTTGGGGTGAAACGGACTATTACGGGTCAACTCACCCTGTGGCCAGGGGGAATGGTGACACCTCTGGTGAGCAGGATCATATTCGTGACGGTGCGTGGCGAAGCGCCGTGGGCGCATGCCAGTTCACAGGCGGGGCGCAAAGATCCGTAATCCACGCAGGGTGACGGGAATTGGGTCGTGCATTCCCCTACTGCAATCGCGCGGTGAATGGACCGGCTTGTACGGGGGAGCCGCGTCGGCTTACGGTCACCGTCAATCCGGGTGGACCGCCGAATCCTGCCACCTCCCGGAATCCGCACTCACACTCACTCACGCGTGGCAGGAGCGGGGGAACCAGGTAAGTACGCCGGCAACCGGAACTACCACTTCCGGAAACCGGCTTTGGGGTGAAGTCGCGCCAGCGGCCGGACATCTCCAGTCCGAACCCGACAGCTCACCTCGTAGGCGCCGGAGAGGAATGTTCCATGCCCGCAAAGGGTAAGCACCGCCGCCCGAGGTCCAACCCGCTCACCCGCGGTTTCGTCGCCGCCGGTACGGGCGGAGCCGTACTCGCCCTGCCCCTCATCGCCGCCACCGGCGCCAACGCCGCCGAGAAGGCTGCCCCGGCCACCACGGCCGCGGGCAAGGCCGCCGCCCCGGCCGCCGCCGAGAAGGCGACGCCGAAGAAGAAGGCGTCCACCCGGACGTACTCCGTGGTCTCCGGCGACTACCTGTCGAAGATCGCCGACGAGCAGGACGTGCGGGGCGGCTGGCAGAAGCTGTACGAGGACAACCGCGAGGTCGTCGGCGGCAATCCCTCGCTGATCCTGCCGGGCATGAAGCTCACCATCGGCGCGAAGGCGGACGCCCCGGCGAAGGCGGCCCCCGCGAAGCCCGCCCCCGCGAAGGCCGAGCGCCCGGCGGCCAAGCCCGCGCCCGCCGCCCCGAAGGCCGCCCCCAAGGCCGAGGCGCAGACCGAGACCCAGAAGCCCGCCTCGACCACGCGGAACACCGGCTCCGGGTTCACCTCCCCGGTCGCCGCGGGTGTCACCACCCCGTACCGCATGGCCGGCGGCAGCTGGTCCAGCGGCTACCACACGGGTGTCGACTTCGCCGCGTCCAGCGGTACCCCGGTCAAGGCGGTCGGCGCCGGCACCGTCGTCTCCGCGGGCTGGAGCGGCGCGTACGGCAACGAGGTCGTCATCAAGCACGAGGACGGCCGGTACTCGCAGTACGCCCACCTCTCCTCGCTGTCCGTCTCCGCCGGTCAGAGCGTCGGCGGCGGCACGCAGATCGGCCTCTCCGGCAGCACGGGCAACTCCACCGGCCCGCACCTGCACTTCGAGATCCGGACCGGCCCGAGCTACGGCTCGGACGTCGACCCGCTGGCCTACCTCCGCGGCCACGGCGTCACCATCTGACGCTTCACTCCGTCAGGGCACTTCCGTACGCCCCCTTTGCCGTCACACGCGACGGCAAAGGGGGCGTACGCGCATTGCGGGTCTATTCCGAGTTGGGTGAATCTTGACCGGTGTCTTATATCACCCCCCGTCAACCCCTCCCTACGGTGGCGTAGGTCACTCGCTCCAGTGAAGGATGTACCGACGTGGCAGACGATTCGAGATCATTCAGTGCAGGCACCATCGGGTCGTACGCGGCGATCGGCGACAGCTTCACCGAAGGGGTCGGAGATCCGGGTCCCGGCGGTGCGTTCATCGGCTGGGCCGACCGGCTCGCCGTACTCCTCGACGACCGCGTCCCCGAGAACACGTTCCGCTATGCCAACCTCGCCGTACGCGGCCGGCTCCTCGACCAGATCGTGGCCGAGCAGGTCCCGCGCGCGAAGGCACTGGCTCCCGACCTGGTGAGCTTCTGCGCCGGCGGCAACGACATCCTCCGGCCGGGCAGCGACCCCGACGACGTCGCCGAGCGCTTCGAGCGGGCCGTCGCGGAGCTCACCGACGCCGTGGGCACCGTGCTGGTGACCACCGGCTTCGACACCCGCGGTGTCCCCGTCCTGCGCCACTTGCGCGGCAAGATCGCGACGTACACGGCGCACGTGCGGGCGGTCGCCGACCGGTACGACTGCCCGGTGCTCGACCTGTGGTCGCTCAAGTCCGTCCAGGACCGGCGTGCCTGGGACGGCGACCGGCTCCACCTCTCGCCCGAGGGGCACACCCGCGTCGCGCTGCGCGCCGCACAGGTGCTCGGGCTCGACGTGCCGGCCGACCCGGACCAGGCGTGGCCGCCGATGGCCCCGCGCAACTCGCTGGAGGCGCGCCGGGACAACGTCCAGTGGGCGCGGGAGCACCTGGTGCCGTGGATCGGGCGGCGGCTGCGCGGGGAGTCCTCAGGTGATCACGTCGAGGCGAAGAGGCCCGACCTGCTGCCCCTGTGAGAGGTCCGGGGGCACGCGCTCCAGGACGCCGCCCGCGAACACGTCGTACAGCGGCAGCGTCTCCAGGTGGACGTAGCCGATGTGGCAGTCGCAGACGGCGAGCGGGCAGGCGCGGGGGCGCAGGGCCCGGCGGTACGAGCCGTCGTAGAGGTTGCCGAGCTCCGCGCGGACGAAGTGGCAGCGGCGTACCGTGCCGTCGCCGTCCACCGAGATCACCGACTCGCCGGTCCGGCAGGGGAGACCGGCCGAGCGGTGCGGGTGGCGGCTGTACGGGAAGAGGGGGTCCAGCGCCGTCCACCGGTCGGCCTCGGCGTCCGTGTACGTGCGGCCCTCCGCCGCGTTGACCCACAGGTAGACCTCGGAGGGGAGCTCGGCGCGCAGTCGGCGCGCCTCCGCCAGGTGCTCGGGCAGACCGACCACGCCGACGCTGAAACGCACGCCGCCGGCCGTCAGTTCGCGGCACTTGGCGAGGAAGCGGTCGTACGGCGTCTGACCCGGGTGGTACGTGCACCACAGCGCCAGCGTGTCCGGGTCGGCGTCGCCGCCGGTGAGCCAGTCGGTGCGGCAGCTGAGGTTCGTCTGGATGGCCACGCGCCGGATGTGCGGCAGCCGGGACAGCTCGGTGAGGGCGCGGCGGTACCAGGAGCGGACCAGGCCCTCGCCCCACGGCGTGAACAGCACCGAGAGCCGGTCGTCGGTCCGCGCCGCGGCCCACGCGGTGAAGCGCTCCAGCGCGGCGCGGTCGGCGCGCAGCTGCTCGGCGCTGTCGCGCCGCTTGGCGAAGGGGCAGTACGGGCAGTCGTAGTCGCAGGAGGCGAGCGGGCCGCGGTACAGGATCGTCAGGTCCACGGCAGGGCTCACTTCGGTTCGTACGCGGCCATGGCGGCCCGTACGGCGGGGGAGAACAGCTCGGGGCCCAGCGCGTCCGAGTGCGCGAGACCTTCCGGGGACAGCCGCAGCAGGCCCTTCGGCGCGCTCTCGTCGAGCCAGCCGAGGGCGGCGAACCGTTCGAGTTCGGCGGGGAAGTCCTCGGCGGGCGATGTGCCGAACCGGTCGGCGTACCCGGCCAGGGGCATGCCCTCGGCCTGGAGGAGCGACTGGAGCAGATGGCGGCGGCGGGCCTCGCCGGCGTCGACGTACCGGCCCGTCACGGCCCGCGTGAAGTCCTCGGCGCGGGTGTAGTCGTCGATGATCTTCCGGATCTCGCGCATGTCGACGGCGTAGTCGAAGGAGTAGTGCAGCGCCGAGGTGTACGAACGGGCTCCGCAGCCCAGGCCGATCATGCCGTCCGTCTGGCAGGCGTAGTCGTCGGCCGCCTGCCGGGGCGCGTCGGCGCGGCGGAACATCCGCATGGAGACCTGCTCGTAGCCGTGGGCGAGCAGGTGGTCCCTGCCCTGGCGGTAGAGCCGCAGGCGCTCGGTGTCCCAGGCGGCGTCGGCCTCGGCGCCGATCCGGCCGAGGGCGGTGAGGGGGCGTACGTACAGCGGATAGAGGTAGAGCTCCTCCGGCCGCCAGGCGAGCGCCGCGTCGAGCGAGGTGCGCCAGGTGGCGGCGCTCTGGCCCTCGATGCCGTAGATGAGGTCGATGTTGAGGACGGGGATGCAGGCGTCGCGGACGGCGGCGAGGGCCGTCTCGACGTCGGCGCGGCGCTGGGGGCGCACGGCCGCGCGGGCCTCGGAGTCGACGAAGCTCTGCACGCCGAGGCTGAGGCGGGTCGTGCCGCGGGCGGCGAGGACGGCGAGGCGGTCGGAGGTCGCGGTGGCCGGGGACGCCTCGACGGACAGCGGTACGGCGCGGAGGTCCGCGCCCATGCGCTTCTCCGCGATGTCGCAGAGCCGCTCCAGCTCGCCGGGGTCGAGGAACGTGGGGGTGCCGCCGCCGAAGGCCGCGGCGGCGAAGCGCACGCCGCTGCCGTCGCCGCCCTCGCTGTCGTCGAGGGCGTCGCGGACGGCGGTGGCCTGGCGGTCGAGCGCGTCGAGGTACCGGCCGGTCAGTTCGTCGGGTGCGCCGATACGGGTGAAGAGATTGCAGAAGCCGCAGCGGACCTCGCAGAACGGTATGTGGAGGTAGAGGGAGAGGGCGCTCTTGGGTTCGTCCGCCCACAGTGCGCGCAGGGCGGGGCGGTCGGTCAGCTCGCGGTACGCCGTCTTGTGCGGGTAGGCGTAGACGTAGCTCTGATAGGGGCGGGGCGGTGCGGTGCTCATCGGGTGGCCCCTTGGTCGAGGGTGAAGTGGGCGTAAGGGACGGTCCAGACGGCCTCGTGGCCGAGGCGGTGGCCGGTGTAGCCGTCGTCGCCGTACGCCGTTCCGTGGTCGGAGCAGACGATCGCGAAGCAGGGGCGGCGGCTGCTCGCGGCGGCGAACAGGCGGCCGATGTGCCGGTCGACGTACTCCAGGGCGGCCGCGTGGGTGGCGCGCGAGTCGCCGGCCTCGCGGGTGGCGCCCGGCAGGTGGAACCAGTTGGGCTGGTGCAGGGCGGAGACGTTGACGAACAGGAACAGCCGCCGGTCCGCCGGGAGCCCGGCGACGACCCGCTCGGCGCGGGCCACCTGCTCCTCGAAGGACGTGGGCGACGCCACGCCGAACTCAGGCTCCCAGTGGCTCTCCTGGAACATCCCCGGCAGTACCGATCCGAGCGGGCCCTGCCGGTTGAAGAACCCGACGCCGCCCACGCAGACCGTGCGGTAGCCGGCGTCCGCGAGGCCCGAGACGAGGTCGGGCGCGTCGAAGACGAAGGTGCGTTCGGCGGTCGTCTCGCTGCCGGCGAACCGCGCGGCGAACAGCCGGGGGTGCGGGCCGGGGGCGGCGGGCGTGGGCAGGAATCCCGCGAAGATCGCCTGGTGCGAGGCGTAGGTGAAGCTGCCGGGCGCGTGGCGCTTCTCCCATACGCCGCCGGGCAGGTGCCGGGCCAGGTTCGGCAGGCGGCCCGCGGCGGCGAGTTCGGCGGCGACGTCGTACCGCAGGGTGTCGAGGGTGACGAGCAGCAGATCGTGGCTGCCGACGATCTCGTTCATGTCAGGGGATCGCATGGTGGTTCCTTGTCGTGCGCAGTACGGCGGCGACCTGCGCCGCGTAGGTGTCGAGGCCCTCGGCGCCGCTGCCGGGCAGGCCGGTGAGGCGGGGCAGCAGGTCGCCGAAGGCGTTGACCTCGCAGACGGCGAAGCGCCGCCAGCCGACGGCGGGCAGCAGGTCGACGCCCACGCAGAGGGTGCGCGGGAAGCAGGCGGCCGCCCGCTCGCACACCGCCACGGCCTCGTCCCAGCCGCCGCCCGCCGCCTCCATGGCGGCCCTGGCTTCGTCGAGGTCTCCGCGCGCGCCGCCGAGGTGGAGGTTGGTCATGGGGGAGCGGCTCGTCCGTACGACGGCGTGCGTCGCCCGTCCGCCGACCACGACCACCCGCAGGTCGGCGGCCCGGCCCCGCTGCGCGGCCTTCGGCAGCCACCGCTCGACGTGCAGTCCGTCCGGCGCGAGCGCGTCCACGACGGCCGCCACCTCGGACTCGGTCGTACAGCGGCGCACCCGCAGGGAGTTGAAGAGCCGGCCGCGCGCGTCGCGCTCGACCGAGGTGGTGGCCCGCACCCGTCCGGGGCCCGCCGTCTCCACGGCCAGCACCCCGGAGGCCGATGATCCGTGCGCGAGCTTCACGAAGGCGCGCGGGATGCGGTGCGTACGCAGCAGCTCCCGTACGTCCTCCCAGCCGCGCACGGGCGGCGACGCGGCGCCGGAGGTCGGTGAGGGCGGCACGGGGACGCCCGCGTCGTGCAGCACGGCGTGGCACAGCCGCTTGTCGAACAGCACCGCCAGCTCGTCCGGGTCGTCGAGCAGGACGCAGCCCGCGGCAGCCCGTCCCACTTCCCGTACGGCCGCCGTGAACCGCTCGTACCAGAGGGCGGAGCCCTCCACGCGCGTGGCGTCGGCGACACCCCGCAGGAGCCGGTCGACCTCGGGGTCCTCGCCGGGTGAGTCGATCCGTACGGTCTCTCCCGGACGGAACGCATGGGCGGCCCGGCCCGCGAGTACGTCGCGCCAGGGCACGAGCCGCGCGGCGGGGAGCCCGGCCGCGGACACGGCCTCCTGGAAGAGGGCGACGCGGCGGTTGTCCGGGTTGCCGACGACCGCGAAGCGCGGGGCCACGTCGCCTTCGCCGCCCGTTCCGCCCATTTCCGCACCGCCCGCTGCGCCCGCTCTATTCGTCGACGGCGACATAGCGGATTTCGTCGTCCGGGTCCCAGTGGTCGGGCCCTTCGAGGTCGATCCGCACGCCGTGCGGTTCCAGCGTCTCGCGCAGGCGCTGCTGCACGGGCTCGGTGATGTAGTGGTGGTGCAGGTCCAGTGCGCTCAGGTGGGTGAGCGGCTGACCGCCGAGCAGGGCGTGCGCGCCGCTGTCGCTGAGCGTGCCCATGGAAAGGGACAGTGTGTCCAGAGCGGCGACGACGGGAGCCGACGCGACGGCCGCGGCGATCTCGTCCTGGATCTCGCTGTTCTGCACGCCCAGGTGGCGCAGGCGCGGCAGGGCGCCGCCGGACAGCACGGGCGCGAGGTCCGCCACCGTGGCGTCGCCCCCGTAGTGCGAGACGCCCAGCCACAGCTCCAGGTGCTCCAGGGCGGGCAGACGGGAGGCCCCGACGGCACGGACCACGGAGCCCGGCAGACCGCCGGATTCGAAGCGCAGTACCTTCAGCGCCTCGTGGCGCAGCGGTCGCAGGTCCAGCCGGTCCGTGTCGCTGAGCGATTCACCGCAGCCGCGCACGGTCAGCTCCTCGAGCCGCGGGAAGGCTTCCACGCACGGGGTGACGTCGGTCAACTCCAGCCACGACAGCTCGCACTCCTCGCTGACGACGTCGGCGAGGAACAGTCCGCGCAGAGCGGGGAAGCGGTCCGCGTCCGCGAGGACGCGGTCCAGGGCGGGCCCCAGGGGCTCGTACTCGTCGTGCCACCAGGGTCCGATCAGCAGGGCCCGCACCCGCGTGGAGTCGACGGATTCGAGGAAGCGGGGCCACAGCTCGGAGAACGGACTGTCCTCGTTCCAGAGACAGTCGAGGCGCCAGGCCACGGAGTCCGCGGCCGGGAGAGGGGCGGCGTGCTGGTCGCCGGGTTCCGGCAGGGTGAAGACGGGCAGGCCGTGGAACGTCGCGGGGTGCTCGATGTCGGTCATGGCCGGGTCACTCCGCCACAGCGGTGTAGCGGCCCTCGGCGCCGCGGTTGTCCCACGGCTCCAGCCGGTCCGACAGGTCGACGCACACGCCGTGCGGCTCCAGGGCATCGGCCACCCGCCGCTCCATCTCCCCGGAGAGGAAGTGGTGGTGCAGGTCGAGCAGTTCCAGGTGGGTGAGCGGCTGCCCTTCGAGGAGCGCTGCCGCACCCTCGTCGCCGAGCGTGCCGTTCGACAGGTCGAGCGTGTCGAGCCGGGCGACGACGGGAGCCGACGCCACCGCCGCGGCGATCTCGTTCTGGATCTCGCTGTTGCGCAGCCCGAGATGGCGCAGCTCGGGAAAGCGGGTGCCGGAGAGCAGCGGCGCGAGATCGGCGATCTCGGTGTCGCCGCCGTACTCGGAGACGCCCAGCCACAGCTCCAGGTGGTCCAGGGACGGCAGTTCGCTCCCCGTGACGCCGCGCACCACCTGCGCCGGCAGACCGCCGGACTCGAAGACGAGGGAACGCAGCCGCTCGTGCCGCACCGGGGGGAAGAGGAGACCCTGACCGCCGCGTACGCCGAACTCCAGCAGCCGGGGGAAGGCGTCGAGCAGGCCCGTGACGTCGGACTGCTCGATCCAGGAGATCTCGGCCTGCTCCTGGGTGAGGTCACCGACGAAGAGGGCCTCCAGGGAGGTCAGCCGGTCGGCCGCCGCGAGAACCAGACCGATGGGGTAGGAGGAGTCCGCGTCGTACGACTCGCCCCACTGGCCGATGATCAGCGCACGGACCCGCGTGGGATCGACGGCCTTCAGGAAGGCCTCGAACCTCTCGTCCCACGGCCCGTCCTCGTCCTCGAACGGGTCCACGGCGATGCGCCACGCCGCGGCGTCCGCGGCCGGCAGCGCCGAGGCGGGTTCGCCGGGACGGAAGTCGACGGCCGGGAGGCCGAGCAGTTCCTGCAGATGGTCCACACCGGACATGGCCCTGGTCTCCTGACGTGGTGCGTGCGACTGACGTGCGAAAGGTTTATCAAGCGGCACTGACAATGCTGCGAGTGGGTTCCTTTTCGCAGGCCAGCAGCGATTGTCAGACCCTGGCCGTAGCGTTTTCGGTGGGTCGGCACAGGGTGTGCGGCCCGGGAGGGGAGGCAGCCATGTACCGGCAAGGGGACGTGCTCGTCGTGCCGTTGGACGAGTCGGCGGTGCCGCCGCACCTGATCGACGCCCCGGGGGAACGACGCGACGCGCGGGGGCGGCTGGTGCTGGCGCTGGGCGAGGTCACGGGGCATGCGCACGCGGTGCAGGGGCCGGGGCGACTGCTGCGGGAAGCCGGTCCGTTCGATCCGATGCTGCTGCATCTGCCCGAGGGCGGACGGGTGGTGCACGAGGAGCACGCGGTGATACCGCTGCCCAAGGGCTGGTACCGGGTGGTGCGCCAGCGCGAGTACGTACCGGGGGCGGTCCGCATCGTCGCCGACTGACCCGCCGGCGCGGTGGACGCGGGGGAGGCGCGCCGACAAAGGGTGGGGGACCGGGGGTTCGCAGGCGCGCGACCGACATCAGGATCAGGAACGGGATCAGAGGGCAGGGAATGCGATGCAGCAGGTGAACACGTGGCGGGCTGTCGCGGCGGCGACCGGTGCGGCGGACCGCACGGCCGCGGAGGAGGGAGTGCGGCTCGCCTACCGCACGGCGGGTCTCGCGGAGCCGGAGCGGATCGTCTGGGCCGACTCGCCCAAGGCGGCGGTCGAAACCGTGGAGCGGTTGTCGGGCGCCGGCCGGTCGGTGCGCGACGAGGTGCGCACCGGACCGTGGGCCGAGGAGCGGCGGCGGCTGCACGACGAACTGGGCCCGGCGGGGTGGGCGCAGCTGTGGTCGGCCACCGGAGCCCAGTTGTGGGACACGACGAGGGAACTGGCCGAGCGGATACGGGTGGGGATCGTCGCCGAACTGATGGAGCAACCGCAGGACGAGTCCGATGTCCGGCTGGTCCTGCTGGACGCGGTGCTCGGCCAGCACGACGCGGCCTGGCTCGCCGCGTTCGACGGCCGGGGAGAGCGGCTCGCGGGGCTGGCGCAGGTCGCCAGGCACGCCGGCTGGTGGTGGCCGTACGAGAACGCCGCGGTGATCTGCGAACGGCCCGTGGAGCTTCACCGCGACGAGGCCGGTCGGCTCGACCGGGGCGACGGCCCCGCGCTGGCCTTCCCCGACGGGTTCGCCCTGTACGCCTGGCGCGGCATGCCCGTGCCCGCCGCCTTCCTCGACGAACTCTCGTCCCTGACGCCCGAGCGCATCCGCGCCGAGGAGAACGCCGAACTGCGCCGCGTGATGCTGGAGCACTACGGCTACGACCGCTACCTCGACGAGTCCGGCGCGCAGCCGGTGCACCGCGACGAGACCGGTGTCCTGTGGCGCATATCCCTGCAGGGCGACGAGGACGTGGTGATGGTCGAGGTGGTCAACTCCACCCCCGAGCCGGACGGCACGTACCGGACGTACTGGCTGCGCGTGCCGCCGGCGACGCGGACCGCGAAGGAGGGAGTGGCCTGGACGTTCGGGCTCGGCCAGGAGGCGTACGAACCCGTGCGGCAGACCTGACGGACGCCCTCCGCGCTAGGAGGAGAGGAGGTCGCCGGGGCCGATCAGGTCCGTGTTGCCCTCCGCGGTGCACGCGTGGGCTCCCGCGAGGGAGCCGAGGCGGGCGCACTCCTCCAGCCCCCGGCCGGAGAGGCGTCCGTACAGGAACCCGCTGACGTACGCGTCCCCGGCCCCGTTGGAGTCCACCACCGGGCCGGGCGGCACGGTCGCCGGGAAGTGGCGCGGAGTGCGGCTGCCGTCCCGCGTCAGCAGGTACGAGCCGCCCGCACCCGCCGTGGCCACGACGGCCTCGGCGCGGCCCTCGCGCAGGATGTCCCGCATCACGTCGGCGATCCGCTCACCGGCGCCCGCCGCGCTGAGGAACACCAGGCCGGCGCGGAGGGCGAACTCCCGGTGGTGGTCGGCCAGTCCGTCCCAGTCGTGCAGATCGGTGGAGACCGGCAGGCCCAGTTCCTCGATGTCGTCGAACAGGTGCCGGGCGAAGTCCATGACGGACAGGTGGACGTGCCCGGCCCGCCGCAGATGGGGCAGGTAGAAGTCGCGTGGCATCCGCAGACCGCCGGGATCGCGGGCGTCGTAGAAGGACGTCCGGCGCCCCGTGGCGTCGACGAGGTTCACCGCGCGGCGCGTACCCGCCGGCGAGATGAGCGGCTCGAAGTCGACACCGCCCTTGGCGAGCCGTTCCCTCACCTGGCCGCCGATCCAGTCGTCACCGATGAAGTCCAGGAACTTCACGTCGAGTCCGAGGGCACGGCAGCCCAGTGCGACGTTCCCGCCCGTGTGCCCCGGCCACTCGCGGATGGGCGGAACGCCGAACGAGTCGGCGGGCGGTACGGGCAGCGAGTCCACGCGGACGACGGTGTCCACCCCGCTGCCGCCGACGACCAGGACGTCGTACACCACGTCATCCGACCGTACTTCAGACGGTAGTTCAGACCGCTGTTCAGACACCGCAACCCCTTCCGGATCCCCTGGGAGCAGTATGTCTGGTACGGAGAGGTGACAGGGCTGGAGTGGCGTGACCGGTCCAGGGGCCCGCGGGTGCTGGGATGGGGGCACACCCCCTGGGAAGGACCTCTCCTCATGTACGTACGCACGGCCCTCACCGCCGCCGCGCTCGCCGGCGGCCTCCTCCTCGGCGGCGTCGCACCGGCCTTCGGCGCGGCCCCCGCGGCAGCGGCGTTCCTCTCCGGCCCGGCGGCGGCCACCGTCCCCGGCGGCGACCGCGAGGCCACCACCGTCTCGGTCGGCGGCGAGGGCAGAGCGTCTGCCGCCCCCGACATGGCGATCCTCGCCGTCGCCGTCGAGGCCACCGAACCGACCGCGAAGCGGGCCCTGGCCGCGCAGTCCGCGGCGGCCAAGGCCGTGCTGGCCGCCCTGCGGAACCTGGGCATCGCCGACCGGGACGTACAGACCGAGAGCCTGTCGCTGAACGCCGTCTACCAGCACACCGACCGCGCCGCCTCCAAGCTGACCGGTTACCAGGCGGGGCAGTCCTTCTCCGTCAGGATCCGTGACCTCGACAGGACGGGCACGGTTGTCGAAGCCGTGACGGCGGCGGCGGGCGACGCGGCCCGGATCCACGGAGTCACCTTCGACGTGGCCGACCCGTCCGCGCTGCGCGCCAGGGCGCGCGAGGCCGCGCACGCCGACGCGCGGTCGAAGGCCGAGCAGTACGCGCGGCTCAGCGGCCGGGGCCTGGGCCGGCTCGTGTCGGTCACCGAGACGGGCAGCGGGACGCACCGCCCCGTGGAGGTGCCCGGCGCCGCGTTCGAGGCCGGGAAGGTGCCGGTCGCGCCCGGCGAGATCCGCGAGGAGGTCGCCGTCACCGCGGTGTACGAGCTGTACTGAGCTCACCGCACCCGCGCGGCTTCCTGAAGAGCCGGCCGGGACCAGGACGTCAGCGTCCCCCGGCCGCCGGCGCCGCGCGGTCCAGGCCCAGTTCGCGGGCGAGCGCGTCATCGGTCCATTCCAGCAGAGTGGCACGGGACAAGGCCCCCGTGTACGAGGTCATCTGGACGGCGAGACCGTCCAGCAGGGCGGTCAGCCGCCAGGCCGCGGACGCGGGGTCCTCGCACCGGAACTCGCCCAAACGTGAGGTGTCTGCACACGGACATCCGGCCGGCCCGGCGATGCGGACGGCCCGACTCTGTGACAGCCCGGTGAGACGCGCGACGGCACAGCCCCTCTGCTGACTGCGAGTGCCCAGGGTGCGAAGTGCCGCGCACCGTCGTCGTACGGATCCGGTTCGCTTCGGCGTCGGAGGCTCGGTACTGCGGGGGCTGACGCGCGCCCGAGTCCTTCGCGGGGGGAACGGCTCGCGTACACGCTCAGCCAGGTCGTACCGCTGCCGCTGTTCCTGGTGGGTCGGGTTTCGTCGCCCGCGCACAGGCGGCGAAGACACGGCGCGCGAAGGGATGTGGCGTACGGGATAACGTGCGGCGCATGGGCGATGCGTACGTATGGGTGGCCGATGTCGACGCCCGGCCGGAGGAAGCCGCCGGGCTCGCCGGCCGGGTCATGGACTGGCTGGAGCACCGGGGCATCGTCGAGGGCGAGCTCACGAACTGCCTGCTCGGCGACGAGCTCGGCAGGGCGCCCGGACCGCACGCGGCGCGCGCCGTCACCGAGGACGAGGTGGCGGCGCGCGCCGGAGCGTGCGGCGTCGGCATGGAGATCGAGCGGCGCGTGTACGTGGGCGCGGAGCTCTGGACGGCCACCTGCCCGGCCTGCGGCGCGACGACCGAGCTGGCCGACAGCGGCCCCGACCTGTGGACCCGGACGTGGGCCCCGCTGGCCGACGACCTGTACGCCTGGTTCGGCGGTACGGGTCCGGGCAGCGGGGCCTGCGTGCGCTGCGGTGAGCGGTCCCCGTTCCTCGCGTGGACGATGGATCCGCCGGTCGCCGTGGCCCACCTGGGCCTGGTCATGTGGAACTGGCCGCCGCCGGCGGGGCGGTTCCTCGCGGAACTCTCCGCTGTGCTGGGCGGCCATCGCCTGGTGACCGCGACGACCACGGTCTGACACCACACGGCGGCGACCGTCCCGGCACGCCTCGCCTCGGCCCTGTGCGACCAGCGCCGCCGCCGGTACGCCGGTCGACATCGCGTTACGCGCAACTCGGTCGCGCCACGCGAGACGGACGGCACGGTCCCGCTCGTCGCGGCGGGGCACGTCCACAACCGCCGTACGCGGGGCTCCAGCACGGCAGCCGCCCGCCTCAAGACCGAGGATTCGACGGGCGGCCGCGGCCTGCGGCCCCCCCGCCGGCAGCGGAAGCGCGACGGGGCGACGGTGGGGCCCTCCCTTCCGGCGCGGAAGGTCACGCGGCTGACCGGCCCGGCGGTTGCGGCAGCGCGTCCACGCCGGGCAGGAATCACACGCCGCCAGTGCGCCGCCACAGGGGTTGGCCAGGGATGGGCCGTACGGCGGTCCGTCCCTCCAGGGCCCCGAAGCCGGCCAGCACCCCATGACCGCGACGGAGGCGGGTTGAAGACGGAGGCCGGTCCGGTGGACGGCCCTGGGCGCGTCACCTGTACCACCCGAACCGCTCCGCGATCACCGGCAGGCGCTCGGCGACGATCGCGTGGGCCGCCGCTCGCGGCGTCGTGCCGTTCGTCTCGGCCCGCGCCAGCATCTGGTCGACCAGCGCGCGCATCGAACGCCGCGTGTACGCGAACGCCTCGTCCGCGTCGGCGCCTATGTCGCCGAAGAGGGTCCACCACCACCACGCGTTCGTGCCGGAGTTGACCACCACGTCCGGCAGCACGCTCACCCCGCGCTCCGCCAGCAGCTCCTCGGCCTCCGGCAGCACCGGCATGTTCGCCGCCTCGACGATCCACCGGGCGGTGATCCGCCCCTGGTCAGCGGCGTCGACGGCGTACGAGACAGCCGCCGGAACCAGCACCTCCGCCTCTGCCGACAACCACGCGTCACCCGGCAGCTCGACGTCCGAGGGGCGCAGCGCCGCCCGGTCCACGGCCCCGTACGCGTCACGGGCGGCGAGCAGCGCCTCGACGTCCAGGCCGTCCGGGTTCGCGATGGTTCCCTTCACATCGGCCACGGCGACGACCCGCAGCCCCGCGCGCGAAAGGAAGCGGGCGGTCGCGCCGCCCATCGTGCCCAGGCCCTGCACGGACACACGCGTCCCCGCGTGGGCGACCCCGGCGCGGTCGAGCGCCGCGAGCACCGATTCGGCGACCCCGCAGCCACCGACCAGCTCATCGAGCCCGATGCCGTCGACCTCGACGGCGAACGCGTCGGCGAGCCGCCGGCGCGCCGCCACCTCGTCGTCGAGCAGCGGATACACGGCCTGGACGGTGGAGACGAGACCTGCTTCGGCGGCCGCCTCGTCGACGATGTCCTGGGTCAGACCGAGGTCTTCGCCGGTCGTCCAGACGTTCTCGATGTACGGGCGCATGGCACGCAGGTAGCGCACCAGGACGCCGTACGCCTCGGGGTCGCGCGGGTCGCAGTCGATGCCGCCCTTGGCACCGCCCAGCGGGACGTAGCGGCCCTCGGGGTTGTAGTGGAGGGCCTCCTTCATCGTCATGCCGCGCGCCAGGCCCGTGACCTCGTCGAGCGTGCAGCCCGCGCGCATGCGCAGACCGCCGCTGGAGACGCCTCGTACGAGCCGGTCGACCACCAGGAAACCCCGGCGCCCGGTGACGTGATCGGTCCAGGTCTGCGAGATCAGGGGGGCGGCGTGCATGCGGTGCTCTCCTCGGGGACGGCGGGCGCGCCGCCTTCGCTCGGGTGGCGGCGCGGGCAGTGCGTACCCGAGCGTGCCGCACCCGGCCGGGTCGGGGTAGCGGCCACGGTACGACGCTCCGCACCCCCGCCGTACCCGGACCCGTAACGGCTCCTTTCCCGCGCTGTCGTACCCGGCGCTCATAATGGGAGGACCTGAGCCCCTGGAGGTCCTGTGACCGGCGCCGACCCCCTGCCCCCGCTGCGCTCCCGGCTGCGCTCGCTGCGGACCGCCCCCTTCGGCGCGGACCCGGCGGGGGAGCGGATGGAGCGCATCCGCCGCTCGCCGCGCTTCGTCGACGGGGTCTTCCAGAACCCGTCGGGCGCCCGGACGCGTCCTTCCGGGTCGACGCTCGAGCTGATGAAGGTGTACTTCCGCAAGGAGGAGCGCCGCCGCAGAACGCCCCTCGGCGCCGTTCCCCTGCACACCACGACCCTCGGCGACCTGGCCGCGCCGCCCGCCACGGGGCTGCGCCTCACCTGGATGGGTCATTCGAGCGTGCTCGCCGAGATCGACGGGCGGCGCGTGCTCTTCGACCCGGTGTGGGGCGAGCGCTGCTCCCCCTTCTCCTTCGTCGGCCCCAAGCGGCTGCACCCTGTCCCCGTGCCTCTGGCGTCGCTGGGCGCGCTCGACGTCGTCGTCGTGTCGCACGACCACTACGACCATCTCGACATGCCCACGATCCGCGCCCTCGCCGGCACTCGCACGGTCTTCGCCGTGCCGCTCGGCGTCGGAGCCCACCTGGAGCGCTGGGGCGTACCGGCCGACCGCGTGCACGAGCTGGACTGGAACGAGACGGTGAAGATCGCCGGACTGAGCCTGACCGCGACCCCGGCCCGCCACTTCTGCGGCCGGGGCCTGCGCAACCGGCAGCACACCCTCTGGGCCTCGTGGGCCGTCGCGGGACCGGAGCACCGGGTTTACCACAGCGGCGACACCGGGTACTTCGACGGCTTCAAGGAGATCGGCGCCGAGCACGGCCCGTTCGACGCGACCATGATCCAAATCGGCGCGTACAGTGAATACTGGCCCGACATCCACATGACCCCGGCCGAGGGCATGCGCGCCCACCTGGACCTCCAGGGCGTCGCGGCGCACGGCCCCACGGGCGGCCCGATGCTGCCGATCCACTGGGGCACGTTCAACCTCGCCCCGCACTCCTGGTCCGCCCCGGCCGAGGGCAGCGTCGCGGCCGCCGAGGAGGCGGGCGCCCGCATCGTGCTGCCGCGGCCCGGCGAGCCCTTCGAGCCCGGGGCCGAGGCCCTTCCCGTCGCGCCGTGGTGGCGCGCGGTCGCCGCCGGCCCCGTGGCGGGCGGCCCCGGCGGCGGGCGGCCCGCCCCGTCCGGGCGGCCGGTGGGCCCGGGCCGTGCGGCCGACACGGGGGAGCCGGAGACCGCGCCCGCGGTGTAGCGGGCCGAAGGGGTGTTCGGAGCTGCGGGAGCCATAGGTTTTTCGGTCTGTAGTACGAGGCGTCATACCAGAGCGGGACGCTGTGCGGGCAAGTTTGGCAACAGGGCGTCGATCATGGAAGGTTGCCGACTACTGTGAGTGCCCGGTGATCAACACGGGGCCACATCACCCACGTTGAGCCCGGACCGACCGTGGTCGAGCAGACGCAGTACGCCGATCCCTGGGGCCCCACGTACCGAGGACTCTGATGTCTCAACTTCGCGCACCCGCCGCGCGCGCCGAGCGCCGCGAGGGCGGCCGGCACGGACGGCCGGGCGCCCGGCCCCAGCCACCCCAGCCGATGCCCGACGTGCACATACGGCCTCAGCTGTTGCGTGCCGCCGTCCTGCCGGCCGTCGTCGTCGCCCTCAGCGGCGTCGCGGCCGTACTGTGCACCCTCCACGCGACCGCCGCCGCCCGGCCCGACCGCAGCTTATGGGTCGCGCTCGCCGGGGCCGGAGCGCTCGTCGTCGTCTCGCTCGCGGCGGCGGTCGTGGCCGCCGACCGCGCCGCCAAGACCGTGCTCGACCGCTGCACCGCGCTGCGCAGGGCCGGCGCGCGGGGGCAGGCCGACCTGCGCGCGGTGCTGGAGCAGCTGCGGCGCGGCGAAGGACCGCCCGCCCGGCGTCCGCCGCCGCCGGCCACGCCGGGCGGCGACGAGTTCGACCGGCTGGAACAAGAAATGGGACGGGCGCACGACGCCGCCGTCACCGCCCTCGTGCAGGCCGCGCAGCTCAACGACAGCGCGGGCGCGGACCAGATGGTCGAGGTCTTCGTCAACCTGGCCCGCCGGCTCCAGTCCCTCGTGCACCGGGAGATCCAGCTGCTCGACGAGCTGGAGAACGACGTCGAGGACCCCGAGCTGCTCAAGGGCCTCTTCCACGTCGACCACCTCGCCACCCGCATCCGCCGGCACGCCGAGAACCTCGCCGTCCTCGGCGGCGCGGTCTCCCGCCGCCAGTGGAGCAACCCGGTGACCATGACCGAGGTGCTGCGCTCCTCGATCGCCGAGGTCGAGCAGTACTCGAGGGTCAAGCTGGTGCCGCCCATCGACGGCACCCTGCGCGGCCACGCAGTCGCCGACGTGATCCACCTGCTCGCCGAACTCGTCGAGAACGCCACGGTGTTCTCCGCCCCGCACACCACCGTCCTGCTCCGCGCCCAGCACGTCACCGCCGGACTCGCCATCGAGGTCGAGGACCGCGGCCTGGGCATGCCCCTCGCCGAGCAGAACAAGATGAACGCCCTGCTCCACAACCCGGACAACGTCAACGTCGGCCGGCTCCTCCAGGACGGGCGCATCGGTCTCTTCGTGGTGTCGGCACTGGCCCGCAGACACGGCATCACCGTCCGGCTCCAGCCCAACATCTACGGCGGCGTCCAGGCCGTACTCGTCCTGCCGCAGGCGCTGCTGGGCGAAGACGACCGGAACGCCCCGGCCGCGACCGCCGGAACCCAGCAGTCCGTTCCGGCGCCCGCCGCCCCGCCGTCTCCCCACATGTCCGCCCCGACACCGCCCGCTCCCGCGCCGCCCGCCCCGGCAGCCGCGCCGGCCCCTTCCCCCGCCCCGGCAGCCGCGCCGGCCCCTTCCCCCGCCCCGGCAGTCAACGCCGAAGGCCCCGCGCCGCTCCCTGTGCGCGGAGCGCGGCAGGACCGGCCCACTCCGGCCGCCGCCCGCCCCGGCGGCGACCGTTCCGCCCGGCCCGACCGGTCCGCCGAGCCGGTGCACACGCTGGCCCAGCCGCGTGCCGAGGGATACGTGCGCGGCACCACGAGCCGGCCCAGCCTGCCCGTGCGCCGCAGCCAGGAGAACCTCGTCCCGCAGCTCAGGGACGCCCCCGCCCCGCGCCGGGACGACGAGTACCCCGCCCTGCACGACCCGGGGCTGATGGCCGCCTTCCAGCGGGGCATCGGCCTGGCGGAGGCGCAGCCCGACCCGCACTCCGTGCTCCCGCCGGACCAGCTGCAGCCCCCGCACCCGCACCTCGTACCGCACCCGGACCAGGCGCCGTACCCGTACCCCGTACCGCACCCCGACCCGGCGCCGTACCCCGTCGCCCCACCGGCGTCCGGCCCGACGCTCACCCCCGCGCCGGAGCGGTATCCGGAGCTGTACCACCCGCGCGAGGGCGACGCGGGCTGACCACGGCCCCCGCCCCCGCCTCCCCTCCCTCCACCGCAGGCAGTACCCCAAGGAGTAGATGCACCATGGTGAGTGATGCGCCAACCGGCCAAGCGTCCGATCTCGACTGGCTGTTGAGCGGCCTGGTCCAGCGTGTCCCCTTCACACGCAACGCGGTTCTGCTCTCCTCCGACGGTCTGGTCAAATCGGTCCACGGCCTCGATACCGACAGCGCCGACCACATGGCCGCCCTCGCCTCCGGCCTCTACTCGCTCGGCCGCAGCGCCGGCGCCCGCTTCGGCGAAGGCGGCGAGGTCCGCCAGGTCGTCGTCGAGCTCGACTCCACCCTGCTCTTCGTCTCCACCGCCGGCTCCGGCACCTGTCTCGCCGTCCTCGCCGGCCGCGAGGCGGACGCGGCGGTGCTCGGCTACGAGATGGCGATGCTGGTCAAGAGCGTTCGCCCGTACCTCGTCACCCCGGCCAGGCAGCGGGCGGGCGTACCGAGCGCCACGGGACGCTGATGGGGCCGCTCCCGCAGGACGGGCCGTGGCTCGACGACGCGGCGGGCAGGCTGGTCCGCCCGTACACGGTGAGCGACGGCCGCACCCGTCCCACAGCCGACCTCGACCTGCTGTCCATGGTCCGGGCCACCGGGGCGGAGCCCTCGATGCACCTGGGTCCCGAGCACACGCAGGCGCTCGGGCTGTGCGCCAACCCCACCTCGGTCGCGGAGATCGCGGCGTATCTGCGGCTTCCCGCGGTCGTCACCAAGGTGCTGCTTTCCGACCTCGTCGACTGCGGCGCGCTCACCACACACACGCCGCGCTTCGACGACCAGCCCACCGACCTCACCCTGCTGGAGGCAGTGCTCGATGGCCTACGACGACGGCTCTGATCTGTTTCCCACCGCGCTCAAGATCCTGGTCGCGGGCGGGTTCGGCGTCGGAAAGACGACCTTCGTGGGAGCGGTGAGCGACATCGCTCCACTGAGTACGGAGGAACTGCTCACCCAGGTGAGCGTCGGAACGGACGACCTGGAGGGCATCGAGGACAAGGCCACGACGACCGTGGCGATGGACTTCGGCCGGCTGACCCTCGACGAACACCACGTGCTGTACCTCTTCGGCACGCCCGGCCAGGAACGCTTCTGGTTCATGTGGGACGAGCTCTCCAAGGGCGCCCTGGGCGCCGTCGTGCTCGCCGACACCCGCCGCCTCCAGGAGAGTTTCGCGGCGCTCGACTTCTTCGAGCGGCGCGGCATCGAATTCGTCGTCGCCGTCAACGAGTTCGACGGCGCGCACCGCTACGAGCCGGAGGAGGTACGGGCCGCCCTCGACCTCCCGCCGGAGGTCCCGGTCGTGCTGTGCGACGCCCGCATCGCCAGCTCCGGCATCAAGACGCTGGTCACCCTCGTCCGGCGCCTGCTCACCATCACCCCGGCCTCGACGGGCTACGGAAGCCACGGAGCACCCGCATGACATACCACCGGATCGGCCACGTGCTGCTCACCCCCGTCGACCCGGAGGCGCCGGCGCGGGTGCGGCGGCTCGCGCAGCTCGGGCTCGGAGAACGGCCCGTACCGGCGTTCGACACCTTCGCCGACCGGCTCGCGGAGGTGACCGGAGCGCCGTACTCCATGGTCAACTTCATCGACGAGAACCGGCAGTTCTTCGCCGGGCTGCACACCCCGACCGGCGCGCACGGCGGCACGGACCTGGGCTCGGCCGCCGCGACGGGCCGCATCGGCAGGTTCCTCGCCCGCGACCACGGGTACTGCCCGCACGTCGTGGCGCGGCGCAAGGCGCTCGTCCTGGAGGACGTCTGCGACTATCCCCGCTTCGCCGGCAATCCGGTGGTCGACGAGATCGGCATCCGGTCCTACATGGGGGCGCCCGTCATCGACCGGCGTACGGATCTGCTCCTCGGCACCGTCTGCGTCGTCGACACCGAGCCGCGCCGCTGGGGCCGGGCGGGGCTGGACACGATCAAGGCGAGCGCGGCGGAACTGGCCGAGCTGATCCGGCGCCGCGAGGACGGCGGCATCTGAGACCGGGGCTCCGGCATCCGGAGAGGCTGGTGTGAGCCGCGCCCGCCTGGGGAGAGTCAGCCCCAGTGCCCGAGCGCGGGCACCAGCAGACACTCAGGAGGCGTGCCCGATGACCACCGCACACCGCACGGGAACGGCGACCGCAGGCGACGGGGCGCAGATCGCCGCGTACACCTGGCTGCCGGAGAGCGGCCGGCCCCACGCCCTCGTCCAGATCGCCCACGGCGCCGCCGAACACGCCCTGCGGTACGACCGCTTCGCCAGGCACCTGGTCTCCCACGGCTACGGAGTGATTGCTTCCGACCACCGCGGCCATGGCGCGACCGCCGCCGCCACCGGGGGTTACGGCGTGGTGGGCGAGAACAGCTGGCGCGCCGTCGTCGACGACCTGAGGGCCGTCGGCGACCAGGCCAGGGCCCTGCACCCGGGCGTGCCCGTCGTCCTGCTCGGCCACAGCCTCGGCTCGATGCTGGCCCGCGACTACGCGCAGGAGTACCCCGACGACCTGGCCGGACTCATCCTCTCCGGCACCTTCCGCACCCTGCCGGGAGCCGAGTTGCAGGAGTCGATCGACGGCCTGGAGGCGGAGATCGCGGAGGGCGGCCGCACGGCACGTTCCAGGTACCTCCCCACCCTCTTCTCCTCGTTCAACGACGCGTACCCGCACCGCACCGGCTTCGAGTGGCTCTCGCGCGACGAGGCCGAGGTCGACGCGTACGCCGCCGACGAGCGCTGCGGCTTCGCCTTCAGCGCCGGCCTCGCGCTGGACTGGGTGCACGCGATCCGCAAGATCAACGACCCGCGCAACCTGGCCCGCGTCCCCGCCGACCTGCCGGTCCACATCGCCGTCGGCACCGAGGACCCCTGCAACCAGGGCATGACCCTCGTCTACGAACTTCTCGAGGACTTCCGCTACCACGGCACCGAGGACCTGACCTGGAAGGGCTACGAGGGCGCGCGCCACGAGATCCTCAACGAGACGAACCGCGACGAGGTCCACGACGACCTGACCGCCTGGCTCGCCCGGCACGTCTGAATCGGGTTCGTGACCACCGGCCCGAGTGCGGTATTGTTCTCAAGCGCGTTCAGCCAGGGGATTCCCCAGGCCAGACGGGCACCGGGACGTGGCGCAGCTTGGTAGCGCACTTGACTGGGGGTCAAGGGGTCGCAGGTTCAAATCCTGTCGTCCCGACTCGAAAGAGTCGCAGGTCGAAGGGCCGTGTCAGAGCAATCTGACACGGCCCTTCGATCATTTCCGGGCAGGCTCAGGGGCGGGGGCGGGGGCCTGTCCCGTCGGCGGCCGGCGGGCTGCCGGTGATGCCGGTCATCAGGTCCGCGCACAGGTCGCGCAGTTTCATGTTGCGGTGCTGGGACGCCGTGCGCAGGATGTCGAACGCCTCCCGCGCCGTGCAGCGCTGCTGGCTGATGATGACGCCGAGCGCCTGGTCGATGACGCTGCGGGACTCCATGGCGGTCCGCAGGTCGGCGGCGAACTCCTGGGCGTCGGAGATGCGCTGGGCGAGTGCGATGGCGCCGGTGCCCTGGGCGGCGATGGTCCGCAGGTCGGTCAGATCGGTGTCGCTGAAGGCCGCGGGCTTGGGGGAGTAGAGGTTGAGGGCCCCGGCGGTGTGCGTGTGCGGCGCGATCGGCAGGGACATCGAGGAGCGCGTGCCACAGGCGGCGGCGTACGCCGGGTAGGGGCCCCAGCGGGTCTCCCCGAGCATGTCCGTCACCTCCACTTCGCCGCCCTGGCGCAGGGCCTGCAGGCAGGGTCCGTCGTCCTGCCCGTACTGTGCCTCGTCGAGATCGAGTGCGCTGACGCCGGCACTGACCACGGTCAGCGGCCGGCTCTCGCGCTGGAGGGTGATTCCGCAGCCGTCTGCGGCCGGGCTCATGGCGAGGGCGCTGTCGGTCAGGGACTGGAGGAAGGCGTCGAGGGAGTCGGTGTCCAGCAGCAGCGACACCACATCCGGCGGGGCGGAAGGCTGATCAGACATGATGTTCCGTTCCGGGCAGGGCCCGTCGGTCGGCAGCGAGTGCGCCGCCGGGGGCACGGAGTCCAGTCCGAAGGGACACCTCCAGCGGAACCGGCCGCCCTCTCCCAGAGTGGGGAAGCAACGCGGCCACCACTCCCTCCACTATGCGCCATGCCCGCTCCCGAAGCGCCCGTGCGCAATGCCCGCACCGCCCCAGGACCCCAATGGCCCCGCTTACCCCTCGGTCAACAGGGAACCCGAAAAGTGCGACCGGCGTCGGCCCGCGTACGACAAGGCCGGCCGAAGCCGTGTTACCCGTCTTCGAGGAGTAGTCGTGCTTGGTAAAGAGAAGATCGAGGAGGAGCCCGGCCTCCCGTGTTCCCCCCGGGCGGACGCCGCGAAGTCCGGGGGTGCGGCATGTGCGGGCTGAGTGGCGAGATCTGTTTCCACGGCGGCCGCCCCGACCTGGCAGCCGTCCAGCGCATGACCGACCGCATGGCGGCGCGAGGTCCTGACGGCCGGGGGCTCTGGTCGCAGGGCGCTGTGGCCCTCGGCCACAGAAGACTCAAGATCATTGACCTGTCGGAGCACGGCGCCCAGCCGATGACCGACTCCGAAGCGCGGCTCACCGGCGTGTTCAACGGGTGCGTGTACAACTACCAGGAGCTCCGCGACGAACTGCTCGGCCTCGGACACCGCTTCTTCTCCACCTCCGACACCGAGGTGGTCCTCAAGGCGTACCGCCAGTGGGGCACCCACTGCGTCGACCACTTCGTCGGCATGTTCGCCTTCGCCATCGTCGAGACCGACACCGGGCGCCTCGTGCTCGGCCGGGACCGGCTGGGCATCAAGCCGCTGTACGTCGCCCGTACCGCCGACCGGCTCCGCTTCGCCTCCTCCTTGCCCGCGCTGCTCGCGGGCGGCGGCGTCGACACGTCGCTGGACCCGGTCGCCCTGCACCAGTACTTCAGCTGGCACGCGACGGTCGCGGCGCCGCACACGGTGCTCGCGGGGGTGCGCAAGCTTCCGCCGGCCACGGTGCGGGTGATCGAGCCCGACGGCTCGTACCGCGACCACTGCTACTGGCAGCCGTCGTACACGCGCCGGCCCGAGTACGCCGGCCTCAGCGCCGCGGACTGGCGGGACGCCGTGCTGGACGCGCTGCGCACCGCCGTCCGGCGCCGGATGGTCGCCGACGTGCCCGTCGGCGTGCTGCTCTCCGGCGGTCTCGACTCCAGCCTGATCGTGGCGCTGCTCGCCGAGGAGGGCCAGCGGGACCTGGCGACGTTCAGTGTCGGCTTCGAGGCGGAGGGCGGCGAGGAAGGGGACGAGTTCGCCTACTCGGACCTGATCGCGCGCCGCTTCGAGACCGACCACCACCGGCTGATGGTCCCCTCCGACCGGGTGTCGACCGCGCTGGACGCGGCGATCGGCGCGATGAGCGAGCCCATGATCAGCCATGACGTCGTGGCGTTCCACCTGCTCTCGGAACTGGTCTCGAAGGAGGTCAGCGTCGTCCAGAGCGGTCAGGGCGCCGACGAGGTGTTCGCCGGCTACCACTGGTACCCGGCCATGGCGGCGGTCGAGCGCGAACGCGAGCCCCAGACGTACGCCGACGTGTACTTCGACCGGTCGCACGCCGACCTCGCCCGCGTGCTCCAGCCGCACATGCTGCCCGCCCACGACGTTTCCGGGCGCTTCGTACGGGAGCACATGGCGGTGCCCGGCGCCGAGACGGCGCTGGACGCGGCGCTGCGGCTCGACACCCACGTGATGCTCGTCGACGACCCGGTCAAGCGGGTCGACAACATGACCATGGACTGGGGCCTGGAGGCCCGCGTGCCGTTCCTGGACCACGAACTCGTCGAGCTCGCGGCGGCCTGTCCGCCCGAGCTGAAGCTGGCGCAGGGCGGCAAGGGCGTACTGAAGGACGCCGGACGCAAGGTCCTGCCGCGCGAGATCGTCGACCGGCCCAAGGGATACTTCCCGGTGCCCGCCATCCGCCACATGGCCGGGCCGGTGCTCGAACGGGTCGGCGAGGCACTGTCCGCCCCCGAGGCCAAGGGGCGCGGGCTGTACGAGGAGGCGTATGTCGCCGAACTCCTCGCCGCGCCCGACGACCACCGTACGAAGCGCGGGGCGAACGCCCTGTGGCAAGTAGCGTTGCTGGAGCTATGGCTGCAGACCCACGGCATCGGCTGATCCGCCACCACGACGAGCCCGACGGCGCGGGCGCCGCGTTCGCGGCCCCGGCCCCCGTCGCGCTCGCCGACGCTCAGGGCTCCCCCGACATGCCCCAGCCGCTGATCTCCCACGGCTGCTGGTATCCGGTGGCGGACCCCACCGGCGACCACGTCGCGTTCATCTGCGACCGGACCGGCGTCCCGCAGCTGTGGACCGGTCCGGTGGACGGCGGCGCGGTCCATCTGCTCGACGCCGACCCGGACCCGGTCACCGAAGTGGCCTGGTCGCCGGACGGCCGCTGGATCGCCTACACGGTCGCTCCCGGCGGCGGCGAGCACACCAGGGTGCTGTGCGTACGTCCCGACGGCACCGGCCGCCGGGTGCTGGCGGGCGCCGACCCCGGCAGCTCCGCGCACCTGGGGTGCTGGGCACGCGACGGGTCCAGCCTGGCGGTGACGGTCGCGGGCCGGGCCACCGGCGCGCACACCGCGGACCTCACCGCAGGGCTCGCGGACGCCGCCGGGCGGCTGCGGGATCCCTCGGCGCAGAACGGGGACGTCGCCGTGCCCGTCGGCGGCGCGGCCAGGGAGCCCGGCCTGGCCCAGCCGGGCACGTACGCCCCCGAACTGCCCCCCGGCTGGGCGGAGCGCGACGGACACGCCACGCTGCTCGGCGGGGCGCACCACGGCGACGTCGCGCCCGCCGCGCGCGCCCCGTCCGAGGACGGGGACGCCCCGGCCGCCAGCGGCGCGCTGGCCGCCTATCTGATCGACCCGGACGGCGTCGGTTCGCCGGTCCTGCTGGCCACCGAGACCGGAGCCGCGACGCTGCGCGTCTGCGACATCAGCCACGACGGCCGCCTCGCCCTGCTGCGCCGCGGCCCGCGAGGACGCCGCGAGGCGGTCGTACTGCGCACCGCGGATCTGCGGACGACGGGTGTCCTGCGCGTGGCGGACGGTGATCCGTGGATCGGCCGGTTCGCCCCCGACGGGCGCACGCTGTGGCTGCGCAGCGACCACCGGCGTGAGTTCGCGGCGCTGCTCGGCGCCGGACTGGGCGCGGACGGGCACGTGCGCGACCTGTCGGTCGCGGCCGAGCGGGACGGCAGCGACCTCGAACTCCTCACCTTCACCGACGACGGCCGCACGGCCGCGCTGGCCTGGAACGTACAGGGCGCGAGCGAACTCGAGACGCTGCGGCTGCCCGGCGGGGAGCGGTCGGCGGACGGGGAGGCACAGCGGCGGGCCGCGGGGAACGGGCAGCCGCAGCGGCCGGCCGCTCCGGCGGTCCCCGAACACGCCGCCGACGCGCCGGGGCCGCGTGCGGTGCCGCTGCCGCACGAGGTCGTCACGCGTATCGCCCGGGCGGGACCGGACGGTCTGGTGCTCGCCGTCTCCGGATCCCAGCGCCGCCCGGGGGTGTGGTGGTCCACCGGCGCCGCGTCCCCGGCCCGCACCCCGTGGTCGTCGCGCGACGAGGACGCGGTGCCGCCCGGCCGCCCGCCCGTCCGTCCCGCGCCGCTGCGGCTCGAGGCCCGCGACGGGATGCCGCTCGGCGGTTGGTACTACCGGGCGCCCGGCCGCGACGCGAGCGACCCCGCTCCGTGCGTCATCCACCTCCACGGCGGCCCGGAGGAGCAGGAGCGCCCGGTGTTCAACCCGCTGTACCACGAGCTGCTCGGCCGGGGGCTGGACGTCTTCGCGCCGGACGTACGCGGCTCGTCGGGTTCCGGCCGGTCCTTCGTCGACGCCGACCTCGGGAAGGGCCGGTTCGACGCGATCAACGATGTCGCCGACTGCGCCGCGCACGCCGTCATGACGGGACGCGCCGACCCGGGCCGGCTGGCCGTGATGGGACGCTCGTACGGCGGATACCTGACGATGGCGTCCTTGGTGTGGCACCCGGAGGTCTTCCGTACGGGTGTCGCGGTCTGCGGCATGTCGGACTTCGCGACGTTCTTCGCCGGCACGGAGCCCTGGATCGCCGAGTCGGCGGCGCACAAGTACGGCCACCCGGAACACGACCGCGAGCTGCTGCACGCCCTGTCGCCGATGAGCCGCATCGACGAACTGCGCGCGCCACTGCTCGCCGTGCACGGGGAGCACGACACGAATGTGCCGCCGGGGGAGTCGCAGCAGATGGTGCGGGCGGCGCGGGCACGCGGGCACGCGGCCGAACTGCTGACCCTGCGCAACGAGGGCCACGAGTTCCTGCGCGCCGACAACCGCCGGCTCTTCCGCCGCGCCGCCGCGAACTGGATGGAACGCCACCTGATCGGGTGACGGCGGCGCACTGACCTCCCGGGTACCGGCCAGGGGTGGGCCGGCCCCGGTGTCACGGAGGCCCTGCCCGCCGTCGCGAGCCCGCCGTCACTCCCGCGCCCGCGCCCCCTCCCTCGTCCGGCCCGACGTCACGGAACGGTCCGGGTTGCGGCGTACGTACTCCGTCTCCAGCTCGGCGGTCCGCCGGCTGTGGGCGTCCAGGGCGTCCCGCGAGCCGTGCAGCAACGTGTCGTGGCGGGTGCGGTGCACGCTCTCCAGCTCGCGCAGCAACTGCTGGTCGTCCAGCTCCGCCGGATCCTTGCCCATCGCCGCGTTCTTGTCATCGTTCTCCGGCACAGTCGTCTCCTTTACGGGTCTTCGGACGCGCCCGAGGACGTGCCCGTGGGGAAGCGTCCGAGGCGCGCCTCGGACGACGGGTTCCCCGGCACCCGGGGGCCACTCACCTCGCCCCGCCGCCCGGGCACGCGTCCCTCCGCCATGGGCGCGCATCGCCCCGTACCGAACCTCGCACCGTTCCCCGCCCCCGGCGACCGGGCCGCGGCCGGACGGCCCTTCAGGGCCCCTTCGGCAGGGATACGCCGGCCAGGCGCCGTCCCGGCGAGCATCCGCCGAGCACCCGGGTCCCGGTCCGTCACCGCTCTTCCTCATCCCGTCGGCCGGAGAAGCCGGATCCCGTCGGCCGGAGGAAGCCGGTCGGCCGCTCACGCCGGTGTGCCCGCGTTCCAGCGGCTCATTCGGCCGCTACGGGCACACCCGCGGCGGTGCCGGCCGCGGCGCGCACCGCGAGGTGGTAGACGGCGAAGGCGCGGCCGATCACCGGCTGGGCGACGTTGCGCACCCGTACACCGCCGCTGGTCATCCCGTGTTCCGTTCCCAGGTGCGCGTGGCCGTGCACCGCGAGGTCGGCGCCCGACTCGTCCATCGCCTCCGCCAGCAGGTAGCTCCCCAGGAAGGGGAAGATCTCCGGAGGCTCGCCCGCCAGGGTGTCCGGCACGGGCGCGAAGTGCGTCAGGGCGATCCGTACGGCGCATCCGCTGCCCTTCAGCTCGTCCAGGGAACGCCGCAGGCTCTCCGCGCACCGGCGGGTGTACCGGATGAACTCCTTCATCTGCGGCTCTCCGAACTCGCCGCCGCTGCGCCCGGCGAACCCGCCGCCGAACCCCTTGGTCCCGGCGACGCCCACCCGCACGCCGCCGATGTCCAGGACGGTGCCCCCGCCCTCCAGCACGGTCACGGCGGCCTCCTCGAGCACCGACGTCACCTCGGCCTCCTGGTCGCTGTGGTAGTCGTGGTTGCCCAGGACGGCCACCACGGGCACGCCGAGCCCCGCGACCTCCCGGGCGACCACCCGTGCCTCCTCGGCGGTGCCATGCCGCGTCAGGTCGCCCGCGAGCAGCAGCACGTCCGCCACGTCCCGTACGGTCTCGAACGCGGGCCGCAGCACGCCCGCGCTGTCGTTTCCCAGATGGATGTCCCCGACGGCCGCGATGCGGATCACGCGAGCTCCTCGGGGTGGTCGGGCGCGGTGGCCGAGACCACGACCAGGTCCTCGCGCAGCGGGAGCCCGGCCAGTTCGTCCTCCGCCATGCGCAGGATCTCGTCCCGGCAGGCGGCACTGGAGACCGTGCCGGCGATCAGGACGCTGCCTCCGCGCAGCTCTATGCGTACGCCCATCTCGGCGTAGTCACCGCTCGCCAGATGCTCTCGCAGGTGGGCGATGCGGTACTCGGCGGCGGATGTGTCGTTCACGGCCCTGCCTCCCGCTCCTCGATGACGTGCAGACGTTCCAGAAGGTAGAGAAACGCGTCCGGCATGGGCGAGTCCTGGTGCTCGCGGCGCAGCCGGTCCCAGTCGATCTTCTCCCGCAGGGTCCGCGCGATGGGCAGGACGGCCCCGAAGTCGCAGTGGTGCTCCGAGAAGGCGTGGAGCTGACTGCCCATGAGATCGGTGGGCGACAGCACGGGCATGTGCACCGAGTCCACCGGCAGCGTCTGCGCCCGGCTCAGCAGCTCCCTGGTTACGGGCTGCCGCGCCAGCTCGAAGATCAGGTCGATCTCCTCGCCGTGGCTGCGCGCCTTGATCAGCCAGTCCTCCGGCGGTACGCGCACCTGGATCCCGGCGGCCTCCAGATCGGCGGTCACGGCCTCCGCGTCCTCGCGCAAGATGCAGAAGTCGGCGTCGTGCTGGAAGCTCGCCGGCACGCCGTGGGCGTACGCCGCGACACTCCCGACCAGCGCGAAGGGGTGGCCTGAGCTCTTGAGCCGGGACGCCACGTGCTTCGTGGCCTCCAGGATGGCCTGGGTGCGGTCCGGCGGCAGCGGTCGGGCGCCCCGCGACGCTCCGGCGAACGGCTCCACGGGTCCCCCGTCCACAGCCCGCGCCGCCGTCAGCCGTGGACCGGCCGCATCGGGCCGGTCGCCGGACGGGGAGGCGTCTGGTGAGTAACCGCGCACGGGTGCACCTTCCTCGTCGCCCTATCCGGGCCCTGCGCTGGTGACGGTGAAGATCGCGCCGTCCGGGTCGCGCAGCGTCGTCTCCATGCCGTAGGCGGTGGGACCGTGCCCGAGGGCGGTGCCGCCGTGGCGGAGCGCTGCCCGGACCGTGGCCTCGACGTCCGCGACGGGGAAGTGGGCGTGCCACCGGGGCTGGATCAGGGGATCGGGGGCGGTGTCGACGGCGCCGGAACTCAGCCTCGCCAGGATCTGCCCGTCCTGGAGCAGTACGACCTCGTCCTCCTGATACTCGACCTCGCAGCAGCCGGGCCGGCCGGAGGCCCATTCGAGGACCTGCCCGTAGAAGATCGCCGCGTCGAACGCGTCCCGGGTCCGCAGCCGCAGCCATACGGGTGCGTTCTTGCGCCACACGTGCCAGTCGGAGAAGAGCTGCCCCTCCCAGATGCCGAACACGGCCCCGTCGCGGTCCGCCGCGATCGCGCCGCGACCGGTGGCGAAGCGCAGCGGGCCCACGGCGACGGTGGCGCTGCGCTCCCGGATGCGGCTCGCGGTCTCGTCCACACTGGCGACCGCGAAGTACGGCGTCCAGGTGACGGGCGCCCGCAGCGCGGTGTCCAGCGAGCCGATGCCGGCGACGGGATCACCGTCGAGCAGGGCGATGCTGAATCCCCGGCCGAGCCCGGCGCGCCGGAACTCCCAGCCCAGCACCGCGCCGTAGAACGCCTGGGCGGGCTCCAGGTCGCGTGCCATCAGGGTGATCCAGCAGGGAGCACCGAAGATCTCGTGGCTCGATGTCCTGCCGGTGGCCGTCGTTTCCATTTCCATCGCACGTGTCCTGGTCGCATGGGGGCGTGTGAGGCCGGTTCCGTAATCCATCCTGCCCCCGTGGGTGCGTACTGGCGAACCGCGTGAACGCCTGGAGCAGGCCGTCGATCATGGACTGGTGTGTCTGTTCCCGTGCTTGGAGGGTACTCGCCGACCACCGCTGAAAGCGGGCGACAGGAGCGGCGCGGTGCTGCGTTTGCGGAGAGATCGCACCGGACGCAGGGTGGGCGAAGGCTGCCCGTCGCACGCAGCGGACCACTGATACACGTACGAAGGAGTAACCATGCCCAAGGGGTCGAGTTCCAAGCGGGAACGCCAGTACGAGCACATCAAGGAGAGCGCCGAGGAGCGCGGCGCGGGCACCAAACGGGCCAAGGAGATGGCCGCGCGGACCGTCAACAAGGAACGGGCGCGCGCCGGCGAGTCGAAGACGGCGAGCAAGAGCTCGACACAGGGCAAGTCGGCCTCGCAGCGTGGTGGGCAGCGCTCCGGCGGCGGACGTTCCGGCGGTGGCTCGGAGGGGCAGACGTACGACCAGCTGTACGCGGAGGCCCGGCGCCGCAACATCCAGGGACGCTCCTCGATGAACAAGTCGGAGCTCCAGCGCTCGCTCGCAAAGTCCTGACGCGAGGAGTCCTGACGCGCAGCGTCCCGGCAGCCCGTGGCCTGGCGCGGCGCGCGCACCGCCCGGGCCGGCGCGGCCCTCAGTCACGGTCGCGAGGCTCCAGCGGCCGGGTGGCCGGGCCGTGCAGGACCGCACCGTCCGTCCCGAAGCGCGAGCCGTGGCAGGGGCATTCCCAGACCTTCTCGGCGTCGTTGAACCGCACCAGGCAGCCCAGGTGCGTACAGCGGGCGGACACGACGTGCGCCGCGCCGGACTCGTCGCGGTACACCGCGCAGCGCCGCCCCTCCAGGCGGACGACCGCGCCGCCGCCCGGCGGGATCTCGTCGGCCGAGTCGACGTGACCGGTGAGCAGACGGTCGCCCACGAAGTGCCGGTTGACGGCGCCCTGGTACCTCGCCAGCTCCGCCGTCTCCCGCACCCGGGGCAGGCGGCGCGGGTCGTACAGATCCGTCCACCCGGGCCGGGGGCCGCCCACCACATGGGCGGTGATCAGACGGCCGGCCATCACGCCGTTGCTCATGCCCCACCCGCCGAACCCCGTCGCCACGAAAACGTGCTGCGTGCCCGGGTGTGCGTGACCGACGTACGGCAGCCGGTCGCTTGAATCGTTGTCCTGCGCCGCCCACCGGTACACGCGGTCCGCCGCCGCGAAACCGGGCATCCGGTCCCGCGCCCAGGTGTCCAGGCGCTCGAAGCGTTCCCTCACGCCGCCGGCTCCCGGCTCGAAATTCTCCCCCGTGACGACGAGCAGCCGCCGTCCGTCGTCGTACGGCGCGGTCCGCACGGAACGGACCCGGTCGGCCGGGCTCATGTACATGCCTTCCGGCGCGTCACCGGACTGGACCGGGGCCGCGACCACCAGCTCCCGCCTCGGCTTCAGCCGGGTGAACAGCAGCGTGTGGTCGAAGACGGGATAGTGCGTCGCGATCACGGCATCGCGGGCCGTGACCGTGACCCCGCTCTCCGTGGACAGCCGGCAGCGCACGCCGTCGTGCAGCCCCGTCACCCGCGTCCGCTCGTGCACACGTCCGCCGGCGGCGGTGAACCGCTCGGCCAGGGCGAGCAGGAACCTGCGCGGGTGGAACTGTGCCTGCCGCTCCACCCGCACCGCCCCGGCCACCGGGAACGACAGCTCCGTACGGGTCACGAACGAGGCGTCCAGGCCCGCCCGCCGTGCGGCCCCGGCCTCGTCCCGCAGCTCGTCCGCACGCCCCGGATCCTCCAGGTACGTGAAGGCCGCGGCGCGCTCCAGGTCGCAGTCGATGCCCAGCTCCTCGCAGAGCGCCACCGTACGGTCGACCGCGTCCTGCTGGGAGAGCGCGTACAGAGCGGCGCCGTCGGGGCCGTGCCGCGCCTCCAGGCGGGCGTACGCGAGCCCGTGCAGCGCCGTCAGCTTGGCCGTGGTGTACCCGGTCACCCCGGCGGCGATCCTGTCCGCCTCCAGAAGCACCACGTCCAGGCCCGCCCGGACCAGCTCCCAGGCCGTGCACAGGCCGGCGATGCCGCCGCCGACCACGGCGACGTCCGCCGTCAGGTCCGTGTCCGGGGGCGGGTACCGGGTGCCCGGGGCGGTGGCCATCCAGTACGACTCGTCGATGATCGGACGCTTCCCGTCCATGGGCTACGGCTTCCCCCTCCGCGGCCGGGCTAACGGGCGCGGTCCGGCCAAGGGGAGCGCAACGGCGTCCGGCGCGGTCAGCCCTCGACTCCCGTGGAGGTGTGGGGCGCGCCGACGGGCTTGGACTCCGGCGAACCGCGCTGGAGCAGCCACACGGTGCCGAAGACGTACAGGAAGAACTGCAGGAACTCCGACTGCCGGTTCTCGGTCACGTCGACCGCGAAGTCGGACGTCAGCAGGTAGTTCCAGAAGGTGACGGGGTGCAGATGGCGTGCCCCGCGATCGCCTGCCCGGTGAGGCTGAGCAGAAAGCCGGTGCCGAAGGCGAGGGTCAGGCTGTTTCTGATAGGGAACCTCCGGCTCTGGCCGGGACTCGCAGCCCGCGGCCACGACCTTCCAGCTGTCCGGGAAGGACGACAGGAAGAGGGTGTCGCGACCCGGGCCTGCCGGCCGTACACGTCCACGCGGCGTACCGCGCCGGCCGCCGGCAGGCCGAGCTCCTCCAGGGCCGGTGGACAACGCGACTTCGCTGTTTCCTCCAGCTCCTGACGGGTACCGGGAGCCAGTCCCGCGCATCCCGGCAGGACCCGCCCGCCTCGCAGGTTCTCCGCGAAACGCCACGCAGCCGACGCCGCGGCGTCCTCCCCCGCGCCGAGGGAGGAACAGCCCGAGAGAGCCAGCCATGCCAGACCCGCGCACACGCCCGCACGCAGCACAGCCACCGCCTCCCGTCCCTCGGCTCCGGGGAACGGTCCGAGGGAGTCCGGTGAACGTTCCCGGGAACGCCCGAAGACGCGCTCCCTTCGCCCCGACTTCCACCTGACAGGCGAAGCAGAAGGGGTGCCTGCCGCGTTGCGGGAGCGCCCGTACCGCGCAAGTGTCGAGTCGACCGAGTCCGAGGAGGACGCCAGCATGCCCATCGCCACGGTGAACCCGGCCACCGGAGAGACGCTCAAGACCTTCGACGCGCTCGGAGCGGAAGAGATCGAGCGCCGCCTGGCACGCGCCGCCACCGCCTTCGCCGAGTACCGCACCACCGGCTTCGACCGGCGGGCGGAGCTGCTGAACCGCGCCGCCGACCTGCTCGACGAGGACCAGCAGGACATCGCCCGCACCATGACCACCGAAATGGGCAAGCCGATCACGGCCGCCCGCGCGGAGGCGGCCAAATGCGCGAAAGCGATGCGCTGGTACGCCGCGAAGGCCCCGGAGCTGCTGGCCGACGAACACCCCTCCGCCGCCGACGTGAGCGACTCCGGAGCCTCCCGGGCGATCGTCCGCTACCGGCCGCTCGGCGTGGTCCTCGCCGTGATGCCGTGGAACTTCCCGCTGTGGCAGGTCGTGCGCTTCGCCGCCCCCGCGCTCATGGCCGGCAACGTGGGTCTGCTCAAGCACGCGTCCAACGTGCCGCAGACCGCCCTCTACCTCGAGGACCTCTTCCGCCGCGCGGGCTTCCCCGAAGGGTGCTTCCAGACGCTGCTGATCGGCTCCGGCGCGGTCGAGGACATCCTGCGCGACCCCCGGGTGGCCGCCGCGACCCTGACGGGAAGCGAGCCGGCCGGGCGTTCCGTCGCATCGGTCGCGGGCGACGAGGTGAAGCGGACCGTGCTGGAGCTCGGCGGCAGCGACCCGTTCGTGGTGATGCCGTCCGCCGACATCGAACGGGCCGCCCGTACGGCCGTGACGGCCCGCGTCCAGAACAACGGCCAGTCCTGCATCGCCGCCAAGCGCTTCATCGTCCACACCGACGTCTACGACGACTTCTGCGCGCGGTTCACCGACGGGATGCGCGAGCTGGCGGTCGGCGACCCGTCGCAGGAGCACACCGACGTAGGACCGCTGGCGAGCGAACAGGGACGCACCGACCTCGAAGAGCTCGTCGACGACGCCCTGCGCCTGGGCGCCACCGCGCGATGCGGAGCACGCCGCCCCGAGCAGCACGACAAGGGCTGGTTCTACGAGCCCACCGTCCTCACCGACGTCACCGAGGACATGCGCATCCACCGGGAAGAGGCGTTCGGCCCCGTCGCCACGGTCTACCGCGTGTCCGACCTCGACGAGGCGGTCACCCTCGCCAACGACTCGCCCTTCGGTCTGAGCTCCAACGTGTGGACCCGCGACGACGGGGAAGTCGAGCGCTTCGTACGCGACGTGGAAGCGGGCGGCGTCTTCGTCAACGGGATGACCGCCTCCCATCCCGCCCTGCCCTTCGGCGGCGTCAAGCGCTCCGGATACGGCAGGGAGCTGTCCGGCCACGGCATCCGCGAGTTCTGCAACGTCACCACCGTCTGGCACGCCGCCGATCCCGAGGAGAAGCCCTGACGGCTCCGAACCCGCCCGCCGACCTGCCGGACACACCGAGGACCCTCTACGGCGCCCAGGTCGTGCTGCGCCCGGCGACACCCGAGGACGTTCCGGTGCTGGCCGGCATCCGGGCCACCCCGGAAGTGCGCGCGACATGGCGCGGCGGCGACGACCTCGTGCGGACGGTCACGGAGGGCCTCGCCGACCCCGACGTCACCACCCTGGTCGTCGAGTACGCCGGCCGGACGGCCGGCGCCGTGCAGTGGGGCGAGGAGCGGGACCCCGACTACCGCCACGCCAACATCGACATCTACCTCGACCCCGCCGTGCACGGCGGGGGCCTCGGCGCGGACGCCGTACGCACGCTCGCCCGCCACCTGATCACCGACCTCGGCCACCACCGGATCGTGATCGACCCGGCGGCGGACAACGCCGCCGCCATCCGCTGCTATACCAAGGTGGGCTTCCGGCCCGTCGGCATCATGCGTGCCTACGAGCGCGGCGCCGACGGCACCTGGCACGACGGCCTGCTCATGGACCTGCTGGCCCCGGACCTACTGCCTCCGCCGCCGGCGGCGTGACGGCGCCGGGCGCCTCGGGGAGGTGCCGTACGAGCGCCAGAACGGCGACGTCGTCACGGAGCCGGCCACCGGCGGCGTGCCGGGGACACTTCGGCCGGCAGCGCCCTGGTCAGGGCGGCGGGGCAGGGGTCGAAGTCCTGACCCGTCACGGTCCCCAGGTCGAAGAAGTCACGGTCGCCGTTGCGTGCTTCCGTGATGCCGTCGGTCACCATCAGCAGCGAAGTGCCGAAGGCGAGGGTGCGCGTGTTGATCCGCAGCGGCTCGTCCCCGGCGAACTCGAAGTAACCCAGCGGGCACCCCGGCCACAGGCTCGGTTCCCGGGAACGGTCAGCAGACACGGCGATCGGCGGAGCGTGCCCGCAGCTGACGAGTTCCAGGGCGCCCCCGGGGCGTGTTTGGAGCAGCAGGGCTGTCGCGTACCGGTCGTCGCCGCTGGCGTCCTGACGGCGGCGCAGTGACCGGTCCATCCGCCGGGCCGCGGCGGCCAGCACCCCGAACCCCAGGCCCGACCCCGGTTTGACTCGATCCTCCGGCGTGCGTAATGTTCTCCGGGCTGTCGCGGAGCCGGAACGGTTCTGCGACGTCACCCGTCGCGAGAGCGACACCCCAAACCTCAGCACGATTTCCCGGTCCGGGAGAATTTCGGCATGCCGGAATTCAATGGACAGGCTCGATTATGAGCCGCCCGGGATATCCGCTACAGTTCGGGGCGTCGGAACGGCCGAACAGCCGGAAAGACAAAGACACACCCCGCCGACGGGGAATCGGACACGAAAGCGTCTGATAGAGTCGGAAACACGAAATACCGAACGAAAGCCCGGAGGAAAGCCCGAGAGGGTGAGTACAAAGGAAGCGTCCG
>NZ_JBWKLQ010000005.1:458850-479635 GCF_056429965.1 Streptomyces sp. NPDC046122 | reverse complement strand
ACTGCAGGGGGGACCCTGTGGGAGAGTAGGACGCCGCCGAACAATCATTGTGGGAAAGCCCCGCACCTTTATGGTGCGGGGCTTTTCTGCGTTCCGGGGCCGGCGGCCGATGCGAGTCGGATAAAAACCGCTTGGTTCCTGAGCCGGCGGGCGCGAGTATCGCCGGATGGATTACGTGATTCGGGCGGTGTCCGACGCCCGTGAGTGGGCCAAGGCGAAGGAGTTGAGGCTTGCCGCGCTGCGGGATCCGGCGGCAGGCATCGCCTTTCTGGAGACCTACGAGAAGGCGGTGGCCGAATCGGATTCCTTCTGGCAGGAGCGTACGGCCAGGGTTGCCGGAGGCGGGGAGGCGCGGCAGTTCGTCGCGGAGACGCCGGACGGGCGGTGGCTGGGATCTGTCACGGGGATCGTCGAACGAGCGGGCGCGGAGGACGTTTTCGGCGGCGCCCCGGTGGTCGATCAGGTTCACGTGGTGGGGGTCTACGTGCGGCCCGAGGCGCGGGGCCGTGGTGCCGGCGTCGCGTTGGCGCTCGTCCGGGCGGCGCTGGAGTGGTCGTGGGGGCCGGCGGGTCCCCGGGTCGGGCGTGTACGGCTGTACGTGCACGAGCGCAACACGCGGGCGCAGGCGCTGTATGCCAAGGCCGGGTTCGTACGGAGTGGGACGTCCGTGATCATGCCGGGAGACCCTTCGGCCATGGAGTACGAGATGGTCGTGGAGCGGGCGTCGGCCGAGCCGGGGAGCTCGGTCTGACCGGTGGTCAGGGGGCCAGGACGTGGTCTGGCCAGCGGGCTCTGCCCTGCTCCTGGGAGCGGAGCAGGACCAGGGTCGGCAGGCCCTGGTCCTGACCGGTCGACAGCAGCTCGGGAAGCTGGGGAAGCGGAGCCACGGCCGCGACGTCGTCCAGGACGAACGTCATTGGTGGGTCGAGCCGACCGTCGGATGACCGTGCGGCCATGCGGCGGCCGTGCTCGACCACGCTTGAGGCGAGTGCGGTGAGCAGAGGCATCGCTCCGGGGCGCGACTTGGGGTCCTCGATTGCTTCACCCACCACATAAAGGGTGCCCCCTTCGGCCGCGAATGACTCCAGGGTGACCGAATCGGTTCGATTGGGTGTGCAGGCTTCGCGAATGTGGACGGACGACAGCGCGGCGAGTGCGCGCACCGTCAACTCTTGGGCGATCTCACGGCGTTCCGGGTACGCGGTGAGCGCGGACTCCAGGAGCCCTGCGGCGCCGCTGGACGCCTTCGGGTGCGTACGGAGGATACGTACCGGCTCGTGCGCACTGTGGCCCTGCGCCCAGCGGTGCACCTGGCGGAAGGGACGGCCGTCCACGGCGGCGGCGTGCAGCCAGCCGGTCAGGAGCGTCTCCGCGGTGTCGGCCATCGCGGTGTCGAGCCGCGCCTGGGGCCGTATCGGCGCGAGCAGCGCCACGGCGCGGGCGGCGGCGATGTCGGGGCGGTCGCAGCCGGCGGTGGGGGCCCAGTGGAGGCGGGCGGGGGTGTCGCAGAGGTGGCAGGGGTCGTAGACGAGTACGGGGCCGAGCTTGGCCCGCGCGTCCTTGGTCTCGGCCCATACGGCGGGGTCGGACGTGACGACGAGCGCCGGGCCCTCGGCATCGAGCACGGCCTGCACGGCGGTGGGCCTGCGCGCCGCGGATCCGCCGTAGACGAGGCGGGGGGCGCGGGCGGCGGGTACCGCCGGAGCGGTCCCGGCGGGGTGCGGGGCGTAGACAGTGGCGGGCGCGCCCGGGGCGACGCCTTGCGGGGGGCTGCCGGGGGTCCCTGGCAGGGGGCCTGGAGTGGCGCTTGTGACTGCGGGTTGTGGCGGACCCGCGTGAGTGCCTTGCAGCTGGCCCTGGCCTGCCGCGGCTGCCCAGCCGGCCTGGGGCGCGGTGACCGGTTGTCCGGGGTTGGAGGCCGAGGTCGAGGGCGGAGGCGGGCCGGCGTCGTGAGCCGCCATGGGCTGGTGGCCTGCGAGGGGCCCTGGGGCGGTGCCCGTCGCCGGGTGCGGCGGGTGTCCGTACGGTCCGGGGCCGATGGGGCCTTCTTGGGGTCCGCGACCCTCATGGGGGGCTGCTGCACCCGCTGTGGCGTGCGTACCCGGCCCGTGCGCATGGGCATCCGGGGCGTACGCGGCCGGCCCTTGTGTACCTGGTCCCTGTGTACCAGGCCCGTGGGCACCTGGCCCGGGCACACCCGGCCCGTAGGCACCTGGCCCGTGCGTGCCAGGTCCGTGGGCCCCCGGGGCGTATGTCCACGGCGCGTGCGCCCCCGGTCCGTACGCGGAAGCGGCGCCGTGTAGCGGGCTTTCGTGCGTACCTGGCGGGGTGGCGGGGAGGGAGTCCGCCCGCATGCCCGCGTCCCCCGTTGCCGCCGCGCCCGCCCTCGTCTTCGCCCTGGCCGTCTCGCGCTGTGCCTTGAGGCGGGCCAGTACGCCCAGTGCGAAGATCGTCAGCACGCCCAGCACCATCAGCTCGCCGATGAGCAGGCCCCAGAACAGCCCGTACCCCGACAGCTGGTCCGGTGGCGTGTCCGGCCAGGCGGCCGGGATGTCGTGCGGCGCGCCCATCAGGTGGCGCAGGGCCAGCGGCGTACGGGCGAAGGTGACGCCGTCCGGCCACGCGCCGTGCGCGAACAGGCCCGCCAGGCCCGTCGCCAGCCACGCCAGGATCGTCAGGCCCAGCAGGAACGCCAGCAGGCCGACCAGCAGCGAGTCCGGGATGCCGCGCTCGCCCTGCTGGTTGTGACCCTGCTGCCCGGTGTGGTGCTGTCTCATGTCAGGCGACCGTCGATTCCGAGGACGAGGACTCGTTCATCTGCTGCTCGATGAGGGCCGCCCGCTGCTCCGCCTCCCACTCCGCGGCTCGCAGGTCGTCGGAGATCATCTCCGCCGAGGTCTCCGTCATCGCGCGGTCCGTGAAGACGAGGGGGCGTTCCGCCTCTGTGATCAGGTGTTTGACGACCTGGACGTTGCCGTTCACGTCCCACACGGCGATGCCCGGCGTCAGGGTCGGGATGATCTCGACCGCCCAGCGCGGCAGGCCCAGCACCCGCCCCGTCGCCCGTGCCTCGTCCGCCTTCTGGGCGTAGATCGTCCGGGTCGAGGCCATCTTCAGGATCGCCGCCGCCTCTCTCGCCGCCGCGCCGTCCACCACGTCGGAGAGGTGGTGGACGACTGCCACGAACGACAGGCCGAGCCGGCGGCCGAACTTCAGCAGGCGCTGGAAGAGCTGCGCGACGAACGGGCTGTTGATGATGTGCCACGCCTCCTCCACCAGGAAGATGCGCTTCTTGCGGTCCGGCCGGATCCAGGTGTGTTCCAGCCACACGCCCACGATCGCCATCAGGATCGGCATCGCGATCGAGTTCCGGTCGATGTGGGACAGGTCGAAGACGATCAGCGGGGCGTCCAGGTCGATGCCGACCGTCGTCGGGCCGTCGAACATGCCGCGCAGGTCACCGTCGACGAGGCGGTCGAGGACGAGGGCGACGTCCAGGCCCCAGGCCCGTACGTCGTCCAGGTCGACGTTCATCGCCTCCGCCGACTCCGGTTCCGGGTGACGCAGTTGCTCGACGATGTCCGTGAGGACCGGCTGCCGGTCGACGATCGTCTCGTTCACGTACGCGTGCGCGACCTTGAGCGCGAAGCCGGACCGCTCGTCGAGGCCGTGCCCCATCGCGACCTCGATGATCGTACGGAGCAGCGCGAGCTGCCCCGTGGTCGTGATCGACGGGTCGAGGGGGTTGAGGCGGATGCCGTCGTTGAGGGCCGCTGTCGGGTCGAGCCGGATGGGAGTTATCCCCAGCTCCTCCGCGATCAGGTTCCACTCGCCGACGCCGTCCTCGCCCTGTGCGTCGAGGACGACCACCTGGCGGTCCTTGAAGCGCAGCTGCCGCAGTACGTACGTCTTCTCCAGCGCCGACTTGCCGTTGCCCGACTCGCCGAGGACCAGCCAGTGCGGCGCCGGGAGCTGCTGCCCGTACAGCTGGAAGGGGTCGTAGATGTACCCCTTGCCGCTGTAGACCTCGCGGCCGATGATCACGCCCGAGTCGCCGAGGCCGGGAGCGGCGGTGGGCAGATAGACGGCCTGCGCCTGGCCCGTCGACGTGCGGACGGGAAGTCTGGTCGTCTCGACCTTTCCGAAGAGGAAGCTGGTGAAGGCATCCGTGACGGCGGACAGCGGATCTCGCATGGCGGGTCTGCCCTCTCGGCTAACGACGGATACCGGTGGCGAACGGCAGGGTGTTGACGAACGCCCGGTGGTGCTCGCGGTCGCACCACTCCAGCTTCAGATACGACTTGCCCGCCGAGGCCCTGATGGTCCGCTTGTCGCGGGCCAGCGCCTCGGGTGAACGCGACGACACAGTGATGTACCCGACGAGATTGACCCCGGCCGCACCGCTCGCGAGATCTTCACCCCGCTGGTCGAGCCGGCCGTGAGCGGCGATGTCGCGCGGGTCGACGGTGCGGTTCATCTTGGCCTGCCGACTGGCTTCCGCCTCGTCGTTGGTCTTCTCCGTCAGCATGCGCTCGATGGCGATCTCGGTGGGCTCGAGGTCCATGGTCACGGCGACCGTACGGATGACGTCCGGGGTGTGGACGAGCAGCGGCGCGAGGAAGTTGACGCCGACCGGCGTCATCGGCCATTCCTTCACCCACGCCGTGGCGTGGCACCAGGGCGCGCGGGTGGACGACTCGCGCGTCTTGGCCTGGAGGTACGTCGCCTCCATGGCGTCCAGCTCGGCCGGCCAGGCGTTGCGTTTCGTCATGGCCTGGATGTGGTCGATGGGGTGGTCGGGGTCGTACATGGAGTGCACGAGGGAGGAGAGCCGCCCCTGGCCGAGGGGCTGGCGTACCCGGATGTCGGCCTCCGCCAGCCGCGCGCAGATGTCGGTCAGCTCGCGCGCCATGACGACGGCGAGGCCGGAGTCGCGGTCGAGCCTGCGGCCGCCGTGCGGGCGGGCGGCCCGGGCCATGGCGTTGGCCTCGGCGGCGAGCTCGCGGGAGTAGTGCATGCAGGCGACGAGGTAGGCGCGGTGCTGCTCGCTGGACGTGGAGACCATGGACTGGAGCTGGTCGTACGAGTCCTTCAGCCAGCCGGGGGCGTGCGCGTCGCCGCGCTGGGCTACGTCCTTGGCGTGGGCGTCGGGGTCGGCGGGGAGGGTGCGGGCGAGCATCTGGAGGCGGGTCACGAAGCCGTCGCCGTTGGCGACGTGCTTGAGCAGCGTGCCGAAACGGTCCACCAGGGCTTCCTGGTCCTCGCTGTCGCGCAGGCCGACGCCGGGTCCTTCGATCTCGATGGCCGCGGTGACCGTCCGCCGGTCGGCGTGGAGCAGTACGGCGATCTCGTCGGGGCCGAACGGGGCGGCGAGCCAGTTGATACGGCCGATGCCGGGCGGCGGTCCGACCTCCACCTCACGGCCGTCGCCGCGCACGCCGGCCTCCATGGCGCCGCTGCGGTACGTCGTGCCGTTGCGCAGGGTGCGCTTGTAACTGCGGTTGATCTCGAACCACTTGTAGAACGTGCGGTGCTTGTACGGGACGTACACCGCCATCAGGGCCAGCATCGGGAAGCCCATGAGCAGCACGATCCGCAGGGACAGGACGGGGACCAGCAGCCCGCTCATCATGCCGAGGAACGCGCCGGCGATGATCAGCGCGATCTCGCCGGTCTCGCGGTTCTTGCCGACGATCGCGTTCGGCCGGGCCCGGCCGATCAGATACGTGCGGCGGGGCGTGATCGGTGGGGACTGCGTCGTCAACGCCCTGCACCTCCTGTGCTGTTGTTGCCGGTGCCCGTGTTTCCGGTACCGCGGTTCGTGTGGGTGGCGTTGCTACGGGGCGAGGGGGCGGCGGAGGGGACGGCTCCGCCCCCGCCTCCCGACGCTCCCGCTCCGGGGCCGGCCGGTCCGCCCGCTCCGCCGCCGCGGGCGCTGTGGGCGGCCACGCCGCCGGTGACGGGGTTGGCCTGACGGGGCGGGGAGCTGTTGCCGCCCCGGTCGCCGCCACCGCCGCCACGGCTGCTGTGCGCCTTGATGCCCTGGGAGACGAGGGCGGCGGGGGAACTGATCACCGCGGCCGCCTGGGAGCCGTCGGTGGCCTTGTTCCGGTTGCGGCGGGCGGAGGCGATCTCGTCGCCGAAGCCGGGGACGAAGCGGTAGATCATGCCGGACGCGAAGATCGCCAGCAGGATGATGGCGAGGCCGGAGACGACGGCGGAGAACGCGTTCGGCCCGTCGTCGGCGGAGAGGGCCCCGGCGAGGCCGAGGACGATCACGATGACGGGCTTCACCATGATGATCGCGATCATGATGCCGGCCCAGCGGCGGACGTGGCCCCACATGTTCTTGTCGACGAGCCCCGCGTAGACGACCACGCCGAGGAGCGCGCCGACGTAGAGCAGCAGGGCGCGGATGAACAGCTCCAGGAAGAGGATCCCGGCCGCGAGGACGGTGACCAGTGAGACGACGATCAGCATGATCGGACCGCCGCCGATGTCGTCCCCCTTCTTGAGCGCTTCGGCGAACGACCCGAAGAACACGTCCGTCTGCCCGCCGGTACCGGCGGCGATGACCTCGGTGACGCCGTCGGTCGCGGTGACGACGGTGTAGAGGATCAGCGGCGTGAACGCGGAGGCGAGGACGGTGAGCCACAGGAACCCGATGGCCTCGGACAGCGCGGTAGCGAGCGGCACGCCGCGGATGGCGCGCTTGGCGACCGCGAGCAGCCACAGGACGAGGGTGAGGATGGCGGAGGCGGCGAAGACGATGGCGTACTGCTGGAGGAATTTGGGGTTGGTGAAGTCGACGGTGGCGGTCGACTTCACGGCCTCGGACAGCTTCCCCACGATCCAGGCGGCGGCGTCGGCGCAACCCTTGGAGAGGGAGGAGAGGGGGTCCACGGCGTCTACGGGGTCGGTGGGAGCCCGGAGATTGGAGCCGCCGCCTTCGCCGCCTTCGCAGTAGTCCTTGGCGGGGCCGACGATGAGGTCACAGTTGTCCTTCTCGGACGGCGACGGCGACGGCGTCGGTGCGGCGAAGGCCCGTGCCGGCAGAAGGACGACGGTCGTCTGTACGAGCGCGAGGGCGCCGGTGAGTTTCAGCGCCGGGCGTGGGCTACCGGGCATAGGTGAAGCCTCCGTACTCGTCGACTGCCTTGGCGATCTCATCCGCGCCGGAGGCCGCACGGTCGGCGTTCACGGGAGCCGGCCCCTCCTTCTGGGAGAAGCTCGCGACCTTCCAGTCGCTCCCCGCCCACTGGATTTCGAGCGTCATGGTGAACCAGTCGTTGGTCACCGGGTTGGTCGAGCCGACGCCTGCCGTACCGAAGACGCCCGTGCACCAGACCTCGACGGTTGCGGCGCTGTCCGTGTAACCGGTGACCTTGGTACCGACGGGCGCGGTGCGCGAGACGTACGTCATGCCCGGGGCGGCGTTGCCGTCCTTGTCGAGCCCGACCTTGTCCAAAAACTCCTGGTTGTAGGCCTTGTCGAACTTGGCTTCCAGTTCCGCGACCTTCGCCGGAACGAAGATCTGACCCACGATCTCCTGCCGGCGCTCAGGGTTGAGGATGTCGGCCGAGACGAGAGCCACCGCGAAGTTCGCTGCCGCGCTCTGTGCGCCCTGCTCGTCGTGGGCGAAGCCGGACGGGATCAGCCCGTTCTTGCCGGCGACCGGCTTCACACCCGTCGCCGCCGTCGCTTCCGCCGCGCCGCCCCGCTTCGCCTCGTTGTCCGTGACGCCCGCGCCGCCGCCCTGGTTCGCGAACGCGATGGCGGCGATCAGCAGGACCACCACGCCTACCACGGTGATGAGGGAACGCGAGGTCCGTACGGGCCGTCGGGCGCCCCCGTACACCTCGCTGCCGCCACTGCCCTCGGGCAGCCGTGTGCGGGTCTGGCCGGAGCCGCCGACACGGTCCGAACGACCGCTGCCGCTGCCGTAGCCGTGCTCGTCGCCGAGACTCATGCCGCGTGCGCCCCCTCAACCGATTGCGATGCCGCGTAGTACGACGGTAGCCGTGCTGGTTCCCGCGCGGGCGCGGTGTGGTGACTCGACATCAGGGAGACGCAACCTCAGCCAATGGGCACGACGGACGGGTGGGGTGGGAGAGCGGGCCGGGAGCACCCGGTGCTGGCTGAAGGTGGGTTAAACAGCCATCCCGTACACGATGGTGAAGAGTGTTCCGAGTGAGCCGATGATGAAGACGCCGGTGAGGCCGGCGACGATCAGCCCCTTGCCCTGTTCCGCGCTGAAGGTGTCCCTGAGGGCCGTCGCGCCGATCCGCTGCTTCGCGGCTCCCCAGATGGCGATTCCGAGGCAGAGGAGGATGGCGACAGCCATCACGACCTCGATCATGACGCGGGCTTCGTTCCCCAGGGTCCCGAACGGACCCCAGTTCGGGGCGATTCCACCGATGATGGTGGTGATGTCGCCCTTTTCGGCTGCCAGGTTCATGTAAGTCACCGCCCCTGTCGGGTAGTTCGTCGCCCCCGCCGCACGGCAGGGGTCACGCTCTATCTTCGCTGATGAACCGCACTGGTATGTCGACTTGGTGGCTGCCTTTTCCCGACCTCCGCAGGTGTGACCGGTCGGACCGCTCTGACCTGCGGTGCCGACCGGTTGTATTCGGAAACGCGTATGGTCACTCTGTGTATCACGAGGGGTGACTGCGGGCAATGACTGGCGTTATGCACCTTTGGTCGGACGTGGCGCAGCGGGTTGACCGGAGGGAGCGGGGCTTGGGTCGGTGGACGCGGTGGGGCGGGTGAGCTCGGACGTGGCGGGCGGGGTTGTGGATCATTCCGGGGTCGGGGTGACCGAGTCAGTTGCTTCTGGGGGGTTTGGGGCCGTCCCTGGGCGCTTGAGTGTCGGTGGGCCGGGGCGGTGCGTGACAGTTGTGTGGATGGAGTGACTCGGGTTGAACGGCGCCCGTCGCGTTCGGCCGGGTGGATGGAACCGAACCCAACAGAAGGCGATCCTCGTCGCTCCTTTTGGTCGCTTTGCCGCTCGGTCGAGGGCTGAGCCTCCGTCATCCGCGGACTTCGTCTCACACCCCAGCCCGCACGCGAGCTTCCTCGCCGCGCCACCCCACCGAGCGCCGGTTCGCATGCCCCGTCAGCCGCATCCCCATCAGTCACGACCTGCCGCCGCCGGGCTGAGCGCGCTGGAGGGCGGAACGCCGCCCGCAGTCGACCGGAGACCTCAGCCCCTACCGGCTCGTGGTCACGCGCGGGTGTGGGAATGCGGTGGGTCGAGCCAAGGGCCGTCGCCGCAGTCGCTGAGACTGGGGCTGCACCACCCCCAGACCTTCCGCGCCACCCACCCACGTACGTGCCACCCGGCGACGTATGAGCGACCCCTCACCGAGGCTGTCCCGTGGGCTCCCCCCGGGGGCCGGCCCTCCGACGCCACCCTCCGCCAAAAGGCGGCCCCCACACCAGAAGCAATCACTGCCCCAGGCCCAACAAAGCCCCCCGCCTGTCACCCCGCCCCCGCCGCACCTTTCCGCACACCGCGCATGGCGACGCAGTGGCCACCAGCGCCCGCTCAGTCCCCACCGTCACCCACGCGGGTGGTGCTCCCGGCCCGTTCCCTGCGCCCGCTCCCCGCGCCTTCCCCCCTCGCGCCCCGCGAACTTTCGGACGTGTTCGACGTCGCACCGGACGCGCGCGCGAAAACTGCTGTGAACCCGTCCTCGATGGGGGAGGGTTGAGAGGTGCGCAAAGTGTGGGTGGCCACCGGGATCGGGATCGGGCTGTGCCTGAGCTTCGTCGCGCTGCTCGTCGTCGGGACCTTCTCCGCAGCCGCGGGGCTGGCCGGCGCCGCAGGCGGCGGGCGGGCCGTCGGGCTGGCCAAGGGCGCCGTGCCCGCGCTGTACCAGCCGCTCGTACAGAAGTGGGGCAATCTCTGCCCGGCCATCAACCCCGCTCTGCTCGCCGCGCAGTTGTACCAGGAGAGCGGCTGGAACCCGAGGGCGCAGAGCCCCGCCAACGCGCGCGGCATCGCCCAGTTCATCCCCGGGACGTGGGCGTCCCACGGGGTCGACGGGGACAAGGACGGCGACCGTGACATCTGGGACCCGGCCGACGCGATTCCGTCAGCCGCGACGTACGACTGTGAATTGGCTGGATACGTCAAGAAGGTGCCGGGGGATCAGACCAAGAACATGCTCGCCGCGTACAACGCGGGCGCGTACGCCGTCATCAAGTACGGAGGCGTCCCGCCGTACCGCGAGACGCAGAACTACGTGAAGATCATCACCAGCCTGGAGCAGAGCTTCGCGCGTCCCGTCGGGCGCGTCGAGCCGTCGCGGCAGGCCGCCGGAGCCATCTACTTCGCGCAGAAGAAACTTGGCACCAAGTACCTGTGGGGCGGCAACGGCACGCCGGAGCAGGGTGGGCGTTTCGACTGCTCGGGGCTGACGCAGGCGGCCTACCGGACCGTCGACATCGAGCTGCCGCGCGTGGCCAACGATCAGTACAACGCGGGGCCGCATCCCTCGCGGGACGAGCTGTTGCCCGGCGACCTGGTGTTCTTCTCGGACGATCTCACCAATTCGCGCGCGATCCGGCACGTGGGGTTGTACGTCGGCGGCGGTTACATGATCAACGCTCCGTACACCGGAGCCGTCATCCGCTTCGACAAGATCGATACGCCGGACTACTTTGGTGCGACCCGGGTGACCAAGGATGGCGCGAAAGCGCTTCCGACGGACCTTCCGGAAGGGCGCGGCGGCGCGTGACATGGCTTGAACTCTCCGTTATCGCCACCCTCTGAGCTGCGACGACGTGTCTCTCTTCGATAACGTCATCGTGATCATTCGGTGGAGACTGGAACGGTGGGGGCCGGCCGGGCGTTCCCTGGTCCGAGGGAGTGGGACAGTCGCGTTGACACGCTGTACCGACCACGCGTGCGGACCACGCGATGCGATGCGGGGCGGTGCCGATCACGGCGCGGCGCGGCATGGCAGGCGCGGCATCGCATGGCGATCGCGTCACATGAACCACGGGGGTTCGCAGGAGTGGCACGCACACACGTGTGCCGCGCAGCAGGCAACAAGGCAAGGGGCCGCGGCAGATGGCTGGACTCGCACTGGATGGGGCGAACCCCGACGTCAGTCTGCTCTACGACATCAACGGGCTGGCGGCGGATGCGCCGGGCTGGTTCGACCGGGTCATGGAGTTCGTCGGTGAGTACGGGACCATGCTCGGCATCGTCCTGCTGGCGCTCTGGTGCTGGTGGAGCGTGCGCAAGAGCGAGGACGCGGTCTCCTCGGTGGCCGGGCTCGTCTGGGCGCCGCTGGCGGCCGGCATCGCGCTGCTGATCAACGTCCCGATTCGCGGGTTCGTGGAGCGGCCGAGACCGTTCAACGACCACAAGGGACTCGAAGTACTCATCGCGGGCAAGACGGACTATTCGTTCGTGAGTGATCACGCGACGCTGGCGATGGCCATCGCCGTCGGAGTCTTCGTCGCCAACCGGAAGTTCGGGATCGGGGCGATCGCGCTGGCCGTCGTGGCCGGTTTCTGCCGCGTCTACATGGGCGTGCACTACCCGACCGACGTCATCGGCGGGTTCGCCCTCGGTACGGCGGTGGCACTGCTGCTCGCGCCGGTCGCGATGGCGCTGCTGACGCCGCTCATGGCGGCGATCGCGCGGTCGGAGAAGGCGGGTTGGCTCGTACGGGCGAAGGGGTCCGCGGAGCGTACCGCCGGCGCCGGTACGGGGGCCGGTTCCGGCATGGGGTCCCGTGGCGGTGACGGCGGGTCGGCGGCCGTCCCGGCGCCGCGCGCCGGGGACAGCGCGCGCAACGACCTGGCCGCCTGAGGCCGAGGCAGTACGGATCTGTCCGGGCGTGCCCGGTCTGCGCCTACGGACGGGTCGACGCGTACGCCCGCCCGGTCTGCGCGTACGAGGCTGACGTCGAGGGGCATGTCGCGGGGCAGTCCCGTGGTGTGCCCCTCGGTGCGTCTCGGCCGGTGTTTCCCTGACGGGCTCAGAGGGCCTGCGGGAAGTCGAAGAGCCTGTCCGGGTCGTAACGCTTCTTCAGCGCTGTCAGGCGGGCGGCTCCCGGGCCGTAGTACGCCTTCCGCCAGTCCGTCAGGGTCGCGTCCGTGTAGTTCTGGTACGCCGCGCCGGAGGCGTACCGGCGCATCGCCCCGTGGGCGTTTTTCAGCCAGGTCTGCTGAGCGGTGCCGGCCGTGCCCGCGCGCCAGGCGCCGATGTACTGGGCGAGCATCCGGGAACGGCGGTGGACGAACGCCGTCGCGAGCGGGTCCACCCGGTTCACCGCGCCGCCGAGCGCGGTGAGGGCGATGCTGCCGCCGCCACCGCGAGCGGCGGGGATGCGGGTGAACGCCTCGGTCCGGGCGAGGAGCTCGCGTATGCCCGACGGCGAGAGCGAGCGGTCGAAGAAGTCGCTGCGGGCCGCGTACGTCTCGCGGCCGAGGGCGCCCTGCGGGGTGCGGCCGGGGGTGGTGCCCGGCAGGTGGCACTGGGCGTCGCTGAAACCGGCGCAGCCGGCGTAGACGAGCATCGACTCCTGGTAGCTGCGGCGGCGGAGCGAGACGGAGCGGGCGGGCGCGCCGATCTTGTCGGCGAGGCGGTCTACGGCGTTCTGGAGATCGCCGTACGTGCCCAGCGAGAAGGCGGAGACGGTGACGTTGGGCGTCCTGCCGCCGGGGCCGGCGGCGAGGTGCGCGGACGACCAGATCTCGTCGGGCTGCGACGGGCCCCACTCCTGCCAGGCGGCGATGACGGCCTGCGCCTTCGACCACGGCCAGGACATGTACGCGGTGACGGCGGCGGGCGCCGGGTGCGTGCGGAAGGTCAGTTCGGTCACCACGCCGAAGTTGCCGTTGCCCGCTCCCCGCAGGGCCCAGAACAGGTCCTGGTTCTCGTTCGGCGTGCAGTGGAGGCGCTTGCCCGCAGCGGTGATGAGGGTGGCGGAGGTGAGGTTGTCGCAGGTCAGGCCGTACGCGCGGGAGACGACGCCGTGGCCGCCGCCGAGAGTGAGGCCGGAGATGCCGACGGTGGGGCAGGACCCGGCGGGTATGGTGCGGCGGCCCTGGCGGGCGAGGCCCTGGTAGACGTCGATGAGCTTGGCTCCGGCCCCGACGGTCGCGGTGCTGCCGCTCGCCCTGACGCGGGCCAGCTTCGACACGTCGATGACCAGGCGGCCGGTGCCGGAGGACCACCCGGCGTACGAGTGACCGCCGTTGCGGATGGCGACCGGGGTCCGGTGCGCTCGGGCGAAGGCCAGGCACTCCTTGATGTCCGCCTCGTTGGCGACGTAGGCGACGGCGACGGGCTTCAGGTCGTCGAAGCGGGTGTTGTAGAGCAGGCGGGCCGTCTTGTAGGCGGCGTCCTCGGGGCGGACCAGCGGGCCGTCGAGACCGCGCGCGAGGGCGGCCCAGGTGGAGGTGGCCGAGGGCGGCGGGGTCCGGCCGCCGGGGCCGGGGCCCCGGGCTGTGGCGGCGCGGGTCCGGGCGGACGTGGAGGTGCCCGAACCCGTGCCGGTGCCGGGACTTGTGCCCGTGCAGGCCGCCGCTGCGACGGTGGCCGCGAGGGCCGTGGCCGAGGTGAGAAGTGTGCGCCGTTCCATGTTGTTGCCTCCCGGAGGCGAGACGGCTTTGCGGCGGGCCGGGTTCCTGCGGGGGCGGAGGTTTTTGCGGAAGCGCGCGCGGGCGTGCGGGCGGGGTGCGGGAGGCGGCGGGGGTGTAGGCGGGGGTGCGCGGCGCAGATGGATACTCCTGCACCGCCGCCGTGCCCCTATGCCGGGGCGGGTCCCGGACGCCCAGGGGGAGTTCGTGACGCTCGCCGGGACCGTGGGGACGGTGCGACGCGAGAGGGCGAGGGAGACGAGGGGGTCAGGTGGTGGTGGTCGTCGTGTGCTGGGTGGCGTCTGCTCGGGCTCTTTCGCGGGAGCGGCGGGCCGGGCCGCGCCAGCCGCAGGTGCAGTGGGCGAAGCAGAAGGAGCCGCGTTCGGTGGTGCCGGTGCGGTGGGGCGGGGCGTCCGGTGTGGCTTCCTGAAGCACGTGTCCACCGTACCGGGGGACTTCGGCGCCGTGCGCGGGGGCCGCCCGACCGAATGAGTGCGGGACGTTGGGCGTGACCGGCGGCGGTGGGGTGTCGTTAGGCGGGGCGGGTGGGATCGGACACCGGGTGGCAGGGCGTTGGGGGTTGGCGGCGATGGTGGTGCAGCAGCACAGGGTCAAGGGCGGTGCGGTCGCCCTGGCCGTCGCGGCGGGGCTGATCGGCTCCGCCGGGTGTTCCGGCGACGGTGCCGTCGCCGAGGACCAGCAGGGCGGTGATCCCCTGGCCGCCGTCCGCGGCGCGGCCGACGGGCTCGTCGACGCGGGGAGTTCCCAGGCCCGTACGTCCATGGTCATGGCCACCGGCGGCACGCGGGTCACCATCCGGGGCGAGGGAGCGTACGACTTCCGCAAGCGGATGGGGCAGCTCAAGGTGGTGCTGCCGCCCGATCCGGACGGTGCGGACAAGCACCGGCCCATCACCGAACTCCTCGCACCCGGCGCGCTCTACATGAAGAACCGGGGCGCGGGCGTGCCCGCCGACAAGTGGGTGCGGATCGACACGACCACGCTGGACGACGGGAACCTGGTCACCGGCGGCGCCACGGACCCGCTCGCCGCCGCCGAGTTGCTGCGCGGCGCGAAGGAAGCGGCGTACGTCGGGCGGGCCGATGTGGCCGGCACCGGTGTCCGGCACTACCGCGGGGTCACCGACATCGCCCGCGCCGCGCGCGTCGCCTCGCCGCACGTGCGCGGTGCGCTCGCCGCGGCGGCGAAAGGGTTCGCCAAGGACGCCGTCCCGTTCGACGCCTACCTCGACGACCAGGGGCGGCTGCGCAAGGTCCGCCACCGGTTCGACTTCGCCAATGCCGGCCGCACGGTGGCCGTCGCCTCCACGACGCTGCTGTACGCGTTCGGGGCGCCGGTCGACGTGCGGCTGCCGGCCGCGCGTGACATCTACGCCGGGAAGATCCAGGCGTGAGGTGGGGGCCGCCCGCCTCACCTGGGTGGCGGGGAAATGGCCCGTCCGTGCCATGCGCGGGGTGTGCCGCTCTGCCTACGCTAGGAAGCCGACGACGGCTGGGAGAGGTGATGCACGTGACTCCGCTCGGCAGCAGTACGCCCGTCCAGGACCACGTCGCCCTCGCCGAGATCGAGCTGTGCGGTGAGCTGATGATCGCGGCGTCCGCGGCCGACGGGGAACGCCTCAGCGCGGACCGTATCGACGAGGTGCTGAAGGTGGGGGCGGGAGCGCCCACGACGGCCGACGGCGTCGCCGAGCGGCCGGGGCGACCGCGGGACTGAAGGCCGCGGGACCGGGGAGACGGAGTACGGAGGCGGGCGGCCTGCGGAGGCCGGTGCGTGGCTCCCGGTCCGTACCCCTCGGCCGCCCGGACCGCCCCCGCCTCAGGTCCGCAGCAGGCGGGCGATCGCCTTCGTGGCTTCTTCGACCTTCTCGTCGATCTCTCCGCCGCCCTTGACCGCCGCGTCCGCCACGCAGTGCCTCAGGTGTTCCTCCAGGAGCTGGAGGGCGAAGGACTGGAGGGCCTTGGTCGACGCCGAGACCTGCGTGAGTATGTCGATGCAGTAGACGTCCTCGTCGACCAGCCGCTGCAGGCCGCGGATCTGGCCCTCGATCCGGCGCAGGCGCTTGAGGTGCTCGTCCTTCTGCTTGTGGTATCCGTGCACACCGAGGTCGTGGTCGGTCACCACGGCATCGGAGGCTCCAGCGGGCGCTTCGGTGTTGGTCGCGCCGGCCGCCTCGGTGGTCGTCATGGCGTCCTCCCGTTGTCCTCAAAGGGGCTGTATACCCCTCGTGGGTATATGGTAGCGAATTTCCGGGGTAGGGGCTCGGGGGCCCGTACTGAGCACTGTGCCTGATGGGCGACACTGAAGAACGCCGGTTAGCCGTGGCCGGATGATGCGCCTAGCATCACCCTGACCGAATCCAATGCACCCCGAGGACCCCACGTGCGCTTTCGTCTGACCCCCAGGGAGACGAGCTTCTACGACATGTTCTCCGCATCCGCGGACAACATCGTCACAGGCTCGAAGCTCCTGATGGAACTGCTCGGAGCGGACTCCTCCGCCCGGGCCGAGATCGCGGAGCGGATGAGGGCAGCGGAGCACGCGGGGGACGACGCGACCCACGCGATCTTCCACCAGCTGAACTCCTCGTTCATCACGCCGTTCGACCGCGAGGACATCTACAACCTCGCGTCGCAGCTTGACGACATCATGGATTACATGGAGGAGGCCGTCGACCTGGTCGTGCTGTACCAGATCGAGGAGCTGCCCAAGGGCGTCGAGCAGCAGATCGAGGTACTGGCGCGAGCGGCCGAGCTGACCGCCGAGGCCATGCCGCACCTGCGGACCATGACGAACCTCACCGAGTACTGGATCGAGGTCAACCGCCTCGAGAACCAGGCCGACCAGATCCACCGCAAGCTGCTCGCGCACCTCTTCAACGGCAAGTACGACGCCATGGACGTGCTCAAGCTGAAGCAGATCGTGGACGTGCTGGAGGAGGCGGCCGACGCCTTCGAGCACGTCGCCAACACGGTCGAGACGATCGCCGTCAAGGAGTCCTGACCTCCGGTGGACACCTTTGCGCTCATCGTGACCATCGGGGTCGCGCTCGGATTCACGTACACCAACGGCTTTCACGACTCCGCGAACGCCATCGCGACTTCGGTTTCCACGCGGGCGCTGACCCCGCGCGCGGCCCTCGCCATGGCCGCCGTGATGAACCTCGCCGGCGCCTTCCTCGGCAGCGGCGTCGCCAAGACCGTCAGTGAGGGGCTCATCGCGACCCCGCACGGCGACAAGGGGATGGGAATCCTCTTCGCCGCGTTGGTCGGCGCGATCGTCTGGAACCTCGTCACCTGGTACTTCGGTCTTCCCTCGTCCTCCTCGCACGCCCTCTTCGGCGGCATGGTGGGCGCGGCGCTCGCGGGCGGCACCGAGGTCATCTGGACCGGGGTGCTGGAGAAGGTCGTCATCCCGATGTTCATCTCGCCGTTCGTCGGGCTGCTGCTCGGCTACCTGGTGATGGTCGTCATCCTGTGGATGTTCCGTAAGGCCAACCCGCACAAGGCGAAGCGGGGCTTCCGTATCGCCCAGACCGTGTCCGCGGCCGGCATGGCGCTCGGCCACGGTCTGCAGGACGCGCAGAAGACCATGGGCATCGTGGTGATGGCGCTCGTCATCGCCGATGTCGAGGGTCAGGGCGACGCGATCCCGATGTGGGTCAAGATCGCCTGTGCGCTGACGCTCTCGCTCGGTACGTACGCGGGCGGTTGGCGGATCATGCGGACGCTGGGCCGGCGGATCATCGAGCTGGACCCGCCGCAGGGCTTCGCGGCGGAGACCACGGCCGCGTCCGTGATGTACACGGCCTCGTTCATGTTCCACGCGCCGATCTCGACGACGCACGTCATCACCTCCGCGATCATGGGCGTCGGCTCGACCAAGGGGTCGCGCGCCGTGCGGTGGGGCGTCGCCAAGAACATCGTGATGGGCTGGTTCATCACGATGCCGGCCGCCGCCCTGGTGGCCGCCTCGTGTTACTGGGTCGTGCTGCTCGCCTTCGGCTAGCGGCCGGTCCGCCGGTACGGAAAGGGGCCCGCCCCCACTCCTTGTGAGGAGTGGGGGCGGGCCCTTTTGCCTTGCGGTGGCACCGCCATGCAGCACCGCAGGACAGGAGTGGCGGCCCGCTTCTAGCCGAAGCGGCCGGAGATGTAGTCCTCCGTCGCCTGGACGGACGGGTTGGAGAAGATCCGCTCGGTGTCGTCTATCTCGATCAGCTTGCCGGGCTGGCCGATCGCCGCGAGGTTGAAGAACGCCGTGCGGTCCGAGACGCGGGCGGCCTGCTGCATGTTGTGCGTCACGATGACGATCGTGAAGCGCTCCTTCAGCTCACCGATCAGGTCCTCGATGGCGAGGGTCGAGATCGGGTCCAGGGCCGAGCACGGCTCGTCCATGAGGAGGACCTGCGGCTCGACCGCGATCGCGCGGGCGATGCACAGGCGCTGCTGCTGGCCGCCGGAGAGCCCGGAGCCGGGCTTGTTCAGGCGGTCCTTGACCTCGTTCCAGAGGTTGGCGCCGCGCAGGGACTTCTCGACGACCTCGGACAGCTTGTTCTTCTTGTACGAGCCGTTGAGGCGCAGGCCCGCCGCCACGTTGTCGAAGATCGACATGGTGGGGAACGGGTTCGGGCGCTGGAAGACCATGCCGACCGTACGGCGGACGGCGACCGGGTCGACGTCCTTGGCGTACAGGTTCTCGTCGTCCAGGAGGACCTTGCCCTCGACGCGGCCACCGGGGGTGACCTCGTGCATCCGGTTGAGGGTGCGCAGGAAGGTGGACTTGCCGCAGCCGGAGGGGCCGATGAAGGCCGTCACGGAGCGGGGCTCGACGGTCATCGAGATGTCGTCGATCGCCTTGTGGTTGCCGTAGTAGGCCGACAGGCCGCTGATGTCGATGCGCTTGGCCATTGAGATCACTGCTTTCCGTTGGCCTTAGCGGCCGGTGCTCGGGGCCTTCCAGCGGGCGATGCCGCGGGCCACCAGGTTGAGGATCATGACGAAGGCGATCAGGACGAGGGCTGCGCCCCAGGCCCGGTCGACCGACGCTTCGGTGCCGACGATGTACTGCTCGTACACGTAGAGCGGAAGCGAGGACTGGGCGCCTTCGAAGGGGTTCGGGTTGATCAGCTTCGTACCGAAGACGAGCAACAGAACCGGGGCGGTCTCACCCGTGATTCGGGCCACCGCGAGCATCACACCGGTGGTGATGCCGCCGATCGCGGTCGGCAGCACCACCTTGAGAATGGTCCGCCACTTGGGGACGCCGAGAGCCAGCGAGGCCTCGCGCAGCTCGTTCGGGACGAGCTTGAGCATCTCCTCGGTGGAGCGGACGACGACCGGCATCATCAGGATCGCGAGGGCCAGCGCGCCGGCGAATCCGGAGGGCCCGAAGCCCAGCATCAGATTCCAGGTGGCGAGGATGAACAGGCCCGCGACGATCGACGGGATGCCCGTCATGACGTCGACGAAGAAGGTGACGGTCTTCGCGAGCCTGCCGCGGCCGTACTCGACCAGGTAGACCGCGGTGAGCAGGCCGATCGGGGCGGCGATCAGGGTCGCGATGCCGACCTGCTCCAGGGTGCCGAGCAGGGCGTGGTAGATGCCGCCGCCCTCGTCGGTGTCGAGCAGGCCGCTCATCGAGTGGCTGAGGAAGTAACCGTCGAGGACCTTGATCCCCTTGCTGATCGTCACCCACGCCAGGGACAGCAGCGGGATGAGCGCGAGGATGAAGCAGACCCACACGACGCTGGTGGCGACGCGGTCCTTGCCCTGGCGACTGCCCTCCACCTTGGTGGTGATGGCGAAGGTGGCCAGTATGAAGATCAGGGCGGCGATCATGCCCCACTGCACGCGGCTGTGCCAGCCGGCGACGAGGCCGATGCCGACGCCGGCCGCCACGGACCCGGCGGCGATGGCGGCGGGGGCCCAGCGGGGGAGGCGGGCGTGGGCGAGCGTCGCGTGCGGCGCGGGGGAGACCGGGGGCTTGTCCATTACCTGGGTCGTCTGGCTCATGCGTTGGCCCCCGAGTACTCCTTGCGGCGGCCGATGATCCAGCGGGCGGCGCCGTTGACCAGCAACGTGATGACGAAGAGCACGAGCCCGGATGCGATCAGGGCGTCGCGGCCGAACTCGTCCGCCTCGTTGAACTTCGCGGCGATGTTCTGCGCGAAGGTGCCGCCGCCCGGGTCGAGCAGCCGGCCGGAGATGATGAAGCTCGGGGAGAGGACGACGGCGACGGCCATCGTCTCGCCGAGGGCGCGGCCGAGGCCCAGCATCGAGGCGCTGATGATGCCCGAGCGGCCGAAGGGCAGGACGGACATCCGCATGACTTCCCAGCGTGTGGCGCCGAGGGCCAGGGCGGCCTCCTCGTGCATCTTCGGAGACTGGAGGAAGACCTCGCGGGTGACGTTGGTGACGATCGGCAGGATCATGATCGCCAGCAGGATGCCGACCGTGAAGAGGTTGCGGGCGACGCCGTCGCTCGTCTTGTCGAAGACGTACGTCCAGCCGAGGTACTCGTCGAGCCACTGGTTGAGACCGTCCAGGTACGGGACCAGGAAGACGGCGCCCCACAGGCCGTAGATGATGCTCGGCACCGCGGCGAGCAGGTCGACCACGTACGCGAGCGGTGTGGCCAGCCTGCGCGGGGCGTAGTGCGAGATGAACAGCGCGATGCCGATGGCGACCGGCACGGCGATGAGCATGGCGATGATCGAGCTGACGATCGTGCCGAAGAGCAGGACGGCGATGCCGAAGACCGGCGGGTCGCCCGCCGGGTTCCACTCCGAGCTGGTGAGGAAGTTGGCCTCGTCCTTCGAGACGGCGAGGCCGGTGCGGTAGGTGAGGAAGGCCGCGATGGCGGCCATGATCACCAGCAGCGCGATGCCCGACCCCCGGGACAGGCCGAGGAAGACCCGGTCACCGGCGTGCGTGCTGCCCTGGGAGGCCAGCGTGTCGCCGGGTCCCGGCGGGGGTGGGGAGGACGAGGTGGGTGCGGTTGCTATATCCATCGGCTTTCTCCGGTCTGCGGAGCCGGTGAGGGCTCCTGGCGGCGGTGCACCGGAAGGCGGGGGCGGCCCAGGTCCCGGGGCCCGGCCCGCCCAAGGGGCGGGGAGGGGGGGGGAGATCTCTCGGAACCTGTCCCTGATCCCTTCCTAGGG
>NZ_JBWKLQ010000005.1:0-458840 GCF_056429965.1 Streptomyces sp. NPDC046122 | reverse complement strand
GGGGGAGGGTGGGTTGTGTGTTTTCCCTCTCTCTTTTTCCTTCCCCTGTCGGGGGGACTGGTTGTGTCTTTCTGATGCCGACAACCCAACCCCCCCCCCCCCCCCCCCCCCCCCCCCCCCCCCCGCCCGGGGTCAGGAGAGGGTGGGGACGATCTCGCGGACCTTGGCCGCGATCTCGGCCGGGAGCGGCGCGTAGTCGGCCTCGGCCAGGACCTTCTGGCCGTCCTCGCTGACGGCGTAGTTCAGGAACGCCTTGAGGGCGGGCAGCGTCTCCGCCTTGTTGCCCTTGTCGCAGGCGATCTCGTACGTGACCAGGACGATCGGGTAGGCGCCCTCGGCCTTGGTGGCGTAGTCGAGGGAGAGCGCCAGGTCCTTGCCCGTGCCGGTCACCTTCGCGGCGGCGATGGCCTTGGAGGCGTTCTCCGTGGTGGCCTCGACCGGGGTGGCGGCGCCGGTGTCGATCTTGACCGTGTTCAGCTTGTTGGCGGTCGCGTACGACAGCTCGAAGTAGCCGATCGCGCCGTTGGCGCCCTTGACGTTGGAGACGACGCCGGAGGAGCCGTTGGCCGCCTGGCCGCCCTTGGCGGGCCACGACTTGGTCTTCGGGTCGTACTTCCAGTCGTTCGCGGCGGCCGTGCTGAGGTACTTGCCCAGGTTCTGGGTCGTACCGGACTCGTCCGAGCGGTGGAAGGCCTGGATGGTGGTGCTCGGGAGCTTCGCGTCCGGGTTCAGCTTGGCGATCGCCGGGTCGTTCCACTTGGTGATCTTCGAGTCGAAGATCTTCGCCAGCGTCTTGGCGTCGAGGACGAGGTCGTCGACGCCTTCCAGGTTGTAGCCGATGGCGACGGGGCCGCCGACCAGCGGGAGGTTCACGCCCTGGCCGCTCTTGCAGACCTTCTTCGACTCGGTGACCTCCTCCGGCTTGAGCGCGGAGTCGGAGCCGGCGAAGGCGACCTGGCCCTGGTTGAACTTGGTGATGCCGCCGCCGGACCCGATGGCCTGGTAGTTGACCTCGACGCCCTCGCAGGCGGCCTGGAAGTTCTTGACCCAGAGGTCCATGGCGTTCTTCTGGGCGGTGGAGCCGGCCGCGAGGAGCTGGCCCTCGGCGTCGTCGCACTTGATGTTGCTGGCGGCCTTGGTCTCGCCGGAGCCACCGGTGGAGCCGCTGTTGTCGTCCGAGCCGCACGCCGTGAGGACCAGGGCGCCGGAGACGGCGAGGGCGCCGAGCGCGGAGGCGCGAAGCCGGTTCTTGCGCTGAAGCTTCACTTTCGGGGGTTCCTTCCAGGAGCCGCCGGGCCTGGATGGTGGCGGCGTGCGAAGAGGTCGTGTTCGGGAGTGCCGAGTGGGGCAGTGGGGCGGTCATCTCTCGATGTGCCTCGCACTGTGCACGTCCGAAATTAGGCAGAACAGGTGAAGCCGTCGACGGGGACGAGTGAACGGGAGGTGAACCGTGCCGAACGGTGTGGTGTGCACGATCGCCGCACGGCGGGCGGGGGTGGTCGGTGGGCGGCCCGGGGGAGGCTCCCCGCGCCGTGGGTGACCGAAACGGCGCTGGTCTCACTCTGCGCGATCGAGTGATTACGCTGCGTGGTACGTTGCCGGGCTGCCCGGCGGGGCCGGGGATGGCGTGATGAGCCATGGGCGCGGCCGCGCGAACGAGGAGAGGGTCCACGGGGGGGGGACGCCTCAGAGGGGATGCCTCAGAGGGGAGGCCTCAGAGGGGCACGACCGCCAGCAGCTCGTCGACCAGGGGGCGGTCGTGCCCGTACGTGAGGCGGGCGCGTGCCGCCACGGGAGGCAGCCACACGATCCGGTCCACCTCGTCGCCCGGGGCGAACGCGCCCCCCGTCGCCTCCGCCGCCCAGTACGAGACGTGCTTCGGGCGGCCGTGCGCGACGTACCGCAGGGTGGACAGGGCCGGGCCGGGGGCGCACCGGTGGCCGGTCTCCTCCAGGACCTCGCGCCGTGCGCCCGCGAGCGCGTCCTCGCCGCGCTTGAGCTTGCCCTTGGGGTGCGACCAGTCGTCGTACTTGGGGCGGTGCACGAGGCAGATCTCCAGGCCGCCGCCGGCGGGCGAGCGGCGCCACAGCACGCAGCCCGCTGCGAGGACCGGCTCTGCGGGGCCGGTCATGACGCCGTGGCCGCCGCCGGCCGCCACGCCTGCTGGAAGGCGAAGCGGGCCGCCTCGACCTCGTGGCGCTGGTCGGCGTGCAGGACGCCGAGGGCGTACGCCGTCGCCGGGGCGATGCGCGGGGTGCGGGCCGCGGAGGCCGCCGCGCCGGCCGCCTCGGCCGCGTCGCGGTGGCGGTCCAGGGCGCGGGCGGCGGGGGGAGCGCCGGCGGGGCCGGTGACGACCTCCTGCGCGTAGCGGTGCAGGCGCAGCAGCAGGCGTACGTGGTGCCAGGGGGCGTCCTGCGCCTCGCTGCCGGGCGTCGGGGCGAGGCCGTGGACGAGCGCCTCGGCGTTGTACGGGTGGGCGGCGCGGCCGAGCGGCAGTGCGGCCACCGCCTCCCTGAGCCGCTGGTCGGCGCCGGTCGCGAGCGGTGCGAGCACTTCGGCGGCGGGCGCGGCGGCGGCGGGGCCGAGCGGCACGTCCGAGGCCAGTAACGCCACGGCGTCGACGACCGCGTGGAACCGGGAGGAGCCCAGCGCCTGGAGCGCGGCCGAGTGGGCCCGCGTCCTGGCCAGCGTCAGCTGGCGTTCCAGGAGCGCGCCGGCCCGGGCGGCGCCCACGGCCAGCGAACTCCCCGCCTCGGCGCCGGCGCCGCGCGCCGGGGGCACCGGGGCCCGGCCGCCGCCGCCCGCCCCCGAGAGCCGGTTCAGGGCGTCCAGCAGCCGGTTCAGGCGGCCCGCGTAGGCGTGCTCGCGGGCCAGGACGCCGGAGAGCCAGGCCAGCTCCGCCCGCAGGGTGTCCGCCCAGCCCGTGTCGGTCAGCGGCCGGAAGGTGTGCAGCGTCCCGCTGATCCGCCGTGCCGCGCCGCGCAGCGCCCGGGCCGCCTCGGCCGCGTCCGCCGCGCCCTGCGGGTCCTGCCCGCTCTCGCGGTGCAGCCGCAGGCCGCGCAGGAAGTCGCCGGCCCGGGCGTGCAGGTAGGGGGCGAGCAGCTCGTGGGAGGGCAGGTCGTACGCGGGCAGGTCCCGGGCGGACAGGGCTTCGGCGAGCGCCTCGGCGGGGAGGATCTCGCCCGGCTCGGCCGGGGGCCCGCCGGTGTCCGGCCGGGAGCGGGTTCGGGCGGTGTCACGGTGTCGCACGCCGGCGCCTCCGGGCGTCAATGAGCATCTCCTGTACATGCCGCAGCGGCTGACCGTCGGCGTCCGCCGAGTGTCGTGTCCAGTTGCCGTCGGGACCGAGGTGCCAGGAGGCCGTCGCGTCGGACATGCCGGTTTCCAGCAGCCGGCTCAGCGACGCCCGGTGGGCGGGGTCGGTGACCCGTACCAGGGCCTCTATGCGGCGGTCGAGGTTGCGGTGCATCATGTCGGCGCTGCCGAACCAGACCTCGGGCTCGCCGCCGTTGCCGAAGGCGAAGACCCGCGAGTGTTCGAGGAAGCGGCCGAGTATCGAGCGGACCCGGATGTTCTCCGAGAGGCCCGCTACACCGGGCCGGACGGTGCAGATGCCGCGTACCCAGATGTCGACCGGCACGCCGGCCCGCGCGGCCCGGTAGCAGGCGTCGATGACCGCTTCGTCGACCATCGAGTTGACCTTGATCCGGACGTACGCGGGGCGGCCCGCCTGGTGGTGCGCGGTCTCCTTGTTGATCCGGGCGATCAGCCCGTCCCGGAGCGACTTGGGCGCGACGAGCAGGCGGCGGTACGTCTCCCGGCGCGAGTAGCCGGACAGCCGGTTGAAGAGGTCGGACAGGTCCGCGCCGACCTGGGGGTCGGCGGTGAGCAGCCCCAGGTCCTCGTAGAGACGGGCCGTCTTGGGGTGGTAGTTGCCCGTGCCGACGTGCGAGTAGCGGCGCAGCAGGTCGCCCTCCTGGCGGACGACCAGCGAGAGCTTGCAGTGGGTCTTGAGGCCGACGAGCCCGTACACGACGTGGCAGCCGGACTCCTCCAGCTTGCGCGCCCACTTGATGTTGGCCTGCTCGTCGAAGCGGGCCTTGATCTCGACGAGGACCAGGACCTGCTTGCCGGACTCGGCGGCGTCGATCAGCGCGTCCACTATCGGGGAGTCGCCGGAGGTGCGGTACAGCGTCTGCTTGATCGCCAGGACGTCCGGGTCCGCCGCCGCCTGCTCAAGGAACGCCTGCACGGAGGTGGAGAAGGAGTCGTACGGGTGGTGCAGCAGCACATCGCGCTCGCGCAGCGCCGCGAAGACGTCCGGCGCGGACGCCGACTCGACCTCGGAGAGGTCGCGGTGCGTGCCCGCGATGTACTTCGGGAACTTCAGCTCCGGCCGGTCCAGCGCCGCGATCCCGAACAGCCCGGTCAGGTCCAGCGGGCCCGGCAGCGGGTACACCTCGGCGTCGGACATCTTCAGCTCGCGGACGAGCAGGTCAAGGACATACGGGTCGATCGACTCCTCGACCTCGAGCCGCACCGGCGGCCCGAAGCGGCGGCGCATGAGCTCCTTCTCCAGCGCCTGGAGGAGGTTCTCGGTGTCGTCCTCCTCGACCTCGAGGTCCTCGTTCCTGGTCACCCGGAACATGTGGTGCGCGAGCACCTCCATGCCGGGGAAGAGCTCTTCCAGGTGCGCCGCGATGACGTCCTCGAGGGGTACGTACCGCTGCGGCGACGCCTCCAGGAAGCGGGACAGCAGCGGCGGCACCTTGACGCGGGCGAAGTGGCGGTGGCCGCTGACCGGGTTGCGTACGACCACGGCGAGGTTGAGCGAGAGTCCCGAGATGTACGGGAAGGGGTGCGCCGGGTCCACGGCGAGCGGCGTGAGCACCGGGAAGATCTGCTGGCGGAAGAGCGTGAAGAGGCGCGCCTGCTCCTTCTCGGTCAGCTCGGGCCAGCGGATGAGGTGGACGCCCTCGTCGGCGAGGGCGGGGGCGATGTCCTGCTGGTAGCAGGCGGCGTGCCGGGCCATGAGCTCGCGCGAGCGGGTCCAGATGAGTTCCAGCACCTCGCGGGGCTGGAGGCCGGACGCGGACCGGGTGGCGACACCGGTCGCGATACGGCGCTTCAGGCCGGCCACCCGGACCATGAAGAACTCGTCCAGGTTCGAGGCGAAGATCGCGAGGAAGTTCGCTCGTTCGAGGAGCGGCGTGGCCGGGTCCTCGGCGAGTTCGAGCACCCGCTCGTTGAAGGCGAGCCAACTGCGCTCGCGGTCGAGGAACCGGCCCTGCGGCAGCTCGGCGTCGGCCGCGCCGCCGTCCGCGTACTCCGCGTAGGCGTCCAGGTCGGCGTCGATGTCGGGATCCAGATTGGTCACCGGGGACCCCGCCAGGGTGTGCGGGCGGTGCGCGGCGATGGAACCCACGGACGGCTGAGCATGCTGGACAGGGACATCGGCGCTCGGCTGCTGGCTCATGACCCCATTGTTCCGCGCGTCGGGGGTGCCGGGCGCGCCGAGAGGGGGTGATGTGCGGGAGGCTCTCCCGTTCGCGGGGGTGGGCACAGCGGGCTGCATTCCGGAAGCGTCGCAAGCGTGTCTGAATACGCGGTAACGGCGACATGACATGCAGGCTGCCGGCCCCGCCCACGCCGGTGGGGCGGGGCCGCGATCCCGGGCGGCTGGGCGGGACCGCGCAGACCCCCGTCCGGCGCGGTCCCGCCCGGGTCAGGCGTGCAGGCGGCGCAGGACGCGGAAGGCGGCGTACACGGTTGCCGCCGCGAGGGCCAGTACGAGCGCGCTCTCGACGAGCTGGGCGTACCAGAAGTGCGCCTGGGGGTGGAAGTCCACGAACCAGTCGGTCACCGTGACGTCCGAGGGGCAGCGCGCGCCGTACAGCTTCTCGGGGACGCACTCGTATGGGAGGAAGCGTTCACCGGCGGCGTTCTGCACACCCCAGTCGGCGATGAGGACGTCCTCGGGCAGGCCGGTGGGGGTGGAGTTCTCCACGCTGCCGGGCCCGGTGAGAGTGTTCACCGGGATCAGGTCCCAGCGCACGGTTCCGACGCCGAGCAGTACCGCCCCCGTGGCCGCGGCACTGGCCGCCATGGCGGCGACCGTGCGGCGTACGAGGAGGCCCATCAGCGCGCCGACGGCGACGGCGAGCAGGCAGTACGCGACGAGGGCCGGGCCGGTCGCCTCGTACACGCCGCGATCGGGCCACCGCAGGTTCCACATGCCGAACATCCCGCCGCCGCCGAGATGGAAGAGGCCGATGAAGGCGAGGGCCGCGGTGGTGGCGAGCGTCAGGGAGATGGCGAGCTTCGAGGCGAACCACCGCGCGGGGGAGACCGACTGGGTCCAGACGAGGCGGTGCAGCCCCGATTCGAGTTCCCGGGCGACGACGGGGCCCGCGACGAACGCCCCGATCAGCACCGGCAGCAGGAGACCCGCGAGGGAGAGGTTCTTCACGTACTCGTACAGGAGGGTCGCGGCGCTGTGGAAGCCGAGGAACGTGTCGCTGCAGGGGCCGCCGTCCGAGCAGTCGTACTCCTTCTCGGGATACGCCCACGCCGCCCACCGCAGGAAAACCGTCAGCGCGGCCCCCAGGACGAATACGGCGACGGCCAGACGCAGGGGTGTGCGGTGCAGGCGCAGGAAGACCCACCGGCGGCCGTGCGGACCGCGCGGCGGGGGCCCGTCCGGGGTGTCCCCGGTGGTGACCGGGGAGGTCGTCGTGGTGCTCACGCGGCCACCTCCCGCTCCGTGCGGGCCGTCGTGCCCGGGGTGAGCAGCGGTGGCGCGTCCGGGGAGCGCAGGTGGGCGAGCAACAGTTCCTCCAAGGACGGTTCTTCGGCGTCCCAGCCGGCGCCGACCGGGCCGTCGGGGCGGATGAGGGCGGTCGTACCGCGTCCGGTGGCGCGGGACTCGACGACGGTGTGCGGGGCGAGGTCCGCCGCCGGGCCGAGACCCGTCACCAGGGTGTGCGCCGCGACCAGGTCGTCGATGGGGCCGCCGAGGCGGATGCCACCGCCGGAGACGAGGAGCAGGTGGTCGCAGGCGTCGGCCAGTTCGCCGACGATGTGTGACGACATCACGACGGTGGTGCCGTGTTCCACGGCCTCGGCCATCAGCGTGCCCATCAGCTGGTGGCGGGCCAGCGGGTCGAGGTCGGCCATCGGCTCGTCCAGCAGCATGAGTTCGGGCCGCTTGCCGAGCGCGAGGGCCAGCGCCACCCGGGTGCGCTGTCCGCCCGAGAGCGTACGGACGCGTGCGCCTAGGTCGAGTCCGCCCTCGCCCACGACGCGGTTTGCGATGCGCCCGTCCCAGCGGGCGGGGTTGAGCTCCGCGCCCAGGCGCAGGGTGTCGGCCACGGTGAGCTGCGGGTAGAGCGGCTTGTCCTGGGCGACGTAGGCGATACGGTCGCGGGCGCTCGCCGGGTCGGCGCCCAGCACGGTCAGCGAGCCCTCGGTGGGGCGGAGCAGCCCGGCCGCGTGGGCGAGGAGGGTCGACTTGCCGGCGCCGTTGGGGCCGACGACCGCGCAGACGCGTCCCGCGGGCAGCCGGAAGGAGCACGCGCGCAGCGCCCAGCCCCGCCGCCCGTAGCTCTTGCCCAGCGCGACCGCCTCGATGGCGGTGTCGGTCATGCGTGTTCTCCCTTGAACTGGTCGTCCAGTACGGATGTGAAGAGCGCGGCCACGTCGTCCCTCTCCAGCCCCGCCTCGCGCGCCCGCGCCGCCCATGCGGTGAGTTCGGCGTGCAGGGGGGATGCGGCCGGGGCGCCGCCGAGGGACCTGCGGACGAACGTGCCCAGTCCCCGCCGCGCCTCGACCAGCCCTTCGCGCTCCAGCTCGCGGTAGGCCTTGAGCACGGTGTTCGGGTTGATGGCGGTGGCTTCGACGACCTCGCGGGCGGTCGGCAGCTTGTCGCCGGGCTCCAGCAGGCCCAGGCGCAGCGCCTGTTTGGTCTGCTGCACGATCTGGAGGTAGGTGGCGACGCCGGTGCGCCGGTCGATGCGGAATTCGACCATGAGCCTTCACCCCCCTTTCACTAATTAAGTAGTGGAAGAGTGGTGCAAAAGAGGGGGCGGTGTCAACCGCCCCCTCCGGCAACCGCGTTGGTCACGACTCCGTGCGGTACATCAGGTCCGTCTCGTGCGTGGTGAAGCCGAGCCGCTCGTAGACCGTCACCGCCGCCGTGTTGTCCGCGTCGACGTACAGCATCGCGGTCGGCACTCCCTGCGCCGCCAGGTACCGCAGGCCGGTCGCGGTGAGGGCCTTGCCGAGGCCGCCGCCCTGCGCGTCGGGGCGGATGCCGACGACGTACACCTCGCCGAGCTGCTCCTCGGCGTGCACCTTCGTCCAGTGGAAGCCCACGAGTTCACCGCCGCGCTCCGCGAGGAAGAAGCCCTTGGGGTCGAACCACGGCTCGGCCTTGCGGTCGTCGAGGTCGCGCTGCGTCATGCCGCCCTGCTCGGGGTGGTGCGCGAACGCGGCCGCGTTCACCGCCAGCCAGGCCGCGTCGTCCTGCCCCGGCACGAAGGCGCGGACGCTCACGCCGGCCGGGTACACCGGCTCCGGGATGTCCAGCGGGCTCAACGGCCGGCGCATCTGCCGCAGTTCGCGGAAGAGCGTCAGCCCGAGGACCTGGGCGAGGTGCCGGGCCGCCGACTTCCCGCCGTGCGCCCACACCCGCAGCCGCTTGCCCGACGCGTCCAGCACGGTCGTGCCGAGCGTGCGCCCGTGCCCGTGACCGCGGTGCGAGGGATGTACGACCAGCTCGGCGGCCGGCGCCTCGACGGGGTCGGTGTCCTCCAGCTGCGCGTATCCGAGGAGCGGCCCGTCGCCGACGTACAGCAGGAAGTGCCGGATCCCTTCCCGGTGTCCGCCGCGCAGCTGGAGCCGGCCCTGCTCGGACACGGCCTGCATTCCGTCCACACGGGCTGCCTCGTCGAGGAGTGTCAGGACCTCCTGGGCCTGCCCGGCGTCGAGCGCGTCGAGGGTCTGGATCTTCCTGAGGAAGGCGGGGGTCGCGGGGTCAGTCGTCATGAGTACGAGCGTACGGCCGCCGTACGGCAACCAGCTTGTAACCCGTCACCCCCTGTTGCGCTACGCGCGTTGACTTTAGGCTGCGTTCGTCATCACGCTGCACTCACAAGGGGACAGATGTCAGCGAACCCTCGTACCAACCGCAAGCACCGTGCGGCCCGGCGCATACTCGCCTCCGCCGCCGGTCTCGCCACCCTCGGCGCCCTCGTCGCCGCGATGCCGGCCTCCGGTGCCGAGGACGCCGGCGGCGCCGACGCGCGGCACACGTCGAAGCCCTCGCGGACCGTGGACGTGCAGCTGCTCTCCTTCAACGACCTGCACGGAAACCTGGAGCCCCCGGCGGGCTCGGCCGGCACGGTCAACGAGACGCAGCCCGACGGCACGGTGAAGGCGATCCCGGCCGGTGGCGTCGAGCACCTGGCGACCTCGCTGCGCAAGGCGCGCCAGGGCGAGCGGTACTCCGTCACCGCCGCCGGCGGCGACATGATCGGGGCCAGCCCGCTCATGTCCGGCCTCTTCCACGACGAGCCGACGATCGAGGCGCTGAACAAGCTCGACCTCGACGTGTCGGCCGTGGGCAACCACGAGTTCGACGAGGGCGCCACCGAGCTGGCCCGCATGCAGAACGGCGGCTGCCACCCGGTCGAGGGCTGCTTCGAGAAGGGCAAGGAGTTCCCGGGCGCGGACTTCCCCTATCTCGCCGCGAACGTCACGAACGAGAAGACCGGCAAGCCGATCCTCAAGCCGTACACGGTGTGGAAGAAGAACGGCGTCAAGATCGGCTTCATCGGCGTGACCCTCGAAGGCACCCCGAACATCGTCACCGAGAACGGCATCAAGGGCCTCAAGTTCCACGACGAGATCGAGACGGTCAACAAGTACGCCAAGGAGCTCGACCGCCGGGGCGTCAAGTCGATCGTCGCGCTCATCCACGAGGGCGGCTCGCCGGCCTCCTCGTCGTACAACTACGACTGCGACTCGCCCGGCGCCGGCGACGGCATCTCCGGCCCGATCGTCGACATCGCCAAGGGCATCACGCCCAAGGTCGACGCGCTGGTCACCGGCCACACCCACCAGGCGTACGTGTGCACCGTCCCCGACCCGGCGGGCAAGCCGCGCATGGTCACCTCGGCGTCCTCGTACGGCAAGCTCTACACGGACACCACGCTCACCTACGACCGCCGCACCAAGGACATCGTGCGCACGGGCGTCAAGAGCGCGAACCACATCGTCGTCCGCGACCAGGAGCAGGCCAGGATCTGGGCGCCGGACATGACCTCGCTCATCGGCCGCTGGAACGCGCTGGCCGCCCCGATCGCGGGCAAGCCGCAGGGCTTCATCGCCGCCGACATCAACGGACGCGGCTCGACGGCCCCCGAGAAGCCGCTCGGCGACCTGATCGCGGACGCGCAGCTGGAGGGTCTCGCCCCGGCCGACAAGGGCGGCGCGCAGATCGCCTTCATGAACCCGGGCGGCATCCGCTCCGACCTCGTCTTCAAGGCGAGCGGCAGTGAGGGCGACGGCGTGGTGACGTACGGCGAGGCGTTCACCGTCCAGCCGTTCACCAACATGATGAACGTCGTCGACCTGACCGGCGCTCAGCTGATCACCGCGCTCCAGCAGCAGGTCAGCGGCGGCAACGAGGCATCGCCGAAGATCCTCCAGGTCTCGAAGGGCTTCACCTACACCCTGGACATGACGAAGACGGGCGCCGCCCGCGTCGACGTGGCCTCGGTGAAGCTCAACGGCACCCCGCTCGACCCGGCGAAGACGTACCGCGTCGCGATGAACGAGTTCCTCGCGGGCGGCGGCGACGGCTTCCCGGTCTTCAAGGAGCACAAGAACAAGCTGGTCGGCGCCTCCGACCTGGACGTCTTCAACGCCTACCTGGCGAAGAACTCCAGCGCGGCCGCCCCGATCACGCCCCCGGCGGCCGACCGCATCACGGTCGTGAAGTAACGGGCAGGCAGCAGGGCAGCGGGGCGGCGTCCGGTCCGGGCGCCGCCCCGCTTCATGCCGTCGCCGGCGGTGGCGTCGCAGCGCCCGGCAGCCTGATCACGGCCTCCGTGCCGGCGGTGCCGTCCTGCGGGCGGCGCAGGGTCACGGTGCCGCCCGCCTGCTGGACCGTGCGGGCCACGATCGACAGGCCGAGGCCCGACCCCGGCAGGGCGCGGGCGGACGGGGAGCGCCAGAAGCGTTCGAAGACGTGGGGGAGTTCGCTCTCCGGGATGCCGGGCCCGCGGTCGCGTACCGTCAGGGTCCCCTCCCGCAGGGTCACGTCGACCGTGCCGCCCGGCGGGCTGAACTTCACCGCGTTGTCGAGCACGTTGACCAGCGCCCGCTCCAGCGCGGCCGGCTCGGCCCGTACGTACCACGGCGAGAGGTCCGCGCCGATCGTCAGCTCCGGGCCGCGCAGCCGCGCGCGCTCCAGCGCCGTGGCGGCGATCTCGTGCAGCGCGACGACCCGCGGCGGGCCGCCCTGGTCGGCGGTGTCGGGCCGGGCGAGTTCCTGGAGGTCCCCGATGAGGGACGCCAGTTCGGTCATCTGGGCCTTGACGGAGGTCATGAGCGCGGCCCGGTCGGCGGGCGGGATCGCCCGGCCGGTCTCGTCGCTGCGGGCGAGCAGCTCCACATTCGTCCGCAGGGAGGTCAGCGGGGTGCGCAGTTCGTGGCCCGCGTCCGCGATCAGCTGGGCCTGGCGGTCCCGTGACGACGCGAGGGCGCCGGTCATCGCGTTGAAGGAGCGTGAGAGGCGGGCGATCTCGTCCTCGCCCTCGACGGGGATGCGTACGGTCAGGTCCTCCGTGCGCGCCACGTGCTCGACGGTGTCGGCGAGCCGGTCGACGGGGCGCAGCCCGGCCCGGGCGACCAGAAGCCCGGTGGCGCCGGCGCCGAGGACGCCGATGCCGGAGAGCGCCAGCAGCACCCAGGCGAGGGAGCCCAGCGGATCGTCGATCTCGCTCATGGGTCGGGCGATGGAGACCGCGAACGGGGGGCCGGGCGTGAGGTTCTGCCGCGACTCGCGGAACGGGTAGGTGTAGACCCGCATGTCCTTGCCGTCGACGTCCTGCGTGGTGTGCAGCGCGCTGTCCAGCTGACCGGCGGCCACGGCGACGTCGCCGTCCTGCACGGGGATGCGTGAGGCGCCGGGGAGGGTGCAGGGGTCGCCGGAGACCGGGACGAGCTGCACGACGTACGTGCCGATCGGCTGTACGGCGGCCGTGCCGCCCGCGCACCCCAGGCTCAGGTTCCGCACCACGTCCGCGTCGACCTTGACGCTCTCCAGCGACCCGTCCAGCTGGTTCTCCAACTGAACCCGCGTCACGAACCAGCAGGCCGCCGCCACTGCCGCCACCGCGACGGCCACGGCCGTGGCCGTCAGCAGCGCGAGACGCGACCGCAGCGGCAGCGCCCGGAACCTGCGCAGCGCACCGCTCACGCCTCGCCGCCCCGCAGCGCGTACCCCACACCCCGCACGGTGTGCACCAGGCGTGGCTCGCCGCCCGCCTCCGTCTTGCGGCGCAGGTACATCACGTACACGTCGAGGGAGTTGGAGCTCGGCTCGAAGTCGAAGCCCCAGACCGCCTTGAGGATCTGTTCGCGCGTCAGCACCTGGCGCGGGTGCGCGAGGAACATCTCCAGGAGCGTGAACTCCGTGCGGGTCAGCTCCACCGGCCGGCCGCCCCGTGTCACCTCGCGCGTCGCCAGGTCCATCCGCAGGTCGGCGAAGGACAGCAGGTGCCCCGGGCCCTCCTGGCCGGCCGCCGGCCCCGCGGCGTACGCACTGCGCCTGAGCAGCGCCCTGATGCGCGCGAAGAGCTCGTCGAGCTCGAACGGCTTCACCAGGTAGTCGTCGGCGCCTGCGTCGAGCCCGGTGACGCGGTCGCCGACGGTGTCGCGCGCGGTCAGCATCAGGATGGGGAGGGTGTCGCCGGACGAGCGGATGCGGCGGGCCGCCGTCAGGCCGTCCATGCGCGGCATCTGGATGTCGAGCACGATCAGGTCCGGTGCGTACGACGCGGCCTTGGCGAGCGCGTCGATGCCGTCGACGGCGACCTCCGTCCCGTACCCCTCGAAGGCGAGACTGCGCTGGAGGGCCTCGCGCACGGCGGGCTCGTCGTCGACGATCAGGATGCGCTCGGCGGGGGTGTTCATCGGGGCTTCCTCTGCCTGCCTCTGGTCGGTGCGGATGGCCGCGGTGGGTGCTCGGCCGCTTTCAGCCTCGCACGGCGGAAAGGTCAGCCGTCTCCCCCGGCGCGGAGCTTCGCCAGGTCCGCCTTGACCGTGTCGACCGGGATGGCGAAGCCGAGACCGACGCTGCCGGCCGTGGAGCCGCCGGCTCCGCTCGGGGCGTACATCGCGGAGTTGATGCCGATGATCTCGCCGTCCATGTTGATCAGGGCGCCGCCGGAGTTCCCCGGGTTGAGGGAGGCGTCGGTCTGGATCGCCTTGTACGTCGTCTTCGACGCACCGGTGTCGCCGTTGAACTGCTGTCCGCCGAACTCGAACGGCCACTCGCCGCTCTGCCCGCCCTGCTGCCCCTGTCCCGGGTCCTCGTCCTTCGAGACGGTGACGTCCCGGTCGAGCGCGGAGACGATGCCGCTGGTCACGGTCCCGGTCAGGCCCTCGGGCGAGCCGATCGCCACCACCTCGTCGCCGACCTCCACGCCGTCGGAGTCCCCGAGCGCCGCCGCCTTCAGGCCGTCGGTGCCCCGCACCTTGACGAGGGCGAGGTCCTTGTCGGGGTCCGTGCCGACGACGTCGGCGGTGTACGTCCTGCCGTCGTTCAGCCGGACCTTGACGGAGGAGGCGCCGGAGACGACGTGGTTGTTCGTGACGATCTCCCCGTCGGCGGTGACGATCACGCCGGAGCCGGTGGAGTCGCCGGACGCGGACGTGGCGCTGATCTCCACGATGCTCGGGCTCACGGCCCGCGCCACCCCGGAGACCGTGCCCCTGCTGCTCTGCGACACGTTCGTACCGGTGACGCCCCCGCCGCCCCCGGCGGTGTCCGGTCCGGTCAGGCGCTCCGCGAAGGCCGCCGTTCCGCCGCCGATCGCGGCGGCGACGATGGCGACCGCGGCGATGAGCGCGACCGGCCGCCGGGCCCGCCGGTGCCCCGGCGCCTGCGGCGAGGGCGCGTACGCGGGCGGCGGGGGATACGCGCCGCCGTACGAGAACGCGGTGGTCTGCTGCTCGGGCTCGGGATACTCGCCGCTGCGGCGGGGGCTCTCGGTCATGACTCGAGCCTGGGCGGCGGTCATGAGAACCGTCTGAGGAGCCGCTGAGAAGCCCGACAGAAGTGTGTATGCCCCATATAAGGGCGGGGGTGCTGCGCGGACCGGCCGTTATGTCGCCGGGCAGCCGCAGGACTGGCGTACCACCAGCGCCGACGGGAACTGCTTCAGCCGCTCGCGGCGCGAGCCCGCCACCCGCAGCGAGTCGTCCAGCACCAGGTCCACCGCCGCCCGCGCCATCGCGGGGCGGTCGGAGTACACCGTCGTCAGCGGCGGATCGGTGAGCGCCGCTTCCTTCACGTCGTCGAACGCCGCCACCGCAAGCTCGCCCGGCACGTCGATGCGCAGCTCGCGCGCGGCCCGCAGGACGCCGATCGCCTGGTCGTCCGTGGAGCAGAAGATCGCCGGCGGCCGGTCCGGCCCGGCCAGCAGCTCCAGGGCCACCTTGTAGGCGTCGTACCGGTTGTAGAGGGCGTGGAAGAGGCGGCCCTCGGTGGACCGGCCGGCCTCCTGCATCGCCCGGCGCCAGCCCACGACGTGGTCGGCCACGGGGTCGCCGATCAGCGGCGTCGACTCCATGCCGCCGAGGCAGGCGACGTACGGGTGGCCGTGCTCCAGGAGGTGGCGGGTCGCGAGCTGCGCCCCGCCGATGTTGTCCGTGACGACCGCCACGTCGTCGATCGTCTCCGGCCGCTCGTGCAGCAGGACCACCCGGGCGTCCCATGCCTCGATCTCGGCGGCCGCCCACTCGCTCGGGCCCTGGCTGACCAGGATCAGGCCGGAGACGCGCATGCCCAGAAAGGCCCGCAGGTAGTGGACCTCGCGCTCGTCGCGGTAGTCGGAGTTGCCGACGAGGACCATCTTCCCGCGGTCGGCGGCGGCCTGTTCGACCGCGTGCGCCATCTCGGCGAAGAAGGGCTGCCGCGCGTCGGGAACGATCATGCCTATGAGATCGGTACGGCGGGACGCCATGGCCTGCGCGACCCGGTCCGGCCGGTAGCCGAGTTCCTTGATCGCGGCGAGGACACGCTCGCGCGTGGCCGGGGCGACCGGCCGGGGTCCGTTGTTGATGACGTAACTGACGACCGCGGTCGAAGTCCCCGCCAGTCGCGCCACATCGTCCCGCGTCACCTTGGCCACGCGCGGCAGTCTACGCGGGGTGACCTACCGCTGGGCAGGCCGTACGGCCTCTTCCTCCCGGGAGGCCGTGTCCGCCGTCCGGGTGACGGCCGCCGGCTTCGCCTTCTGCGCCGCCTTGGCCCTGGCTTCCTCGGCCGCCGCCCGCTCGACCTTCTCCGGCGTCACGAAGCGGTAACCCACATTGCGCACGGTGCCGATGAGCGACTCGTGCTCGGGGCCGAGCTTCGCGCGCAGCCGCCGTACGTGCACGTCGACCGTCCGGGTGCCGCCGAAGTAGTCGTAGCCCCAGACCTCCTGGAGGAGCTGGGCGCGCGTGAAGACGCGGCCGGGGTGCTGCGCCAGGTACTTCAGCAGCTCGAACTCCTTGAAGGTCAGGTCCAGGACCCGCCCCTTCAGCTTCGCGCTGTACGTCGCCTCGTCGACCGACAGGTCGCCGTTGCGGATCTCCATCGGGCTGTCGTCCGAGGAGATCTGCCGGCGGCCGGTCGCCAGGCGCAGCCGCGCCTCGACCTCGGCCGGACCAGCCGTGTCCAGCAGTACGTCGTCGATGCCCCAGTCGGCGGTGACGGCCGCGAGACCGCCCTCCGTGACGACCAGGATCAGCGGGCAGCCGGGTCCGGTGGACCGCAGCAGCTGGCACAGCGACCTGACCTGCGGGAGGTCGCGGCGGCCGTCGATCAGGATGACGTCGGCACCAGGGGTGTCGACGAGGGCCGGGCCTTCGGCGGGAGCCACCCGCACGCTGTGCAGCAGCAGGCCGAGGGCGGGGAGCACCTCCGTCGACGGCTGAAGGGCATTGGTCAGGAGCAGCAGAGAACTCATCGTCGGCCACCTGCCCGGGTCGTCCGGTCGTGCACGGTTCGCTTGCCCATTACGTCGGTTCCTCCTCGGTCCCTGCGAGGACGTATGCGGCACTGCTCGTAACGGATCGGCCCCGCGCCCTGGGACCGCGCCGCGTCATCTGTCCGTAACAACGGTCAGAAAACACAAAAGGACCCGGGGGCAACGTTGCCCAGGTCCTATGCCCAGCAGAATAGCCCACATGAGTCCCGTACCGGAGGGTCACGTCCGCAGAACGCGTGTTCCGTCGATCACGCACGGCTCCGGGCGCACGGCGCCGGGGCAGGCCGCGGGGGCGGCCCGGCGGACGGTCCTGCGGGCGGAGGACGGAGTCCGGATCGAGGCGCTGTACGAGCCGGCGGACGGCGGCGGGGACGGCCCGGCGATCGTCGTGGCGCACGGGTTCACGGGGTCGGTGGACCGCCCGGCGGTGCGGCGGGCGGCCCGGGTCTTCCGGCGGTACGCCGCCGTCATCACCTTCTCCTTCCGGGGGCACGGCGGCTCCGGCGGCCGTTCCACGGTCGGCGACCGGGAGGTCCTCGACGTGGCGGCGGCGGTCCGCTGGGCCCGCTCGATCGGGCACGAACGGGTGCTGACGGTCGGCTTCTCGATGGGCGGCTCGGTCGTCGTCCGCCACGCCGCGCTGTACCGGGACCCGGCCGGCGACGGCGCCCCGGGCGGCGGCGTACCGCGCCGGGGGCGCACCGATGCGCGCCCGGCGGACGGCGCACCGCAGAGCGCCGGCCGCGACCCCGTGCGCGCCGCCGGAGCATCGGCGCACCCCCGACACGACCCCGCGCGCTCCGCCGGTCAGGTGTCGGCCCGCGCCGACGCCGTCGTCGCGGTCAGTGCTCCCGCCCGCTGGTACTACCGGGGCACGGCGCCGATGCGGCGGCTGCACTGGGTGGTCACCCGGCCCGCCGGGCGGCTCGTCGGGCGCTTCGGGCTGCGGACCCGGATCCACGACCGGGACTGGGACCCCGTGCCGCTCTCGCCCGTCGAGGCGGCGGCCCGGCTCGGCGAGATCCCGTTTCTCGTGGTGCACGGCGACCGTGACCCGTACTTCCCCCTGGACCACCCGCGGATGCTCGCCGCGGCGGCCGGCCGGAGCGAACTGTGGATCGTCCCCGGCATGGGCCACGCCGAGAACGCGGCCGAGGAGACACTGCTCACCCGCATCGGCGCCTGGCTCACGGCGGCATAGCCCATCATGGAAGCCGACGAAAGGAGCGCCGCTATGGCAGTGGGCACCATCCGCTTCTGGGCGGCGGCCAAGGCCGCCGCCGGCACCGCAGAGGAGCCGTACACGGCCGGGACGCTCGCCGAGGCGCTCGACGCGGTGCGCGAACGGCACCCCGGGGAGCTGACCCGCGTACTCCAGCGGTGTTCGTTCCTCATCGACGGCGACCCCGTCGGGACCCGCGGTCATGAGACCGTACGGCTGGCCGAGGGCGGCACGGTCGAGGTGCTCCCGCCGTTCGCAGGAGGATGACCACCACACCATGAGCAACCAGCAGCCCTACCCGTCGTACGACGGACACGACCCGCACGAGGGCCTTCGCCCGCCGGCCGCGCAGGAGCCCCCCACCCAGACCTGGGAGGGAGAGACCTGGGACACCCAGTTCCAGCCGGTGCAGCAGCCGTACCGGCCGCAGGAGCCCGCGCCGGGCGCCGCCGGCCCGCCGCACCCGCCGGCCGGCAACGGCGGGTACCCGCCGTTGCCCGAGGCGCAGGGGACGCCGTACGCCCCGTACCAGGCCGGCTCCGCGCCGTACCAGCCCCACGCGGCGGCCTACGAAGGCGCCGCCCACCAGCCGGCCCCGGCCGGCTACGAACCGACGTACGAACCCGCCCCCGAGGCGTACGGGGCCGCGCCGGGCCGGGCGTCCGCCCACGCGTCCGCGCCGGGCCCCCACACGCCCGCCCCCGCGGCGTACGAGCCCGCGCCCGCCGCGGCGGCCCCCGGCTCCGCGGCGTACGGCGCGCCCACGACCGGCGGCAACGTCCGGCTCACCGACGCCCAGCGCGCCCGCGCCGAGGGCCGGTCGCCGATCATCGCGCCCGGGATGCAGCCTGCCGCGCTGACCGCCGTGCTCGCGCTGCTGCTCGCCGGCGCCGCGGCCGTCGGCCCGTACGCGCTGCTCGTGCCGCTCGTGCTGCTCCAGGCGGTCACCGCCGCCGGCTGGTTCCGGCTCAACGGCATGTGGCCCGCCCGCCAGGGCATCGCGCTCGCCTTCCTCGGCGGCGTCACCGCCGACGTCGCGCTGCTCGCCGTCGACGCCGCGCACGCGCCCGCCGCGATCATCGGCACGCTCGGCGTCTGGGTGCTGCTGACGCTCGTGCTCCAGCTGCGCAACCGCGCCTCCGCCGACGAGCGGATGTACGGCCTGACCGCCACCGTCACCTCGGCCGCACTGGCCGTCGTGGCCGCCGGCCACCTGGCGGCGGCCTCCGAGGCGGTGACCGTCGGCGGCGTGGCCGTCGCCGTCGCCGTACTGGCCCGCGCCCTGCCGCTGTCCGGCATCCCCTCCGTGGTCGTCGCGCTGCTCGCCGCCGCCGGCGCCGGGATCGCCGCCGGCGGTGTGACGGACGTGGGCTCCGAGGGCGCGGTGCTGGGTCTCGCGGCCGGGGTGTGCGCGCTGGTGGGCCTGCGCGTGGCCAGCTACGACTACCCCTCCCGGTTCGTCCACATGACGGCCGGGGTGGCGCTGCCGCTGACCGCCGCCGCGCCCGCCGTGTATCTGATCGGCCGGGCCGTCGCCTGACGCCCCTGCCTACCTGGCAGTAGGCTCGTGATCACCGGGGGGCTCGGGCGAGGCTCGGGCGAGTGCGACGGAACCGATCAGTTGTGGGGGACCTTCAAGCCATGCGTGCACTGCGAATACTGCTGGTCGTCGCCGTGATCCTCGGCGGCGTGTTCGTCGTCCTGGACCGCCTCGCGCTCAACTACGCCGAGTCCGAGGTCGCGAAGCGGGTCCAGAGCCGGCAGGGACTGACCGGCGCCGTCGACGTCTCGATCAAGGGGTTCCCCTTCCTGACGCAGGTCGCCTCCAAGCACCTCGACCAGGTCGACGTCACCGTCGAGGGCGTCGAGGCGAGCGCGGAGGGCCGTACGGTCCGGATCAGCGAGCTGACCGCCGCGCTGCACGACGTGCGCGTGCGCGGCAGCTTCAGCGGTTTCTCCGACGCGACGGCGGACCGCGCCGCGGGCACGGCGCGCATCTCGTACGAGGACCTGTCCGCGGCCTCGGAGAACGGCTTCCCGGTCTCCTACGGGGGCGACGGCAAGGTGAAGGTCACCGGCTCGGTGCAGCTTCTCGGGCGCGAGATCACCCGCAGTGTGCTGTCCAGCGTGAGCGTCGTCGACGGCAGCACGATCCGGGTGCGGGCGGACGAGGTACCGGGCGAGGGGCTGCCCGGCATCGAGGAGAAGGTCCGCGAGAAGACCGACTTCGACCGGCGCATCAGCGGGTTGCCCGAGGGCCTGAAGCTGGAGAAGGCCGAGCCGACGAAGGACGGGCTGGAGATCTCCGTGACCGGCACGGACGTCGGCCTCGCCGGATAGTGAGACAGCGGCGTCCGCCCCTCAGGAAGAGGGCGGGCGCCGACCGCGCACGGGCCGGTTCCCGGGGCCCGGCTCCGGCACCGCGTCCCGTATCGCGGACGATCGCGTCTCAGTATCCGACACGCCGGTGACATGCCGGTCGTGACCTCCCTACGATCGGTCCCATGCAGCAGCGACAGGCGGACCTCACGAAGCGGCGGGCAGTAGACCTGTGCCGCGTCGCCGCCATGCTCTGTCGTACTGCCTGAGCGGGCTCTGACCGGCACAGTCCGGCGCCCGCCTTCCCCGGCCCTCCGACCGACCGACCGAACTGGTGCAGTCGACGTCAGGGCCACCCCCCGTGCGGTCGTCCACCGTCGCGCCTTCGCGCGTCGGCGTACCCGCACAGCCCCTCGCGCATAACCGCCGCACACTGCCCCGGAGGAGAACAGCATGAGCCGCAGCGACGTCCTGGTCGACGCAGACTGGGTCGAGGCCCACATCGAGGACCCGAAGGTCGCCATCGTCGAGGTCGACGAGGACACCTCGGCGTACGAGAAGAACCACATCCGCAACGCGATCCGGATCGACTGGACCAAGGACCTCCAGGACCCCGTCCGCCGCGACTTCGTCGACCAGGCCGGCTTCGAGAAGCTCCTGTCCGAGAAGGGCATCGCGAACGACACCACGGTCGTCCTCTACGGCGGCAACAACAACTGGTTCGCCTCGTACGCCTTCTGGTACTTCAAGCTCTACGGCCACCAGGACGTCCGCCTCCTCGACGGCGGCCGCAAGAAGTGGGAGCTCGACTCCCGCGACCTGGTCGCCGAGGTCCCCGAGCGCCCGGCCACCCAGTACAAGGCCCAGCCGCAGGACACCTCGATCCGCGCCTTCCGCGACGACGTCGTGGCCGCGATCAACAGCCAGAACCTCGTCGACGTGCGGTCCCCCGACGAGTTCAGCGGCAAGCTGCTCGCCCCGGCCCACCTCCCGCAGGAGCAGTCGCAGCGTCCGGGCCACGTCCCGTCCGCCCGCAACATCCCGTGGTCGAAGAACGCCAACGACGACGGCACCTTCAAGTCGGACGAAGAGCTCAAGGCGCTGTACGAGGCCGAGCAGGTCGACCTGGCGAAGGACACCATCGCGTACTGCCGCATCGGTGAGCGCTCGGCCCTGACGTGGTTCGTCCTGCACGAGCTGCTCGGTGTCGACAACGTCAAGAACTACGACGGCTCGTGGACCGAGTACGGCTCGCTGGTCGGCGTGCCGATCGAGCTCGGCGCCAACAAGTAACCCCTCTCGCCTGCGACTTGAAGGACGGAAACACCATGTGTGGAGCAAAGGCCGGCGGCCCCGACGCCTCGACGATCAAGCCCGGTGAGACCACCATCCAGGGCAGCGTGACCCGCGACGGCGAGCCCGTCACCGGTTACGTCCGCCTCCTGGACTCGACCGGCGAGTTCACCGCCGAGGTCCCGACCTCGGCCACGGGCCAGTTCCGCTTCTACGCGGCCGAGGGCACGTGGACCGTGCGCGCGCTCGTACCCGGCGGCACGGCGGACCGTACGGTCGTCGCGCAGACCGGTGGCCTCGCGGAGGTCGCGATCGCCGTCTGACGACGCTCTCTACTGGCCGGAGGGCCGCACCCCAGGGGTTGGACGCCACTGGACGGGGTGCGGCCCTCCGGTCGTACGGTGGAGGTATGTACGCGCGGCGGCGGCACGCCTACTTCCTGCTGATGGGCGGATGCGTCTTCCTCTTCGTCTCGGCCTGGGCCGTGGTGCGCCTGTGGTCCGTGCCGGCGGCGGTGGGCATGTGCTTCGTCGCGATGGTCATCCCGCCCGTCGCCGCGATGGTCGCGAACCGGCGGGGGCCGGACGACCGCTGGTGGGACGACCCGTCCGGCGACCCGAAGTCCGACGACTGGTGGGACGAGCTGGACGGCAAGAAGCGTCCCCAGTAGGCCCCGGGCAGGTCAGTAGACGAGGGCCTGCACGCCGTCCGCCATGATCTCGCTGACGAAGACCTGGGCGCCCGCGATCCGTACGCCCTCGATCACGTCCTTCTCGGTGATCTCGCGCCGCGCCGCGCACTGGGTGCACAGGGTGATCTGCCCCGCCGCCGTGATCGACTCGATCAGGTCCGGCAGCGGCGCCGCGTGCGGCAGCTCGAACTCGGCCGCGCGGCCGGGCAGCGCGAACCACGAGGACTCGCCGGTCAGCCAGAGCGAGACCTCCACCCCACTGGCCGCGGCCACGGCCGCCACCGTGAACGCCTGCGAACACCGCTCGGGAGCGTCGGCCCCGGCAGTCACCTTGATCACGAGCTTCTTCGCCATGACCGAACTGTAATCCGCCGCCGTACAACCGCCTCCGCCCCTCACTGGTCTGTAGTGCGCCGCAGGTAACGGAACCTGCGCCTCAGGTCTCGTGGGGGCCCCTTTGGAAGCTCAGGAAGACGTTCCTGATCGGCAGGAACGTGAACGAGAAGAAGCACCGGCCGTCCGGTCGCGCGCCCGTACGCCCCTGATCATCGCTGCCGCCGCGGCACTGGGCGTCGTCGGCGGGCTGGCCGCGGGTTACACCGTCCAGGCGGACCGCCCGCCCACGCCCCTGCCCGCCCTCGCGCAGCCCGGACTGGTGCACCCCGCGAAGGCCCTGTCCGAGGGCAAGGGGCCGGAGCCGTTGTCCGCCAAGGTCGACCACCGCGTCAGGACGGACGGTGACCTGCGCAAGCTGCTCGTGCCCAAGCCCGGCGGGGCGCGTGACGCGGCCATGGCCGGTCTGGACGACGGCTGGAAGGACATCGGGTCCTACGCCCTGGAGTTCGACAGTCCGGACTACATGTTCGGCGAGCTCGCGGACGGCGACTTCCGCCGGATGGCGGTGGCCGCCTGGGAGCTTTCCGCGCACCGGGAGGCGTACGTCCGGCTCGTCCAGTACCAGCCTGGACCCGTGCACGGGGCCGCCGAGCATGCCGAGGGCCAGCAGGGTTACATGGGCGGGTACGAGGACGGGGCCGGCAACTCCGGCGACGCCCTCAAGGGCAGTGGTAACGGCCGCTACTGGCTCTTCCCGGTGAAGAACAAGGCCGGATACCTGCCGCAGTACCGTGCCCGCGCGGTGTTTCATCGCGGCGACGTCATGGTCGACATCAACATCCTCGACACCAAGCGGATCAGCAAGCGCGACATCCGCGTGCTGGCCGAGCGGCAGCTGGAGCGCTTGTGAACAAGAACCTGACGCGTCGGCTGTTCGGCACGGCGCTGCCCGCCGTGCTGGTGGCGGGCGCCCTCGTCGGCGGAGCGGCGTACACCGTGAACACGGCCGGCTCCGCCGACGTGACCGCTCCCACCACGGTGTGGAAGGAGCCCGAGGGCAGGCCCGCCAAGGACCCGGCGGGCGACGTCGCCAGGGGCAGGGACTCGACCGAGCTCAGCGCACTCCTGCTGCCCGTCCCCGAGACGTATCGCCTCGGCCCCGACATCGGCGCGTACGGCAATGACGATGAGCTCAGCAGCGCGCAGGCGGTCGCTCTCCTCAAGGAGCAGGGGCGCGGGGTCTACGGGAAGAAGCGCCGGGAGTACGAGCGGGAAGTCGACAAGCTGGGCGTGCGGGGGGTCGCCGTGCGGTCGTACGCGTCGAACGCCGGCGATCTCGTCGTCCAGACCCAGATCGTCCGGATAGAGGACAGGAAGCAGGTGCACGACCTGTACCAGTTCCGGATGGAGCTGCTCCGCCTCCTGGGCGTCCCCAAGGGCCCGAAAGTCGAGGGACACAAGAAGGCGTCCTGCGTCATGGTCGCGCCCGCAGGGCTCTGGTCCGGCACCGGCAAGAAGCCGGGGCTCGACGGAATGTTCTGCATGGCGTACGACGGCGAGCTGATGGTCAACATCACGGCCTCCGGCACCGAACCGTTCTCGAAGTCCGAGGTCACCAGGCTGGTCAAGGACCAACTCGACCACATCGTGTCCCCGGGGGAGTACATATGACCGAGCAGCTCACATCGTCGACGGAGGCGCCCGCCGAAGCCGCGCCCGCCCGGCATGCCGTCGAAGTCCCCGCCGCGCCCAAGCCGCGGCGCAAGGCGCTGCGGGCCGTCGCCCGGTGGACCGCAGCCCTGGTCGTATGCGGCGGGATCGGGACCGGCACCGCCTTCGGGGTCGCGTCGATGGAGCGTACCGACGTGCCCGGTCTGACCACGCGCAGCGATGGTCGCTGGGACTACCCGGCGCTCTCCCTGCCCGCCCTGCCGGCCGACTCCCCGCGCCCCTTCAACGACGGCAACCGGGGAGAGATCCACCATGCCGACCTGCGCGAGCTGTTGCTGCCTCTCCCGGCCGGCGCCACGCGGGACAAGGAGCTCGACGGCGGCTGGGTGGCCCCCGAGCGGTTCACGGAGGTGTACGAGGAGGACAGGCGGAGGGAGCTGCGGCTCGCGCTGTCCGACTACGCCGTACGCCATGTCGCCGCTCGCGGCTGGACCATGCCGGACGGCACCGCTTCCCGGGTGTACCTGCTCCGGTTCAACTCGGTCGGCATCGCCGAGCGCTTCAAGGACCACGTGCTCGTCGTCGGCGCCGACAGCGGCGCACCGCTCGCCGGGTCGCCCACCCTGGAGCTCGACCCGGACTGGTCGAGCTCGGGCCTGGTCGAGAACACCATGGCGTACCTCTTCGCCGAGGAGAAGCCGTACGACGGCGATCAGTCCCGGCTGGCCTACGTGCAGGCCGGCGACACGATCGCGCTGCTCACGCACTCCAGGAAGGGCGGCGCCCCCCGCGTGCCCTTCCACCAGTCGGTGATTCTCCAGAACCAGCTGCTCGGCTGAAGCCCCGGGACGGCCGTGCCGGGCCCCGCCGACTAAGCTGGGGCCCGGCCCCCGTACTGCCCACCGCTCATGCAAGGAGCAACCCCGTGCTGACGATTTTCTTCGAGGCCCTGCTGGTTCTGGTCTGCGTCGGTGTTCTCGCCTTCGCCGGTCTGACCGTGAAGAAGCTCTACCAGGGTCAGCGCTAACCCACCCCTCCCCTCACAGATCGCCTGAGCAGCTCATGATCGAGATTCCGTCCGACCTGCACCCGGACCTTGTCCCCCTCGTCTTCCTCCTCGGTAACTGGGAGGGCGCGGGCGTCTTCGACTTCCCCGGTGACGAGAAGGCCAACTTCGGCCAGGAAGTCACCTTCACCCACGACGGCCGGGACTTCCTCGAGTACGTCTCGCACACGTGGGTGCTCGACAACGAGGGCAAGAAGGTCCGGCCGCTGGAGAGCGAGTCCGGCTACTGGCGCGTCGACAAGGACCGCAAGGTCGAGGTCGTCATGATCCGCGACCAGGGCGTCGTCGAGGTCTGGTACGGCGAGCTGGCCGACCAGAAGCCGCAGATCGACCTGGTGACGGACGCGGTGGCGCGGACCGCGGCCTCGGGCCCGTACACCGGTGGCAAGCGTCTGTACGGCTACGTCAAGAGCGACCTGATGTGGGTCGGCGAGAAGGCCACACCGGACGTCGAGCTCCGTCCGTACATGTCGGCGCACCTCAAGAAGGTCGTCGACCCGAGCGAGTGGGCCAAGGACCTCAAGGACCTGCCCGACGACGGCATCGCGTTCTTCAAGTAGGCCGTACGCACCGTCGGTCGCTCGCCGCGCTGCCTACACTGGGCACGTGGTGAGCACCGACTGGAAAAGCGACCTGCGGCAGCGCGGCTACCGGCTGACCCCCCAGCGCCAGCTCGTCCTGGAGGCCGTGGACGCCCTGGAGCACGCGACGCCCGACGACATCCTCGTCGAGGTGCGCAAGACGGCGTCCGGCGTGAACATCTCCACCGTGTACCGGACCCTGGAGCTCCTGGAGGAGCTGGGGCTGGTCAGCCACGCGCACCTCGGGCACGGGGCCCCGACGTACCACCTGGCGGACCGCCACCACCACATCCACCTGGTCTGCCGCGACTGCACGAACGTGATCGAGGCCGACATCGCGATCGCCTCCGACTTCACGGCCACGCTGCGCGAGACGTTCGGCTTCGAGACGGACATGAAGCACTTCGCGATCTTCGGGCGCTGCGAGAAGTGCGCCGCTCAGGCCGCGGCAGAGGCCCCCGCCGGTACTTCGGCGGAAGCTTCAACTACCGAGTCGTAGGCTTGCCGCTATGAAGAGTCCCCTGCTGTCCCTGCCCGGCGCCGTCCCCGCCGAAGGGCGCGACGAAGGCGTCGCCGCGCACTACGGAGACCTGTTCCGCGAGCAGCGCGTGCTCGCCGGCGGCGCCGGATTCGTCGACCTCTCGCACCGCGGCGTCGTCACCGTCACCGGCGACGACCGGCTGAGCTGGCTGCACCTCCTGCTCACGCAGCACGTCAGCGATCTGCCGGCGGGGCAGGCCGCCGAGGCGCTGATCCTCACCGCGAACGGACACGTCGAGCACGCGATGTACCTCGTCGACGACGGCGAGACGGTGTGGATGCACGTGGAACCCGGGACGCAGGGCGATCTCCTCGCGTACCTGGAGTCGATGAAGTTCTTCTACCGGGTCGAGACCGCCGACCGGACCGAGGACTTCGCGGTCGTCCACCTCCCGGCCGGCTCCATCGCCGAGGTGCCGCAGGGCGTGGCCGTACGGGAGACCCCGCACGGCCGTGACCTCTTCCTGCCGCGCGCCGGGCTGGAGGCGTACGCCTCCACGCACGGCCCGGCGGTCGGCATCCTGGCGTACGAGGCGCTGCGCGTCGAGGCGCACCGGCCGCGCCTCGGATTCGAGACCGACCACCGCACCATCCCGCACGAGCTGGGGTGGATCGGCAGCGCCGTTCACCTCCAGAAGGGCTGCTACCGGGGCCAGGAGACCGTCGCCCGCGTCCAGAACCTGGGCAAGCCGCCGCGGCGGCTCGTCTTCCTGCACCTGGACGGCAGCGACGTGCTGCTGCCCGCGCCGGGTACGCCGGTGCGGCTGGCGGCGGACGGCGAGGAGGGCCGCCAGCTCGGCTTCGTCACGACGTCGGCCCGCCACCACGAGCTGGGTCCGATCGCCCTCGCGCTGGTCAAGCGCAATGTGCCGGTGGACGCGGAGCTGCTGGCGGGGAACACGGCGGCGGCGCAGGAAGTCGTCGTCGAGCCGTAAGGGCCGGCGGTGCGGGAGCGGGTCGGCCGGGGGTTCGGGCCGGGGTGACGGCCGCGGTTTCGTGCCGGACGGTGGCGCGGTCCGGACCGCGTACGACCGCGGCCGGACTCACACCTCGATCAGGACCGTGAACGGGCCGTCGTTCGTGAGGGAGACCCTCATCTGCGCCCCGAAGCGGCCCGTCTCCACCTGCGCGCCCAGTGCGCGCAGCTGCGCGACGACCTCGTCGACCAGGGGCTCGGCGACCTCGCCGGGGGCCGCGGCGTTCCAGGTCGGGCGGCGGCCCTTGCGGGCGTCCCCGTAGAGAGTGAACTGTGAAATGACCAGAAGTGGCGCATTCACATCGGAGCAGGACTTCTCTCCCGGGAGGATCCGAACCGACCACAGCTTGCGGGCGAGCTGTGCGGCCTTGTCCGTTGTGTCCTCGTGGGTCACTCCCACCAGCACACACAGTCCCTCGCCCACGATTTCGCCGACCGTTTGTCCGGCCACGACGACGCTCGCGCCGTCGACCCTCTGCACCACTGCTCGCATGCGGCCCAATCTATCCGGGGCTGAACGGGCGTAGAGCGCCTGCGTAGCCGCCGTCAGGAGTGGCACGATGCACGAAGGCGGTGCGCGCCCCGCACCGGTCGAGGGGACGGAACACACCCATGAGCACACCTGGCGCCGGGCAGTCGCCCGGGCCCGTACCGATGCCGATGATCCGGACGACGTCTTCCGCCTCCGCCGCGCAGCCACCCGCGCAGCGGTCCGGCGACAGCATGGGCGGCGGTTCGCCGGCGCCCGAGCGCGGGAGGAGAAGCGATCTCGGTGCGCTGCGGCTGCCCGAGCTGCGCGGCCTGCGCCGTGACTCGCAGCGGGACGAGGCGGACCTCAGCTATGTGCGGCGGCTGCTGCACGGGCGGATCGACATTCTGCGGGCCGAGCTGGCGCGGCGTACGGGGCCGGAGTCCCCTGTCGTCGAACGCCTCTCGGAGATCCTCGCGGACGCGCCGTCGCGCCACCGCTCCTCGGCCCGGCACGTGACGATGTCCACGCCGCAGAGCGAGGAGTTCCGGCTGCTGGCGGCCGAGATGCTGGCCGACGTGGAGCTGTCGGACCTCGCCGCCCGTACCGACGAGGAGCTGCACGCGGCGATGGGCCGGCTGGTCCGGTACGAACAGCAGGTCTCGCGGCGCCGGCAACAGCTTCAGCGGACGGCTGACGATTGCAGCGCGGAGATTGCCCGCAGGTACCGTGATGGGGAAGCACAAGTAGACGACCTGCTGACCTGAGGCCGCGATCCGGCCTTGCGGGAGCCTGGTCCTGTACCCGTTCCCGGAAGGTCGAGATGTCCTCCAGCACCGCCGCCGCGCCGTCCCCGGTCATATCCCCGGTCCTCGCGGAAGTCGTTCGTTCCGGTTTCGTCGAGGGCCACCACCGGGGTTCGCTGGTCGTGCTGGCGGCGGACGGCAGCGTGGAGCTGGAGATGGGCGACCCGTACGCCCCGGTCTTCCCGCGGTCCAGCAACAAGCCGATGCAGGCGGCGGCGATCCTGCGGGCCGGGCTCGACCTGTCGGGTGAGCGGCTGGCGCTGGCGGCCGCGAGCCACTCCGGCGAACGGTTCCACCTCGATCTCGTACGGAAGATGCTGGCCGGTGCCGGGCTCACGGAAGCCGACCTCCAGACCCCGCCCGACCTGCCGCTGGACCCGGTGGAGGCCGAGTCGTACCTCGCGGCGGGCGGGGTGCGCGAGCGGCTCACCATGAACTGCTCGGGCAAGCACGCCGCGATGCTGGCGGTGTGCGGGCTGAACGGCTGGGACGCGGCCTCCTACCTGGACCCCGGGCATCCGCTCCAGCAGCTGGTGCTGCGGGTGGTCGAGGAGGCCAGTGGCGAGCGCGTGACGGCGGTCGGCACGGACGGCTGCGGGGCGCCGCTCATGGGGATCAGCCTGGTGGGGCTGGCGACGGCCTTCCGCAGCTTCGTGCTGGCCGAGCCGGGCACGGCCGAGCGCCGCGTCGCGGACGCGATGCGCGCGCACCCGGAGTACGTCGCCGGCACGCGCCGCCCCGACACCTGGCTGATGCGCGAGGTGCCGGGCACGCTGTCCAAGATGGGCGCCGAGGCGGTCCAGGCGGTGGCGCTGCCGGACGGCCGCGCCCTGGCCTTCAAGGTCGACGACGGCGCCACGCGGGCGCTGGGACCGGTGCTGGCGCGGGCGCTGCGGCGGCTCGGGGTGGACGCTCCCGTGGTGGAGCGGATCGGCCGGTCGCCGCTGATGGGCGGGGCGGCCGAGGTCGGGGAGATACGCGCGGCGTTCTGAGGTTGGGGATGCGCGGGGCGTTCTGCGGCCGGGGGATGCGCGCGGCGTTCCGAGGCCCCCCGTCGTGCGCGGCGCCTGCGGAACGGTGTGGGGGCGCACCGCAGTTGGCGGGCCCCGGGCGGTGAATGGTGGCGACAGGCGGCGGCCCGTGTGCCTAGCGTGGGCGCATGAGTGTCGACGTCCGTCCCATCACCGAGTCCGAGTTCCCCGACTGGCTGCGCGCCCTCGCCACCGGCTTCCTCCGCCCGCCCGCCCTGCCGCCCGAGGAGACCGCGGAGCGGCTGCCGCACATGTACTCGCCGCGCGTGCGGGGCGCGTTCGACGCCGGGCGCTGTGTCGCGACGTACCGCTCCTTCGCCCAGCGGATCACGGTGCCCGGCGGCGCGGCGGTCCCGGCGAGCGCCGTGTCGAACGTGACCGTGACGCCGACGCACCGCCGCCGCGGGCTGCTCGGCCGGATGACGAACGCGGACCTGGCGGAGGCGAAGGAGCGCGGCGACGTGCTGTCGACGCTGATCGCCGCCGAGTACCCGATCTACGGGCGGTACGGGTTCGGGCCCGCCGCCTCGGTGGCCGAGTGGGAGGTCGACGTACCGCGGGCCGGGCTCGACCCGCGCTGGGCGGGGCCCGGCGACGGGGGCCGGGTCGATCTGGTCGACGGGGCAGACGTGCGCAAGCTCGGGCCCGAGCTGCACGAGCGCTTCCGGGCGCGGCAGCACGGCGCGGTCGACCGGAACGAGCGGTGGTGGCAGCTCGCCACGGGGCAGGTGGTGATGTCGTTCGAGCCCTGGACCGAGCCGTTCTACGCCGTCTACCGGTCGCCCGGCGGCGAGGTGGAGGGGCTGCTGGTCTACCGGGCCGACGAGAAGTGGGGCGACGCCAAGCAGCCGCTCAATACGGCGACCGTCAGCGACATGATCGCGGTGTCCCCGGCGGCCGAGCGCGCGCTGTGGCACTTCCTCTGCGCGATCGACTGGATCACGACGGTACGGTCCGGACACCGCGCCGGCGACGACCTGCTGCCCCTGCTGCTCCCGGACCCCCGGGCCGCGCGGATCGTGACGCAGTCGGACTACCTGTGGGTGCGGCTGCTGGACGTCGTACGCGCCCTGGAGGCTCGCACGTACGCCGTGCCGGCCTCGCTCGTGCTGGAGGTGCACGACGGGTCGGGGTTGTCCGGCGGACGGTTCCGGCTGGACGCCTCGGCGGACGGGGCGGTGTGCGCGCCTTCGGCGCAGTCGCCCGATCTGGCGCTGGACGTGCGGGAGTTGGGAGCACTGTACCTGGGCGAGGAGTCGGCGGTACGGCTGGCGGCCCTCGGCCGGATCGCGGAGGAGTCGACGGGAGCGGCGGCCGTCGCGGACGCCCTCTTCCGCACGCCGAGGCGGCCGTGGTGCCCGGACATCTTCTGAGCGGCGAGCGCGGCCGGGCGGTGGGCCACGGGCTCGAAGGTACGCGGCAGGTGTGCGGGGCCGGGTGGTGGAGGCGGGCTCGGGGGTAGCCCGGTGCTCGTGCGGGGCGGGTGGTGGAGGCGGGCTCGGGGGTGCCCCCGTGCTCGTGCGAGAACATCGGGCCCGACATGCGCCGCAAGGATCGCGGGTCGCGACGAGGTCGCGGGTCTGTCGGCCATGACGTGCGGACGAGGAGGCGGCCGGCGCCCGTGCGGGGGCGCCGGCGGACGTCCGCGTGAGCCGGTACTGGCGGTGGCTCAGCCGCGTCCCGCCACCGTCAGCAGCGCCTTGCCCGGTACCTCGCGTGCCTCGATCGCGGCGTGCGCCTCCGTTGCCCGGGCCAGCGGGAACGTCGCCGCGATCACCGGGCGCAGACGGCCGGCCGCCGCCTCCGCCAGGGCCCTGGTCAGCAGCCGCGTGACGTCCCGTGTCCCGTACTGGACCTCGGCGATCCCCCGCAGCGTGATCCCGCGCCGCCGCGCCTCCTCGGCGTCGATCGGGGCGAAGCCGCCGCTGGGCGCGCCGTGCGCGGAGACACGGCCTCCGTCGGACACCAACGCGAAGGCGGAGAGGCCGAGTTCGCCGCCCGCTCCGTCCAGCAGTACGTCCGCTCCCGTGCCGCCCAGCGCCTTGCGGGCCCGCTCGGTCCAGCCCTCCTCGGAGTAGTCGACGACCGCGTCGGCGCCCAGTTCCCGTACGAGATCGAGCTTCCGCTTGCCCCGCGCCGCCCCGACGACGTGCGCGCCCGCCGCGTGCGCCATCTGCACCAGCAGCGTCCCCATGCCGCCCGACGCGCCGAGGATCAGTACCCGCTCGCCCGCCCGGATGCCGATCGCCTCCGCTATGCCGGTGCCGGTGACGCCGTCGTGCGCCAGCGCGGCGGCCTCGCGCAGGCCGAGGCCGTCCGGAACCGGAACCAGGCGGTCGACCGGGACGGCCAGCTGTTCGGCGTACGTCCCGGCCGTACTCGGACCCACCACCACCCGGCGGCCCTTCCACGCCGGGTCCACGCCCTCACCGAGCGCCAGCACCGTCCCGGCCGCCGCGCCGCCGGGAACGTACGGCGGCTCGATGCCGAAGCGCGGTCCCCAGCCGGCCCGGATCTGCGTCTCGACGTAGATCGTGTCGATCACGGAGACCTCCACGACCACCTCGCCCGGACCGGCCACCGGATCCGGCAGTCCCGTCTCCACCAGTACCTCGGGGCCGCCGAACCGTGTCACCTGAATCGCGCGCATGCCGTGCACTCCCCACTTCGTCGGTGTGCCCGTGAGTCTGTGACCTCAAGTGCTGTTGAGGTCAAGCGCGTCGGGCCGCACCGCCGGCGCGGCGGTCGGGGCGTTCGTCGACGAGGTATGGGAAAGAGCACCGGGCGCGGGGGTGGCTTCGGCCGTCAGCTGTCCGCGCGGCGCAGCCGTACCACCGGAATGTCGCGGCTGGTCTTCTTCTGGTAGCCCTCGTACGGTGCGAAGACGTCCACCAGCAGCGGCCACACCCGGGCCTTCTCCTCGGCGGAGAGCGTCTCGGCGCGGGCGGGGAACCGCTCGGTGCCGACCCGCAGGTGAACGTCCGGGTTGTCCTTGATGTTCAGGTACCACAGGGGGTGCTCGTCGGAGCCGCCCTTCGACGCCACCACCAGGTGGTCGTCGCCGTCGCGGCCGTAGATCAGCACGGTGCGGCGGATCGCGCCGCTGCGCCGCCCGACGTAGTCCAGCAGCAGGCAGGGGGCGCCCTGCACGGTGGTGCCCCTGGTGCCGCCGGACTCCTCGTACAGCTCGGCCTGCTCGGCCACCCAGCCGGTGGGGCTGAGCTTCACCGCGCCGCTGCCGTCGCCACCGCCGTTTTCGTCTGTCACCTGCGCCGCACCGCTGGTGTCGTGTGTCACCTGTGCCGCACCGCCGTTGTCGTGTGTCACGTGTGCCGCTCCTTCTCGCCGTATCGCTGTCCCGTCGTGGTGCCGGACACCTTCCAGGGTCACCCCTGGCGGCCGCGGTGGCGTAAAACCGCTCGACAACGGGCTTACGGAGCAAGAACATTCACCCCGATGACACGAACCGACATCCCGCCCACGCCCGACGAGCGCGCTTCGCTCGCCACCTTCCTCGACTACGTCCGCGCCACCGCGCGCGCCAAGTGCGACGACGTGTCGCCACAGGACGCCCGCAAGGCCCCGCTGCCCGGATCGCCGCTGATGACGCTGTGCGGGCTCATCAGTCACCTGCACTGGGTCGAGTACTACTGGTTCCAGGTGGTGTTCCTCGGTGAGGAGGACGAGGGGCCCTGGACGGACGACGACCCCGACCGCGAGATGCGCGTCGCCGTCGACGTCCCGCTGGCCGACCTGCTCTCGGCGTACGAGGCCCAGAGCGCCCGCTACCGCGAGCTGGTCGAGGACAACGACCTGGACGCCGAGGCGAAGCGCCCCCGGAGCAACGGAAGCCGCGTGAACCTGCGGTGGATCCTGCTGCACCTCATCGAGGAGACCGCCCGCCACAACGGTCACCTCGACATCCTGCGGGAACTCGCGGACGGCCGTACCGGCGCCTAGGCGCGCTACCGCACGCCGGGCGGCGGCCCTTGGTCCTGGGGTTCCGGGACGGCGTGAGCTGGATTGCTGTCACCGGTGGTGCATCGTTCTCGTCACCTTGAGATCGTTTGTGGTCTGGCCTTCGACACAGACAGCCCCAAGGGGACGAGTTGATCACGGAGTACCGGCAGAAACTGCGCGAGCGCTACATCGCCGCCACAGTCATGCCGGCCCCGGAGCCGTGGCAGCCGGTGCTGGACCACAGGACCCCCATCGGGGGTCTGCTCGGCATTGGCTTCGCCGTCCATCCCGACAACGGGCACGACCTCGTCATGGTCGTGTCCAGCGCCGGTCATGGACTCTTCGACGCGGTCGCGGGCGAGAAGATCGCCCGCGACCGGGACCCGGACCCCGACACCAGCACTCCGGACGCGTCGCCGGAGCTCACCTGCCCCGGGCTCGGCCCGATCGAGGGCACGCCGGTGCGTATCGCCGGGCTCTTCGGCGGCGGCCTCCACGGCACCACACCGGACGGCTGGACCCTGGACGTCGTCAGCCCCGAGTGGCCCCACGACCGCGTCGTCCTCTCCGCCGACGGCGGGTCCCACAAAGGCCCGGCGGGAGGGACGTGGTGGCACATCTTCCACTCCGAGCACTCAGCACTCCGCGCAGCCGGATTCTCTCCCTCCGGCCTGACCCTGGCGGTCGCCACCAGCAGCGACCTCACCCTCTGGACCCGACCAAGGGGCGACGGACGGGCCGGGCAGGACCGCCGGGATTCCTCGCCCACGACGCCGGCACCGAGCCCGTCGGAGTGACGTGGGAACACTTTTGCAAGCAGGCGCTTGCAAAAGTTAGCGCTCATGCCGCACTATCGGGACATGGCATCACTCAACGTCGGCAATCTCGGCGGGTATCTGCGCGAGCAGCGGCGCAACGCGCAGCTGTCGTTGCGGCAGCTCGCCGACGCCGCCGGGGTGTCCAATCCGTACCTCAGCCAGATCGAGCGCGGCCTGCGCAAGCCGAGCGCGGACATCCTGCAGCAGCTCGCGAAGGCGCTGCGCATCTCCGCCGAGACGCTGTACGTCCAGGCCGGGATCCTCGACGAGCAGGAGCGCGAGGAGCTGGAGACGCGCGCCGTCATCCTCGCCGACCCGTCGATCAACGAGCGGCAGAAGCAGGTGCTGCTGCAGATCTACGAGTCGTTCCGCAAGGAGAACGCGGCCGACGCGATACCGGACACCGCACCGCACCCGCGGACGGACGCCGAAGCGCACGCGGAAACGGACGCCGTCGCTGACGGCTCCCGCGCGGCCGACGGCAGTGATGCAGACACACCACCACCCTCACAGTGAACTGAGCTCCGGGAGGACCACAGTCATGGCCATCACCGATGACCTGCGTAAGACCCTCACCGACCCGACTCCCCTCTACTTCGCCGCCGGCACCGCGGACCTCGCCGTGCAGAAGGCGAAGAAGGTACCCGCGCTGATCGAGCAGCTGCGTGCCGAGGCTCCGGCGCGCATCGACGCCGTACGCAACACCGACCCCAAGGCCGTCCAGGAGAAGGTGACCACGCAGGCCAAGGAGGCCCAGGCCACGGTCCAGGCGAAGGTGACCGAGGTGCTCGGCACGCTCGACACCGACTTCAAGAAGCTGACCGAGCAGGCGCAGGACCTGGCGCTGCGGAGCGTGGGCGTGGCCGCCGAGTACGCGGTCAAGGCGCGTGAGGCGTACGAGAAGGTCGCCGAGCACGGCGAGCAGAGCGTGAAGGCGTGGCGCGGCGAGGCGGCCGAGGAGATCAACGAGATCGCCGTCGCCGTCGAGCCCGACCCGGAGCCCCGCGCGGAGGAGCCGAAGGCCGCCGAGGCCAAGGCCGCCGGGGCCAAGAAGACCCCGGCCGCGCGCAAGGCGCCGGCGAAGAAGGCCACGCCGGCCGCCGAGAAGTAGGGCGAGCGGGCAGGCATCACGACCGCGGCGAGCCGGGCACCTTTGTGGGTGTCCGGCTCGTTGTGCGGGTACCTTGGCCGCGAGGCGCACAATCACTCTCTAGGCGGTGTCCAGCATGCTGCTCTCGACATTCGGCACTCTGCTGTCGTTGCTCAACCTCGCCATGCTCGTCCTCGCCGTGGTGGCGCTGTTCTTCGCCGCGACGGCCCGTGAGGACGCGTACCGCGCCACCGACAAGCAGTCCAAGGTCTTCTGGCTGGTCCTGCTGGGCGTGACGGTCGCGGTGAACCTGTTCGTCCCGATGCTGTTCCTGCAGATCGCCGGGCTGGTGGCGACCATCGTCTTCATGGTGGACGTACGGCCCGCGATCAAGCAGGTGTCGGGTGGCGGCGGCGGTGGCCGCAGGGGCGGCGGCAGCAGCAGCGACGGTCCGTACGGGCCGTACAACGGCGGACGCTAGCCCGCCACGGCGGACGGCCCGCGGCCGTCCGCCGCCGGGGCGCCCCGGACAGGACCCCGCGCCGGCGCTCAGCCCCGGTCGAGGAGCAGCAGCGCCACGTCGTCGGTCAGTTCGCCGCCGTTGAGGTCCCGGGCCTCGGTGACCGCGGCCTCCAGCAGGGCCTCGCCGCGCAGTCCGGCGTCCAGCCTGCGGTTGATCATCTCGACCATCCCGTCCTGACCGAGCCGCTGCTTCGACCCCGGCGGGCCGACACGGCCCTCGATCAGGCCGTCCGTGTACATCATCAGGCTCCACGAGCCGCCCAGCTCGACCTGCCGACGGGACCAGCGGGCGCGCGGCAGCAGGCCGAGCGCGGGACCGCCGTCCTCGTACGGAAGCAGCTGCGCCGCCCTGCCCTGGCGGGCGATCAGCGGCGACGGGTGCCCGGCCAGGCACATCCCGGCCCGCCGCCCGTCCGGGGCGATGTCGACCGTGCAGAGCGTCGCGAAGATCTCCTCGCTCTCCCGCTCGTGCTCGAGAACCTGCTGGAGTGTGGACAGCAGCTCGTCGCCGCACAGCCCTGCGAACGTCAGGGCGCGCCAGGCGATGCGCAGCTCCACGCCGAGCGCGGCCTCGTCGGGGCCGTGGCCGCACACGTCGCCGATCATCGCGTGGACCGTGCCGTCGGAGGTGCGGACCACGTCGTAGAAGTCGCCGCCGAGGAGGGCGCGCGAGCGCCCGGGCCGGTAGCGGGAGGCGAACCGCAGGTTCGACCCCTCCAGCAGCGGCGTCGGCAGCAGACCGCGCTCCAGACGGGCGTTCTCCTGGGCGCGCAGCCGCGACTCCGCCAGCTTGTGCTGGGCCCTGTCGGCGCGCTTGCGCTCGACGGCGTACCGGATGGCGCGGCTGAGCTGGCGCCCGTCGAGCTCGTCGCGGAAGAGGTAGTCCTGCGCGCCGACGCGCACCGCCTCGGCGGCCCGCTCCGCGTCCGTCTCGGCGGTCAGCGCGAGCACGGCGTGCCGGGGCGCGAGGCGCAGCACGTGCCGCAGCGCGGCCAGCCGGTCCCCGTCCTCGCCGTCGCCGGACGAGGGGGCGGGCAGGGCCAGGTCGAGCAGGATGCAGTGCACGTCGTCCGTGAGGAGCCGCTCCGCCTCCGTGAGGTTGCGGGCGGTGCGGATACGGACACGGGTGCCGGCGGCGTCGAGCAGCGACGGAACGGTGAACGTCCCCGCCGGATCGTCCTCGATCACCAGCAGGGTGAGGTCGGTGCTGTTCGCGGACACGCCGGGGGAGGCAGGAGCGCCCTGGGCCGCGGTCGCCACAGACGCTGCGGCTGATGCGGTCTCCATGCTGCTCCCAACCTGTTGTTTCGGCAGGAGAACCTGACCGTGTTCCACGGCCGTGCTCTCACGCTGCCGCGGTACGGGTACGGGCATCGGTTTCGGTTTCCTTCCCTCCCCCCGAGGGTGCGGCGGCACGACGATCGACGTTCCGCCAAACGGGGACCATAGCGTTACCCGGCGCCCGAGCGGAATGCCGAGCGAAAAGCCGACGGGGTCATATGCCGCCTCCCACAACGCATCCGGCCGTATCGGCGGGGTGCCGGGTCATGACGAACATCACGCCCCGGGCCACCCGTACGGCCGCGCCCGGCCGGCTTCGCCCCGCGCCCGCCGGCCCGGACCTACTTGTCCGGACGTACGACGCCCAGGATCGGCATCGAACCGGCCCCCGCGATCGTCACGTCCCGGCCGGGACGGGGCGCGTGCACCATCGCGCCGTCGCCCACGTACATCCCGATGTGACTGGCGTCGTCGAAGTAGACGATCAGGTCGCCGGGCCGCATGTCCTTCACGTCGACCCGGGGCAGCCGCTTCCACTGCTCCTGCGACGTCCGCGGTATGGCCCGCCCGCCCGCGAGCCACGCCTGCGACGTCAGCCCCGAGCAGTCGAAGGAGCCCGGACCCTCGGCTCCCCACACGTACGGCTTGCCGATCTGCGCCGTCGCGAAGGCGACAGCGGCCTCGCCGCCCTTCGTCGCCCTGCCGGCGGCGTTCGCGAGCGCTCCGGAGTCGAGCCAGGCGGTCTGCGCCCTGTACTGCGCCTCCTGCTCCATCTTGAGGAGCCGCTCGCGCTCCTCCTTCTCCAGCGTCGACTCGAGCTTCTCGGCGGCGGTGATCTGCTTCTTGATCTCCTTCTTCGCCGCTTCCTTCTTCTTGCGGCTGGACTCCAGCCGCTTCCACTGGGCGGTCGCGTCCTCGGTGTACGCCTCCAGGTCGGTCTGCGTCCGGGACAGTTCGCCGAGGAGTCCCCTGGCCGCCTGCTGTCCTTCCCGCAGCCGCCCGGCCCCGTCGAGGAAGTGCTGGGGGTCGCGGCTGAGCATGAGCTTCGCCTCGGGCGGCAGTCCGCCGCTGCGGTACTGGGCGCGGGCCTCGGCCCCGATCCGGCGCTTCAGGTCCGTGATCCGTTTCTGGCCCTCGACGATCTCCTTGGCCAGCTTCACGATCTCGGACGACTGCTTGTCGGCACGCTCCTCGGCGAGGTTGTACGCGTCCGTGGCCGCCCCCGCCTTGCGGTAGAGCGCGTCGATCTCGGCCCGTACCTCCTGGAGCCGCTGCTCACTGCGCGGCGGGTTGGGATCGGCGTACGCCTGCCCGGGCGCGGCCAGCACGGTCAGGGCGCAGACCAGCGCGATCGCGGTCGCGGCGCTGCGACATCGGTTCACAAGCTCCCCCGGATCCCCCATCACATGCGCACGCATGTGATTTACCGTCAGTAACTTAGGCCCAATGGATGCTGCCATGCCGTCAGTGAAAACGACAGAGGCCCCTGCCCACTGGTTTCTGACGAACAGGCAGGTCGCCGCGTTCCCCTGCACGGCCACTCGTTCGAGAAAATCCGGGACGGTTTCAGCCGGTGCGCGGCTGGAGAGCGGCCCAGTCCACGGTGACCTCGCCCTGACGCCACCGCCGCTCCCCGTCCGCCAGCGGCCAGTCGGCCGAGAGGTCGCGCACGGACTTGATCCAGCGCTGCCGGGCGCCGAGCGGGGCGTACGGAGCCGCCGCCGCCCACGCCCGGTCGAAGTCCCGTAGGAACGCGTGCACCGGCTCGCCCGGGACATTGCGGTGGATGAGCGCCTTCGGCAGCCGCTCCGCGAGGTCGGAGGGCCGCTCCAGCGACCCCAGCCGGGTCGCGAACGTCACGGTCCGCGGCCCTTCCGTCCCCAGCGCCACCCACACGTGCCGCCGCCCTATCTCGTCGCACGTCCCCTCGACCAGCAGCCCGTCCGGCGCCAGCCGCCCGCACAGCCGGGCCCAGACCGCCGCGACCTCCCCCTCGTCGTACTGGCGCAGTACGTTCGCCGCCCGGATCAGGGCGGGCCGGCGGCCGGCGGGCAGCGGTACCTCGAAGCCGCCGTGCCGGAAAGCCAGCCCGTCGCGCTCGTACGGCTTCGCGGCCGCGACCCGCGCCGGTTCGATCTCGATGCCGACGACCTCGGCGGCGGGCGCGGCGGTGCGCAGCCGGCCGAGCAGTTCGACGGCGGTCCAGGGCGCGGCTCCGTACCCCAGGTCGACCGCGACGGGGTCGGCGCTCCGCCGCAGCTCGGGGCCGTGCGCGGCGGCGATCCAGCGGTCCATGCGGCGCAGGCGGTTCGGGTTGGTGGTCCCGCGGGTGACGGCGCCGACGGGGCGCGAAGGAGAGGTGCGGGAAGCCATGAAGCGAGGGTAAGGGCCCGCACCGGCTCGCAAAGGTTGAGGCAGCTGAAGTAATGATTTGGCAAAACGGAAATTGGAGGGGGTCATTCCGCTGTTTGGGCCCTACGGAGGGCCGCATCCGCGCGCCTCCCGAGGCATGCCCAGAGCGAGGAGGAACCGTCGACGTGAGCCAGTACGTCTCCCGACTCGCCGGCACACTGGCGACGCCGCCCCGCCTCCGGCTGCCCGGCGGTCACCACCGCAAGCCGCGCCGGATCGCCATGCTGAGCGTCCACACCTCCCCGCTGCACCAGCCGGGCACGGGCGACGCGGGCGGCATGAACGTCTACATCGTCGAGCTCGCCAAGCGCCTGGCCGCCATCAACATCGAGGTCGAGATCTTCACCCGCGCGACCACCGGCGGCCTGCCGCCCCGCGTCGAGCTGGCGCCCGGCGTACTGGTCCGCCACGTCGACGCGGGCCCGTACGAGGGCCTGGCCAAGGAGGAGCTGCCCGCCCAGCTCTGCGCCTTCACCCACGGCGTGATGCAGGCGTGGGCCGGCCAGCGCCCCGGCTACTACGACCTCGTCCACTCCCACTACTGGCTCTCGGGGCACGTCGGCTGGCTCGCCGCCGACCGCTGGGGCGCCCCCCTCGTCCACGCCATGCACACCATGGCCAAGGTCAAGAACGCCGCGCTGGCGGAGGGCGACACCCCCGAACCGGCCGCGCGCGTCATCGGCGAGACGCAGATCGTCCGGGCGGCCGACCGGCTCATCGCCAACACGGCGGAGGAGGCGGACGAACTGGCGCGCTTCTACGAGGCCGACCCCGCCAAGATCGCCGTCGTGCACCCGGGTGTGAACCTGGACCGCTTCCGCCCGGCCGACGGCCGCGCCGCCGCCCGCGAGCGCCTCGGCCTCCCGCAGGACGCGTTCATTCCGCTCTTCGCGGGCCGCATCCAGCCGCTCAAGGCCCCGGACATCCTGCTGCGCGCGGTCGCCGTGCTCCTCGACGAGGACCCGTCGCTGCGCTCGAAGATCGTGGTGCCGGTCGTCGGCGGACCGAGCGGCAGCGGCCTCGCCAAGCCGGAGGGCCTGCAGAAGCTGGCGGCCCGCCTGGGCATCGCCGACGTCGTACGCTTCCGCCCGCCCGTCGGCCAGGACCACCTGGCGGACTGGTTCCGGGCGGCGTCGGCGCTGGTCATGCCCTCCTACAGCGAATCGTTCGGCCTGGTCGCGATAGAGGCCGAGGCGTCCGGCACGCCGGTCGTCGCGGCGGCGGTCGGCGGCCTTCCCGTCGCCGTACGGAACGGACGGACCGGCATCCTCGTCGACGGTCACGACCCGGCCGGATACGCCCGCGCGCTGCGGCGCTTCATCGACGAGCCGGGCCTGGTGGACGGCATGGGCGCGGCGGCCGCCCGCCACGCGCAGAACTTCGGCTGGGACACGGCCGCGTCCGCCACCGCTGACGTGTACACGGCCGCGATGCACGAACACCGCCGTCGCGTACGCTCGCACCATGGCTGACGCGCAGCAGGTCGTCGAGAAGACGCTGAACGAAGCGGAGCTCGAATGGGAGAGCCCCGAGCCCGGCTCGTACGTGGTGAAACTCCCCGGCACCCGCAAGCTGTCCACGACGTGCTCACTGAGAGTCGGCCGGCACTCCCTGTCCGTCAACGCCTTCGTCATCCGCCATCCCGACGAGAACGACGCGGCGGTGCACCGCTGGCTGCTGGAGCGCAACCTGCGCCTGTACGGCGTGAGTTACGCGATCGACAGCCTCGGCGACATCTACCTGGCCGGCAAGCTGCCGCTGGCGGCGGTGACCCCCGAGGAGCTGGACCGCCTGCTGGGCAGCGTCCTGGAGGCGGCGGACGGCAGCTTCAACACCCTGCTGGAGCTGGGCTTCGCGAGCGCGATCCGCAAGGAGTACGCGTGGCGCGTGTCGCGGGGCGAGTCGACCAGGAACCTGGAAGCGTTCACGCACCTGACCCGGCCCCGCTGACGAAACGGCCCCGCCTCCGAACCGGAGACGGGGCCGCACGCAACGACGGGCTCAGTCCTTGTCGTAGCCGTCGTGCCCGTTGAAGCCGTTGTCGCCGTTGTGCCCGTTGCCGCCGTTGTGGCCGTTGTGGCCGTTGTGGCCGTTGTGGCCACAGGCGTGGGAGCCGTGGATCTCGGTGATGCCGTAGGGGCCGCCGACGTTGCTGAGGTAGAACTCGCTGGCGCTGTTCTTGCACCCGTGGCGGTCGTTGTCGAAGGGGCCGTCGCTGTAGTGGCCACCGCCGAAGGGGCCGCCGTCGTGCGGGCCGCCGTCGAAGTCCATGGCGGCAGCGGGGGCGGCGGCCATGAACCCGGCGGCGGTGAAGCCGGCGAGGGTGATCGCGACGCGACGAAGCATGTTTCGCTCTCCTGTACGTACGTGACGGGTGGGGCCTGACGGGGACTGACTTCACCTCACCCCCCGCGCACTTGACGGCGGCACACGCCAGGGGGTCATCCGGACGGGGGAGAACCCTGCATCCGATCGCACTACCGCCACCCCCGCTCCCACCCCACGAACCGAGCACCCCCAAACCCCCACCCGGCCCCCGTCGGTCCCACCCTTCCCGCCCCCACCTGACGCAGTGGCAGGAGGAGCTGCCCCGGCACCGACCACCCCCGAGTCACAGTGCGCCCAGCGGGCCCGCCTCACCCGCCGGCCTTCGGCTCCACAGACGCAGAAGCAACCACCACGTCCGCACCCCCGCCCGCACCGACGGCAGGCCCCGCACCCGCACCGACGCCAGGACCCGCATCCGCACCAGGACCCGCCCCCACCTCCGCATCCGACTCGGCCAGCACCCGCCGCAGCAACGTCCCGTACCCCACCGCCGCGACCATGCCGACGACCCCGCACGCCATCCACAGCACATCCGGCCCCGGCCCGTCCACGATCCACCCGGCCAGGATCGGCGCGAGGAAGCCGGACAGGGCCCAGGACATGCCCATCACGCCCTGATACCGCCCCCGCGCATGCTCCGGCGCCAGCCGCGCGGTGGCGGCGGCGTTCGTCGGCACGTGCACCATCTCGCCGATCGTCCACACGATCACCGTCGCCGCGAACACGAGCGGCGTCCCCGCCAGCGCGGTCGCCCCGGTCCCGGCGGCGAACAGCAGCGAGGAGACGGTGAGGAGCGCGGCCGGCGACCGCCGATCGGTGATCTTGTTGACGAGCAGCTGGAAGCCGACTATCACGACACCGTTGACCGCGATGACCATGCCGTACGCACCGGGTTCGAGCCCTTCGCCGGCCATGGTCAGCGGCAGGCCGACCCACGGCGCGGTGAAGATGAGGCAGACGAGCAGGTTGAGCAGCACCAGCGTCCTGAAGGGCCCGTCGCGCAGCACCTCGACCACACTGACCTTCGGCCGCGGGGCAAGCACTTCCTCCCCCTTGACCGCCGCGGGGGCGGCCGGCCGCGTCTCCGGCAGGCGCAGGAAGACGATCAGCGCGCACAGTACGGTCGCCGCCGCCTCCACGAGGAACAGCGTCCGGTAGCCGAAGACGATCGCCGCACCGCCGCCGAGCGCGGCGATCGCGAAGCCGAGGTTGAGCGCCCAGTAGTTCAGGGCGTACGCGCGCCGCCGCTCGTGCTCCGGCACCAGGTCGGCGATGGTGGCGCCGATCGCGGGCCGCACCGACTGCATGGTGACGCCCATGAGCAGCACCACCACGGCGACGCCCACCGCACTCGTCACCACGGCGAGCGCGGCCGCGCCCGTCGCCGTGCCCAGGTGGCCGGCGATCATCGTGGGCCGCCGCCCCCACCGGTCGGTCAGCATCCCGCCGAGCGGCGCGCCGGCCACGCCGCCGAGCCCGTGCAGCGCTATGACGAGCCCCGCGTACCAGGCGGAGTACCCCAGCTCCTGCGTCAGGTACAGCGACAGGAAGGTGAGGACGAACGCTCCGGTGCGGTTCACCAGCGTCGACGTCCACAGCCACCAGAACCCGTCGGGGAGCCCCGAGACCGAATCCTTCGCGGCACGTCTGAGCGCGGCCATGGACATGTGTCATCCCCCCAGGGACCTTCGGCGGCGGCGGTGGACGCCTGTAAGCGGCTGATGCGGTCTCCGCAAATTACAAGCGCGGCCGGGGTCGCAGCCACTGAATTGACGCGAGCCGTCAACCGTCCGGGGCGTCCATTAGTCTCGTACGCATGGCCGACGCACCGTACAAGCTGATCCTGCTCCGCCACGGCGAGAGTGAATGGAACGCGAAGAACCTGTTCACCGGATGGGTGGACGTCAACCTCACCGAGAAGGGCGAGAAGGAGGCGGTGCGCGGCGGTGAGCTGCTCGTCGAAGCCGGCCTGCTGCCCGACGTCCTCCACACCTCGCTCCAGAAGCGCGCCATCCGCACGGCCCAGCTCTCGCTGGAGGCCGCGGACCGCCACTGGATCCCCGTGCACCGCTCCTGGCGCCTGAACGAGCGCCACTACGGCGCCCTCCAGGGCAAGGACAAGGCGCAGACCCTCGCCGAGTTCGGCGAGGAGCAGTTCATGCTCTGGCGCCGCTCGTACGACACCCCGCCGCCGGTCCTCGAGGACGGCGCGGAGTTCTCCCAGTCCGACGACCCGCGTTATGCGACGATCCCCAGCGAGCTGCGCCCCCGCACGGAGTGCCTCAAGGACGTCGTCGAGCGCATGCTGCCGTACTGGTACGACGGCATCGTCCCGGACCTGCTCGCGGGCCGCACCGTCCTGGTCGCCGCCCACGGCAACTCCCTGCGCGGCCTGGTGAAGCACCTCGACGGCATCTCCGACGAGGAGATCACCGGCCTGAACATCCCCACCGGCATCCCGCTCTACTACGAGCTGGACGCCGGCTTCCGCCCGGTCACCAAGGGCGGCACGTACCTCGACCCGGAGGCCGCGAAGGCCGCCATCGAGGCCGTGAAGAACCAGGGCAAGAAGAAGTAGGACCCTTGAGCCCCTGATCTGCGCCTGTGGGCGCGGGTCGGGGGCTCTCGTCTGCCTTGGACCGACCTCGGGTGCCCAGAGCGGCATGATCTAGAGTTCCGGCGGCGGGCGGTCGACCCGCCGTGCAGACACTGGACTCAGGGGTGGGGATTGATCACTTCCATAGCGGCTGCCGTCCGGCAGCGGCACAGACGCCCGGCGGTGCGGCGCGCGGCCGCGGCGGTCGTGGCCGGGGGCATGGCACTGGCGGGCGTGGGGCTGACGGCGCCGGCCGCGCACGCGGCCGAGGGCGACATCTCGTTCTCGAACGTCGTGTTCAACAACGGCAAGCCCATCGTCGTCGGCATCAGCGCCGAGGTCGAGGCGCCGCTGACGTACACGGTGAAGAGCAACACGACGCTCGACAGCTGGTGGGTCAGCGCGTACCGGGGCACCTACGGGTCCACCCAGTACAACCTCGCGGGTATCACCACCCGGTGGGGCTGCGGTCAGTCCTCCGCGGGCGGCTACACCTTCCACGACTGCGACGAGACGATGACCATCGACCCGGACAACATGCCGGGCGGCAATGGCAACAAGCTCGTCAACAGCGACGCCGCCGAGTGGAAGTCCTTCGGCACGGCCATCAAGAAGGGCGGCGGGTACGACACCGACCTGCTCTCCGCGACGGTCCGCCTCCAGCGCGCCTCCCGCATCCAGAACGCGAACGCCTCCCCGGAGCCCGTCGTCAAGGGCGAGCCGATCACCGTCACCGGCACCGTGCAGCGCGCCAACTGGAGTCTGCACCGCTACGACAACTACGGCGGCCGACTGGTGAAGCTGCAGTTCAAGCCCGCCGGTTCCAGCACCTACACCACCGTCAAGTCGGTGACCGCGGGCAGCACCGGCTACCTCAAGACGACGGTGACCGCCTCCGAGGACGGCACCTGGCGCTGGCGCTACAGCGGCAACACCACCACTGGCGCCAGCAACTCCACCGGTGACTACGTCGACGTGAACTGAGTACGCCGGGCCCCGAGCCCAGCGTCCGCGCGTCCGACCGCGCAACGAAGGCCCCGCTCCGGCGGGGCCTTCCGCGCGCCGTGTGCCGGCGACCCCGGTCAACGAGGGTGGACGGCGGGGCCGTTCGGCACGGTGGTGCGGAGCCAGTCGGTGAGCGCGGCGAAGTCCTCGTCGGTGAGGCCCTCGTGCGGGGCGACGCGGTGCAGCAGGGACGGGCCCCGATGCTGTGCGGCGACCCAGAGACGGTCCATGGCGCTGATCTCGTCGTCGACCCAGACGAACGGGCGCCGGCCGGCCCACTCGACGATGTGGCGGGTCTTCCAGTGCAGGCCGCGCGGGCTCTCTTCAGCGACCGGCTCCGGCCACCTCACCACGGGCAGCGTCGGCAGTCCGATCCGCGGGGCGACCGCTTCGTTCGCGTCGTCCATCCACGTCGAGGCCCAGACCAGGTCGCACCCCAGAGCCGTCAGACGCCGCCCCACCGTGGGATCGAGGCGACCCAGCAGCGGGTTCCCCGGCTCGGGCGCATCGGGCGATCCCTCGGAGCGGACAGCGGAGTCCGCCCGACGGCGGCCGGCCGGCCCTCCGAACGGGATGAGCGGACCGTCGACGTCGAGAAAGAGAAGGGGGTACTCCGATGAGCCGGTCACGGCGGCACGATAACTCTCCGCGGAGCTGCCCGACAGACGTAACCGGTACGCCCTCACCGCGCACGTACGCGCCACCCGGCACGTACGCCCTCACCATGCACGTAGGCGTCACCGGGCACCTACGCCCTCACCAAGCACGTGCACACCGGCTCGCGCACTCCTGCGCACTCGTACAGGGGCATGCGCGCCCCAACCCGCCCCCGCGCATGCCGAAAAGGCCCCGTCCTCCTCGGGGCGGGCGGGAGCCCTTCCGGCACCGCTCTCGGGGCGCCCCGCGCGCGAACGGACGCGCCGGGCTCCGTCGGCGGGGTCAGCCGCAGCAGCCGCCGCACTGGCACGGTGCGCCGGACTGGCAGCCGCAGCCGCAGCCGGACCCGCAGCCGCAGGCACCGAGGACGGGCAGCGCGGGGCGGTGGCGGGCCGCCTCGGCCGGCACTTCCTGCCGGGCGTCGGACGTGGGGGAATCGGCCATGGGGTTCCTCCTCGAAGGGGCACGTGGCGTACTCCTGCCTCCCATTGCATGCCCACTCGGGCGGGCGCATCAACGGCGCACACGCGCAATGCCCCGATGCACCGGGCGAGGGGCAGCGCGAAGAGCCGCCCGGCGGACCGCACGACAGGCCGGGTGATGGACCGCGTGACGGACCGGGCGGGTGCGGACGCCGGGAAGGGCGAGGTGCGGGGCGACGCGCGGGTGAGGCGGACCGGCGTACCGGCCCCTACTCGCCCTGTGCGGGCGGCGCCGTCGTACCGGCCGCCGCCTGGAGTTCGTCGGCGTGCTCGCCCGTCACCAGGTACACCACGCGCTTCGCCACCGACACCGCGTGGTCGGCGAACCGCTCGTAGTACCGGCCGAGCAGCGTCACGTCGACCGCCGTCTCGATGCCGTGCTTCCAGCGGTCGTCCATCAGGTGCTGGAACAGCGTGCGGTGCAGCAGGTCCATCTCGTCGTCGTCGTGCTCCAGCTGGAGGGCGAGGTCGACGTCCTTCGTGGTGATGACCTCCGCCGCCTTCGCCATCAGGCGCTGCGCGAGCTGCCCCATCTCCAGCATGGTGGCGTGCAGGTCGTGCGGCACGGCCGAGGCGGGGAAGCGCAGCCGGGCGAGCTTGGCCACGTGCTGGGCGAGGTCGCCCGAACGCTCCAGGTCGGCGCTCATCCGCAGGGACGTGACGACGATCCGCAGGTCGGTCGCGACGGGCTGCTGGCGGGCCAGCAGGGCTATGGCGCGGGCCTCCAGGTCGTGCTGGAGATCGTCCACCTTCTGGTCGGCGGCGATCACGGTCTCGGCGAGCTTGAGGTCCGCGTCGAGCATGGCCGTGGTGGCCCGCCCGATGGCGGACCCGACCAGCCGGGCCATCTCGACCAGGGCTTCACCGATCGAGTCCAGTTCCTCGTGGTACGCGTCGCGCATGAAAGTCCCTCTCTAGTCCTTCTGAGGCCTCTTGAAACCCCACGCTCCCACGTTCTGTCCGGTACGCGTCCGCTTCCGGCACCCCAAGTGAACCAACCCCATCCCCTCGGTGAACTCTGAGCGACGAGTGTTCGAGGTGCCACCCTTTTGACTGGGGCCGGGTCGCGCACCCCGCTTAACCTGGGTGCATGGACGTGAACGCGGCAGTAGCCGCAGCCGCAGCGATAGCCGGTCTGCTGACCGGCGTGATCGCCGTGCTGACGTTCCGCTGGAGCGAACGCGAGCAGGCCCGGCCCACCCGGTCCTCCATGCGGCCCGACGTCAACGCGGTGCTGCCGCCCGGCGTCGACACCGTCCTGTCCGTCCTGCGCTCCTCCGCCGTCGTACTGGACGAGAGCGACAGCGTCGTCAAGGCCAGCTCGGCGGCGTACGCGCTCGGGCTCGTCCGGGGCGGCAAGCTGGCCGTCGAACCCATGCTGCACATGGCCCGCGACACCCGCCGCGACGGTGAGATACGCCAGGTCGAGCTCGACCTCCCGCGGCGCGGCACCGGACGCGGCGAGGCCCTCGCGGTCTCCGCCCGTGTCGCCCCGCTGGGCTCGCGTCTCGTCCTGCTCCTGGTGGAGGACCTCACCGAGGCCCGCCGCATCGAAGCGGTACGGCGCGACTTCGTCGCGAACGTCAGCCATGAGCTCAAGACTCCTACGGGCGCGCTCTCCCTGCTCTCCGAGGCGGTCATGGACGCCTCGGACGACCCCGAGGCGGTCACCCGTTTCGCGGGCCGCATGCAGATCGAGGCGACCCGCCTCACCAATCTGGTCCAGGAGCTCATCGATCTCTCCCGCGTCCAGAACGACGACCCGCTGGAGGACGCCGAACCGGTCCGCGTCGGCGAACTGGTCGACGAGGCCGTGGACCGCAGCCGCCACGCCGCGTCCACGAAGAACATCACCATGGCGGCCGGCGGCACCGAGGGCCTGTACGTGTGGGGCAACCGGGGGCAGCTCGCCGCCGCCCTCGGCAACCTCGTCGAGAACGCCGTCAACTACAGCCCGGCTCGCACCCGCGTGGGGATAGCCGGCCGCCGGATCTCCGCCCCCGGCGGGGACCTGATCGAGATAGCCGTCACCGACCAGGGCATCGGCATCTCCGAGAAGGACCGCGAGCGGATCTTCGAACGCTTCTACCGCGTGGACCCGGCCCGCTCCCGGGCCACCGGCGGCACGGGCCTCGGCCTCGCCATCGTCAAGCACGTGGCCGCCTCGCACGGCGGGGAAGTCACGGTGTGGAGCACCGAGGGACAGGGCTCCACCTTCACCCTGCGGCTGCCCGAGGCAGCCGCGTCACGCGACCGGTCCCCGGTCGCCGCCCCCGACGACGACGTCGACGACTCCGCAGACGACGCCGCCGGTCCTTACGAGACCACTGATCGCGAACCCATTCCCCACCCGGAGGTCCTTCCGTGACCCGAGTGCTCGTCGTCGAGGATGAGGAATCCTTCAGCGACGCCCTGTCCTACATGCTCCGCAAGGAGGGCTTCGAGGTCGCCATCGCGGCCACCGGGCCCGACGGGCTCGACGAGTTCGAGCGCAACGGCGCCGACCTCGTCCTGCTGGACCTCATGCTCCCCGGCCTGCCCGGTACCGAGGTCTGCCGTCAGCTGCGCAGCCATTCGAACGTTCCGGTCATCATGGTGACCGCCAAGGACAGTGAGATCGACAAGGTCGTGGGGCTGGAGATAGGGGCCGACGACTACGTCACGAAGCCCTTCTCCTCGCGCGAGCTGGTCGCCCGCATCCGCGCGGTCCTGCGCCGCCGCGGCGAGCCCGAGGAAGTCACGCCGGCGGCCCTGGAGGCCGGGCCGGTGCGCATGGACGTGGACCGCCACGTGGTCACGGTCGGCGGCGGCAAGGTCGACCTGCCGCTGAAGGAGTTCGACCTCCTGGAGATGCTGCTGCGCAACGCGGGGCGCGTGCTCACCCGTATGCAGCTGATCGACCGCGTCTGGGGCGCGGACTACGTGGGCGACACGAAGACCCTCGACGTCCACGTGAAGCGCCTGCGGGCCAAGATCGAACCGGACCCGGGCGCACCGAGATACCTGGTGACGGTGCGGGGACTCGGCTACAAGTTCGAGCCGTAGGCCCACCGCGGAGAGCGGACGTGACATGACACGGGGAGGCCCCGCCGGCACCTGCCGGCGGGGCCTCCCCGTGTGCGCTGTACGTGCCTCAGTGACCGGCGCCGTGCTCCGCCGCGTCGTCCGGGGACTGGGCGCCCTCCGGCGCGTCCGCCGACTCGGTCGACGCCGGGGCGCCCGCCTCGCCGGTGGCCGAGCCCGTCGGGGTGCCCGAGGGGTCGGCGCTCGCCGAGCCGGACGGCGACTGCGCCGGCGGCTTCGGGAGCTGGGTCGGGCCGACGCCCTTGAAGTACTGGGTGGCCGGGACGACGAACGCCCGCAGGTCAACGGAGCCGGTCGCGCTCAGCTCGAACCGCACGGGCTGCGCGTCGCCGTCCTTCGCCGCCTCGCGGCCGTCCTCGATCACGGCGGAGGCGTTGCCCGCGCCGCCGAGCTGGAGCGAGCCGCCGGCGGGCACGGTCAGCGGGCCGGAGCCCTTGGCCGGCTTGAGCTTCACCTTGGCGTCGCTGCCGGGCAGCGTGATGGCTTCCAGCTTCTCCGCCTCGCGGCCGTTGTTGAAGATCATGCCGGTGACGACCGCCGGGCCCTCGGCGTCGATCTCGGGCTGGGTGACGATCGCCGCGTTCTGGATCTTGATGTCGTCGACGGTGGCAGCGGCGTTGTCCGGCCTGACCCCCAGCGTCTGCGCGTCGTTGCCCGCCCCGCAGGCGGCAAGCGACGCGATCGAGAACACGATGGCGGTGGCGGCGAGGGCACCGCGTCGAAGGCTGCGGCTCACGGCGGAGGCATCTCCTGTTAGACGGGTTCGAGCGGCGTACAGCCGCCCCGGGGTGTGTCGGCGCGCTTAGGTTACCGAGCCGTCGTCCGCCCCTCGCACCCGACCCGCCCCGCCCCGCCCGCCCATACCGGCCTCGGGAGGCGCGGCGGCCTGTTCCGTAGGCCCTTCACATATCCGGGGGAGGCCCCCGGGCTGTCGGCGCGCGGATTATCCGTAAGGAATGCGCGACACTCCGGGAATTGATCATCGCGGTACGTGATCAATTCCTGATTCCGGCGAACGAGTGACCGATCGCCGAACGGAGTACGCCGACTGCGCCGCCCCGAACCCGGCAAAACGGGACGTTCGGCGTCTTCGGAGGGCTCTGCGATGGATGTAACGTACGCGTTTCTCTGCGCCCGTACAGCCGCTCCGACCTGCGAATACCCGCTTCCGGAAGGCTCGCGCAGCACGTTCATGTTGCTGTTGTCAAGCCCCGAGATATGCCCTGACCTGCGGAAACGCCATTCAGAAGAAGCAGTTTCCGTGTTACTCTGGATAGCCACGGAAGGGGTACCTGTCACATGACGTTCAAGGTTGGCGACACCGTGGTCTATCCCCATCACGGGGCCGCGCTGATCGAGGCTATCGAAACTCGCCAGATCAAAGGCGTGGACAAGACCTACTTGGTGCTCAAGGTTGCCCAGGGTGACTTGACTGTTCGTGTGCCTGCGGACAATGCGGAGTTCGTCGGTGTACGCGATGTAGTCGGTCAGGAAGGGCTCGACCGGGTCTTCGAGGTGCTGCGCGCACCGTATGCCGAAGAGCCGACGAACTGGTCCCGGCGCTACAAGGCAAATCTCGAGAAGCTCGCCTCCGGTGATGTCATCAAGGTCGCCGAGGTAGTGCGTGACCTGTGGCGCCGTGAGCGTGAGCGCGGTCTCTCCGCAGGTGAGAAGCGCATGCTCGCGAAGGCGCGTCAGATCCTGGTGAGCGAGCTCGCGCTCGCGGAGAACACCAATGAAGACAAGGCCGAGGCTCTGCTCGACGAGGTCCTCGCGTCCTGACTCCGGGTCCCAGGGGCTTCTTCCCTGATGCCCAGTAATGATGCCGCGGTGCCCGCCGGCAAGGTTCCAGCCCTTGTTGCCGGGCGCTGCGGCATGTTGCGTTCACTCCGCTTGCGTTCACTCCGCCCGAGCCTCACCGCTCACGTGCTGCCGCGCGGCCTGCATCCCCTTGTGATCCCCGGTGTTCCGGCGTGCCGGGCCCGGGCGGTCGGCTCGACCGGTCGTCACGGAAGGGGCCGGTCAAGGCGTCGCGCCCAGCACGCTGTGGCCATACCCACCGAGGCCGCGGACACAAACCTGGCGGAGCCAAACCCGTTCCCGAAGCTTGTCGGCCCCGGAGCTACCGATGACAGACGAATCGCGCCCCACACCCACTCCGCGCACCGCCGCCGTGATCCCCGCGGCCGGCCGCGGGGTGCGGCTGGGACCCGGCGCGCCCAAGGCGCTCCGCGCGCTGAGCGGCACCCCCATGCTGATCCACGCGGTACGGGCCATGGCCAACTCCAGGGCCGTCTCCCTCGTCGTCGTGGTGGCGCCCAAGGACGGCGCCGCCGACGTCAAGAACCTCCTCGGCGAGCACGCGCTGCCCGAGCGCACCGACTTCCTCGTCGTACCCGGCGGTGAGACCCGCCAGGAGTCGGTGCGGCTCGGACTCGACGCGCTGCCCGCCGACGTCACCGCGGTCCTGGTGCACGACGCGGCCCGCCCCCTCGTGCCCGTGGACACCGTCGACGCGGTCGTCGAGGCCGTACGCGACGGAGCGCCCGCCGTGGTGCCCGCGCTGCCGCTCGCCGACACCGTCAAGGAGGTCGAGCCCGGCGGGAAGGGCGAACCCGAGCCGGTCGTCGCCACGCCCGCGCGGGCCCGGCTGCGCGCCGTGCAGACCCCGCAGGGCTTCGACCGCGCCACGCTGGTGCGCGCGCACGAGACGTTCGCCGCGAGCGGGGAGGGCGCGACGGACTGCGCCGGCATGGTCGAGCAGCTCGGCGTGCAGGTCGTGGTCGTCCCCGGCCACGAAGAGGCGTTCAAGGTGACCCGGCCGCTGGACCTCGTCCTGGCCGAGGCCGTACTCGCCCGCAGGAGGGCCCACGATGGCTTCTGAGCTTCCCCGCGACCTCTCCGTCCCCCCGCTGCCGCTCGTCGGTGTCGGCACGGACATCCACGCCTTCGAGGAGGGCCGCGAGCTGTGGTGCGGCGGCCTGCTCTGGGAGGGCGAGGGCCCCGGCCTGGCCGGCCACTCGGACGCCGACGTGGTCGCGCACGCCGCCTGCAACGCGCTGTTCTCCGCCGCCGGCCTCGGTGACCTCGGCGCGCACTTCGGCACCGGGCGCCCCGAGTGGTCCGGCGCGTCGGGGATCACGCTGCTGACCGAGGCGGCGCGGATCGTACGGGCCGAGGGGTTCGGCATCGGGAACGTCGCCGTCCAGGTGGTCGGCGTACGGCCGAAGATCGGCAAGCGGCGCGAAGAAGCGCAGAAGGTGCTCTCCGCGGCGGTCGGCGCACCGGTCTCGCTGTCGGCCGCGACGTCCGACGGCCTCGGCTTCACCGGCCGCGGCGAGGGCCTCGCGGCGATCGCCACCGCGCTGGTGGTCCGCACGACGGCGTGAACGGACGCGCCCCGGCCGCCCCGGCCGCCCGCCGCGCGGGACCGGGGCGGCGCCCCGTTCCGGGCGGCGGTTCCCGCGCCGCGCCGCCCCCGTAGGGCAAAGGGTCGCTGGGCACTGCCGTCCGCCCACTACCCTGGTGTGGTGACTATTCGGCTGTACGACACCAGCGCCCGGCAGACTCGCGACTTCTCCCCGCTCACGCCGGGCTGCGTCTCGATCTACCTGTGTGGCGCTACCGTGCAGGCCGCCCCGCACATCGGGCACATCAGGTCGGGCCTCAACTTCGACATCATGCGCCGCTGGTTCGCCTACCGGGGCTACGACGTGACGTTCATCCGCAACGTCACGGACATCGACGACAAGATCATCAAGAAGTCGGCCGAGCAGGGCCGCCCCTGGTGGTCCATCGGGTACGAGAACGAGCGCGCCTTCAACGACGGCTACGCCGCCCTCGGCTGCCTCCCGCCCACCTACGAGCCCCGCGCCACCGGGCACGTCACCGAGATGGTCGAGATGATGCGCGGGCTCATCGAGCGCGGGCACGCGTACGAGGCCGACGGGAACGTCTACTTCGACGTGCGCTCCCACCGCGGGTACCTGGAGCTGTCCAACCAGGAGCTGGACAACCTCCTCCAGCCGTCCGGCGAGGGCGAGACCGGCAAGCGCGACCCGCGCGACTTCGCCATGTGGAAGGCAGCCAAGCCCGGTGAGCCGAGCTGGGAGACCCCGTGGGGACGCGGGCGCCCCGGCTGGCACCTGGAGTGCTCCGCGATGGCCCACAAGTACCTGGGCTCCGCCTTCGACATCCACGGCGGCGGCATCGACCTGATCTTCCCGCACCACGAGAACGAGATCGCCCAGGCCAAGGCGTTCGGCGACGACTTCGCCGCGTACTGGGTGCACAACCACTGGGTCACCATGGCCGGCGAGAAGATGTCCAAGTCGCTGGGCAACTCGGTGCTCGTCAGCGAGATGGTCAAGGCGTGGCGCCCGATCGTGCTGCGCTACTACCTCGGTACGCCGCACTACCGCTCCACCATCGAGTACAGCGAGGACGCCCTGCGCGAGGCGGAGTCCGCGTTCGCCCGCATCGAGGGCTTCGTCCAGCGCGTCGTGGAGAAGGCGGGCGGCGTCGTCGAGCCCGCCGCCGAGGTCCCGCCCGCGTTCGCCGAGGCGATGGACGACGACCTGGGCGTCCCGCAGGCGCTGGCGATCGTCCACACCACCGTCCGCCAGGGCAATTCGGCGCTGGCCGCCGACGACAAGGACGAGGCTGTCGCGCGGCTCGCGGAGGTACGGGCGATGCTCGGCGTCCTCGGCCTCGACCCGCTCTCCGAGCAGTGGTCGGGCGGCGGCACCGAGCGCGGCGAGGACCTCCACGGGGTCGTCGACACGCTCGTACGCCTCGTACTCGACCAGCGGCAGTCGGCCCGCGACCGCAAGGACTGGGGCGCCGCCGACGCGATCCGCGACCAGCTCCAGCAGTCCGGCCTCGTCATCGAGGACAGCCCGTCGGGCCCGCGATGGACCCTCGGCTCACGCTGACCGGCACGCGCGACGTGCCGCCCGGCGTCCCGGGCGGCACACTTTCCCCTATACGTACGCACGTCTGAAGCAACGGAACAGGTAACAGGTCATGGCCGGGAACAGCCAGCGCAGGAACCGCCGCACGTCCAACAAGAAGGGCGCTACGGTCGGCAGCGGTGGCCAGCGGCGCAAGGGCCTCGAGGGCAGGGGCCCGACGCCGCCCGCCGAGGCCCGCAAGAAGCACAAGAAGAACCGCATCGCCACGGCCAAGGCCAAGCAGGCCGCGGTCCGCCGCCCGGCTCCGCGCCGCGGCGGCGTCAAGGGCACGTCCGAGATGGTCGTCGGCCGCAACCCGGTCTTCGAGGCGCTGCGCGACGGCGTCCCCGCCACCACGCTGTACGTGCAGCAGTTCATCGACAACGACGAGCGGGTGCGCGAGGCCCTCCAGCTCGCGGCCGCGCGCGGCAACATCAACCTGATGGAGGCCCCGCGTCCGGAGCTCGACCGGATGACGAACGGCCTGAACCACCAGGGCCTCGTCCTCCAGGTCCCGCCGTACGAGTACGCGCACCCCGAGGACCTCACGGCGGCGGCGTACGACAAGCACGAGGACCCGCTGATCGTCGCCCTCGACGGCGTGACCGACCCGCGCAACCTCGGCGCGATCGTCCGCTCCGTCTCCGCGTTCGGCGGCCACGGCGTGGTCGTGCCGGAGCGCCGCGCCGCGGGCATGACGGCCGGCGCCTGGAAGTCGTCCGCCGGTACGGCGGCCCGTACGCCGGTCTCCCGCGTCACCAACCTCACCCGTGCCCTGGAGGGCTACCAGAAGGCCGGGATCACGGTCGTCGGCCTCGCGGCGGACGGCGAGCACACGGTCCAGGACCTGGAGCAGCTCGGCGGTCCCGTCGTCATCGTCATCGGCAGTGAGGGCAAGGGCCTCGGCCGTCTCGTCGGCGAGACCTGCGACTACCTCGTCCGCATCCCGATGCCGGGCGGCGCCGAGTCGCTGAACGCCGGTGTGGCGGCGGGCATCGTGCTCTGGGAGGCGGCGCAGCGCCGGCGCTGAACCGGCCCACGGGCAGGGCCGGTTATGTCCCGGTAAGGGTGTCTTGACGGGTCTCGGACAGATCGAGGGCGTCAAGGCAGTGTCCTAACGACACGTCACTCGGTTAGATGAGTGTGGACACCAGAACACCCGGGTTCGACGATCAGCCCGCCCTGAGCATGGTCAAGGTGCCCTGCGATCCAGCGCAGGTCATCGTCAACCACGCCAGCTTCCGCGTGCAGCTCGCCCCGGCCCAGAGCCGGCGGCCCGTCCCGCCGTACGCGGGGGCGGGCGGTGTGGGCAGCGGGCTGGGGGACACGGCGCGCATTCCGGCGATGGCCGGTGCGACCGCGACCCGACGGCGGGCGCCCGTCGTCTGGAGCGGGAAGTCCGAGCCGGGCGACCCCGGCGCGACGGGCCTCCTCCAGGCCGTACGGAACTCCTCGTCCGGCGAGCGCCTCGACAGCGGCGCCACGCAGGTCATCCCCCGGCTCTCCACGGGCGAGAGCACAGAGGACACGGCGGCGATCCCCACCGTCATCGGGCCGCGCGGCTCCGAGCCGCCCATGACGCAGATGCTGCCCCGGATGAAGCAGGCCGTCGGCGCGTACGACCTGCCCGACCGGACCGCCGAGGACGCCCGCGCCGACCGGGAGTTCGACGACGACGCCTACGACGACGAGTACGAGATCGGCGATCAGCGCGGCCGGCGCAACGCCGACGCCGTCCGGCACGCGTACTACCCCGGGCGGCGGATGAACCTCGGCGTGGTGCTGCTGCCGCTCCGCGTGTTCCTCGGCTTCATCTCCATCTACGCCGGCATGGGCAAGCTCTGCGACCCCGTCTACTTCGACGGCGGCGAACGCGGCTCGATGGTCAAGTGGCTGACGTCGCTGCACCCGTGGGCCCTCGCCGAGCCGCTTCGCGACTTCGCGCTCAGCCACCCGGTGGGCGCCGGCCTGACCGTGGCGTTCCTCCAGGTCGTCGTCGGCGTGCTGACGGTCCTGGGCCTGTGGCAGCGCGTCGCCGCCTGTTTCGGGACGCTGCTCTCCGCCGCGCTGATCATGACGGTGAGCTGGAAGACCGTGCCGGCGTACGACGCGCCCGACATCATCTACCTCGCCGCCTGGTCGCCGCTGATCATCGCGGGCGCGCCCGTCTACTCCGTCGACGGACGTCTCGCCGGCGAGGCGTGGCGCAAGCTCGGGCCGCGCTCGGAACTGTGGGAACTGCGGCGGCGCGTACTGCGGCGCGGCACGGTCGTCGCGTCCCTCGTCGTCGGAGTGACGCTGCTCATCGGCTCGATGCTGGGCGGGGCCGTGCGTTCCTCGGACATGGTCACCGTGCCCGGCCCGAACGACGACCCGACCAACCACCTCCCCGGTGCCCCGCTGCCCCAGGAGACCGGCAGCAGCACCGGCCGGGCCTCGCAGGGGCCGACGGGCCGCGCCCCGGCCCCCTCCGCGAGCAGCTCCGCCGGCCCCTCGGCCCGGGCCACCACCCCCGGCACGGTCCGCGAGAGCGCCACCGTCGGCACGGACGCCCAGCGGCCGAGCCAGACACAGGGCGCCACGGCCGGCCAGGCCCCGTCCCAGCAGCAGCCCCCGCCTCCGCAGGCGCCCACGACCAGCGCCGGGCCGACGTCCGGCGGCGGCGCGGGCAGCGGCGGCACCACGGGCGGCACCGGCACCACCGGCGGCGGCACGACGGGCGGCGCCACCAGCGGCACGACGGGTGGCAGCACCACCGGCGGCAGTGGCGGCGGCAGCGGCAATGGCGGCGGCAGCGGCGGCGGAAAGGTGATCGGCGGCCTGCTCGGGTAGCGGCCTCGAGAGTACGGAGGGGCCCGGCGCACGGGATGTGCGCCGGGCCCTTCGGCGTGCGGGGGCGTGCGGGTCCTTCGGCGTGCGGGCCCGGGGCGGGTTCGAGGGCCCCCGGGGGCTCAGCCGCGTGCTGCGGCGAGTTCCTTGGCGGCCTCGCTCAGGTCCTTGGCGGTGTCGATGGCCCGCCAGTACGCCCCCTGAGGCAGCGGGAAGCCCGCCAGACGGCGCTCTCGCGCCAGCCGGGGGAAGGTGGTGCGTTCGTGGTCGCCCAGGTCCGGGAGAAGCCCTGTGAAGGCCGCTGAGAAGACGTACACGCCCGCGTTGATCAGATAGGGCGAGGGGGGCGACTCGATGAAGTCCGTGATGTGGCCGAAGGTGTCCGTCTCGACGGCGCCCCACGGGATCCGGGGGCGGGCCAGGGCCAGGGTCGCGGTCGCGTCGCGCTCGGCGTGGAAGGCGGCCATCTCCTGGAGCGAGAAGCGCGTCCAGATGTCACCGTTGGTCGCGTACCAGGGGCTCCCGGGGTCCGGGAGGTGCGCGGCGGCGTACTTGAGGCCGCCGCCGCGGCCCAGCGGCTCGCTCTCCACCACCGTGGTGACGCGCAGCGGCAGATCGGCGTGCTCCAGCCACTCCTGGAGCACGCCGGCGAGATGGCCGCAGGAGATGACGGCGTCGGTCACGCCCTCGGCCGCGAGCCAGGAAAGCTGATGGCCGATGATCGGGGTCCCGGTTCCCGGGATCTCGACCATCGGCTTGGGGCGGTCGTCGGTGTACGGGCGCAGTCGCGAGCCCTGGCCGCCTGCCAGGACCACGGCCTGCGTCGGATACGTCGTCGTACGGGTCATACGGGGCACGATATGCGGCAGGACGCCGTCGGCCCCCGATCAGCCGGTCTGCTGGGCGACGCCCGAGGCGAAGGAGGTGTCGCAGACGGGCCGGGAGAACGACTGCGCGCGCGTCGGACCGTACTGCTTGACCGCGGCGCGGCCGAGCGAGCGGGCGATCGACATGCAGTGCTGGGCCAGCGAGGGGCGGCGCTCGACCTCGCGCTGGAGGTGCGTGAGCGCGACGCCCGGGTCCTTCTCCTGGAGCTCCAGAAGGAGCTTGTCGCGCAGAATGTCCTGCGGAGCGCGGGACTTGGCGCGTACGTTTACCTTCTCGGATGACGCGGTCAGGACCTGCGCCTCGGGTCCGCTGGTGGTGGACCACGGGACGTTGGCCACCGCCAGGGTCCCGGAGAGCACCAGGACGACGGGCAGGACGAGAGCGAGACTTCGGCCGATTCGGCGGGCTGTGTGGGTCACGCGAGTGAGCGTAGCGGCCAGTAATGATTTGGCGACATTTAGTCACTCTCTCGGGGGATGGTTCGATGTCACTTTTCGAATGGGGCGTTGACGAACGCAGTTCGAAATGCCCGTTCTGCCGGGGTATTAGTCGACAACCCGCGCCTGAGCCGAAACACGCGAAGGGCCCCGCACCGAGGTGCGGGGCCCTTCGTTCGTACCGCGTGTGCCGGCGTCAGTCGCTGAGGCGCTCGCCGGTCGAGGTGGAGAAGACGTGCGTCTCGCCGGCGCGCGGCACGACGTGCAGCGTGGCGCCCTTGTCCGGCACGGCGCGGCCGTTGACGCGGACCACCAGCTCCTGGTGCTCGCCGCCGACCTTGGCGCTGCCGTACACGTAACCGTCCGCGCCGAGCTCCTCGACGACGTTCACGGTGACGGCCAGGCCGGCCGGCGCGTCGTCGGTGGTCTTGGTGAGCGAGGCCGCGACGGCGGCGTTCTGCTCGACGATGTCGAAGTGCTCGGGGCGGACGCCGACGGTGACCGTCGTGTCGCCGCGGTCGGCGGCGGCGGAGAGCGCCTCGCGGGAGACCGGGACGACGCTGTTGCCGAACTTCACGCCGCCGTCGGTGATCGGGACCTCGACGAGGTTCATGGCCGGCGAGCCGATGAAGCCGGCGACGAAGAGGTTCGCGGGGCGGTCGTACATGTTGCGGGGCGAGTCGACCTGCTGGAGCAGGCCGTCCTTCAGTACGGCGACGCGGTCGCCCATCGTCATGGCCTCGACCTGGTCGTGCGTGACGTACACGGTGGTGATGCCGAGGCGGCGCTGGAGCGACGCGATCTGCGTACGGGTCGAGACGCGGAGCTTGGCGTCGAGGTTCGACAGCGGCTCGTCCATGAGGAAGACCTGCGGCTCGCGCACGATGGCGCGGCCCATGGCGACACGCTGGCGCTGGCCGCCGGACAGGGCCTTGGGTTTGCGGTCCAGGTACTCGGTGAGGTCGAGGATCTTCGCGGCCTCTTCGACCTTCTTGCGGATCTCGCTCTTGTTCACGCCGGCGATCTTGAGGGCGAAGCCCATGTTGTCGGCGACGGACATGTGCGGGTACAGCGCGTAGTTCTGGAACACCATGGCGATGTCCCGGTCCTTCGGCGGCAGGTGCGTGACGTCGCGCTCACCGATGCGGATGGCGCCGCCGTTGACGTCCTCGAGACCCGCGAGCATGCGCAGGGAGGTCGACTTGCCGCAGCCGGAGGGTCCGACGAGGACGAGGAACTCGCCGTCCTCGATCTCGATGTCGAGCTGGTCGACGGCGGGCTTGGTGGAGCCCGGGTAGATCCGGGTCGCCTTGTCGAACGTGACAGTGGCCATGGTGGTGTTCTCCTTCACCGGCAGGAACGTGCCGGACGATCCGAGTAAGGGAGTGGTGTAGTCCACAGCTGTGGACCTGCCGTGACGGTACCTGCCGGAGGCCGTTCTGTCAGTAGCCGGAAAGTGATGCACCGCGGTGAACGGACGACGGGTGGTCGCGGGGTGGACAACATGATGGCCTGTCGATCTGGGGCCTGTGTAGAGTGGAGCAGCTTTCGCGCGCGCCGCCGCCGCGGCGCGATGCCTCCTTAGCTCAGTCCGGCCAGAGCAACGCACTTGTAATGCGTAGGTCGTCGGTTCGAATCCGACAGGGGGCCCCATAGAAGCCCCAGGTCGGATGCTTGTCCGACCTGGGGTTCTGTCGTTCAGCGGACGCGGCGACGGCGGCGGGAGCGGGCTGCGCGGGCGTCGGGGGTCTCAGTTCTGGTCTCAGTGGGGCCCTGAGAAGGGCTCTGCGGACCAGGTACGAAGAACTCGCCCATGCGCCGCATGGCGTCCTTGGACAGGTGAGACCTGCCCTTCACGTAGCGCCGGGTCTGGCTGATCTGGGTGTGTCGCAGGATCTCCATGATCGTGGGCATGTCGACGCCCAGCTCGTTCAGAATCGTGCCGGCCGTGTGACGGCTCCCGTCGTAGAGGCGGCGGTCGTCGATCCCTGCTTCGGCCAGCAGCTCCTTGAATTCCTCGTAATCCTGTCGAGGGTCGAGGGGACGACCGTCCAGGCGCGAGAACACCACGTGATGCTCCTCCCACAGCTCGCCAGCCGCCGTCCGCATCGCTTCCTGGCGGGCCTTGTGGTCGTGCAGGAACGGGATGAAGACGGGCGGGATGGGGACGGCGTTCCGGCTCTTCTTGGTCTTGGGCCGGGTGAAGACGAGACCGCCCTCCTTGCGCTCGGGGCAGGTGCTCGCGTGCTTCGCGCATGTCTTGGTGCAGGGCTTCGGACAGCCGCGCTTGTAGCCCTCGTGCCTGGTGCAGGCCGGCGGGCACAGCTCGAAACGATGGAGGCGCACTCCGCAGGCGTGCGGGTCTTCGCATCCGTGCCGCCACGTGAGGCGCTGAAGTTGCCATTCGGGGCTGAACAGCTCGGCTTCCAGGTCAACGTATGGCCACCGCAGGCCGAGCGTCTCGCCCTGCCGGAACCCCATGCCCACGCCGACGATCCACCGCATGGAGGTGGGCCGCTTGGAGGCCGCTTCGAGGAACGCTTTCGCCTCTTCCTTCGTGAAGGGGTTCGCCTCGGTGTCGTCGACGCTGGGCGGGTCCACGAACGTGGCGACGTTTTCGCTGATCATGCGGCGGCGGTGGGCAATCTTCAGGGCGCGGGACAGGATGCGGTGCACCTTCAGGACATGCGAGGGAGCGTGGCCAGCGTCGAGCATGGCTCGGTACATGCGCTCCAGGTGCTCAGGCTGGAGCTTGTCGATCCGGTGCTGGCCGACGCCCGGAACGATGTCGTTGCGCGTCTTCGACCAGTAGTCATCCAGGGACCGGGGCTTGAGCTTCAGGCTGGCGATGTCGGTCAGGTAGGTCTCCATCCACTTCGCGACGGTGGGCCTGCGGCCTGCGGCGGGTGCGTTGCCCTGGTCGCGCTGTCGCTCCAGCTCCCGAACCTTGCGCTTGATTTCGGGCTCGGTCTTGGCACGACGGTGGCGGCGGTCAGGACTGCCGTCGTTCTTCGCACCCATCGTGACGCGTCCGTGCCACCAGCCGTCCGTACCGAAGTAGATGGACGATTCCATGTTGGGCCTGCGCGGGCTCATGTGTTCCTCCACGAGGGAGGCGCCCCGAGCGGGATGCTCAGGGCGCCTCGGGTGTACTCAGGTCAGTTGGACAGCGGGGTGAGGTTCTCCACGTACGCTTCGAGGTCCGCACGCCGAATCCGGCGAGTGCGGCCCAACTTGATGTAAGTCAGGGCTCCTTCGGCCATCAGCTCGTAGACAGTCGACCGGCCGATAGCGAGGGCTTCGGCAGCCTCCTCCGGCCTGTACAGGAGTCGGTCGACGGGGGCGGCAATCGCGGTGCTCATTCGGGGTGCCTCCTGGGCAGTCGTCTTCGCCTTCGGGGAGTTGAGCTCGGAACCTCGGCCCGCGTGTGTCCGAGGTGCGAATTTCTGCGTCACAGCGTCACCAGCGTCACTCGGGCTTCTGACCTGGGGCTTTGCGTGACGCGGCGGTGAGGGGGTGCGTCATCGGTGCGTCACGTGCTGCGTCACGGCGTGACGCAGGTGACGCAGGATGACGCAGAGCCTGCCGTCTGCGTCACGCCTGTAACCGCAGGCCAGGTGCTATTTTTCGGTTCGCGTGACGCTGTGACGCAGAGCTTCCCTACTTAGGAAAAAGAAGGGGTGTCTGTAGTAGTCCGGTGGCCTCTCAGAGCGTGAATGAGGGGCCGCTTCGCGGCGCGACCACCAGGGCGGCGTTCCGCCGAACAGCAAGAAGAGCACGCCTCGGCGGGTGCTCTTCTTGCTTGTCCCGGTGAGCGGGCTGCGGGTCAGAACGCTTCTGTCTGCTCGTGTGGGGGTGGGGTGGCTCGGCGGGTCATTTCGAGGTAGCGGCCCTCGCGGGTGCGGCCAGAGTCGATGAGGACCCCCCGGGCGGCCAGGGTCGGTTGGAGGCGCTTGAGCCGGTCGGAGAGGACTTTGCCGGTGGTCGGCCATCCCTTGGGCAGGGGCCGCAGATCGTCGCCGCTGTAGACGCGGCTGAGGCAGTGCAGCCACTCGGTGGACGTCATCCGCTGGCCGCCGCCCGGTTCGATGCTGTCGGCGTGCAGAAGGACGGTCTGCGCGAGGAGGTCGCCTTCGATCACGTCGTCGTTCAGGTCGTCGAGGCTGGCCCGGTAGGCGTTGAGAGCTCCGAGGCTGGTCGCCGCGTCGAACTGCGCGCACAGGTGGGCGAAGTCGGCCATCCGCAGGTCGGTGGGAGTCTCAGCTTCAGCGGCGCGAACCTTGACGGTGAGGTCCAGGAGCGAGCCGAGGATGACGGGCAAAGCGTCCTCGAACTCCGCCCACAGTTCGGCTTCGGTGCGCCTCACGCGGGGGCGCTCCAGGCGCAGGGGCAGGAGCCGTTCCGCGAGGTCGGGCCGGATGACTCCCACGTCGATGCCGGTCAGGAGCAGGGGGCGGCGGTAGCGGGCCCGGTGCACGTCCCCGTCGGTGAACAGGGCCCTTTTGACGCTCTCGGCCCCGGTGACGATGCAGCACATGGCGTCGGACAGGTCCGGCGTCATGTGGGAGAGATTGTCCAGGGCGGTTACCCACCCCGCCGCCACGGCCGCGATCAGGTTCTCCTCATCCTTCGGCGCCCGGCGCAGGTCGCCACTCATGCCCTCGATGATCCGCACGAGCATCCGGCCGGCCGTGGACTTCCCCGCCCCCTGCGGGCCGGTGAGGAACGGCGCGGGGACAGGCACCGACGGCCCCACACAGCCGATCAGCCACGCCATGGCCAGGCACTCGGTCTCCGCGTTGATGAAGTTCGTCAGCCTGAACAGAAGGTCGATGCCCTTGCCGTCGGTGTCCTTGACCGGCAACGGGAGTTCTCCCGTGAGCTGGGTACGCCGCCAGCACACCTCCTGTGGGTCCGGCACGGTGATCTCCCAGCCGGTGGGGTGAATACGGACGGACTGCCCGTCGCTGCGGCCCAGGTCCAGCCACGTCGCCCCGTCGAATCCGGGGGCCACGCGGATCTGTACGGCCTGGGTGGCCTCGGTCAGCGCCAGAGCCTCAATCAAGTCCAGCGCCTCTTTGAGCGCGGTCCCGTTGAACACGCCGCGCCCGTCCCTGAACAGGCCCACCATGAGTTCCTGGCGGTGGCTGCCCGTCGTGCCCTGGGAGCGGATGGGGCGGGCGACGGGGTGGCCGTTCTTCTGCGCGTACACGGTGCCGTCGGCCGTGCGGAAGTACCGGAAGTGCGCCTGTGCGTAGTCGGTGATGATCTCGCGGGCGGGGTTCTTCTCGTCGTCTGCCATGGTCACAGTCCCAACGTGGTGCGGGCGTTGGTCCACGCTTCGGTGCAGTGCCGGGGTGATTCGCCCTTGGCTTGTGCGGCGGTGAACAGCCGGGCGGTGTGCCCTTCGGTGAGGCAGCCGCAGCGGCCGTGCGTGGAGAGCACGGCCAGGAAGGTGCGGTACACGGTGGCGTGGATGGTCTCGCGGGCCTCGGTGATGCGTTGTTCCGCCATGGCGATGCCACGGTCCAAGTACGTAGGCGTGCGGTGAGGGCACTCCTCGCCGCCGGCCGGTGCGGGCACGGTGATGACCTGCGGTGCGGGCTGAACCGTGGCGGGCATGCTCACAGCCAACGCGCGCACGGCGTCCGGCAGGTAGGCCATGGTGCCGGTGCCAAACCCGAGCCAGCGGGCGTAGGCCATGGTGGACTTGATGTCCACTCCGGGCCGGACCGCGTTCGCGGATTGCATCCGACCGAGGTAGAGCCAGTGCTCGCCCCGGGTGGTGAGGACGGTCTGCGTGGCGGGCAGGTTCTCGTGGGCCCACGCGATGGCGTCGGCGTTGTCGAGGTCCACGACCGTCAGTCCCGCCCCGCCCGGGTGGTAGGCGACCGCGTTCGCGCGCAGCCATGCGCGGCGCCAGGGTCCGGAGTTGATGACGTCCGGGTCCGTCGTCGCGGCTGCCCAGGCGTGGCAGGGCCCGGGGCAGGCGCACGGTCCCGGCGTCTTCATATTCGGCCGGCCGCCACAGGCGTTGTCCGTGCAGCGGCGGCAGTTGCCGAACGGAACCTTGCCCGCCCGCAGCGGCAGGACCGGGATCCGCGAGGCCGCAAGTGCAAGCGCGGTGCGCAGGTGCTCGCTCATGCCGCCGCCTCCCAGCCGGTCGCGGCCAGCAGGGCGAGTGCGGCGTGCCCGATGTGCTGAGCGTAGGCCGGAGGGATGCACTCGCGGATGCCGTCGCGGTTCATCCACGGCACTCCCAGCACCTTGCGGGCGAGGGGGACACCGGAGAAGTTGCCGACGAACTGCCCGTAGTGACCGTGCGGGACCGGGCGCCCCATCTTGGCCTGCGGCACCAGGTGCGGCGCGTGCGCCGGCTGCGCGAGGGTGAAGCCGGCGCCGGTCTCGAAGAACCGGTGCCGGTAGTTGGCGAGGCGGAACATCTGCCCGCACAGCATCACCGGCTCGCGCAGCTTGGGCACCGCGCCGCGCACGTTCTCCAGCACCCACGGCCGGCCGGTCTCCTCCAGCGCCGCACGGGTCGGGGCGATCAGATCCGGGTGTTCGTTGCCCTGGAGGCGCTGGCATTCGGTGTCGTGCTGGCACGGCGGCGAGGCATGGATGAAGTCGAACGCGGCGCCGTGTTCGAGGACGAACGCGATCGCGTCCGCCTGCACGAACCGGAACGGGTAGCGGGGCTGCGGTTCCTTGTCGACGCCGGTCACCTCGAACCCGGCGTCGTCATAGCCTTTGCCAGCGCCGCCCTGGCAGCAGAACAGGTCCAGTAAGCGGGGGCGTCGTCCGGACACTCGCTGGATGGTGGTGGGTTGCGTCATGCTGGAGGTCTCCAGTTCTCTGTGAAGGTGCTGGATTGGCGGCGGCCCCGGTTCTTGGTCGGATGGGGGCCGCCGTTGTCGTTCGCTTGAGTGGTCAGGCTGCTTGCTGGCCGGGCAGAAGCCTGCCGTCGGCGGTCCTGTGCAGGGCTCCGCTGGCGGTGAGCGTCTTGATCTCACGCGAGACGGTGCCCTTGTTCAGACCGGTCGCGTCAGCCACGGCCTTGGCGGTACGCGCCCCGGACTGCACAGCGGCGAGCACCTTGTCCCGGTTGGTCGCTGCCCCGGACGATGCGGCCGTCTCCTTGACCAGGTGCAGCGGCGTTCGCGCCGACGAGCCCCCCGAGGTCTGCGTGGGGGTCCAGATCGACTTGGGCAGCGCGCGTACGCCCGCGTCGTCCAGGGTCCAGGTGCGCAGCATGCGCGGCCCGTAGCCCTTGAGGTAGCCGTGCCCTCGGTACTCGCGGCCGTCCGGGATCTGATGCGGGGCGTAGTGCGCGCAGTCGTCCAGAGCCACCTGGGCTTGGGTCGTGCCGGCCACCCGCAGCGAGAACCGGGTCAGGAGGTTGGGTGCGATGAGCTTGTGCACGCCCGGGGCGCCGCCGTCGGTGAGCGGGTACTGGGTGGCCCACCACAGGACCACGCCGCGCGAGCGACCGAGCGAGGACAACTCGATCAGCCGTTGGAGCCGGTCTTTGTCCTTGGTGATCAGGGCCAGGATCACCTGTCCTTCGTCCACGACGACGGTGAGCTGTCGGCCGTCCCACACGCTGATCCCGCGCTTCTTCATGTCGACCTTGCGGCGGGTCATCTCACCGTGCGTCTCGTCCACGGCGTCCGTGATCTCGTCGCGTTCCACGGCGACGCGGCACGCGGACTCCCAGATGTTGGCCTCTTCGCCTTTGCCGTCGATGAGCAGCAGGTCACCGCGCAGGTGGGCGGTCGCCATGAGCGGACGGAAGGACCAGGACTTGCCGGTGCCGGATGCGCCGGACACCAGCAGCCGCTCGTCGAACGGGATCAGGACCTCATCCCCGGTCTCGGTGTCCAGACCGAGGCTCATGGTGAGCGGGTCGGACGGGATGCGGTCCGGGGTCCACAGCGAGGAGACGCCCGCGGCTGCGGAGCGGGTGGCCAGGGTCAGGACGGCCCACCCGCCGCGCGAGGCGGACGTGATCCGTATGCGCAGCGCGGTGCGGGCACCGAGCAGCGCACGGACCGAGTCAGCCTTGTCCGCGAGCGTCTTGACCGTCCACGTGCCATCCAGCCGGATCTCGCACCGGATGCCGCCCGGCTCGATGGCCGGGGGCGTGGTGACCGTGCCGGACAGACCACGATCAGGGGCGTGCTCGACCCAGTGCGACGGGTCAAGCCGTTCCATGAGCTGACGCTCTTCCAGCGACAGCGACTCATCCACCGGCACCCGCAGCTTGCGCCGCCCGAGCGCGAGGGTTGCCACGTTCACGCCGATGAGCACGGCCGACGTGGCTGCCGGCCACACGGTCAGGTGCGAGGTGGACATGAGCGCAGACGCAATCGCGCTGGGCACGGCGTGCACCGAGTGCACCTGAATCGCGCGCGCCTTGAGCGTGCTCGGGTAGTTCACCTGCGCGGCCTTGAGCTTGGCGCGGGTGTCACGCTCGTGCCGCGCGGCGGCCTTGCTCGCCACGCGTGCGGCGCGGCGACCGGCCGCCAGCGGATTGCGGGACGCGGCGCGCGCCGTGAGTTGCTGCGACTTGGCGGTGGCGTGCGTGGAACGCGCAGAGTTGTGCTCCTTCTGCGCGGCCATGAGCGCCTTGAGGTGTTCCGGGGTGCGCAGCTTGTTACGCCGGTCCGCCTCAAGGTCCCAGCGGGCCGCGAACGGCACGCACACCGGGGCGAGTGAATCCAGCGCGCTGTTGGTGGTGTTGGTGGTGGTCGACCATGCTTGCTTCCAGTCCACGAAAGAGTCCTCCAAGACCGTGGATGAGGGCCGGTGCGCCGTTGCGTGGCGTCACCGGCCCGCCCGAGTTGCAAGGGCCGGTGCTGTCGGTTGCGTCGACAGCACCGGTTGAACCCCTGCAACCACGCCTGACCTGCGGTGTTGCAGAGTTGAGCGGTGGGGAGGGGTGGGGCCCTACGCGCACGCGCGCGTAAGGCGGCAAAAAATGAGGCCGTGCAACCCCCTCGCGAGGCCCTCAGCGGCCGTTCGCGGGCCGGGGGTTCTCGGCCCACACGGAAGGGGGTCCGGGCGCCCTGCGAGCCGTCTGCGGCTTCCGTCCGTTCCCGGGCGGGTGGACGGAAGGCCGTGAGCGGCCCGCCCGGGGCTCCGGTTGGTTCAGCTCTTGGGGCGGGTGAGGCGCAGAGTGATGCCGCCGATGCCGAGCGGTCCGGCCACGCTGCCGATGGCGACGGCGGTGTGGACGGCGAAGTCGAGCAGCGCGAGGAACGCGGCCACGAGACCTAAGAGCCCCACGGCCCCCGCGCCCGCGATAACGATGGGGAACAGGTAGTGCCTCAGCGGGCGCCCCTCCTGGTCAGTGGTGTGCACGACGATGACGACCGGTTGCCCGGTGGCTTCGGCGCGGCGGTAGGCGTCGGCGGGTATGTGCGGGGCGATGATCCCCGGCGGGTCACGGTGGGCCATCAGGGCTCTCCTCCGAATCAGTTGAGCTCGGCGCAGGGGACACAGGCACCGAGCGAGGTGGGGATGACGTATCCGGCATCACGCCGGCAGGCGGGGCAGGTGCGGCGGGCGGTGTTTGCCTCGGCCAGCGCCGCCCACCGGCCCGGCGTCATCGGCCGCACAAGCTTGGCCAGGTCAACGCGGTAGAGGTAGGCGACCAACGGTTCCCGGCGGCGGCGCGGCCGTTCAAGCTGCGCGGCCACCTCCTGACCGCCGGGCCGCAGACCGCGCGCCCTCAGTTGGCGGCGGGTGGCGTAGCCGTCCGGGGCCAGGCGCCACCGGAACACCGGCAGCGACCCCATCACGCGGCCTCAGTCGCCGTAGCGGCCCGTTCGGCGAGAAGGGTGTCCCGCAGCGTCCGCGCGTTGACCGGCGACGTGCGCACCTCGCGGCGGATGCCCTCGGCAGTCACCTTCACGTCCGGCCAATCGGCCGTCGCCGTGCGCGCTTCGGTGAGCAACTGTTCCGGCGTGCGCTTCGGACGGGTCGACTTCGCCACCGCCGGGACACGGCCGGTGGCGCGGCGCGGGCGGGCCGACTCAGCGGCCACCGCGTGCCGCTCGATCCGCTTGACGGGGGCCGGTGCGATCGAGTGGAGGGGCTTGGCGGGGAGCGTCGACTTCAGGAAGCCGACGGCCACCGGCCGGGGCAGCGCCGTGACGTTCGGGGTGATCGGCGCAGGGGTCGATACCGCGAGGTCAGCCGTAGACCGTTTCATGTTAGTCTCGGTCGATTTCTTCGCATTCGTGGTCACGGTCGGAATCGGGGCGGGCCGGTGGTGCAGCACCTTGGCGACCAGATCGGAGCCGAAGTAGATCGACCCGACCGGAAGCGACGTGGCGAGCAGGACCAGGGCCCAGTTCGCCGGGTCCCAGTCGGCCAGGCGCCCCCAGTCGACCGTACGGTCGTGCAACTCCGGGACCAGACCGTGCACGTAGTTCAGGACCAGCGAGGCGACGGTGTAGGCACCCAGCACCCGCAGCGCGAAACGGCGGGCGTCGCCGGCGAGTACGAGGGTGGCGATCAGGGCGAGCGCCATCAGACCGTCGACCACGAACGGGTACAGCATCGCGGCCGTGTCGTCCGCGCCGACGGCGCCGGCGATGTCCCGCAGCGCGTTCCACGAGACGCGGAACGCCATACCGACGACGGTGACCAGGGCGAGAACCAGGGCGGCACGGCCCTTGCGGTGAAGGCTCATGCCGCACCCCCCACCGCGAGCAGGGCGGCGAGGATGAGCAGTGCCCCGCCGGCCATGGTGAGGTCGACCGCGCGGCGCAGGCACGTGAACTTGGCGACCGCCAGCCGGGACAGTCCTGCGATATCGGCGGCCAGATCCGAAGAGACGGCCGTACCGATCTCCTCGGCTGTGAGCGTGGCCCACAGCGGGAATCCGTGCCGGCCGCCAAGGTTGGGGCGCACCGACCGCAGCAGCAGAACCGCCGCCGCGACCAGCAGCGCCAAACCGACACCGCCCGCGACGGTGGCGGGCACGGTAAGCGGCAGGTCACGCGCGACCGTCCACGTACCGGCGAGCACCGCGCCGACGAACGCCAGCAGCAGCGCCGTCTTCGTGTCCGTCCGCGCGATCTCCGCCTTCACCTCAGCGTGCGCGGCGGTCAGGTTCCGGTCGGTGCTGCTCACGCGGCACCCCCGGACAGGCTCGTGCCGACCGCGCGGTTAAGGAGCGCGACGCGGGCGGCGAGCGCCCGGCGGCGGGCCCGGCGAATGCGCCGGGTGTCCAGCTCGGTGGGGGTGCGGTCGAGGGTGACGATGTGCGCGTCCAGCAGGTCGACATCCGCCAGGATCACGGGCATCTCCTGCTCGATCGCGTCCAACTCCGCATCCGTCGGCTCCATGAAGTCGGCGAACGCGGTAACAGCGTCCTGAACAGTGACGATGTGGCTCATTGGGTCGTGTTCTCCCTTGCAGGTGGAACGGCCCGAACGCGGCTCCCGGGTGGCACCCCGGGAGCCGCTCGCCGTTGAAGTCGGAACATCCGGCTCCCCTCGGCGCTGCTCGTACGAGACGAGCAGCGGAGGCAACCGGCCGCAGCCACTGAGCTGCGGAAGGTCAGTCGCGCTGTACCGCACACGGGGACAGGACCCGCGCACGCCGCCCTCTTGCTCACAGAGGTGGAGCGGCTACCTCAGGCACGCTGTTGAGTTCTCAAAGAACGACCAGCAGGGGGCTCCAATTGCCCGAGCTATCCCGAACCGGCACGGCCTTGAAGCAGCCCAAAGAAGACCCTTCCGGCCCGCTGTCCTAGGACTGCGAGCGGCCTGAGATGACTATGCACCGCAGTCCCAGGACTGTCAACAGTCCTGGGACTGTGCTTCACTGGGACGCGTCGAGAGGATTGCTACGTGGCACCGAAGTGGCGGGAACTGGCGGACAGATTCGCCGAGCAGATCAGGAACGGTGAGTACGCGCCGGGCGCTCAGTTGCCCCAGATCAGGGACTTGGTGACGGCGGGCGAGGGCTCAAAGGACACCGTCCACAAGGCGTACAAGGCACTGGAAGCGCAAGGCCTCGTGACCTCGTCGCGCGGCCACGGCACCGTGGTCCGTCAGCAGACGCCGCTCAAGCGGCTTGGTATCGCGCGATACGACAAGGCGAAGTGGCGCGACGGTGACGAGGTGGCGTTCATCGCCGACCGTGTGGCGTCCGGGCGCGCGTATCGCCGGAACGAGCAGACCCAGAAGGTCAGCCGAGTGGTGGCGCCGCCTCTGGTGGCCGCAGCTCATGGGCTGCCGGAAGGCGCGGAGGTGTACGCGAGGGCGCGCCTCGTGAAGGAGGGCCCGCAGCCCACGCACACGTTGACCAGCTACTACAGGCCCGAGCACGTTGAGCGCACGCGCATCGTGGACCCGACGCCGGGACCCGCCGGCCGTGGTGGTGGCTTCCGCGTCCTGTACGACGCCGGATACGAGATCGACCACATGAAAGAGGAGCTTTTCGCGCGCGTCCCCAGCGAGGAGGAAACCCAGCTCTTGCAGCTCTCACCCGGGGAGTGGGTGGTGGAGCTGCACCGCACCACGTACACCGCCGACGGGACTGTGGTGGAGTTCGCTATCGGGGTTCACGCGGCCACGCGCTTCTCCTGGTCCTACGACTTCAAGGTGCCCGACTCGGCGAACACGGAAGGTGAGAGCAAGTGATTTCCACGCAGGCGTGGGCGGACGCACAACGGCTCTGGGACTTCCAGCAAATGGGCCATGAGCCGCGCCCTTGTTCCGTGGCGATCGGTCTTGGCAGCCATGACTTGGGGGTGGCTGACACCACTATCGACCTGTACGAGCGCGGGATGATGCCGCTCATCGTTTTCACGGGGGCGACCAGCCGTACGACGCGCGAGCGCATGCCTCGTGGTGAAGCCGAGCACTACCGAGAGCGGGCGATCGAACTCGGGGTTCCTGCGGGCGCCATCCTTGTCGAGCCGCAGGCACGGAACACGGGCGAGAACATCCGCTTGTCGCGCGCCCTGCTCGAAGACCGAGGCGTTCCCGTGTCCTCGGTCCTGCTGGTCAGCAAGCCGTACGAGGAGCGACGGGCATACGCGACGGCGCGGAAGCTCTGGCCGGATGTTGAGTGGGTGAGCGCGTCCACGCCCATGACGCTCGCCGAATACGTCGATTCGATCCAAGACGCGCGTCTCGTCATCGACATGTTGGTCGGAGCGCAACAGAGGCTCATGGTGTACCCCCGCCAGGGGTTCATGATCGAGCAGGCCATCCCCGAGGATGTGGCGGCGGCCTATGAGCGACTACGCACCGAAGGCTTTACCAGTCGGCTCTTGGCGGACAACGTAACCCGAGGCTGACTACCGGCGCCTTCACTCAGCGCGGCAGAACTTTCCCTGCTCAATCAAGAGGCCCGCTACCGCGGGCCCGGCCCCTTGGCTGCGGGCTCTGCGCCGTCGCCGCCCGCCCGCTGCCCTGGGCCGGTAAGCAACCGGCCCGATGTAGGAAACCCCGCTCGTGGCTGGGGCGGTCGGCTTCACGGCTTTACCCACCTCCCCAGTTCGGGTCCCGCGTCGAGCAAGACCAGGGGGCCACTCGTTCAAATTCCGGGCAGGTGCACAGCCTGCCCGAGTTGCCAGCCAGCGTACGGCCCCCTGATCATGCTCGACCCAAACCGGGCAGGACACCGGCCAAAGCCGCTCCGCCGACCTCGGTCTTCGTCACGAAGTCGTGTCATCTAGCGGCTCGTCTTCCGGAGGATTGAACGTCTGATAGGTGCCAATCGCGGCGAGGATTACGGTCATGATCAGAGTTAGAACGAACAAGCTCCATGACCACCATGCATTCGGAATAGTCAGGAGCCAAAGGACGGGAACCGCAATGGTCACCACCATAATGGCGGCGCCGAGGGAAGCCCAATTCCGGCGGTGATCGACATACCGCTTTTGCCGCCCAGCAGAGGCCGTGAGCTGAATTCGAATCAAGGCATCAAGTTGGCGGATTTCGTCAGCCCAGTCACCCGCGCCACTCTCCTTCAATTTTTCCAACAGTTCGAGGTTGCGGGCCAGATCTGCAGCCAGTCGCGAATCGCGACGATTTTGCATTGCTCCGGTCACAAGGGGGCCTGCCAGCGCGGCAACGACGACACCGGCGCCTCCAAGTAGAGGTGCTAGTAGAGAAGTCATGATTGGTCTCCCGGGAGCTAGGTTCGGAACGGGTCAGGGATGGCAGCCCCTCGGTAATTTCGGAGCGCTTCGCAGTTTTTTGCTACTGGTTACCGTGTCACGATCCGTGACGAGTGCCGCTGGGTAGTGTTAAGCGGAGCTTCCGACGTCCACCGCGAGCCGGTCGTGAATCACGTCGGCGATCGCCCGCGCCAACCCAATCGGTACTGCATTGCCGATCTGCTGAGCGATCTGGACTTTAGTCCCGCACCAGAGGTAGTCCTCAGGAAACCCCTGGATGAGTGCTGCCTCATAGTGGGTGATTGGACGGTCCTCCGAAGGGTGAAGGTAACGGCCCTTCTCAGGCTTGAAGAACTGGGTGCGGATCGTCACCGAGGGCTGGCCCAGCCGCAGCCGCCCCATGACGTCAGCTGACCCGCTGTGATGCCTGTCCCAGGAGACCGTGCTCAAGTACTTCTTATGGCCGTCGACTACGGCCCACTTACCGCCGAGGTCCCTGCGGTTTCCCCCTGCGGGGATTGCCTGGTATCGGGCAAGTGAAACCCCTGTGGGCGTACGCCCGATGTGGAGCTCGCCCGTATAGAACGGCCCAGGGATCCCGTCGGTCCCACGGCGCTGGGGGAGATCGGTTCCATTGATCTGGAGCCGTGCGGACTGATCGAAGACCGCGTCTACCGGCTGCCAGCTGAGGAGGAGCGGTTCTGAGTCGAACAGGACGAGATCAGCAACTTGCCGTGGCAGCTTGGAATGAGTTGGCGTCGGCAGGCTCACCGGGGCACCCACAGACCGGTGTGTTCCAATGGCAATGGCCCGTCGACGTGCCTGCGGTACGCCATAGTCAGCCGCATTGAGAATCTTTGTCTTCAAGACGTAGTCCTCAAGCATCCCGCCGGGAGTCACAGCGTCCAGGAGACGCCTGTACTCCGCAGACTTGAGGAAGCGGTCGACGTTCTCCAAAACGAACACAGCGGGCTGGACCTCGCGCACGATGCGGGTGTATTCCTCCCACAGCTCATTTCGAGGGTCGTTGGAGTCCTCTTTGCCGAGGCTGGAGAACCCCTGGCACGGGGGTCCACCAGTGATGACGTCCACCTCTCCCGCGAAGGGTCTCGCATCGAATCGGCCGATGTCGAGGAGGAAGGATGAAGCGGGCTGGTGGTTCGCCCCGAATGTCGCGAGCGCAGCGCGGTCTATATCGACCGCCACGACAGTTCGGAATCCTTGCGCCCCCTCTGTCCCGTAGGCGCGGAAGCCCTCGGCAAACCCGCCACAGCCGGCAAAAAGGTCCATCACACGCAGCGGCTCCATCAGCACTCCCCCAAGGTCGCTCGTCCCCACTCTGCGGATACTAAGGCGGACCACTGACACTCCCTGCCTGGTTCCAGTTGAACGCTCCCTCTGGCCCCCGGGTTGTCAGTGCAGGCTGGTAGACCTGTAAGCATGACCTCTCCTGCCGCCCCTGTACCGCACGTTGCGTTCTCGGACCTGGCGACCGCGGACCTCATCGTCGATGCGCTCTACGCAGGGGGGACGAAGGGCAACAAGTCAGACGAACCAATCTGCAAGTTAGTAAAGGGAGTTGGGAACCAGGGTGGTTTCCGGTACGCCGGGTCGCCCGCCAAGGGCACCGTGAGGTTGGCCGTGCTCTACACAAGCGGTGGCGAGGTCGACTGGCCCGACCATCTGGACCTGGAAACCGGCACGTTCACCTACTACGGCGACAACAGGAAGCCAGGTCAAGGTCTCCACAGCACTCCGCGGTCAGGAAATGTCCTTCTGCGCGACGTGTTCGCGGCCTCACACGGAACCGCAGCTGATCGGGCCAAGATCCCCCCGTTCCTCCTGTTCGAGAAAGCCGGATCGGGCTACTCCGTGCTCTTCCGCGGCCTGCTGGCGCCGGGTGGCCCCACCCTCACAACGGACGATGAGCTGGCTGCCATCTGGCGGGCAACCTCCGGACTGCGCTTCCAGAACTACAGGTCGCATTTCACCGTCCTTGACCACGACCGCATCCCTCGCAGCTGGATCCAGCACGTCCTGGCCGGCGGAAATCCCCTCGAAGGCCAATGTCCGGACGTCTGGCGGACGTGGGTGGAGGGGCGTGTATACCGCCCGCTACTTGCTCCGGTGACAACGACGATCCGGTCCACGGCCGACCAGCTGCCCCACGACGCTGCCGGGAAGGCCATGCTGGAGGAGATTCGTGAGTACTTCCGCGGCCGAGAGCACGACTTCGAGGCGTGCGCCGTAGCCATCTGGCGGCTGATCGCGCGGAACACCGGGCCCGTAGATGTCACGCGCCCGAGCCGCGACGGCGGACGGGATGCCGTTGGCACGTACGGTCTGGGACCGGCCTCCAGCCGTATCGCGATCGATTTCGCCCTCGAAGCCAAGTGCTACGGGGCAGGAAACTCGGTTGGTGTCCGGGAAGTCTCGCGGCTGATCTCCAGAATCAGGCATCGCAACTTCGGCGTCCTGGTGACCACGTCTTACTTCCACAAGCAGGTCCAGGAAGAGGTGCACGAAGACGGACATCCGATCGTGCTTGTCTCTGGACGGGACATCATCGACGCGCTACGCCAGGACGGGCGCACGACTGTCGAAGCTGTCCGCAAGTGGCTGGAGCAGAGCTTTCCCAAGCCGTAGACAGCCGTGCCCGTTGCGTTCCCCTTGGCGCGGTAAGCAGCGGTCATTAGCAGAGCCTGGCGCCGGGGCTACAAGGCTGGTTGGTCCCGGCGACCCCAGGTCAGAGCCGCTACGGGCATGGATCAACCGTGATTTCCAAGCTCATAGGCGTCCCAGCCTTGACCCAACTGCTCCACGCTGATCAGTTGGACACATGGACACCGATCCGAGCGAATACGACAAGTCCATGCCGACCGTTGCGGCGCACCTCGCCAAGGTCGAGCGGGCGGTTGATCGCACCCGTGCCTCGCACGGCGGGCGGCCGTATACCGAGGTGCACCAGGCCCTCGTTGAAGCTCTGCAAGCCGAGGACGTCCAACGCGTCGTGCCGCAGGTCGTCGAGAGGTTTGCGCGACAGATCTCTGAGTCACCAACGAGTCAGTGACGGGTGAGCGGTGAGTGTCTAACTGCGTGACAACCGCGACGCGCAACTGTGGACAACCGTGGACGTCAGCGGCCCCTCAGCGCAGGTGACAGGCCGAGCAGCCAAAGGACAGCGAGCGTCCCGAGTTGCTTCGGGACGAAGAGGCCGTGGTCTCAATCGGCGTCTCAATCACCGCTCATTCCGGGGTGGTCCGCTGATGTCCTGTGAAGGCCGGAAGCCCCTCTGGCCAGGTACGCGAGCCCCACGGTGGACGCCCGTGGACGCTCGCGGACCAACCTTGCGCTACCTGATTTTCAATCGACCTCCTCCACCCCCTCCATTTCGTCCAGTTCACCAAACAGCTCTCTTATGATCTCCAGGCGATGGTGGAACGTGAGACGCTCCTCCACCTCATTCATATTTACTGCTGCCGCAAGCCCCATGGAGTCCTCTCTCCAAAGATGGGCTAGTGTTTCGTAAAGATCACTTCCGTCGGTCTTACCGCGAATGAAGACAGGAGCCCCAGATCCTCTGACTTTATCCTCAATAACCGCCATAACATCAATACACTCGGGCCGAGATATGATCATGGTGGCTTCTTCTGCGTTGTGCACTGCCAGAATCATCCACCTCAAGCGCTCCCGATGTTCATCTCCATTCTCCATTGATCTCTGCAGCTGAATTTGAGCAAGTATCAACCTTTGTACTGCCGAAGCGAAGTAGAACACCGGGTGCTCATCTGCCCATGGTCGATAGTTTGGGCGCGCTCTCGCGCACTCCACTATTACGTCCGCGGCCTTCTTGGTGAGAAGTACCCTCATCACGAGTCGCACCGATTCAAGCGCTCGATACATGGTCGCTGCGGGATCTCCGGGATCCCCTAGCTGCACCATGAGCGCGCTTTGGATGTGAATCGATATGGAGGTCAGGTTCCTTAGTGCATACTGAACCGACACTAGAGGAGGCGCGACCTCCCAATCTTCTTCGTCAAACCCCAGGAGGTCATCGCTTATCGCACCATGCCAACCCTTCTCCAATAGCTCGCTAGCAACTCGCTCCTGCTTCGAGTACTCCTCTTCGAAGCCATCAGGTTCACGATTGAACCGTTTATGGGCGGCCGTTTTCCCCACTCCGAGACGCTCGCCAACCTGTCGCCAACTCGCACCTCTTCGTATTGCCTCTAGCGCAATTTCCTGCATGGACGCCTTTAAGGACTTCTCTAAGAGATGCGAAGCCTCTAAGCATCGCAACACGTCTTCGAGTCTCGGATTTTCGGGATCGGATATTCGCCGCATCCCGTGCGTCAGATTTCCGATTGCTCTGCGCGCTTCAGAAGTGACGTTGTCCTGCGTGAAGGGCCACAGCCATGAAGTGCAGCTGACGCCAGGCCAGCCGTCCGCCCCGCCCGTAGCAGAATCCCCTGATTCCATGCAAGCAACGTAGTTGCTGCGGCGTCCACTTGGGGTGGACTCGACGGAACGCGCCACGAGGGCCGATTGGCCTAGCCTCCAGCTGTCGGCAAGTTGCTGACTGAGAAGAGTGCCCACCGCCTGAGCCTCTGGCTGGTGACCCTGGGCCCTACGGCGGGCACCTTCTCCACTTCCCCTCATAGGAAGGGCGATTCGATGCTACGTGGTCATCGGATAGGGGCGCATCATGCGCAGGTTAGAAGAGTGGGGTCTCGGCGTGTGGTGCGCCGCCATTCGACAACACTTCGATACGCACGAACGCGACGCAGGACTACCGTCGAGGCCGGCTCGGGTTTGATCAGCCGTCTGCGGCCGGCAAGCCCCTTGCGAGCCATCACCATAGGTCTGAGCGCTGCAAGTGCGCTGGGCAACGCGTGGCGTCTCGCCACATGGCTGCACGAGCGAACGCCGCTGTGAGTGGCTCACGGTGGTCAGGCCGGAAGACGGCCAAGGTTGCATCGGCACGACGAGGTGGTCTCAAACCCGGTCTCAATCCCTGTCGACTCCAAGGCAGTTCGCTGACGTCCACCGCAGTACGGCAGGGCCTCTGACCAGGCGCGTGAACCTCGCCGTGGACACTTGCGGATACCTCCGGAATGGGATCCGACAACTTGTAATGCGTAGGTCGTCGGTTCGAATCCGACAGGGGGCTCCATCAAGGAAGACGCCCCGGACTTCAATGTTCGGGGCGTTCGCTTTTGCGAAGAGCGCCCCGGTCGTGCCGCTCAGGCGGCCGATTGGTCCGAGCTCCCGTACAACCCTCACGCGGCGGTGATCGTCTCCTGTGCGCAGCCCGTCGCTCCGGCCCCTTCGCAGCGACCGAGGCATCCTTCGGGCCCGCGCAGCCGTGTGGGCCGGAATTCCGAGCTTTGGAGCCCCATGCGCACGCGCGCCCTCTTCCTGACCGCCGCTCTCGCGGCCGGTCTTCTCGCCGCTGCTCCGGCCGCGACCGCCGCCCCCTCGGGCCTCAGCGGCGACTTCAACGGTGACGGTCACCGCGACCTGGCCTTCGCCGCGCCGTACGGCACCTTCTCCGGGCACGGGATGGCCGGCTACACGGCGGTGGTGTACGGCACTTCGACCGGCATCAGCACGGCCAAGTACACGGTCGTCCACCAGAACTCGGCCGGCGTGCCGGGGGGTGCCGAGGCCGAGGACACCTTCGGTGCGGCGCTCGCCGTCGCCGATTTCAACGGCGACGGATATGCCGACCTCGCCGTCGGAGCGCCTGGTGAGGATGTGGGTTCCGACGGCGACGCCGGCAGCGTCACCGTCCTGTGGGGCTCTGCCGCCGGCCTCAAGGGCGGCACCACCGTCAAGGACCCCGCCCCTACCGCGCACGACGAGTTCGGCCGCACCCTCACGGCCGGTGACTTCGACGGCGACGGGAGGGTGGATCTGGCGGTCGGGACGTCCGGCACGTACGCGTACGTGATCCGGGGCGGCTTCACCAAGGCCGGGGTCGCCGGAGGCGTCCAGAAGGTGGGCCTGCCCCACAAGGCCAAGTACGGCATCGACGCCATCAAGGCGGGCGAGATCAACGCCGACAAGCGGTCGGACCTCGTCATCACGTACCGCACCACCACCTCCGAGGGCAAGGACTGGTCGAAGGGTGTGGCCTTCCTCGGCTCGGCCACGGCGAAGGGTGTCGACACCGCGACCCCCCGCCCGCTGGACGGCGGCACGTCCATCGCGATCGGGGACGTCGACGGCGACGGTTACGGCGAGATCGCCCTCGGCAACACCTTCGAAAAGGGCGACACCCACGACGGCAGCCTCGGCGGCAAGGTCGTCGTCATACGGGGCTCCCAGAACGGACCGATCAACGGCGACGTTCCGATGGCCCGGCTGACCCAGGACAGCCCCGGCGTCCCCGGCGGCGACGAGCAGGGAGACGGCTTCGGCAGCTCCGTCTCCATCGCCGACACCAACGGCGACGGTTACGGCGAACTCGCCGTAGGGGTCGTCTTCGAGGACATCGGCGCGGCCGAGGACACCGGCTCCGTGGTCGTCATGCGCGGTTCCGCCGAGGGGGTCGCGACCACCGGTGCGCTCAGTCTCACTCAGTCGACCTCCGGCATCCCGGGCGCCTCCGAGGACATGGATTACTTCGGCTCCGACCTGCACCTCTCCGATGTGACCAAGGACGGTCGTGCGGAGCTCACCATCACCGCCGGCTTCGAGAACGAGGGCACCGGCGCCGTCTGGACCCTGCGCTCCACCAGCGCGGGTGCCTCGACGAGCGGGGCCAAGAGCTTCGGTCCCTCCGCTGTCGGGATGCCCACGACGTACGGCGCGTTCGGCACCCACCTCTCCAACTGAGCCGCCCCGCACCCGGTCAGGGAGCAAACGCCCCGGGCTCCTGCGAGTCCGGGGCGTCGCGTGTGCGCGGTGGTGGTGTCAGTGGCGGCCCGCGATGCGGTCGGCGTAGCGGGCTATGGGGTCCGTTTCGGCGGTGCGGCCGGTGGCTTCGCGGCGGTCCGCGGTGCGGTAGGCGGCGTACATGGCCTGGACTCCGAGCCAGCGGAACGGTTCCGGCTCCCACTTGCGGACCTTGTGGTTGACCCAGGGGAGCGTGGTGAGGTCGGTGGGGCCGCCCTGGCCGGAGTCCTGCTGGATCAGGTCGCGCAGGGTGCGGGCGGCGAGGTTGGTGGTGGCCACGCCGCTGCCGACGTAGCCGCCCGCCCAGCCGATGCCGGTGGAGCGGTCGAGAGCGACGGTGGAGCACCAGTCGCGGGGTACGCCCAGGACGCCGGACCAGGCGTGGGCGATGGGGACGCCGGCTGCCGTGGGGAAGAAGCGGACGAGGATCTCGCGCAGCGCCTCGATGGTGGCGGGCTGGGTGCGGCCCGCGTTGCCGGCGTTGTCGGTGCGCGAGCCGTAGCGGTACGGGACGCCCCGGCCGCCGAGCGCGATGCGGTCGTCGGCGGTGCGCTGGGCGTACATGTAGGCGTGGGCCATGTCGCCGAGGGTCTCGCGGCCCTCCCAGCCGATGCTCTCCCAGACGGAGGCCGGGAGGGGGTCGGTGACGATCATCGAGGAGTTCATGGGCAGCCAGGTGCGGCGCTGGCCCTTGAGTCCGGCGGTGAAGCCCTCGGTGCAGCGCAGGATGTACGGGGCGCGGACCGTGCCGTACGGCGTGACGGCGTGCTTGGGCTTGATCTCGGTGACGGGCGTCGACTCGTGGATGGTCACGCCGAGCCTCTCCACGGCGGCGGCGAGGCCCTTGAGGAGCTTGACGGGGTGCAGGCGGGCGCCGTGCGGGGTCCAGGTGGAGCCGACGGCGCCGGTCACGCGGACGCGTTCGGCGGTCTCGCGGGCGCCGTGGAGGGTGCGCTCCTTCTCGCCGAAGGCGATCTCGGCGGCGTGGAAGTGCCTCAGGCGGGCCAGCTGGGCGGGGGTGTGGGCGACTTCGAGTACGCCGCCGTGGTGGATGTCGGCGTCGATGTTCTCGGCGGCGGCCGTGCTGATGACCTCGGTGACGGTGTCGTTCATGGCCTGCTGGAGGCGGACGGCGGCTTCGTGGCCGTGCAGCTTGGCGTAGCGGTCGCGGCCGGCGATGCCGTTGTAGAGCCAGCCGCCGTTGCGGCCGGAGGCGCCGTAACCGCAGAACTTGGCCTCCAGGACGGTGATGTTGAGGAAGGGGACGGCCTTCTTGAGGTAGTACGCCGTCCACAGGCCGGTGTAGCCGCCGCCGACGATGCAGACGTCGGCCGTCGCGTCGCCGGGCAGGGGCTCGCGGGGATCGGGTATGCCTTCGTTCGCGTACCAGTAGGAGATGCCGCCGTTGACGGTGCTCATGATGCCCCTGCGTTCGTTTCGCTGCTGCTCGGTGGTGGTGGCGGGGACGGTAGCGGGCGGGGCGGGGTGCGGCAACGCCGGGGTGGGGGTGCGGTGGCGGGCCGGCCTGCCGGGGGGCCGTCGGAGGCCGCGGGGGCATTGCCTACGCTGCGGGGATGATTCGTACCGCCACACCTGCCGATGTCCCTGTCATCCACGAGATGGTCCGCGAACTCGCGGAGTACGAGAAGGCGTTGCACGAGGCGCGGGCCACCGAGGAGCAGCTGCGTGAGGCGCTGTTCGGGGAGCGGCCGGCGGCGTACGCGCACATCGCGGAGAACGAGGAGGGCGAGCCGGTCGGTTTCGCGCTGTGGTTCCTGAACTTCTCGACGTGGCGCGGGGTGCACGGTATCTACCTGGAGGACCTGTACGTGCGGCCGTCGCAGCGGGGTGGGGGGCACGGCAGGGCGCTGCTGACGGAGCTGGCGCGGATCTGCGTGCGGCGGGGCTACGAGCGCCTCGAGTGGGCCGTCCTGGACTGGAACACGCCTGCCGTCGAGTTCTACCGGTCGCTCGGAGCGGTGGCGATGTCGGAGTGGACGGTGAACCGGCTGACCGACGAGGCGCTGCTCCGGCTGGGGTCGGGGGAGTAGGCCGCGCGGACCGGCTGTCCGTCACGAGGTGACGAGACGCACGGCGGCGAGATCGCCGCGCTGGTACGGGAGTTCCTGCGCGGCGTGGGGTACTGAGCGCGGCGCCCGGGCGCGACCTACGGGACGAGGACGACCTTGCCCATCGTGCCGCGCGTCTCCAGCGCGCGGTGGGCCGCCGCCGCTTCGGCCAGGGGAAAGCGCTGGACCGCCGGGGTCAGGCGGCCGGCCGCCGCCTCGGCGAGGGCGCGGTCCTCCAGGGTGCGCACGGGGTTGTCGCCACCGGCCCTGGCGAGCATCGCCGGGCCGAGTACGCCCTCGGAGGTGATGCCGCGCTCGGCCAGTTCCTGGTCGGTGAACGTCAGCGGGGAGCCGTCGTGCAGGCCGTCCGAGGACCAGCCGAAGACGATGTGCCGGCCGCCCCTGCCGAGGAGGCCGACCGCCGCGCGGCCGGTGTCGCCGCCGACCGAGTCGAAGACGACGGTGGCCGCGCCGCCGCCCAGGAACGCGCGTACCTTCTCCGGCCAGTCCGGCAGCGTGTAGTCGACGGCCAGGTCCGCGCCGTTCTCCTGTACGCGGGCGACCTTGGCGGAGCCGCCGGCCAGGCCGATGACGGTGCCTCCGGCGTTCTTCACGTACTGCACGAGGAGCGTGCCGATGCCGCCGGCGGCGGCCGGGACGACGGCGACGGTGTCGGCCGTCACCTCGGTGAACTGGAGGATGCCCATGGTGGTGCGGCCCGTGCCGATCATGGCGACGGCCTGGGCCTCGTCGAGGTTGTCCGGGATCTCCTGGAGGCGGTCGGCGTCGGTGACGGCGAGTTCGGCGTAACCGCCCGGGTTCATGCCGAGGTGGACGACGACGCGCTTGCCCAGCCACGACGGGTCGGTGCCCTCGCCGAGCGACTCGACCGTGCCGGCGACCTCGCGGCCGGGGACGGTGGGCAGCTCGGCGGGGGCCGGGAAGGGGCCCGTCATGCCCTCGCGCAGGGCGGTGTCGAGGAGGTGCACGCCGGCCGCCGCCACGGCGATGCGGACCTGGCCGGGGCCGGGCACGGGGTCCTCGGTCCGCTCGTACGTGAGGTTCTCCGCGGGGCCGAAGGCGTGGAGGCGGATGGCGTGCATGGCGGGCTCCTGTGGCGTCGTCGGGGACTGCTGATCTGCGACCGGGCCCAGGCTCGTGCCTCAAGCGCGGTTGAGGTCAAGCCCCTCACGCCCTCCCAGCCGTCGCGTCTCCCCGCCCGGTCCGTCACGTCTTCCGCCCTGCCCGTCACGTCCCCCGAGCCCGTCACGTGCCCCATGTCCGGTGCCGGGGGTGGTCCTCCTGGTCCGCAGGGCCAGGGTCGCCGCCTCCAGCCCGCTGTTGAACGACACCTCGGCCAGCAGGCCGGGCGCCGCCACCTGGTCGCCCGCGAGGAACACCCCGCCGCCCCGGTTGACCGCGGGGCGGTCGCGCCAGGTGGTGCCCGGCCGGTCGAGTGCGCCCGTGCGGCCCGCGGCGACGGCCTGCCGCCGCCAGGTGGTGCGCTCGCGCCAACCGGGGAAGCCGAGGTCGAGCAGGCGCTCGGCGCGTGCCACGCCGTCCGCCGCGGACTCGCCGGGGGCAAGGGGGAACTGGCTCTGGATCAGCTGTTCTCCGGCGGGGGCGAGCGTGGGGTCCTGGGCGGTGAACCGTTCGATCCAGCCGGGCGACTCCAGGTCGGAGACGACGAAGGGGTCGCCCCGGCGCGTCCTGACGGCCAGGTCGAACAGCGCCGTACGCCCGCTGTCCCCCACCAGGGTGTCGTCGGCCAGGAGCCGCCGGGCCGCCGCCAGCGACGTGGCGACGATCACCGGGCCGCCGTTCTCGGGAAGGGCGGTGATCCGTTCGGCCGTCTCGATCCGTACGCCGAGGTTCCAGGCCCGCGCGGCCATGCGGTCGACGACGGACGCCCAGCCGCCGCGCGGGTAGTGCGCCTCGGGCGGGAGTGCGACGAGGCGGCGCAGCCGCTCCTGGACGAAGCGGGCGGAGAGGGAGCCGGGGTCGTGGTGGAAGAGGGCGACGCCGGTGAAGTGCGCCGCCGCGCGGGCTCCCGCCCCGCCCACCTCGCCGGTGGCCCAGGACAGGAAGTCGGCGTCCACGGGGGCCTTCGCGGGAGAACGGAGGGCGAGTCGCACCAGCGCGAGCGGCGGGGTGCGGCGCAGGGCGCCGCCCCGGTGGAAGCGGAAGCGGGCGGCTTCGAGCGGGGGCACGGCCGCGACGGGGCCGATCAGGTCGCGCTGCTTGAGCCACGACCAGAGCGGGCCGCCGCTGTAGAGCGCGTGCGGACCCTCGTTGGTCCTGTACGGGCCCTCGGCGGTGCGGGCCCGCCCGCCGAGGGTGTGGTGGGCCTCGTACAGGGTCACCGCGCTGCCGGACTCGGCCGCGGTGACGGCCGCGGTGAGGCCGGCGAAGCCGCCGCCGATGACAGTGATGTGGTGCCGCATCTTGCGGTCTCCTTGCCGTCGTGGATCGCTCTTCACAGGGGTGACGGACGGCGGGGCCCCGGATGTGACATCAAGGGCGCGGACGACGCCCGGGGATTGTCAGTGGCGTGGTCCAGCATGGGGGGATGGCACGGAACACGAACACCGCGAACACCGCGAGTACGAGGAAGACCCGGGCCGTCCGCCCCGTCCGGCGCCCGGAGGTGCGGCTGCCGCCGCTCGCGCCGTTCGGCCCCGGTGCGCTGCTGGAGTCCGAGGGGGACTACGACGGCCTGGAGTTCCGTGACCTGGACCTGAGCGCCCAGGAGGCGCGCGGCGCGCGCTTCCTGGACTGCGGGCTGTACGGCGTGGCGCTGGACGGGACACGGCTGGGCCGGGCGCGCTTCATCGACTCGGTCCTGGACGGGGTGCGGGGCGTGGGCACCGATCTGGCCGAGGCGGGGCTGCGCGACGTGGAGGTGGTCGACGCCCGCCTGGGCGGGGTGCAGCTGCACGCGTCGTCCTGGGAGCGGGTGCTGGTGCGGGGCGGGAAGATCGACTACCTGAATCTGCGCCGGGCCCGCCTGAAGGACGTGGTCTTCGAGGGGTGCGTACTGGTCGAGCCGGACTTCGGCGGGGCGCGCCTGGAGCGGGTGGAGTTCCGCGACTGTGTGCTGCGGCGGGCGGACTTCGACGCGGTCTCGATGACGGACGTGGACCTGCGCACGGTGGCGGAGCTGGACGTCGCGCGGGGCGTGGACCGTTTGGCGGGCTCGGTGATCAGCCCCTCCCAGCTGCTGGAACTGGCGCCGGCGTTCGCGGCGCAGATCGGGGTGCGGGTGGAGAACCCGGGGGAGTAGGGAGGAGCGGCCCGCTCAGGCGGGCATCCGGGGGAACCGGGCCTGGAGGTCCCAGACCGCCGGGTTGTCGGCGAGGCCGTCGTGCATGTCGGTGAGGTCCGCGATCAGGTCGTGCAGGAAGTCGCGGGCCTCGCGGCGCAGCAGCCGGTGGCTGAAGGTGATCGCCGGCTCCTCGACGGGCATCCAGTCGGCCGCGATGTCGACCCAGCCGAAGCGGCGCTCGAAGAGCATCCGGTCCGTCGACTCGGTGAAGTCCAGCTCGGCGAACTGCGGCTTCGCGGAGCGGCTGCCGCGCGGGTCCTGGTCGAGCTGCTCCACGATGTCGCACAGCGCCCACGCGAAGTCGAGCACCGGGACCCATCCCCAGGCTGTGGACACTTCCCGGTCCGCCTTGGTGTCCGCGAGATACACGTCCCCGCAGAACAGGTCGTGCCGCAGATCGTGGACGCCGGCGCGCCGGTAGTCGGTCTGCGGGGGGTCCGGGAAGCGGCGGGAGAGGGAGTAGCCGATGTCGAGCACGTAGTCGATGGTGTCACGGCCGGGCGGGGCGACCGTACGTTCGAGTGGATGGCGGCGGCTCGCGCGGCGGGCGGGGGCCTCCTCCTCACGGCAGCAGGCGCTGTTCCTTCGCCACCGCCACCGCGCCCGACCTCGTGTCCACGCCCAGTTTGGCGTAGATGCGGCCCAGGTGGGTCTTCACCGTCGCCTCGCTGATGAACAGCGCGCGGGCGATCTCCCGGTTGCCCAGGCCCTGCGCCAGCTGCCCGAGGATGTCCGTCTCCCGTTCCGTCAGCGCCGGGCGCGCCGCGCCGCGCATGCGGTCCATGACCCGGCCGGCGACCGGCGCGGACAGCGTCGTACGGCCCTGGGCGGCCGAGCGGATCGCGGTGAAGAGTTCCTCCGGGCGCTCGGCCTTGAGCAGGTAGCCCGTGGCGCCCGCCTCGATCGCCCGGGTGATGTCCGCGTCCGTGTCGTACGTCGTCAGGACCAGCACGTGCACCCCGGTCGGGGCGATGCGGCGGGTCGCCTCCACGCCGTCGATGCCCGCGCCCAGCTGTAGGTCCATCAGCACCACGTCCGGCCCGACCTTCGCGGCCAGCGCCACCGCCTCCTCGCCGCTGCCCGCCTCCCCGACGACCTCGATGTCCGGTTCGCTGCCCAGCAGGGCGAGCAATCCGGCGCGTACGACCGCGTGGTCGTCGCAGAGCAGGATCCGTACCGGACTCATGACGGGGGCTCCAGGGGGATGGCGGCGGAGAGCACGGTGCCCTCGCCGGGGGCGGACTCGATCGTCAGGGTCCCGCCGAGCTGGCGCACCCGGGCGCGGATCGCGGGCAAACCGTGGCCGCGCACGCCGGAAGGGGCGGACGGTACGTCGTCGGGACCGAAGCCCGTGCCGTCGTCGGCGATGTCCAGGACCACCTGGTCGCCCAGGTACGTCAGCGTCAGGGCCGCCGCCCGCGCGTGCGCGTGCTCGCGCACGTTCGCCAGCGCCCCCTGCGCGATCCGCAGCAGCGCCGACTGCACCCGGTCCGGCAGGCCGCCCGCCGGCGTCCCGTCCACCCGGAACGCCGCCGACTCGCGGGCGGCGAGCATCCGCAGCGCCTCCTCCAGGCTGCCGCCCTCGGCCAGGTCGGCGGGGGCCAGGTCGTGGACGAAGCGGCGCGCGTCGGCCAGGTTGCGTTCCGCGATGGACTCGGCCGTACGGACATGGCGGCGGGCCGTCCCGGGGTCCGCGTCCCACTGCCGCTCCGCGGCCTGGAGCAGCATCTGCTGGCTGGACAGGCCCTGGGCCAGCGTGTCGTGGATCTCCATGGAGAGCCGCTGGCGCTCGGCGAGCGTGCCTTCGCGCCGCTCGGTGGCGGCCAGTTCGCGGCGGGTACGGATCAGGTCGTCGATCAGCGCCCGCTGCCGCGCGGCCTGCCGCTGCATGTGGAGGAAGACGGCCGTCGCGACCGCCGCAACCGCCGGCGGGGCCAGCACCAGGTTGGGGTCGAAGCCGCCGTGGGAGAGCTGGAGCTGCGCGGCGACGACGAACGCGGTGAGCACGCCCACCAGGACGATCGCCGCGCGGGACGGGAGCGTGCGCAGCCCGGTGTAGAAGAGCGGCACCGCACACCACGCGAAACTCGGCGCCAGGACCACGAGCACCATCCAGACGGCCACGACCCCGCCCAGCCAGGCCAGCCCGCGGGGCGCCGGGCGGGCCGCTCCGGCGGCCGTGGGGCCCAGGACCGGGCCGAGGACGTACAGCAGGGCCAGCGTGACGCTCAGCGCGATGATCCACGGGGTGCGGGCCTCGCCCGGGTGCCGGAGCAGGAAACGGGTGAGCGAGGCGCCGAGCAGCAGGAAGAACGCCACGTGCATCACGGGGGCGAGCCAGCGGGCGTCCGGGTCGGGCTGCCGCGACCGCTCGCGCGCGCCGTGCTCGTCCTCCTGGACCTGCTGCTGCCGCACCGTTCGCTCCTCACCGGCCTGCGTCTTCGTCCCCATGGTGACCCGGTGGGACCAGGCCCGCATCAACCGATCGGCTGACGGGAAGGTCGGCCGACCCGCTCGCCGTACGGAGCCGGTACGCCGACGGTACGGGCCCGGAAACGGCCGGAGGATCGATGACAGAGCCGGTTGGGCGCAGCGCACCGCCGCCCGGCCCGCCACCCGCACCGCGCTCGACGACCCGTACGACCACCTCTCCCCAGGAGTACCGCCATGAAGAACCTCTCGTTCCGCACCCGTGTCCTGACCGGCGCCGTCGCGGCCGCCGCCCTCAGCGCCGGCACGTTCGGCGCGCTGTCGGCCAACGCCACCGAGCCCGCCGCCGCCCCGGCGGTCGCCGCCAAGGCCGACCCGGCGAACAAGGACCTCCAGCAGACCACCCACCTGACGGTCGCCGCCGCGACCGAGGCCGCGCAGGCCGCCCTGGACGCCGCCGCGAACGAGAACCAGCGCATCACCGTCGCCGTGGTCGACCGCAACGGCAACACGGTCGTCACGCTGCGCGGCGACGGCGCCGGTCCGCAGTCGTACGAGTCCGCCGAGCGCAAGGCGTTCACCGCCGTCTCCTGGAACGCGCCCACCTCCGAGCTGGCCAAGCGCCTGGCCCAGGCCCCGAACCTGAAGGACATCCCCGGCACGTTGTTCCTCGGCGGCGGCGCCCCGGTGCAGGTCAAGGGCGCGCCGATCGCGGGCATCGGGGTGGCCGGGGCGCCGAGCGGCGACCTGGACGAGAAGTTCGCGCAGGCGGGCGTCGCGGCGCTGGGCAAGTAAGGCCGGCGGGACCCCACCCCGGCACCCCGCCTGGCGCCCGCCCGCGCCCGCCCCGGCTCCGGGCGCGAACCGGGTGAGGGTCACATTCCGCGCATAGGATCATCTGTGTGGATCAAAGGACTCGCGTACGCCGCCGCACTGTTCCCGCCGTCGCCGTCGCCACCCTGCTCGCGCTCACGTCGGCGTCGTGCACGAGCCTCGGCGGCGTCGGCGGTGTGCGGGGGGCGCCGGGCGCCTCGGGCGTGCGCGACCCGTACTTCCCGAGGCTCGGCAACGGCGGGTACGACGTACAGCACTACTCCCTGACCCTCGACTACACGCCGCACCGCGCCGCCGGTGAGGGCCGCTCCGGCCGCGCGGACCACGGAGGCCCGGCCGGCCGGCTCACGGGCACCGCCGAGATCACCGCCCGCGCCACCCAGGACCTGAGCGCCTTCAACCTCGACCTGCACGGCCTGGAGGTCTCGTCCGCGACCGTGGACGGCGCCGAGGCGGCCGTGAGCCGGGCGGGCCACGAGCTGACGCTGCGCCCCGAGACCGAACTGACCGACGGGGACACCTTCACCGCAGTCGTCCGCTACTCCGGCACCCCCGCCACCATCACCGACGCCGACGACACGCGGGAGGGGTGGCTGACGACCCGGGACGGCGCGGTCGCGCTCGGCCAGCCGAGCGGTTCGATGGCGTGGTTCCCCGGGAACAACCACCCGAGCGACAAGGCGTCGTACGACATCGCGGTCACCGTGCCCGAGGGCCTTCGGGCCGTGTCCAACGGCGAGTTGAGGAGCGAACGCACCCGTGGCGGCCGCACCACGTTCACCTGGCACAACGGCGAGCCGATGGCCAGTTACCTCGCGACCGTCGCCATCGGCAGGTACGAGGTGAAGACCTCGCGCACGCCGTCGGGCGTGCCCGTACGCACGGCGGTGGACCCGACGGTCGCCCGGAGCAGCGCGAAGGTCCTGGCCACCGTCCCCGAGGTGATGGAGTGGAGCGCGAAGAAGTTCGGCCCGTACCCCTTCAGCTCCGTGGGCGCGATCGTCGAGCGCGGCAACGACTCCGAGTACGCCCTGGAGACGCAGACCAAGCCGGTCTTCCCCGGCGCGCCCGACCAGGGACTGCTCGTCCACGAGCTGGCGCACCAGTGGTTCGGCAACTCGGTCACGCCCAGGACGTGGCGGGACATGTGGCTCAACGAGGGGTTCGCGACGTACGCGGAATGGCTGTGGGCGGAGGACGCCGAGCGGATTCCGGTGGGCGCCAGCTTCCGCCGCGCCTTCGCCGAGCAGGCGAACTGGGCGTTCCCGCCCGCCCATCCGCCCACGGCAGCCGACATTTCGGACGAGCCCGTCTACGGGCGCGGCGCGATGGTGATCCACAAGGTGCGTGAAGCGGTGGGCGACGCCGTCTTCTTCGCCATCGTGCGGGGGTGGACCGCCGAACACCGCCACGGCAACGCGTCGACGGACGAGTTCACGGCGTACGTAGAGAAGCAGTCGGGCGCGGCCCTGAAGGACGACCTGCAGGACGTCTGGGACACCTGGCTGTACGGGAAGGACAAGCCCAAGTCGAGTGGTGGCGGGGGGTGACGTCCGGGGCTGCTGCTGCGGAGCGTGCGGGTGTGGTTGCACCAACCCCGCAGAAGGCGAGCACCCACGCCCGATATGTCGTCATGCGCACCATCGTGGTGGTCGCGCGTGTGTCATCTGTGCGATTGGTCCCACAACCGACGCCCCAGCCGACCCCGCAAGCGTCGCGTCCGACGCCCCGCCCAGGCCACCTCGCCGCACTCGCCGGCCGACGCGGCAGGGCCCCGGCCTGAGCCGGGGCCCTGCGCTCGGCCGCCGTGTCGGCAGCCGTCCATCAGCCGTCAGCCACCGGTCGTGGGCCGGTGGGCGCGACGTGTCAGACGTTGACGCCGAAGTCCGACGCGATGCCCGTGAGGCCCGACGCGTAACCCTGGCCGACCGCGCGGAACTTCCACTCCGCGCCGTTGCGGTAGAGCTCGCCGAAGATCATCGCGGTCTCGGTCGCGGCGTCCTCGCTGAGGTCGTAGCGGGCGATCTCGGCGCCGCCGGCCTGGTTGACGATGCGGATGTAGGCGTTGCGCACCTGGCCGAAGTTCTGGCTGCGGGTCACCGCGTCGTAGATCGAGACCGGGAAGACGATCTTGTCGACGTCGGCCGGCAGGGCCGCCAGGTTGACGTTGATCGCCTCGTCGTCGCCCGCGCCCTCGCCACTGCGGTTGTCACCGGTGTGGACGATGGTCTGGTCCGGCGTCGCCTTGTTGTTGAAGAAGACGAAGTGTCCGTCGGAGTAGACCTTGCCGGTCGGGTTGACCGCGATCGCGGACGCGTCGAGGTCGAAGTCGGTACCGGTGGTCGTGCGGACGTCCCAGCCGAGGCCCACGGTGACCGCGGTCAGGCCCGGGGCCTCCTTCGTAAGCGAGACGTTGCCGCCCTTGGACAGACTTACAGCCATCGGGATGTCCTCTTCCTTGAAGTCGTGCGGGCCGGTCGGACCGTGGGGTCCGAAGCTACCGTCACCCCTTTAACGCCGACAGGCCGCCGCCAGGTTCCACTCCCCCGGGAAAAGTGCGTGACGTGACGCCCGTCGGCACGGGATCATTGGACGCATGTCCGGGCCTCATGTCATTCGCGGTGCTGTCTCCCTGCCGGAGGCGGAGCTGACGTGGCGTTTTTCCAGGTCCTCCGGACCCGGCGGCCAGCACGTCAACACCACTGACTCCCAGGTGGAGCTGCGCTTCGACCTGGCGAGGACCGAGGCGCTGCCTCCGGTCTGGAAGGAGCGCGCCCTGGAGCGGCTCTCCTCGCGGCTCGTGGGCGGCGTCATCTCCGTACGGTCGTCCGAGCACCGCTCCCAGTGGCGCAACCGCGAGACGGCTCTCGTGCGCATGGCGGCCCTGCTCGCCGAGGCGACCGCCCCGCCGCCCAAGCCGCGCAGGGCGAAGAAGATCCCCCGGGGCATCAACGAGCGGCGCCTGCGCAACAAGAAGGCGCGCGGCGAGACGAAGCGCGGCCGTTCGGGCAGCGGCTGGGACTGAGGGGCCCGGCACCCGCATCGCGGGCGACGCCGTGGTGGGTCCGTCGCCCAGGCCGCGGATGGTGCACGCTCAGGCCGCGGATGGCGCAGGCTCAGGCCGGGTGGCGTGCAGGTCGGACGGCGCTCAGGACAGGTGGCGGTAGCGGCCCCGGAAGTACGCCAGCGGTCCGCCGTCCGGGTTCGGCAGGGACACCTCGAGCACCCTGCCGATCACCAGCGTGTGGTCCCCCGCCTCCACCCGCTGCTCGGTCGTGCACTCCACTACCGCCAGCGCGCCGCCGATCAGCGGCGCGCCCGACGCAGCGCCGCGCGTGTGGGGCACGTCCTCGAACAGCAGACGGTCGCTCAGCCGGCCCTTCATCGCGAAACGTCCGGCGATGTGCCGCTGACTGTCCGACAGGAGTGAGACGGCCCACAGCGGCTGCTCCGCCAGCAGGTCGTCCATGCGCGAGTCGTTCCGTACGCTCACCATCACCAGCGGCGGATCCAGGGACACCGACATGAAGGCCGTCGCCGTCATGCCGACGTCCTCGCCGCGCGCTCCACTGTCCGGATCGTGCGCGGTCACCAGGGTCACGCCCGCCGTGAAACGGGACATAGCGGCCCGGAACTCTTCGCTGCTCACCCCCTCAGGATGGGGGATCGGGGCATCGGACCGGGGAGAAGTCGTAGGGAACACACGGAGAACGCTATGCCCGGCCCTTCCGCCGCCACCATCGGGCACAAGGACCAGTACGCTCGCCTTCTGGTCCTAGGACCTTCCGCTTTGCGCTTTGCGTTCAAAAAACCGATGGAGCGCTCCCACCCACCTCACGCGGCCGTTCATCCTCTGACGTGACTTGAGTCACACAGGCGGGGAATTGCTGACCCTGTGTACCGGGTGGGCAGCTCGCTGTGATTCAGTGGCCGTGATACTGCAACAAGTGCGGCGATTGAGGATCCTGGAGTTGCTGTCGAGGTCTCGGGGAGAGCGAACACATGGAGGCCGAGTCCGAGCCCTACGTCCGCCTGGCGACGCTGCGGCAGCTGCACCAGGTGGTCGCCGACCTGAACCGGGCGACCAGCCTGGCCGACACCCTTCAGGCCGTGGCCGACGGAGTCGTCGCCGGTCTCGGATACGAGCTGGCCTGCGTGAACCTGGTCCAGCCCGACGGTGACCTGGTCATAGCGGCCTTCGCGGGCAATCCGGCGGCCGAGGCCCTGATCACCGGCCGCGTCGGCTCCCGCGCCTCCTGGGAGCGTCGCCTCTCCATGGGCGAGGCATGGGGTGACCTGCACTTCATCCCGCACACCGAGGGCTGGGTCCTGCTCGACGACGACGTGCCGCAGTGGCACACCGACGGCCCCGAGCCCCGGTTCGCCGACGAGTGGCACCCCCACGACCGCCTCTACGCCCCGATGTACGCGTCCGGCGGCGGCCAGGAGCTCCTCGGCGTCATCTCCGTCGACCGGCCCCGCAACGGCCGGCACCCCGGAGCCTGGGGCCAGGAGGCGCTGCAGATGTACGCCTCCCAGGCGGCCATTGCGATCAGCAACGCCCGGCTGCGCGCAAACATGCAGCGCGCCCTCGTCCGCCTGGAGCGCGAGCAGCAGGCGCTGCGCGCCAGTGAGGAATCCTTCCGCCAGGCTTTCGAGTACGCCCCCAGCGGCATGGCCATCGCCGAGATGGGCGGCGACCAGCACGGCCGGCTGCTGCGGACGAACGACGCGCTGTGCCGCCTGCTGGGCCGTCCCGCCTCCGCGATGCGCCGCTACTCCTTCGCCGACCTCGTCCACCCCGAGGACATCGGCACCCTGCTGCGCACGTCGGCCGAGGGCGGACGGGCCGAGCTGCGGCTGGCGCGCCGCGACGGCACGTACGTCTGGGTGTCGCTGCGCAACTCCGTCGTCGCGGACACCACCGACGGACCGCGTTTCCTGCTCACGCACGTCGAGGACATCGAGGAGCGCAAGCGCCACGAGCTGCACCTCGCCCACCGCGCCTCGCACGACTCGCTCACCGGCCTGCCCAACAGCGCCGAACTGCGCTCCCGCCTCGCCGCCCGGCTGTGCCGCCGCCCGCACTCCGTGCGCGCCACGGCGGTGGAGGCCCTGGACGCGGCGTACGGCGAACCGTCCGCGGCGGCGGTGCCCGAGCACGACTTCGACTACAACCCGCACACCGACGCGGGCTCCTTCGACCACCACGTCCACATGGTCGCGCCCACCTCGGAGGGCGTGGGCCAGGGCGCCGGCGTCGACGACGGCACGAAGGGGCTCGCCGTCCTCTTCTGCGACCTGGACGGCTTCAAGTCGATCAACGACCGCTTCGGGCACCACACCGGTGACGCCGTGCTGATCGAGGTGGCCCGCCGTCTGACGACGTGCGTGCGGGACGGTGACACGGTCGCGAGACTCGGGGGTGACGAATTCGTCGTTCTCGCCGACGGTCTCGGCAGCGCGGACGCCGCCGACCTGGCCGTACGCCTGCGAAACGCCATCATTCCGCCCATCCGGGTCGACGGCCGGGCGGTCCGCGTCGGAGCGAGCTTCGGCATCGGCTGGGCGAGCTGCGGGATGTCGGCGGACGAGGTGCTGCAGTCCGCTGACCAGCGGATGTACGTGGAGAAGCGCTCCCGCGCCAAGGTTCACAGGCGCGCGGGTTGAGAGACCTCTCACTACCGCACTGTGGTCTTCGCCAAACCTTCGGGTTGCCCGTTCGGGGTAGGCTCGCCGGGTCGGCGACGGCTGGCGAACATGGTGAGGAGTGACCAGGGATGACTGCCGCGAACAACGGCACGAGCACGCCTGAGGACGACGATCCGTTCGGCTACCTCTACGAGGACGGGCAGGCGGCGGGCGCCGTCCCGCCCGGCTCGGGCGGCTACGGCTACCCGGGTCCGGCCTCGCAGCCCGGGGTGCCCAGAACGTCGTACAACCAGGTGCGTACGGTCGGTGAGCGGCAGTACGGGCAGCAGCAGCACGGCCAGTACCAGCAGCAGTACGGGCAGCAGGTGCCGCCCCAGCAGGCGTACGGCCGGCCCAGCGCCCACTACGCGGCCCCCGAGACCCAGCCCGGCGGCGCGCCCACCCGCCCGGTGGCGACGCACTCGCACTCCGGCGGGGTCGGCGGGCGCGGTGGCGGACCCAACACCAAGGGCCTGCTGATCGGCGCGCTCGCGGTCGTCGCGGTCGTCGTCATAGGCATCGGCATCGCCCTGCTGACCAGCGACAACAAGGACAAGAACGCGCAGGCCGGCGACACGGGCGGCGGCGGCTCCAGCGTCGGCGAGTCGGTGAAGCCGAGCGACGAGCCGACCAAGAAGCCGAAGAAGCCGGCGGCTGCGCTGCCCAAGAAGGACGCGGCGCTGCTCCAGCTCTCGCCCGGTCTCTCCACGGACACGACGATCCCCGGCGCGCGGTCGTCGAGCGGCGCGTACGTCCCGCTGAACACGCCCGGTGCCTCCGCGACCTGGACGGTGAAGGTGCCGAAGGCCGGCGCGTACACGCTGTCGATCGACTACGGCGTGCCCGGCAAGGACGCGAAGACCTCGCTGACGGTCAACGGGAAGCCGCACGGCGGCGGGCTGAACATGAAGAACTTCGCCCACGCCGAGGAAGGCGCCTGGGAGAAGGGCTGGACGAACACCTTCGCCTTCGTCAACCTCACCCAGGGCGAGAACACCTTCGTGATCTCCTGCGGCGAGGGCGACCAGTGCGAGGCCAACCTCGACCGGCTGGAGCTCAAGGCGGGTCACGTCCAGTGACCCCCGCCGCCTGATGCGCTAGCGCCCCATCAGCCCCAGGAAGTGCGCCACCGTCCCGGTCATCGCCTCGCGAGCCGGGACGAGGTACTTCCTGGGGTCGACCGTCGCCGGGTTCGCGGTCAGGTACTCCCGTACCGCACCCGTGAAGGCCGTGTTCAGGGCCGTGCCGACGTTGACCTTGACCATGCCGGCCGCGAGGGCCCGCCGGATCTCCCCGTCCGGTACGCCCGACGAGCCGTGCAGGACCAGCGGCGCCGGTACGGCGTCCCGCAGGGCGGCGATCAGGCCGTGGTCCAGGGCCGCCGTCCGGTCCGTCATCGCGTGCGAGGAGCCGACGGCCACGGCCAGGGCGTCGACGCCCGTGTCGGCCACGTAGGCCGCTGCCTCGGCGGGGTCCGTCCGTACGCCGGGCGCGTGGGCGTCGAGCGGGGTCTCGCCCTCCTTGCCGCCGACCTGCCCCAGCTCCGCCTCGATCCAGATGCCGCGCTCGTGGCCCCAGCGGACCGCTTCGGCGGTGGCCTTCACGTTGTCGCCGTAACCCAGCTTCGAGGCGTCGAACATCGCCGAGCTGAAGCCCGCCGGGTGCGCCGCGCGCAGCAGCTCGACCGACTCGGCGTGGTCGAGGTGGAGGGAGAGCGGGGCGGACGAGGCGCGGGCGACGGCCGTGGCCGCCGCCGCGACGGCGGTGAGGTCGCCGCCGTGGAACTTCACCGCGTTCTCGGAGATCTGGAGGACGGCCGGCGCGCCCGCCCGCTCCGCGCCGGCCGCGATCGCCTCCGCGTGCTCCAGCGTGATGACGTTGAAGGCGGCGACGCCGTGGCCCGACTCCCGGGCGGCGGTGACGAGTTCACCGGTGCTGACGAGTGGCATGCGATCCCCTGGTGCTGGTGGTGGGAGTGCTCGGTCACGCCGCCGTGGCGTGTTCGGTGACGTCGACCCGCGGCAGCAGGTCCTCGTACGTCGTGACGTCGAACTCGCCCGCGGTCGGGGCCGCCACGGTCGCCGCGGACAACGCGACCGCCCGCGCCAGGCGCTGAGGCCAGGAGAGTCCTTCGACCAGCCCGGAGAGCAGCCCGGCCACCGCCGAGTCGCCCGCGCCCGTCGGGTTGCCCTTCACGCGCGCGGGCGGGGCCGCCTGCCAGAGGCCCTCGGGGCCGGCGGCGAGCAGGCCGTCCGGGCCGAGCGAGGCGACCACGGTGTGCGCGCCCCGGCGGCGGGCGTCGTGGGCGGCGCGCAGCGGGTCGCGGGAGCCGGTGAGCCGGGCGAGTTCGTCGGCGTTGGGCTTGACCAGGTCCGGGCGGGCGGCGAGGCCCCGCCGCAGGGGTTCGCCGCTGGTGTCGAGGAGCACGGGCACACCGGCGGTGCGGGCGCGGCGGATCAGGTCGGCGTACGCCCCGACGTGGATGCCGGGGGGCAGGCTGCCGCAGAGGGCCACCGCCCGCGCGGCGGGCAGGAGTTCGGCGTACGTGGTGAGGAAGGCGGCCCACTCCTCGGGCGTGACCGCCGGTCCCGGCTCGTTGAGCTGCGTGGTGTCGCCCGTGGCGGCGTCGACGACGGCGATGGTGCGGCGGGTGTGGCCGGCGATCCCGACGAGCCGGTCGGCGGGGCCGAGAGGGGCGAGCAGGTCCCGGAGCACAGCGCCGGAGGGGCCGCCCGCGAAGCCGGTGACGACCGTGTCGTGGCCGAGGGCCGCCAGTACGCGGGCCACGTTGAGGCCCTTGCCGCCAGGGCGTTCGGCGACGTCGGTCACCCGGTGGGAGGCGTGGGGGGTGAGGGCGGGGACGCGGTAGGTGAGGTCGAGCGCGGTGTTCAGCGTGACCGTCAGGATCACCCGCGTCACCCCCGTAGAAGACCGCTTCAAGCGCGCCATGCCTGGATCCGTCGGGGTGATCATGCCAAAAAGAAAGCGGTTGGCCCAGGGTCCCGGGCCAACCGCTCTGTGTCGCTTTGATATCAACTGATGGTGAAATCATCCCACTTGGGGTTACTTAGGGTTCAACCACCCAGGCGCCCCTGCGCATCACGCCCTTGAGCGTGAAGTCCGCGTCCAGCACCACCAGGTCCGCGTCCTTGCCCGGCTCCAGCGAGCCGACCCTGTCGTCGACGCCGAGCAGGCGGGCGGGGTTGGCGGAGATGGAGCGTACGACGTCCTCGACCGGGAGGCGGTCGACGGTCACCGCGCGCTTGAAGGCCGTGTCGAGCGTGAGCGTGGAGCCCGCGATGGACCCGCCGTCGACGAGGCGCGCGACCCCGTCCCTGACCTCGACGGCGAGCGGCCCGAGGTCGTACATGCCGTCGCCGAAGCCCGCCGCGTCCATCGCGTCCGTGATGAAGGCGACCCGGTCCGGGCCCGCCCGGTGGTACGCCAGCTCCAGCGCGGCCGGGTGCAGGTGCGTGCCGTCGTTGATCAGCTCGACGGTGATCCGCTCGTCCTCCAGGAGCGCGGCGATCGGGCCGGGCGTGCGGTGGCCGAGGGCGGGCATCGCGTTGAAGAGGTGCGTGGCGACGGTCGCACCCGCGTCGATCGCCTCGACGGTCTGCTCGTACGTCGCGTCCGTGTGGCCGATCGCGGCGATCACGCCGTGCTCGGCGAGCAGCCGTACGGAGTCGATGCCGCCGGGCAGCTCGGTGGCCAGGGTGACCATCTTCGCCGTGCCGTGCGCGGCGTCGATCAGCTTGCGCACCTCCGCCGGATCGGGGTCGCGCAGCAGGTCCTCGCTGTGCGCGCCCTTGCGGCACGGCGAGATGAAGGGGCCCTCGAAGTGGATGCCCGCCAGGTCGCCCTGCTGGACCAGCTCCGACAGGAGCGCGGCCTGCCGGGCGAGCACGTCCATCTCGCCGGTCACGGTGGAGGCGGCGATGGTGGTGGTGCCGTGCTCGCGGTGCGTCCGTACGCCCCGGAGCACGTCCTCGGCGGTGCCGGAGGTGAACGACGCCCCGCCTCCGCCGTGCACGTGCATGTCGACGAAGCCGGGCACGATCCAGTGGCCGGAGAGGTCCAGGACCGGAGCGTCCGCCGGGGCGGCGCCCGCGATGCGCTCGCCCGCGACGATGACCCGGCCGTTCTCCACCGTCCCGGTCGGCAGCACCACCCGGGCCCCGGAGAGAACCTTGCTTGCAGCGCGTCCGGCCATCAGGCGGATACCTCCGTGGCTTCTTCTGTGTGCGTGGGATCCGCAGCTTCGGTGGCGAGAAGGTCCCAGGCGAGGAGTCCCGCGCCCAGGCAACCGGCGGTGTCCCCGAGGGCCGCCGGAACGATGAGGGGCAGCTTCTGGAACGTGACGCGTTCCGCGACGGCCGCCCGAAGGGGTGTGAACAAGGTTTCCCCGGCCTCGGCCAGTCCGCCACCGATGATCAGGGTGCGCGGGTCCAGCAGGGTGAGCGCGGTGACCAGCCCGTCGGCGAGCGCGCCGATCGCGTCCAGCCAGACCTCGCGGGCCCGGGGGTCGCCCGACTCGACGGCCTTCGCGCAGTCGGCGGCGTCGGCGTCCGGGTCGCCGGAGGCGGCGGCCCAGGCGGCGGCCACGGCGGACGCGGACGCGAGCCGCTCCAGGCAGCCGCGCTGGCCGCAGCCGCACGGGGCGCCGCCGGGGCGTACGACGATGTGGCCGATCTCGCCCGCGTACCCGTGGGCGCCGGACTCGATGACGCCGTTGATGCCGATGGCGCCGGCGATCCCGGTGCCGAGCGGTACGAACAGGAACCGGTCCGCGCCCCTGCCCGCCCCGATCCGCCCCTCGGCCAGGCCACCGGTGCGTACGTCGTGGCCCAGGGCCACCGGCACGCCGTGCAGCCTCTCGCCGAGCAGCGCGCGCATCGGCACGTCGCGCCAGCCCAGGTTGGCGGCGTACACCGCGATCCCGTTCTCGGCGTCGACGATGCCGGGCACGGCCACGCCGGCGGCCGAGGCGCTCTCGCCGTACCGCTCCTCGCCGTACGCGCGCAGTTCGGCGGCGAAGCCGGTGATCGTCTCGACGACGGCCTCGGGCCCCCGCTCCCTGCCGGTCGCCCGGCGGGCCTCGTGCAACAGTGCGCCGTCCGCGCCGACCAGCGCGGCCTTCATCCCGGTGCCGCCCACATCGAGGGCGATGACGTGTTTCACGGGAACAGTCTCGCGCGTAGACCCAGGAAAGGTCTAGTCCACTCGCGCCCGTTCGTCACCCGGTTGTCGTGCTGTCGTTGACGGGTGTTGCACAAGTGAGACCGCACTGGTGTAGACCTCGTCGCGCGCATTGGGGGAAAATCGCAGCTCATACGGATGTGTAGGACAACGAATTCGGGTGGGAAAGAGCTGTGCACCGGCGTTTCTTGGGTTTGACCGCCACAGTGGTGGCACTGGGCATGACGGCGGCCCTGGCGGGTTGCTCAAGCTCCGACGGCGGTGACGTCACGCTCAAGCTGGTCGCGGCGGACTACGACCCCGAGGGCGGCGACAGCACCAAGCTGTACTGGGACGGGGTCGCCGACGCCTTCGAAGCCGAGAACAAGGGCATCAAGGTCGACGTCACGATCTACGACTGGAAGGACGTCGACCGCGAGGTCGCCGAGATGGTGGAGGCCGGCAAGGCCCCCGACATCGCCCAGATCGGCGCGTACGCCGACTACGCGGCCGACGACAAGCTGTACTCGGTCGACCAGCTGCTCTCCATCCCGGTCCAGGCCAACATGCTCGCCCCGCTGGCCGAGGCGGGCGAGGTCGGCCGGGTCTCGTACGGCCTGCCGTTCGTCGCGAGCACCCGCCTGCTCTTCTACAACCAGAAGCTCTTCACCCAGGCAGGCCTCGAACCCCCCAAGACGTGGGACGGCATCGAGAGCGCGGCGAAGACGCTCAAGGCGCGCGGCGTGAAGTACCCGTTCGCGCTGCCCCTCGGCAACGAGGAGGCGCAGGCCGAGACCATGATGTGGATGCTCAGCAACGGCGGCGGTTACACCGACTCGGTCGGTACGTACATGATCGACTCCGACCAGAACGTCGAAGCCTTCAGCTGGCTGAAGAACACCCTTGTCGGAGAAGGGCTGACCGGCCCCGTCGCCCCCGCCAAGCTCGACCGCAAGCCCGCCTTCACGGCGTTCGCGAACGGTGAGGTCGGCATGCTCAACGGCCACCCCTCGCTGCTCCAGCAGGCCAAGCGCAAGGGCGTCAAGGTCGGGATGGTGCCGCTGCCGGGACCCAAGGGCAAGGCGCCGTCGAGCATGGGCGTCGCCGACTGGATGATGGGCTTCAAGCAGAACGGGCACGCCCGTGAGATCGGCAAGTTCCTCGACTTCGCCTACAGCGACGAGAACGTGCTGAAGTTCGCCGACGAGTACGACCTGCTGCCGGTCACCGTCTCCGCCTCCGAGGAGATGGCCGAGGATCCGGCGCACAAGGACCTGTGGCCCTTCCTCGAAGCGCTGCCCGGCTCGACGCTCTACCCGGTCGGCAAGACCTCGTGGGCGAAGGTCAGCGAGAGCGTCAAGAAGCAGATCGGCTCGGTCGTCGGCCCCGACGGCGACCCCGCCGGGACGCTCGGGTCGATCGGCCGCGAGGCGTCGACGCTGGAGAACGCCGAGTAGGCGACGGGGGCGGGGCTGGGCTTTCCGCCCCGCTCTAGACTGCTGATATGCCTGACGCCCCGGACGAGCCCGACGCGGAGCGGCCCGTCGCCCCCGCCTCCGGGCTCTCCGAGCGGGACCGCGCCGTGCTCGCCGTCGAGCGGCGGTCGTGGCCGGGGCCGGGAGCCAAGGAGCGGGCCGTGCGCGAGCAGCTCGGCATCTCGCCGACCCGCTACTACCAGCTCCTCAACGCCCTGCTCGACGATCCCCGCGCCCTCGCCCACGACCCCGTCACGGTCAACCGCCTCCGCCGGGTCCGCGACGCCCGCCGCGAGCGCCGCTGAGGCACCGGGCGGTCAGCCGACCGCCCGGTGCCGAGCCGGGCGGCCGCCGGTAGGGTCAGGGGGCATGGGCAGCCAACCGCAACCGCAATCGCACCCCCTGCCGACCGGGTTCACGCCCGCGACCCCCGCCGGCCGTGACGGCCTCGCCGCGTTGCAGGCCGCGCCGGACCGGGCGCTGATCGCCATCGACTTCGACGGCACCCTCGCCGACATCGTCCCCGACCCGGAGCAGTCCCGTGCCCACCCCGGCGCGGTGGAGGCGCTCGCCGCGCTCGCGCCGAACGTCCGCTCCGTCGCCGTGATCACCGGCCGCCCGGCCGGGGTGGCGGTCCGCTACGGCGGCTTCGCCGGAGTCCCGGGGCTCGAACACCTCGTCGTACTGGGCCATTACGGCGCCGAGCGCTGGGACGCGGTCAGCGGCACCGTGCACGCCCCCGCCCCCCACCCCGGCGTACAGGCCGCCCGCGCCGAACTCCCCGGCTTCCTCGACGGCATCGGCGCGTGGCGAGGCTCGTGGATCGAGGAGAAGGGGCAGGCCGTCGCCGTGCACACGCGCCGCGCGGAGGACCCGGTGCGGGCGTTCGAGTCCCTGCGGGCGCCGCTCGGCGAACTGGCGGCCCGCCACGGCCTGATCGTCGAACCCGGCCGCATGGTCCTGGAGTTGCGCCCGCCCGGCGTCGACAAGGGTGTGGCGCTCGCGGAGTACGTGCGGGAGGTCGGGGCGGGGTCGGTGCTGTACGCCGGGGACGATCTGGGCGACGTCGCCGCGTTCTCGGCGGTGGAGAAGCTGCGGACGGAGGGTGTTCCGGGGCTGCTGGTGTGCAGCGGATCGGAGGTCCCCGCGCTCGCGGACCGCGCGGACCTGGTGGTGGACGGCCCGGCGGGAGTGGTCGCGCTCCTCTCCGCCCTCGCCACGACGGCAACCCGCGCCTGACCCCGGGGCGGCCCCCCTTGCGCGGGGCCTTCCCCACCCCGCTCCCCGACCGGGCACAAGCCCCCGCCCCCAAGGCCCTACGGCCACGTCCTCAACCGCCGGACGGGTTGGACATAGCCCCAAGGCGAGCCGGCCGTGCCCGGGTGGGTGTGTCCTCAAGCGCCGGACGGGCTGGATATGGCCCGGAGGTGAGCCGGACGACCCCGGCCGGGCCGAACTCCGCACCGGTGCCCAGGGGAACGCCCCCGCCTAAGACGACGTCAGCGCGTCGAGTTGGGCCAGGAACCACGCCGTCGGGGGCAGCGCGGTCGCCGCCGCCGCCAGGCGTTTCGTGCGTTCCGAGCGTTCGGCCGGCTCCATCGTCAGCGCCTCGTGCAGCGCATCCGCCGTGGCCGTCACGTCGTACGGGTTGACGACGATCGCGTCGGCGCCGAGCTCCTCGTACGCCCCCGCCTCCCGCGACAGCACCAGCGCGCACCCCCCGTCCGAGACGACCGGCATCTCCTTCGCCACGAGGTTCATGCCGTCCCGGATCGGGTTCACCAGCGCCACGTCGGCCATCCGGTACGCCGCCAGCGACCGCCCGAAGTCGTCGTCCAGCTCCATCAGGACCGGTTCCCAGCCGTCCGTCCCGTACTCCGCGTTGATCTCGTCCGCGAGCCGCCGCACCTGCGCGGTGTAGTCGCGGTACACCGCGAGGTCCTGCCGCGACGGGTAGGCGAACGCGATGTGGACGACCCGGCCGCGCCACTCGGGCCGGTCCGCGAGCAGCCGCCGGTACGCCAGCAGGCCGCGGACGATGTTCTTGGAGAGTTCCGTACGGTCCACCCGGACGATCGTCCGGCGCCCGTCCCCCACCCGCTCCCGCAGCCGCACCAGCCACTCGTCCACGTCCTCCTGGTGCGCCCGCTCCCGCAGGAAGTCCGCGTCCGCGCCCAGACCGTGCACGCCCACCGCGGTGCCGTCCAGCGCGTCCGGGCCCAGCACGTCCACCGCGCACTGGGCGAACGCGTCCGCCCAGCGCCGGGTCAGGAACGCCACCCGGTCCGCGCCGAGGAGCCCCCGCAGGAGCTGGCGCGCGATGTCGTCGGGGAGGAGGCGGAAGTAGTCGACCGGCGCCCACGGGGTGTGCGTGAAGTGGCCGATCCGCAGGTCGGGGCGGAGCTCGCGCAGCATGCCGGGCACCAGGCACAGGTGGTAGTCCTGCACCAGCACCGCCGCGCCCGGAGCGGCCTCCGCCGCCAGCGCGTCGGCGAAGGCGCGGTTGTACGTCTCGTACGCCGCCCACTGCCGCCGGAACTCCACGTCGAAGACCGGCTCCAGCGGCGTCTGGTACAGCAGGTGGTGGACGAACCACAGCACGGAGTTCGCGATGCCGTTGTACGCGTCCGCGTGCGTCCCGGCGTCGATGTCGAGCATCCGTACGCCCGCCGTGCCCGTGCCGCGCCGCACCGCCTCCCGGTCGCCGTCCCCGAGCGCCGCGCAGACCCACAGCGAGTCGGCGTCCGACCCGATGGCCGAGAGGCCCGAGACGAGGCCGCCGCCGCCGCGCCGGGCGGCGAGCGTGCCGTCCTCACGGAGCGTGTACGAAACCGGGCCGCGATTGGATGCGACGAGAACCTGTGCAGCGCGCTCGGAGACCATGTGGCGAACCTAGCCCGTCCGGGAACCCCTCAAACGTGCGTACGGCTCACACCGGCCACAGTGGCCGTCACGCGACCCGCCGCGTCGCGTACTCGGCGATCTCGCACACCGGCGGCCGCTCCTCCGTGTCGACCGGGTGCGTCCGCGGGACGAAACCGACCCCGTCCGCGCCCCGCTCGAACTGCGTCAGCGCCGGCCGCACGATGTTGCCGCGCGACAGCCGCAGCTGGGCCGTCCGGTAGATCGTGGCGGCCATCCGCCCGAGCGCCTGCCCGTCCTGGTGGCGGTGCTTGCGCACACCGACGTCGACCTGGGCCAGCGCGTCGAGGCCCACCGTGTGGAGGGAGTCGACGAGGAGCCCCAGTTCCACTCCGTAACCGACCGGGAAGGGCAGGCGTTCGAGCAGCGAGCGGCGCACGGCGTACTCGCCGCCCAGCGGCTGCACGAAGCCGGCCAGCTGCGGCCAGTGCAGGTTGAGGATCGGGCGCGCGACCAGCTCGGTCACCCGGCCGCCCTGACCTGTGGCTTCGCCCAGGGGGCGGTCGTACATCGCCTTGACGAAGTGCACGTCCGGGTCGGTCAGCAGCGGCCCGACGATGCCGGAGACGAAGGAGGCGGAGAAGTCCTTCAAGTCCGAGTCGATGAAACACACGATGTCACCGTCCGTGACGAACAGTGACCGCCACAGCACCTCCCCCTTGCCGGGCAGCGCCGGTATTCGGGTGAGCACTGCGTCACGGTGGACGACCCGCGCGCCCGCCGCCGTCGCCACCTGGGCCGTCCGGTCCTTCGAGCCGGAGTCCAGTACGACGAGTTCGTCGACCAGGGGCACGGTCTCCATCAGTTCGTGGCGTATCGCCGCGACGATGTCACCGACCGTCTCCTCCTCGTCGAGGGCGGGCAGCACCACGCTCACGGTGAGACCGCGACGCGTTTTGGCCGCCATCAGCAGGTCCAGCGGCCGGTCGGCGGTCGACCAGGACCGCAGGTCAAGCCAGCGCTCCACCTCTTCCAGCACGGCCTTCTCCCTCGTCCGGCGAGCCTTGGGGCGGCTCGTCCTGTGATCCATCTCGCGGTGCGGACGACTGTCTCAACCGTCCGGGGGTTCGGTTACAGTCTTGAACAACGCGGAGGACCCTCGCATCTCGGGGGGCCCGCGGGACAAACGCGCCGGGTCCAGATCCGGCGCCACAGCGCTCATCCAGAGGGACTGAGGGAACGGCCCGTTGAAGTCCCGGCAACCATTCCGCCGACCGCGAGGTAACGGTGGGGACGGTGCCAATTCCGTCTCACGGCGAAACGCGCCGTGGGGAAGATGAGGAGAAAGGGCCTCGCCACCATGGCTGTGCAGTCTGCTGAAGCCGATGCAAACACCACGAATCCCCTGCCCGTAGACCTGGGCCCCGCCACCGCGCTGTCCTGCCGCGAGTGCGGAGAACGATTCGAACTCGGTCCCATCTTCGCGTGTTCTTCCTGTTTCGGCCCGCTCGAAGTCGCCTACGAGCTGCCGCTCGGTGACACGGAGCGCCTGCGCAAGCAGATCGAGGCCGGACCGGACAACATCTGGCGGTACGCGCCCCTGCTGCCCGTGCCCGCCGACGTGGCCGGCAAGCCGAGTCTGAACCCGGGCTTCACCAAGCTCGTCAAGGCCGACAACCTGGCCCGCGAGCTGGGCGTCACCGGTGCTCTGTACGTCAAGGACGACTCCGGCAACCCGACGCACTCCTTCAAGGACCGTGTCGTCGCGATCGCCGTCGAGGCCGCCCGAGCGTTCGGCTTCACGACGCTCTCCTGCTCCTCCACCGGCAACCTCGCCGGCGCGGTCGGCGCCGCCGCCGCGCGGGCAGGTTTCCGCTCGTGCGTGTTCATCCCGCACGACCTGGAGCAGGGCAAGGTCGTCATGGCCTCGGTCTACGGCGGCGAGCTGGTCGGCATCGAGGGCAACTACGACGACGTCAACCGCTTCTGCTCGGAGCTCATCGGCGACCCGCTGGGCGAGGGCTGGGGATTCGTCAACGTCAACCTGCGCCCGTACTACGGCGAGGGCTCCAAGACCCTGGCGTACGAGATCTGCGAGCAGCTCGGCTGGCAGCTGCCGGACCAGCTCGTCATCCCGATCGCCTCGGGCTCCCAGCTCACGAAGATCGACAAGGGGCTGAAGGAGCTCATCGCCCTGGGTCTGGTCGAGGACAAGCCGTACAAGATCTTCGGCGCCCAGGCCGAGGGCTGCTCGCCGGTGTCGACGGCCTTCAAGGCCGGGCACGACGTCGTACGGCCGCAGAAGCCGAACACGATCGCCAAGTCGCTCGCGATCGGCAACCCGGCGGACGGCCCGTACGTTCTGGACATCGCCCGGCGCACGGGCGGCGCGGTCGAGGACGTCAACGACGAGCAGGTCGTGGAGTCGATCAAGCTGCTGGCCGAGACGGAGGGCATCTTCGCGGAGACCGCGGGCGGCGTGACCGTCGGCGTGACGAAGAAGCTCATCGAGGCCGGGCTGCTGGACCCCACCCTCACCACCGTCGTGCTCAACACGGGCGACGGCCTGAAGACCCTCGAGGCGGTGGCCCCGACCACGGGCCAGTCCGCCGTCATCCGCCCCAACCTGGACTCTTTCCGAGAGGCTGGCCTCGCATGAGTGTCAACGTCCGCATCCCGACGATTCTCCGTACGTACACGGACGGCAAGGCCGAGGTCGCGGCCGAGGGGGCGACCCTCGCCGACGTCATCGCCGACCTGGAGAAGAACCACGCGGGCATCGCGGCCCGTGTGCTGGACGACCAGGGCAAGCTGCGGCGCTTCGTGAACGTGTACGTCAACGACGACGACGTGCGCTTCGAGCAGGGCCTGGAGACCGCCACGCCCGACGGCGCCGGCGTCTCGATCATTCCGGCCGTCGCCGGAGGCTGATTTCCAGCCGAGCGAGTGGCTGATTCCGCTTCACGCACTCCTCCGCACGTCGATTGCCCCCTCCGCCACAGAAAGCGGAGGGGGCAATTCTGCATGGTTGAGCGCGGTACAGTTGGGGAAACCCCCTCCACCGCCTGTGCCGGACGCATATGAGAATGCGGCCCCGCGCGGTGAGAAGCAGTCAAAGTACCGGACCGAATTGCCCGCCCGTGTGCGGCTTGTCCGGACCGACTTGCCCGGGAAACCTGAGGATTATTCGCTTTCGCGCGTTCATCCATGCCCAGATTTCTCGTCGGATTGACCTGTTGCAGAGGGCAGTTGGGCAGATACATTCAGCGGCGGTCGACGCGTTCCGGCGCACGCCCTCTCCTGTCGGAGGGCGGAGGAGTCTGACCCAGGGCCCGCGAAGTGCGGTCCTGTGCAAGGGCCAGTAATAGGGGAGTTAGGCATGGCTCAGGGCACCGTCAAGTGGTTCAACGCGGAGAAGGGGTACGGCTTCATCGCGGTCGACGGTGGTGCGGATGTTTTCGTCCACTACAGCGCGATCCAGATGGACGGGTACCGCACCCTTGAAGAAGGTCAGCGAGTCGAATTCGAGATCTCGCAGGGCCAGAAGGGTCCGCAGGCGGACATGGTCAAGCTCGCCGTCTGATCTCGGCGCGATCGGCCACCGACGCACTCACGCATGAAGGGTCTGTACCCCGCACCGGGTACAGGCCCTTCCTGCGTGCCGGGCCGCCTCCGGACGTCTGTCCACATCCGAGGGGGACGCTTGCACTCGAAGGGGTCGAGTGCTAATCATTGGCGTTAGCACTGTTAGCACTCTCCCAGCGAGAGTGACAGAAGGACCGGGCCGGTGAGGCCCGCAGGCCGGGTGGGACAAGGAAAACCACCAGGCAGGCTGGCCGTCCGTCGCGGGCGCCACTCGGTCCGGAGAATCCACCCCAGTCCGGGAGGACCACTTCACATGGCCAAGATCATCGCGTTCGACGAGGAGGCACGGCGCGGTCTCGAGCGCGGGATGAACCAGCTCGCCGACGCCGTCAAGGTCACCCTCGGCCCCAAGGGCCGTAACGTCGTCCTCGAGAAGAAGTGGGGCGCCCCCACGATCACCAACGATGGTGTTTCCATCGCCAAGGAGATCGAGCTCGAGGACCCGTACGAGAAGATCGGCGCCGAGCTGGTCAAGGAAGTCGCGAAGAAGACCGACGACGTCGCCGGTGACGGTACGACGACCGCGACTGTCCTCGCCCAGGCTCTGGTCCGCGAGGGCCTGCGCAACGTCGCCGCCGGCGCCAACCCGATGGCCCTCAAGCGCGGCATCGAGAAGGCCGTCGAGGCCGTCTCCGCCGCTCTCCTTGAGCAGGCCAAGGACGTGGAGACCAAGGAGCAGATCGCTTCTACGGCCTCCATCTCCGCCGCCGACACCCAGATCGGCGAGCTCATCGCCGAGGCGATGGACAAGGTCGGCAAGGAAGGCGTCATCACCGTCGAGGAGTCGCAGACCTTCGGGCTCGAGCTCGAGCTCACCGAGGGCATGCGCTTCGACAAGGGCTACATCTCGGCGTACTTCGCCACCGACATGGAGCGCATGGAGTCGTCGCTCGACGACCCGTACATCCTGATCGTCAACTCCAAGATCTCCAACGTGAAGGACCTCCTTCCGCTGCTGGAGAAGGTCATGCAGTCGGGCAAGCCGCTGCTGATCATCGCGGAGGACGTCGAGGGCGAGGCGCTGTCCACGCTCGTCGTCAACAAGATCCGTGGCACCTTCAAGTCCGTCGCCGTCAAGGCTCCGGGCTTCGGTGACCGCCGCAAGGCCATGCTCGGCGACATCGCCATCCTCACCGGTGGCACCGTCATCTCCGAGGAGGTCGGCCTCAAGCTGGAGAACGCCGGTCTCGACCTGCTCGGCCGCGCCCGCAAGGTCGTCATCACCAAGGACGAGACCACGATCGTCGACGGCGCCGGTGACAGCGACCAGGTCCAGGGTCGCGTCAACCAGATCCGTGCCGAGATCGAGAACTCCGACTCGGACTACGACCGCGAGAAGCTCCAGGAGCGTCTGGCGAAGCTTGCCGGCGGCGTTGCCGTCATCAAGGCCGGCGCCGCCACCGAGGTCGAGCTCAAGGAGCGCAAGCACCGCATCGAGGACGCGGTGCGCAACGCCAAGGCCGCCGTCGAGGAGGGCATCGTCGCCGGTGGTGGCGTGGCGCTGCTCCAGGCCACGGCCGTCTTCGAGAAGCTCGAGCTCCAGGGCGACGAGGCGACCGGCGCCAACGCCGTGAAGCTCGCGCTGGAGGCTCCGCTGAAGCAGATCGCCGTCAACGGTGGTCTCGAGGGCGGCGTCATCGTCGAGAAGGTGCGCAACCTGCCGCTCGGCCACGGCCTGAACGCCGCGACCGGCGAGTACGTCGACATGATCGCCGAGGGCATCATCGACCCGGCGAAGGTCACGCGTTCCGCGCTGCAGAACGCCGCGTCCATCGCCGCGCTGTTCCTCACCACGGAGGCGGTCATCGCCGACAAGCCCGAGAAGGCCGGTGCCCCCGCAGGCGGCGGCATGCCGGGCGGTGACATGGACTTCTGATCCGTCAGGATCAGCGACTCCATTCGCGTACTGCCGTACGCGACCGAGGGCGGCACTCCCACTGCGGGGGTGCCGCCCTCGGGCGTTCTGCGTTCACCCACTTCGGTGCACTTACTGAATGTATTCAAACCACCACGGCGAGTGATTGCGCTTGATCGTTTCTGCATGGTGCCATCGTGACCATGCCGAATTCCATGAGGATCGCCCTCGCGGCCGCCGCCACGGCTGTCCTGGCGACCGTAGGACCGTTGTCCGCCTCCGCGGCGGAGCCCGACCGCTCGACGCCCGCGCCGCTCAGACTCGTGGACCAGGCCGTCCCGGGTCAGTACCTCGTCGAAACGAAACCCGCGTCCGACGTCGCCAAAGTGGCGAGCCAGGCGGGCGTGACGCCGCTGTTCAGTTTCACCAAGGTCATGCACGGGTTCGCCGCCAAGCTGACCGACGCCCAACTGAAGCTCGTGCGGGCCGATCCGCACGTGGCCGCCGTGGAGCAGGACGCCAAGGTCACCGTGAAGGGGCCCGCCGCCTCCTGGGGCCTGGACCGGATCGACCAGCGCGCACTGCCGCTCGACAACCAGTTCACCGCCACCGCCACCGGCGCCGGAGGGGTCGCGTACATCCTCGACACCGGCATCGACTACCACCACGCCGAGTTCGGCGGCCGCGCGCGGTTCGGCTTCGACGCGTTCCAGGGCGAGGGGCGCTTCGGGCGGGACTGCCAGGGGCACGGCACCCATGTCGCGGGCACGGTGGGAGGCGCGACCTACGGTGTGGCACGCCGTGCGCAGCTCTACAGCGTCCGCGTCATCGACTGCGAGGGCAACGGCAGCAACGCCACGGTCGTCGCCGGGCTCGAATGGGCGGCCTCCCACGCGGCACGGGATCCCGAGAAGCCGGCCGTGCTCAACGCGTCGCTCGGCGGCCCCAAGTCGGACCTGGTGAACAACGCCGCCGACGCCCTCGCGAACAGCGGTGTCCTGCCGATCATGGCGGCGGGCAACGACTCGAAGGACGCCTGCACCGTCTCCCCGGCCTCTGCCGAACGGGTGGTCACCGTAGCCGCGTCCGACCGCGCCGACGCGGAGGCACCCTTCTCCAACCACGGCACCTGCGTGGAGCTCTACGCGCCGGGCACCGAGATCGTCTCCGCCAAACTCGGCGGCGGCAGCGTCGCCCTGAACGGTACGTCCATGGCCTCACCCCACGTGGCCGGCACCGCTCTGCTCTACAACAGCACCAACCCCACGGCCACCACGGAGGAGATCGCGGCGTGGCTGGACACCACGTCCACCAAGAACGTCCTGTCGGGCGTCACCCCGGGCACTCCCGACAAACTCCTGTTCACAGGCGGTCTCTGACCTCCTGCGGTGGCAGCCTGCCCTCCACCCCCGGCTCGGCGTGGAGGGCAGGCGTCGTCGCGCGGTTTCGTCTACCGCCGCTTGAGACCGCTGACGAAGGCGGACCAGACTTCGGCCGGGAAGACGAGGACCGGGCCGGTGGGGTTCTTGGAGTCCCGGACGGGGACGATGCGGGGGTCGTTGTCGGAGACCTCCAGGCAGTTGCCGCCGCTGCCGTCGCTGTAGCTGGACTTGTGCCAGGTTGCCGCGCTCAGGTCGTACTCAGGGCTGCTCTTCATGCGCGTAATCCTCCGCCACTGATGTGATCAGAGCCAGGGATTCCTTGGGTGACAGTGCCATGGCCCCAATCAGATCGTAGGCCAGTTGGTGGCGGGCGACTGTAGCCGGATCGTCTTCCAATCGGCCCGTACCCGGGCCTTCCAGATATGCCAGCGGCGGCGCGTCTTCGAAGCTCATCAGCTTGATGGCCCCACCCATCGCCGCATGGGCGCCCGCCTTGAACGGCAGCACCTGCACGATGACCCGGTGGTGTCGGCCCATCTCTGCCAGGTGGCGCAGCGCTCCGGCCATGCCTGCCCGGTCGCCCACCGTCCGCCGCAGTACCGCCTCGTCCAGAACCACCCACAACAGCGGCTTTGTTGGGTCGTCCAGGAGGTGAGCGCGTTCCAGCCGCGCTGCCACGAGTCCGTCGATCACCTCTTCCGTCGCCGTCGGCTGGTACGCGCGGAAGACCGCCCGTGCGTACGGCTCCGTCTGCAGCAGGCCCGGGATCAGCAGTGGCGCGTACTCCTTGATCGCCGTCGCGATCGCCTCCGCCTCGGCGGCTTCCGCGAAGTGGTCGGGGTACTTCGATTTCGTGGCCGCCCTGCAGTTCCGTGCGAAGAATCCGCCCGTCTCCAGGATCTCGTCCATCTTCACGGCGTACTCCGGCATCATGCGCCGCGTGCCCGCCTCCAGCTGGCCGATGAACGAGCCGCTCACGAAGAGCGGCTGGCCGAGTTCCTCCTGAGTGAGTCCCACTTTCTCGCGCGCGTGGCGCAGTTCCGCGCCCAGCAGGGCACGTGGAGAGGACGACGGGTCGAGGTCCTTTGGGCCGGGCATGGCAACTCCCTGTCGTACATATGGGGTTGTTGGGCCGCCTTCGGCCCCACGGTAGTGCTCGATCGGCCACTCTGTGTGAGGAAAGCGAACACTCAGCGTGTGGAGGTGCCTGGACATGGTGGTGCGATCGCCGGAGCGGCTGCGGGCCGCGGAAGAAGTGGTGGCCCAGTTGCGGAATGGGCTCGGGGTGGTGGAGGTGACGCTGCCGTCGCTGCGGGTGGACGTGGTGTCGCTGGCGAGCGAGGCCCCGTATCCGCTGGTGGACCTGGGGCGCTGCAATCTGGACACCGCGCTGCGGCTCGCCGCCGTACTCCAGGGGCTGAAGGCGTGACGGAGGGGGAGCCGCCGGAGGCGGGGGCGTACGCCGTGGACGTCCGGGACGGGCGGGTGGGCCGGGTCATGGGCCGGGTGGGCACTTACGTACAGCTACGACCGCCCGGTGGCGGCAAGGAGTGGGACTGTCCGCCACAGGACGTGCGGCCGGTCGCGCTCGGGGAGGTGCTGAGAGCGCGGGTGAGAGAGATCAACGCGGAGGGCCGGCTGCCGTGAGGCGTGGCGCACGACGGCAGCACCCCGTGCGGGGTGCCGCCATCGGGCGCTCGCGCTCGCGGTCGCGGTGAGGTGGTGGGTCAGAGTGCGGCGGGCGCCTTCTCGGAGGCGCCCGGAGAGGGCGGGGCCGGGGTGCCGGAGGCGGCGATCAGGCCGCTGCCGGCGTCGTCGTCCGCGTTCAGGTCGGTGAGCATCTGCCGGCTGAAGCCGAAGAAGTACGTGGCCAGGAACCCGGCGGCGTAACCGACGGCCAGTCCGCCGGCGTACACCGCGACCATCACGCCCATGCCCTGGTTTCCGGCCAGGAGGGGGAACAGGGCCCAGCCGGACGGGCCGATGGCGGTGGAGCCGAAGGAGTCGCCGAGCTGGTTGAACAGGCCGACGACGCCGCCGCCGAACGCGCCGCCGACGCAGGCGGTGACGAACGGGCGGCCGAGGGGCAGCGAGACGCCGTAGATGAGGGGCTCGCCCACGCCCAGGAAACCGGCGGGGAGTGCCGACTTGATGGTGCGTCGGACGGACCCGTTGCGGGGGAGGCGGACGTACACCGCGACGGCCGCGCCGACCTGGCCCGCGCCGGCCATGGCGAGGATCGGGAGGAGGACGGTGAAGCCCTGCTGCTCGATGAGGGTGGTGTGGATCGGGATGAGGGCCTGGTGCAGGCCGAGCATGACCAGGGGCAGGAACAGCCCGCCGAGCACGAACCCGGCCGCCGCGCCGCCGGTGGACAGCAGCCAGTCGGCGAAGTGGCCGATGGCGGTGGCGACCTCACCGGCCAGGAACATCAGGCCGAAAACGGTGACGAGACCGGAGATCAGGACCGTGAGGGTCGGTGTGACCAGGACGTCCAGGGCTTCGGGGACCCACCGGCGGCACCACTTCTCGACGTACACCGCCAGCACCGCCGCGCCGAGCGCGCCGAGCACTCCGCCCTGGCCGGGCGAGAGCGACTGGCCGAACGCGTCGGCCTTCGCGACGCCCGGGAAGACGATGATCGCGGCAACCGCTCCGCCCAGGATCGGCGTACCGCCGAACTCCTTCGCGGTGTTGAGGCCGACGAAGACGGCGATCAGGGCCATGAAGCCGGTGGCGATCGCGGCGAGGGCGGGGGTGACGGCGGGAAGCAGCCCGAGGTTGACCAGGAGGCCGTTGAAGCCGGCGATGACGCCGCAGCCGATGAGGGCGGGGATCAGCGGGACGAAGATGTTCGCGATCCTGCGCAGGAAGAGCTTGAAGGGGGTGGCGTTGCGCGCCTTGCGTTCGGCCCGGATGGCTTCGCCCTGGGCGGCGAGGTCGCCGGCGGTGAGGGGGGCGGCCGGGGCGGCCGCGCGTTCCTCCTGGACCAGGGCCTCGAACTCCGGGGTGACCCGGGCGACCGTGCCGGGGCCGAGGACGATCTGGTAGGTGCTGTCCTCGACCACGCCGAGGACGGCGGGGAGGGCCGCCAGCCGTTCGTCCTGGACGAGGGAGCGGTCGCGCAGACCCAGCCGGAGGCGGGTCATGCAGTGGGCGATGGAGGTGATGTTCCCCGCGCCTCCGACGAGCGGAAGGATCGCGGCGGCGGTGGCGCGGTTCTTGTTCTCTGTCATGGTGCGTGGTGCCTTGCTGTGCGGGGGTGGTGCTACCAGTTCAGGCGGTACTGGCGGCGGCGGCCCGCAGCGCCACGCGCAAGTGCCCCCGCGCTTCGTCGAGCAGGGCGGCGGCGGTGGGGCCGTCGACCGACCCGAGGAGCACCAGGATGGCGTTCTTCACCTCTCCGTCGGTGGCGGTGAGGGCGGCCTCGATCTCCTCGTCCGGCGCGCCGGTGGCGAGCGCGACGATGCGGCGGGAGCGGGCGCGCAGCTTCTCGTTGGAGGCGCGTACGTCGACCATGAGGTTTCCGTACGTCTTGCCGAGCCGGATCATCGTGATCGTCGAGATCATGTTGAGGACGAGCTTCTGTGCGGTGCCCGCCTTGAGGCGGGTGGAGCCGGTGAGGAGCTCGGGTCCGACGACGATCTCCAGGCCGTGCTCGGCGGCGGCCCCCAGGGCGCTGTCCGCGTTGCAGGAGAGGCCGACGGTGAGGGCGCCGGTGCGGCGGGCGTGCTCGACGGCGCCGATCGCGTACGGGGTGCGGCCGGAGGCGGAGATGCCGACGACGGTGTCGTCCGGGGTCAGGCCCAGCGCGTCCAGGTCGGCCGCCGCCAGTTCCTTCGAGTCCTCGGCGCCCTCGACCGCCTTGATCATCGCGGTGGGGCCGCCGGCGATCAGGCCGACGACCTGGGACGGGTCGGTGTTGAAGGTCGGCGGGCACTCACTGGCGTCCAGCACGCCGAGCCGCCCCGCCGTGCCGGCGCCCGCGTAGACGAGACGGCCGCCGCGGGCCATACGCGCGGCGGTGGCGTCGATGGCGGCGGCGATCTCGGGGAGCCGGGCGGCGACGGCCTCGGGGACGGAACGGTCCTCGCCGTTCATGATCCGGGCGATCTCGGCCGTCGGGAGCCGGTCGATGTCGGCGAGCTCGGGGCGGAACGCCTCGGTGGTGAGGGTGGCGAGCTGGGCGCGCAGTTCGCCGTACGGGTGGGAGGTGGAGGTCATCGGGAGTGCGGCTCTTTCTCGTCGTACTGCGGATCCGTGCCGTGCTGGTCCTCGCCGCCGCTAGCGGCTGCCGCCGCGGGGTGCGTGGCGGTGGGCGAGGGCCTCGTAGGAGGCGGCGAGGGCGGGCGCCGCCGTGTCGTACGTGCGCTGGGCGACGCCTATGAACAGGCAGTCCACGACGAGGAGCTGGCTCGTACGGCTGGACATGGCCGCCGGGCGCAGTTCGCTCTCGCGGGCCGTCGACGTGGTGAGGACGTGGTCGGCGTACTGCGACACGGGCCCGTCCGGGCGTCCCGTGATCGCGACCGTGGTGGCTCCCCGGTCGAAGGCGACGCGCAGCGGCTCGATGGCGTCGCCGGTCGAGCCGGAGTGCGTGATGGCTATCGCCACGTCGCCGGCGCGGAGCTGGACGGCGTTGGTGACGGCGAGGTGCGGGTCGGTGTGGGCGTGCGCGATGAGGCCGATGCGCAGCAGCTTCTGGGCGAGGTCCATGCCGACGAGGGAGGAGGCTCCGACGCCGTAGATGTCGATGCGGCGGGCGGTGGCGAGGGCGGTGACGGCCGCGCCGAGCTGGACGGTGTCGAGGCCGGCGGCGGTGTCGGCGAGGGTCTGCTGCTCGTCGTACGCCAGCTTGGCGACGACGTCGGCGATCGGGTCGTCGACGGCGATGTCGGCGGTCACGGCGGGCGCGCGGCCGGACTGCTGCTGGGCGGCGAGCCCGGCGAGCGCGAGGCGCAGGTCGCGGTAGCCCGGGTAGCCCAGGAGGCGGGCGGTGCGGACGACGGTGGCCTCGCTGGTGCCGGTGAGCTCCGCGAGGCCGGTGACCGTGAGGGCGGCGCAACCGGCCGGGTCGGCGGCGACGGCTTCCGCGACGCGCTGCATGGAGCGGGTCATGGAGGGGGCGAGGGTGCGGACCTTGGCCGCAAGGGCGGCGGGGGCCGGCGGGGCGGCGGCGTTGGTGAAACTTTCCTTCACGGGGTTGGTCACGAATGAAAGATATTTTCGGGCGGGTGGGTCGTCAACCCCACGTTCCGCGGGGGCCGTCGACGGGGCTTCGCGGGGGCGTGGGCCCGGCGCGCGACAATGGCTGCATGGACCCGATTCCCTCCCCGCTGGAACAGGCGTTGCACGCCGCCCGCGCGCTGGTCATGGCGGACCTCGCGGCCCGGGAGGTGGCCCGGGCCGATGTCGTGTCGATGGTCGAGGACGCGGTGGTGCACCGCCGGTGGTGGGTGGAGCAGTGGCCCGAGGGCGCGGAGTACGTCACGGGGCTGATCGCCCAGGACGTGCAGGACGCGCTGCTCGAGAAGTACGGCCGCTGGCCCGTCTGCCCGGTGTGCACGGACGTGGAGCCGCACGCGCTGGACGTCGCACCCGAGCTGGGGCCCGACCCGCACTGGGTGTGCGCGAAGTCGTCCGTGATCGTGGCGCCGGTCGGCAGCCTGCGGTGACGGTCTACATCGACCCGCCGACGTGGCCGGGGCACGGGCGGATGTGGTCGCACCTGGTGAGCGACGTCTCGTTCGAGGAGCTGCACGCGTTCGCGGCGTCGATCGGCTGCCCGCCGAAGGCGTTCGAGCGGGACCACTACGACGTACCGGACGTGCGGTACGCGGACGCCGTGGCGGCCGGGGCGGTGGAGGTGGGCTCGAAGGAGCTCGTACGCCGGATCACGGCGGCGGGGCTGCGGCGGCCGAAGGGACGGCCGGAGGCGTAGGGGCCGGCCTAGGGGCGGCCGCCCGATCAGACCGGGAAGGCGCCGGTGTCCAGCAGCCCGCCGAAGGGCTCGGGGAGGCGTACCTGCTCGCCGAAGGCGGCCCGCTCACTGTGCTTGTACGCGCCGTTCTGAGGCTCGGTGAACGGGGACCGAGTGGCCGACGCACCAACCCGGTGAAGGGGCAGGGCCGGTGTCAGGCCCGCTCGGTGGGTACGGCTTCCGGTGCCGGTGCCGGTGCCGGTGCCGGTGCCGGTGCCGGTGTCGGTGCCGTGGCCGAGGACGCCACCAGGCGGGAGCGCGACCGCTGGAGCCGCAGCGAGAAGACCACCGCCACCAGCGCGAGCACGGTCATCGCCGCGCCCGCCCACGCCGTGGACGAGAAGCCGAAGCCCGCGTCGATCACGGTGCCGCCCAGCCACGGGCCGCCCGTGTTGCCCAGGTTGAACGCCGCCGTCGTCGTCGCCCCGGCCAGCGTCGGGGCCGCGCCCGCGACGTTGAACATGCGGGCGTTGAGCGCGGGCGCCGTGTAGAACGCCGAGAGGCCGAGCAGGAACGACAGCGCCACGGCCACCGCCGCGCCGGACGCGAAGAGGGCCAGTACGACGAGGAAAACCGTCGACGCCGCGATGCCGCTGATCAGTACGCCGAAGAGGTGCGCGTCCGCGACCCGCCCGCCCACCGTCGTACCCACCAGTGCGCCGATGCCGAACAGCGCCAGGACCGTGGGCACCCAGCCCGCTTCGAGGCCCGCCACGTCCGTGAGCAGCGGCGCGAGGTAGCTGAAGGCGCAGAAGACGCCGCCCGCCGCGAGCGCCGTGATCGTGATGGCGAGCCAGACCTGGCCGTCGCGGTAGATCGCCAGTTCCCGCCCGAGCCGCGGCTTCTCCACCGGGAGCGGGATGCGGGGGATCGACGTCACGACGCCCACCAGTGCGAGCGCGGAGGCCGCGCCCACCGCCCAGAACGCCGAGCGCCAACCGAGGTGCTCGCCGAGGAACGCCCCGGCCGGGACGCCCAGGACGTTCGCGATGCTGAGCCCGCCGATCATCACGGCCATCGCCCGCGCCCGCGCGTTCACCGGCACCATCGCGATGGCGACCGCCGCGCCCACCGCCCAGAACCCGGCGCACGCGAACGCGCTCACGACGCGTGAGGCGAACAGCAGCTCGTACGAGGGGGCGAGCGCGCCGGCGACCTGCCCGAGGCCGAAGACCGTGATCAGGGTGATCAGGGTCGTACGGCGGGGAAGGCGCAGGGTGGCGACGGCCAGCAGGGGTGCGCCGATCACCATGCCGATGGCGAAGGCCGAGATCAGGAGCCCGGCCTGGGGGATCGAGACGTCCATGTCGGCGGCGATCGGCGGCAGCAGCCCGGACAGCATGAATTCGCTGGTGCCGAGGGCGAAGACCGCCAGGCCGAGGATGTAGACGGCGAGGGGCATGCGGGTGCGTCGGTCGGCAGAGTCGGGCATGACAGGGGAGAACACCGCCGGCGCGGCTCGCATTCCCGGGCGGCGGGTGGCCGGGGTGCGGCCGGGCCCGTCGCCGGGTGCTGCTCCGCGTCCGCGTTGTGCCTGGTGCCTGGTGCCTGGTGCCGCCCGTGCCGCTCAGACTGTGAGCAGGTCCAGCTCGGTCGTCAGGTTCTGGCGCGCCCGCTCCTCCCACTCCGCCCGCCCGTGCGGCGTACGGAAGAGCGTCGGCAGGCCCAGGAGCTGCCGCAGGACCGCCGCACGCCCCTCGCGGAACGCGTCGTCGGGAACGAAGCCGTACTCCTCGCGGACCGCCGCCGCGTAGGCGGCGTACGGCGCGGGGGCGGCGGCCAGGATCGCCAGGTCCGCGTCGCAGAGCGCCTCGCCGTTGGCGTCGCCCGGGGCCGGGTCGTGGGTGGCGGTGAGGCGGACCAGGCGGGCCACCTCGGCCGTACGGGCCTCGTCGAGCCCCAGCTCGGCCAGCGCGCGCTCGGCGAGGAGGGCGCTGCGCTCCTCGTTCTCGGAGCGGTCGGGGCGGTACACCGCGTCGTGGAACCAGGCCGCGAGGCGCACGGCGGCCGGGTCGTCGGCGTGGCCGGCCAGCGTGTCCAGGTGGCCGAGGACCGCGACCAGGTGGTCGGTGCGGTGGTAGCGCCGCTGCGGTTCGGCCCAGCGGGCGAGGAGGTTCTCGGCGTACGGGCGCGGATCGGCGGACAGCTCCCCGCCGGCCGGCAGCGTGTCCAGCCAGCGGCGGACCAGGTCGTCGTGCGCGGGGTGCGGCGGGGCGGCGGCCGTGGCGTTCATGGGCCTCATTCTGCCGCGCGGCGGCCCCGGCCCCCCGGCCGTCCCCCCGACCCGGCGGCCCGGACGCGCGAAACCGCCCTTGTGCGGGCCGGTGGGCGACCGGCTCCGCACAAGGGCGGCCGGGTCAGGCGCCGGCGGCCTTGAAGCCGCGCAGACGCAGCGAGTTGCCGACGACGAAGACGGAGGAGAAGGCCATGGCGGCTCCGGCGATCATCGGGTTGAGGAGACCGGCCGCGGCCAGGGGGAGCGCGGCGACGTTGTAGGCGAAGGCCCAGAAGAGGTTGGACCGGATGGTGCCCAGCGTCCTGCGGGAGAGGCGGATCGCGTCGGCCGCGGCGAGGAGGTCGCCCCGTACGAGCGTCAGGTCGCCCGCCTCGATGGCGGCGTCGGTGCCCGTGCCCATGGCCAGGCCGAGATCGGCCTGCGCGAGCGCGGCGGCGTCGTTGACGCCGTCACCGACCATGGCCACGCTGCGCCCCTCGGCCTGCAGCCGCTTGACCACGTCGACCTTGTCCTCGGGCATGACCTCCGCGAAGACCTCGTCGATGCCCACCTCGCGGGCCACGGACTCGGCGACGGCCCTGTTGTCGCCGGTCAGCAGGATCGGCGTCAGGCCCAGCGCGCGCAGGCGGGTGATCGCCTCGGCGCTGGTCTCCTTGACCGCGTCCGCGACCTCCAGGACCGCGCGCGCCTCGCCGTCCCATGCCACCGCGATCGCGGTGCGGCCCGCTGCCTCGGCCGCGGCCTTGGCCCGTTCGAGTCCTGCGGGCAGCGTCATCGCCCAGTCGGCCAGCAACCGGGTGCGGCCGACCAGGACCGCGTGGCCCTCGACGACGCCCTGGACACCGAGACCGGGTACGTTCGCGAAGTCCTCGGGGGTGGGCAGGGCGTCGCCGGTCCGCTCGACGGCTCCCGCCGCCACGGCCTGCGCGATCGGGTGCTCGGAGGCGTGCTCCAGGGCGCCCGCCAGGCGGAGTACCTCCTTCTCGTCCGTCGACCCGGCAGTGTGGACGGCGAGCAGGGTCATCCTGCCGGTGGTCACCGTGCCGGTCTTGTCGAGGACGATCGTGTCGACCTTGCGGGTGGTCTCCAGCACTTCCGGGCCCTTGATGAGGATGCCGAGCTGGGCGCCTCGGCCGGTGCCGACCATGAGGGCGGTCGGGGTGGCCAGGCCCAGCGCGCAGGGGCAGGCGATGATCAGCACGGCCACGGCGGCGGTGAACGCGGCGGTCAGGCCGGAGCCGGTGCCGAGCCAGAAGCCGAGCGTGCCGAGTGCCAGGGCGATGACGACCGGGACGAAGACGGCGGAGATCCTGTCGGCCAGGCGCTGGGCGGACGCCTTGCCGTTCTGGGCGTCCTCCACGAGCTTGGCCATGCGGGCGAGCTGGGTGTCGGCGCCGACCCGGGTGGCCTCGACGACCAGGCGGCCGCCGGCGTTGAGGGTGGCGCCGGTGACGGAGTCGCCGGGGGCGACCTCGACCGGCACGGACTCGCCGGTCAGCAGCGCCGCGTCGACGGCGGAGGTGCCTTCGACGACGGTGCCGTCGGTGGCGATCTTCTCGCCCGGGCGGACCAGGAAGCGGTCGCCGACGGCGAGTTCCGCGGTGGGGATCGTCTCCTCCCGGCCGCCGTCGCGCAGTACGGTCACGCTCTTGGCGCCCAGCTCCAGGAGTGCCTTCAGGGCCGCGCCCGCCTTGCGCTTGGAGCGCGCCTCGAAGTAGCGCCCGGCCAGGATGAAGGCGGTGACGCCGGCCGCCGCCTCCAAGTAGATGTTCCCGGCGCCGTCGCCGCGCGCGACGGTCAGCTCGAAGGGGTGCGTCATGCCGGGGGTGCCGGCCGTGCCGAAGAACAGCGCCCACAGCGACCACAGGAACGCGGCCGACGTGCCGACCGAGATCAGGGTGTCCATCGTGGCCGCGCCGTGCCTGGCGTTGGTCCACGCGGCGCGGTGGAAGGGCCAGGCGGCGTACGTCACGACCGGGGCGGTCAGGGTCAGCGACAGCCACTGCCAGAACTCGATCTGCAGGGCCGGGACCATCGCCATCGCGACGACCGGGACGGCGAGGACGGTCGCCGTGATCAGCCGCTGACGGAGCGGGCGCAGTTCGTCGGCGTCGGCGGTCGCCGCGCCCGTCTCCCCGGTGGCGCCGGGCGGGGGGTCCTTGCGTACGGGGGGTGGCTCGGCCGTGTAGCCGGTGGCTTCCACCGTGGAGATCAGGTCCTGTACGGAGACGTCCTCGCCGCGGTAGGTGACCTTGGCCTTCTCGGTGGCGTAGTTGACGGTGGCCTCGACGCCGTCCATCCGGTTCAGCTTCTTCTCGATGCGGGCGGCGCAGGAGGCGCAGGTCATGCCGCCGATGACGAGCTCGACCCGGTCTCCGGGGGTGGTCCTGGCGGTGGTGGTGGCAGGTGTGGTGGGCACGTGCGCTCCTCGGTCCGGCTCGTCTCCTATACCCCAGGGGGGTATTCGTCGGTCTCATGTATACCTCCGCCGCCGGGTCTGTGCAAGGCGTTCAGGGGGGTGGTTGCCGCGACATGTTGATGCGCCGAGGGGGCGAGGGCTCTAGGGTGGATATTGGACTAGACCTGTAGTCGCCGTTTTCCCGAGGAATGGGGTCCCATGAACAACCGTGCAGTCCTGGAGGTGATCGCCCTCGACGCGGAGGACGCGGTCGCCGCCCAGTCCGGAGGGGCGGACCGGCTGGAGCTGGTCACCGACATGGCGGCGGACGGTCTGACCCCGTCCCGCGAGACCTTCGGACGGATCCGTGCGGCGGTGGACATTCCGCTGCGTGTGATGCTGCGGCTGGCGGACGGGTTCCTCGCGGGGGACGTCGACGAGCTGGTGCGGGTGGCGCGGGGGATGCGGGCGGAGGGGGCGGACGAGTTCGTACTCGGCTTCCTCGACGCGGACGGGAATCCGGACCTGGTCGCGGTCGAGCGGGTGGTGGCGGAGATCGAGGGGTGCCGGTGGACGTTCCACCGGGCGATCGACCGGGCGGCGGACCGTGACGCGCTGCGCAAACGGCTGGCGGAGCTGCCGGGCCTGGACACGTACCTGACCGCCGGCGCGGCGGAGGGCGTGGACGCGGGGCTGCCGGTGCTGGCGGCGGAGGCGGAGGCCGCGCGGCGGGGGGCGCCGGGGTACCAGCCGCAGCTCCTGGTGGGCGGGGGGCTGCGGCTGGACCACCTTCCGGGGCTCCGGGCGGCCGGGATCGACGCGTTCCACATCGGGGGCGCGGCGCGGCCGGGGGGCTGGGAGGCGCCGGTGTCCGCGGAGGCGGTGCGGGTCTGGAGGGCGACGCTGGACGGGTAGGCGGAGCGGCGGGGTGCGGCGGGGCTCCGCTGCGCGGGGCTCTCCCCACCCCGCTCTTTCCCGAACCGGGGCGCCGCCCCGGGCCCCGGTCCTCAAGCGCCGGACGGGCTGAAGGGGGTGGGGGTGGCGGGAGGGTGCTCGGTGCCCCGTCCCCCGTGGTCAGGTCAGGGACGGGGGGAGGGGGGTGGTGTGGACGACTGTCAGGCCCGACACCGCTCGGGTCAGGGCCACGTACAGCCGGCGCAGGCCCGTTCGTTCGTCCGGTTCGCCCGCGACCACCGCCGCCGGTTCGTCCAGTACCACGTAGTCGTACTCCAGGCCCTTCGCCAGCGACGCCGGCACCAGCGTCAGGCGGGACTCCGCGGTGGTCTCCTCGCCGGGGGAGAGGTACGCGTGGCCCGCCGCCGTGAGAGCCGCCGCCAGTTCCCCGATGCGCGCGTCCGCCGCGATCAGGCCCGTCGATCCCTCGTTCCGCAGCGCCTCCGCGCACGCCGCCACCACCGCGCCGGACAGCTCGCCCGCGTCCACCCGGCGCACCGCCAGCGCCCCCGCGCTCTCCCGTACCGACGACACCGGCGCCAGCCCCGGTGAGATCTCCGGCAGCAGCCGCGACGCGTACGCGATGACGTCGCGCGGCACGCGGAAGCCCGCCGTCAGCTCCTCGACCGCCGCCTCCGGCTTGCCCAGGTGCCGCAGTGCCTCCGCCCAGCTCGCCGTGGCCCACGACGTCGTCCCCTGGGCGAGGTCGCCCAGTACCGTCGCCGAGCCCGTCGTACAGCGGCGGCCCACCGCCCGGTACTGCATCGGCGACAGGTCCTGCGCCTCGTCGAGCACGACGTGCCCGAGCGAGTGCGTACGCGAGATCAGGTCCGCCGCCTCGTCCAGCAGCACCACGTCCGCCGCCGACCACTTCGCCGTCTTCACGGACCGCGCCGGCTTCGCCCACAGGATCCGCTTCTGCTCCTCCGCCGAGAGCACCCCCTGCGCGTGCTCCGCCAGGAACTCCGCGTCGGACAGCAGCCGCAGCACGAGCTTCGCCGGGTCCACCGCCGGCCAGATCGCCTTGACGGCCGCCTTCACCGCCGCGTTGCGCGCCACGGCGTCCTGCACCCGGTCGTCCGGCGCCTCGCCGGCCTGCTCCATGCGGACCAGCACCGCGTGCGCGATGCGCTGCGGCAACGCGTCGTGCGCCGCCCCGTAGCGGATGTCGCGGGCCAGCAACTCGCCGACGATCTCCTCCAGTTCGTACGCCGGGACGCGCCACCTGCGCGAACCCCGGACCACCACCACCGGCTCCGTGGGCACGGCGGTGACGTGCGAGCGCAGGGCCCGGCGAAGGACCTCGGCCATCCGGGCGTCGCCCTTGACGACGGCCGCCTCCGCGTCGTCGGCGCCGCGCACCTCGCCGTGCACCGCCACCAGGTCGTCGACCGTCGCCTGCTTGACCTCCAGCTCGCCCAGCGCGGGCAGGACCTGCTCGATGTAGTGGAGGAAGGACTTGTTGGGGCCGATGACCAGCGTGCCGGTACGGGCCAGCCGGTCCCGGTGCGCGTACAGGAGATACGCCACGCGGTGCAGGCCCACCGCCGTCTTCCCGGTGCCGGGGCCGCCCTGCACGCAGACGCTGCCGGACAGGCCGGACCGTACGATCTCGTCCTGCTCGGGCTGGATCGTCGCCACGATGTCCCGCATCGGGCCCACGCGCGGGCGCTCGATCTCCGCCTGGAGCAGTTTGCTGGTCTGCGCGGCTTCGGCCGGGTCGGAGAGGTGCTCGTCCTCGTACGCCGTGAGCTCGCCGCCCGTGTAGCCGAAGCGGCGGCGCAGTCCTACGTCCAGCGGATCCTTCCTGGACGCGCGGTAGAACGGCTGGGAGACGGGGGCGCGCCAGTCGATGACCATGGGGTCGCCGCCGGCGTCGTGGACGTGCCGGCGGCCGATGTAGAAGCGCTCGCCCGCCGCGCCCTCGGCCCGGTCTGCGCCGACGGCGTGGAGGTAGTCGAGGCGGCCGAAGAACAGCGGCGTGTGGGAGAGGTCCGCGAGCGACTTGATGCGTTCCTCGATCTGGGCCCCGAGGACGACGGCGTTCACCCAGTTGGCGGTGACGTCGCGGATGTCGAGCGCCTCCGCGTCCTCGCGCATGGCGCGCAGCGCGGCGCGCGAGGCGGCGAGGTGGGCGCGTTCACGGCTCAGGGGGTCGGGCGGGCCGCCGACGAGGTCGGGGGCGTCGCTGCGGGACGTGTCGGGATCGAGCGCGGGCACGGTCTTGCCTCCGGAGGGGTTCACGTGGGTGTCGCGGGGTTCGCGTGCGATCGAGCGGGGATCGCGGCGTGGACCGGCCGGTTTCCGTCCGGGCGGCGGCGCTCCGAAGAGGGAGGCGGGAAGACGGGGGAGTGTACTCGCGGGGGCGGGGCGCGGGCCAATGGATTTTCGCGGCGGTCCCGGCGGAGTGGCGCCGGGCGCTGTTGGCGCCCTGTCGGTGCGGCCGGCCCCGACGGTACGGCCGGCCCGGGCGGGAGCGTCCGGACGCCGCCCCGGAGGCGGACCCGGGACGGTCCCGGAGGCCGTCTCGGGGTCGGGGTAGGTCCCCGGGAGGAGGCGGGCGGTGCGGAGTTCAGCCCTCAGACCGTTGTGCGCCGAATGCCCGAAATACATCATGGAGGTATGAGTTCACTGACCTTCACCCCAGGCCCCTCCGCCCCACGCCCCTCCGGCCGTGTCCCCGGCGCCACCGCCATGGGCGCCGCCCGGCCCGGCCTCCGGATCGGCGAAGTCCTGCACGCCGTCAAGGTGTTCGCGGGCGCCGCCTTCAGCGTGGTCGTCCTCGGGGAGTACGCGCAGGAGGCGGGCGTACGGCGCCGCTGACCCGCGCCCGCCGGTCCGCCGTCCGCCGCTCCTCCGTCGATCCGGGCCCGCTGATCCACTAGGGTCGCGGCCGTGGAACAACGGAGCGTGACACCTCGATCACCAGGCGTACCGGCCCGGACGCCCGCCTTCGTCCTGCTCGCCGTATCGCTGGCCGCGCTGGCCGCGCTCTGCGTGCTCCAGCACATCCCGATGGCCGACACCCTCGTCTACCGGGCGGAAGGCGCGGCCGTCGCCAACGGCACCGACCTGTACGGGTTCACCGTCACCCGGTGGCAACTTCCCGCCACCTACCCGCCGTTCGCCGCGATCCTCTTCGTGCCGACGACCTGGCTGCCGCTCGGCGCCCTCAAAGTCGCCTTCGCCGTCGGCAACACCGCGCTCCTCGCGCTCCTGGTCCATCTCTCCTGCCGGTTCGCCGGGCTCCCGGGTGGACCCGTGCTCGTAGTCGCCGGCACAGCGCTCGGCGTGTGGCTCGAACCCGTCTTCCAGACGATCGTTTTCGGTCAGATCAACCTGGCCCTCGCCTGCCTCGTCCTGTGGGACCTGACCCGTACGGACGACGCCCTCGGCAAGGGTTTCGCGCTGGGGGTGGCGGCGGGCGTGAAGCTCACGCCCGCGATCTTCATCGTCTATCTGCTGCTGACGGGCCGGGTGCGCGCCGGGCTCACCGCGGTCGCCTCGTTCACCGGCACGGTGCTGCTCGGCGCGCTCGTACTCCCGCACGCCAGCCTCGACTTCTGGACCCGGCGCGTCTTCGAGACGGGGCGGGTCGGCAAGGCGTGGATCGTGGACAACCAGTCGCTGCAAGGGCTGCTGGCCCGCCTGCTGCACCAGCCCGAGCCGGGCGCGGTGTGGCTCGCGGCGGCGGCGCTCGTCGCGGCGGGCGGGCTGTGGGCCGCGCGCCGGGCGGCGGGGGCGGGGGGCGATACGTGGGGCGTGCTGGCGACGGCGGCGACGGCGCTGCTGGTGTCGCCGATCAGCTGGACGCACCACTGGGTGTGGTGCGTGCCGCTGCTCGCGGTGCTCGTGGCGGAGGGGCGGGGGAGAGCGGCCGCGGCGGTGGCCGCCGTGTTCCTGGCCCGCTCGCTGTGGCTGGTGCCGCACGACGGCCCGCTGGACCTCCGGCTCCCCTGGTGGCAGCAGCCACTGGCGTCCCCGTACCCCCTCCTGGCCCTCGCCCTGCTGGCGTACGCGGTGGCGGCTCCGGGCCGGTCCCGGAGCGGGGCCGTCCTGCGGGGCCGGACGCCCGCCCCACTGCGCGCGGGGAGCCCCGGTGGCAGCGACTGCGCCGGAAGCCGCACCGGCACCGGCGTGAAGGCCCCGTCCGGCCTCTAGGCCGGCAAGAGCCGCAGGCACGGCGGGCACCGCAAAGGACCACAGGCACCGCAAGGGCCGCAGACGCGGCAAGCGCTGCAGGCGCCACAGGCACCGCAGGCACGGCGAAGGGCGGGGTCCGGGGCGGTCCGCCCCCGACCCCGCCCTTCCGCGGTCACGACGCGGTGTCGGCGTCGCCCGCCATCAGTTCGTCCGCGTCCATGATCCGGTACGCGTAACCCTGTTCGGCCAGGAAGCGCTGGCGGTGGGCCGCGAAGTCCTGGTCGATGGTGTCGCGCGCGACCACCGAGTAGAAGTGCGCCTGGTGGCCGTCCGCCTTCGGCCGCAGGACGCGGCCGAGGCGCTGCGCCTCCTCCTGGCGGGAGCCGAACGTGCCCGACACCTGGATCGCGACCGTCGCCTCCGGCAGGTCGATCGAGAAGTTCGCGACCTTCGAGACGACGAGGACGCTGATCTCGCCCTGCCGGAACGCCTCGAAGAGCTTCTCGCGCTGCGCGTTGGACGTCTCGCCCTTGATCACCGGGGCGTCCAGGTGCTCGCCCAGCTCGTCGAGCTGGTCGATGTACTGGCCGATGACGAGGATCTGCTGGCCCGCGAACTTCCGTACCAGCGCCTCCGTCACCTTCCGCTTCGTCGCCGTGGTCGCGCAGAAGCGGTACTTCTCCTCCGTCTCGGCCGTGGCGTACGCGAGCCGCTCGCTCTCGGTGAGGTTGACGCGCACCTCGACGCAGTCGGCGGGCGCGATGTAGCCCTGCGCCTCGATCTCCTTCCACGGCGCGTCGAAGCGCTTGGGGCCGATGAGCGAGAACACGTCCGACTCGCGGCCGTCCTCGCGCACGAGCGTCGCCGTCAGACCCAGCCGGCGCCGCGCCTGGAGGTCGGCCGTGAACTTGAAGACGGGCGCGGGCAGCAGGTGCACCTCGTCGTACACGATCAGGCCCCAGTCGCGGGAGTCGAAGAGCTCCAGGTGCGGGTAGATGCCCTTCCGCTTCGTCGTCAGGACCTGGTACGTCGCGATGGTGACCGGCCGGATCTCCTTGCGCGTACCGCTGTACTCGCCGATCTCCTCCTCGGTCAGCGACGTCCGCTTCACCAGCTCGTGCTTCCACTGGCGGGCCGAGACGGTGTTGGTGACGAGGATCAGCGTGGTGGCCTTCGCCTGCGCCATCGCGCCCGCCCCGACCAGCGTCTTGCCCGCGCCGCAGGGCAGGACCACGACGCCCGAGCCGCCGTGCCAGAAGCCCTCGACGGCCTGCTTCTGGTACGGGCGCAGCGCCCAGCCGTCCTCCGCGAGGTCGATCGGGTGGGCCTCACCGTCGACGTAACCGGCGAGGTCCTCGGCCGGCCAGCCCAGCTTGAGCAGCGTCTGCTTGATCTGGCCGCGCTCGGAGGGGTGGACGGCGACCGTGTCGCCGTCGATCCGGGTGCCGACCAGCGGCTGGACCTTCTTCGAGCGCAGGATCTCCTCCAGCACCGGGCGGTCCGTCGAGGTGAGGACGAGACCGTGGACCGGGTGCTTGGAGAGGGTGAGGCGGCCGTACCGCGCCATCGTCTCGGCGACGTCGACGAGCAGCGCGTGCGGGACCGGGTACCGGGAGAACTCGACGAGCGCGTCGACGACCTGCTCGGCGTCATGTCCGGCGGCCCGCGCGTTCCACAGGCCCAGCGGCGTCACCCGGTACGTGTGGATGTGCTCGGGGGCGCGCTCCAGCTCGGCGAAGGGCGCGATGGCGCGACGGCAGTCGTCGGCGCGCTCGTGGTCGACTTCGAGGAGCAGAGTCTTGTCGCTCTGGACGATGAGGGGTCCGTTCACGCGTGTTTCGGCCCTTTCTGCGGCAGATCGGCCCGTACGGCCAAACGTCCAGTGTGCAGCATCGGGCGCGGTAGGGGCCGGGAGTCGGGGTAAGCGGGTGTTCATGACAGCTGAAGCGGATGAAGCGGAAGCAGCCCGACGGCCTCGTCGCTCCTGGGGGCGGGCGGTGCTGCGCGCCCTCGCGGTCGCCCTGGCCTTCGTCGGCCTCGTGCTCTTCTCTGCCGTACTGGCGCGGCTGACCCTCGCCCCGTCGCACGCGTCGGAGGCGCTGGTCACGACCAATCTGCGGCCGGGTGCGTCGCTGCGGCAGTACGCCGAGGACTACACGTTCCTCGCCGCGTGCAAGCAGATCGGCGGCAATCTGCTGCTGGGCATGCCATTCGGACTGCTGCTGCCGGTGCTGGTGCCGCGCTCGCTGCGGCTGCTGCGGGTGGTGGCCCTCACGGTGGTGGTGATGGTGCTGGTGGAGCTGGCACAGGGCGCGATCGTGGAGGGCCGGGCGTTCGACGTCGACGACGTGATCCTCAACACCACGGGCGCGCTCATCGGCTACTTCCTCCTCGGCCGCCGCATCGGCCGCGCGGTGCACGCCAAGCGCGTACCGCGCGCGAAGGGGGAGACGGTGCCTTCCGGCCACTGAGCCCCCGGCCGCCGGGGCGCGTCTCGCCCCGGCTACGCGCTGTCCGCCAGTTCCGCCACGCCCGTGATCCGGTGCAGGGGGTAGGTGCGGACCTCGTCGGCCGTGTGGTCGTACGCCGTGACGAAGCCGCCCTCCACCCGCACCGGGGCGATCACGCGCTGGCTCGCCGCCCCGTCCGCGTTGACGTACCCGATCCACACCGCCGACCCCGTCAGCGCCGCGGCCTGGACCGTCGCGAGGGTCTCGGCGGCGGTGGTGCGCGGCAGCTCGCCCGGGGCGGTGGCGGACCCCGCCGCAGTCCCCGCCGGGGTTTCCCTGCGGACCGCCGTGGAGGCCATGTCCCCCGCCCGGATCGCCCGCAGCGCCGCGCCCAGCAGCGTCTCGTCCGGCGTCGGCGGCCCCTCGGGCACCGGCACGGGCGCGGTGCGGGGCGGCGTCCGGTAGGCGTGGGCCCGGGTGATCAGCACGTCGCCGGCCGCCGACTCGGCGGCCGGTGCGAAGCCCATGGCCCGCAGCCCTTCGAGCAGCGCCGCCGGGTCGCTCTGCGCCGCCAGGACGGTCGGGGCGAGGCGCCGCAGGCCCAGGCCCTGCGACCGCTTGTCCGCGAGGATCTCGCCGAGCATCGCGTCGTCGTCGCACCGCACGTACGCCGACGCCGCCCCGACCCGCAGATGCCCGTGCTTCCTGGCCACGTCGTCGATGAGGTAGCTCAGCGGCTGCGGCACGGGCGTACGGCTGTGCTCGGCCAGGAAGGCGTGCAGGTCGGACGCGGCCCGGCCCGCGTCCAGGGCGCGCCGTACGGACCCGGGCGTGAACCGGTAGACCGTCGCCCCGCCCTTCGACTCCACGTCCGCGAGCACGTCGAGCGTGTCGGCGAGCGGCCGTCGCAGCGGCCCCGGGGCCACGGCCGTGAGGTCGGCCTGCAGGAGTACGTGGTCCAGCGGCTCCGGGATCAGCGGCGCGAGCAGCGCGGCGGCCCGCGCGGCCGCCGCGGCCTCCCCGGCGCCGGTCCCGTGGCCCGCCGGGGGCGCGGCGTCCAGCAGCGCGCGCCCGTGGGACGAGAGCGCACCGCGCCCTGTCACGCCGAGGAGCTCCGCCTCGGTCAGCGTCCACAGCGCCACACGGGAGCGCAGGTCACCGGGGGCGCCGGCGGAGGAGGAGCCGGAGGCCGGGGCCGCTCCCCGCAGCGGCCGCTCCCACCGCAGCCGCGCCAGCAGCTGCTCCGGGGCCGGAGCCGCGCCCTCCGCCAGCTCCGACAGGAGCCGGAGCACGCGGCGGCGCACCTCCGGGGCCGCCGAGCGGTCCAGGTCGGGGCCGAGCGCGGCGAGCACCCGGCCCTTCGAGTCCTGGCCGCCGACCAGACCGGCCGTGCGGGTGGCGTGCAGCCAGGCGGCGGCGAGGCGGGTCCACCGGTCCTGCGGCGGGAGGTCGAGCCATTCGTCGTACGCGGGGGTGGCGGCGTACCGCTCGGCGGTCTCGCCGTCAGAGGCCAGCAGCCCGGCTGCGTAGGCGAGTTCGACCCAGAAGGCGGCCGTGTGCTCGGGCGCGTCGAGCGCGGCGGCGGTCCGCTTGAGGTCGCGGACGCTCAGGCCGCCGGAGCGCAGGACGGGCGGCCCGCCCTCGTTCCAGTCCTTGAGCAGCTCCTCGACGGTCGCCAGGGCCGTGTACGCCTGGCCCGCCGCCGTGCTGTCCACAACCTGTGGACGGTACGCGTGGGCCGGCTCGACGGCGGGCGGCACCGGCTCCGGCACCCGGTGCGCGCGCCCGGCGCGCAGATGCAGCGCGGCCTCGCGCGGGAGCACGACCGTACGGGGACTGGTCGGCAGCAGCAGCCCCCGCTCCCGCAGCCACCGCACGGGCGGGGCCGGGTCCGGCGTCACCTCGCCGTACGGCGGCCCCCACACCAGCCGCTCCAGCACCATCAGTGCCTCGGGCGGCGCGGTGTCGAGCAGCGCGGACATCCGCGTGCGGTCGTTGAAGAGCTCCGCCAGCGCGGTGACCGCCGACACGGGGTCGTGCGTGGGCGGCAGCCCGGCGGCGGCCAGGGTCTCCTGCCACCGGCCCGGCGACATCCCGGCGGTCGCCTCCGCGACGGTCGGTCCGAGGCCGGTGGGGGACGGGTGCGCGGGGGAGGGGGCGAGCAACTCGCGGGCGGTGCGCACCAGTCTCAGCCGGTCGTCGGCGCCCCACAGCAACGCCTGGTCGCGCAGGGCCCCGACGGCCGCCGGCAGCGCCGCCTCGACCACCGGATCGCCGTCGTCGCCGGTCATCAGGGCGCGCAGAGCCTCGTACGGAGCCGGGTCGGGGGCCACCGCGAGGGCTTCGGCGGTCTGCAGCGTGAACCGGTCGAGCCGTTCGAGGGCGCGCACGACCGACGCGCGCGTCGCCGCGCGCGTCGCGAGCTGCGACAGGTCGTTCGGCACCGGCGAGAGCAGGTCGGGCCGGGCGCGCAGCAGCGCGGCCAGGGACGCGTCGCCGCGGGTGCGCAGGGCCTCCGCGAGCGTGCGCGGTGGCGTCGGGCCTGATCCTTCGGACACGTGCGCCTCCTGGTTGCGCTCGCCGGTCCCCATCCGCCCCACGGTAGCCGGTGTGGCGCTACCGTCGGTGCAGGCAGTTGGAGGGCAAGGGACGGACCGACGCGTGGGGATCGAGAGCGATCAGCTCGTCTACGACTATCTGAGCCGGGTCGGCGACCTGGCTCAGCAGCAGAAGCTGCCCTCGGCGGCGCGTATGCGGCTGGTGGCCGGCCTGCGCGACGAGATCGACCGGCAGCGCGCCCGATTCGGCACGCCCGACTCCCCCGCCGCGGTGCGCCGCATCCTCGGCCGCATCGGGCCGCCGGACGAACTGGTGGCGCGGGCGGCGTCGGGCGGGGCGCTGCCCGTGGGCGCGGCCGGGCCGGCGACCGAAGCGGAGAAGGGCCCGCCGGTCGTCCTGCCGGAGCAGCGCGCGAAGCCGAAGCGGGCCGGTGGACGGATTCCCCGTCCCCGCGACCGCGCGAGCGAGCCCGGGGCCGTGTCCCGGCCCGCCGGGGCGTCGCCGCCCCACCTCGCCGGAACCGACGAACTCGGGCCCCGGGGCAGCGAACCCGACTGGTGGCGTGTCGAACCGGGGCCGTTCGGTCTGGGCGTCGACGTGCCGGGGTTCGTCGGCGGGGTCGAGATCCCGGAGATATTGAAGCCGCCGCCCCCGGCGCGCGACGACGACGGGGAGGACGAGGGCGCGGCCGCCGGTGCGGACGGCGTCGAGCAGGCGCCCGCCGGGACGCGGGGCTTCCTGCGCCGCGGCCTCACACGCCTGTGGCGGCGTACCGCCCCGGCGCCCGCCGTCGTGCCGGCGGAGGAGGCGCGGGCCCCGGTCAGCGTGCTCCTCGCGGCCGCCGCCGCGTTGCTCGTGCTGGGCGCCGTGCTCGGCAACTGGCTCGCGCTGGCCGCCGGTTGGCTCCTCGCGTACGCGTCACGGCGCATGAGCCGCGCCGAGGCGAAGTGGGCGGTGCTCGGCCTGCCGGGGGTCGTCGCGGCGGGCGCGCTGGTGTGGCTGTGGGGCCGGACCGAGGGGCGCTGGGGCGAGCCGGTCGCGCCGGACGCGATGGGCGAGGCCCTGTCGGGCATGTGGCCCGTGGTCGTACGGGTGGCGGCCGTCGCCTCCGCGCTCCACCTGCTGTGGCGGGCGCGGAGGCGGTAGCGCCGGCTACTTCGTGAGGTGGCCCCGCAGTTCGTCGAGGATCCGGTGGGCGGCGGTGTATCCGATGCCCTGGATCCACAGTTCGTCGTCGACGGCGAAGACCTTGCCCGCCTTCGCGGCGGGCATGTTCTTCCACAGCCCGCTGCCGAGGGTCTTCACCGCCCCGGCCTTCTCCGGGTCGCCGTACGTCGAGTGGAAGACCACGTCGGCGCCCTCGCCCGCGAGGTTGATCCTCTCGGGGCTCACGTCGTACGAGAAGCCGTCCTTGGCCTTGTCGGCGATGGCCGGGCGGCCGAGACCGACGTCGGCCAGGACGGTCGCGATGTAGTTCTGCCTGCCGTAGACGCGGATGTCCGCGCCCTCGATGAAGCGCACCACGTTGACGTCGGTCTTCGCGGCCCGGTCCTCGCCGCCGATGGCGTCGGTGACCTCGCGGGCGTGGGCGGTGTAGTCGGCGACGATCCGCTTCGCCTCGGCCTTCTTGCCGAGCGCGTCCGCGTGGACCTGGAAGTTCTCCTTCCAGGGGTAGCCGGTGTTCTCCGTCATCACCGTCGGCGCGAGCTGCTCGAGCTCGTCGTAGAGGGCGGCGTGGCGCACCTTGCTGGTGAGGATCAGGTCGGGCTTCAGGGCGGCGACGGCCTCCAGGTTGGGGGTCGTCATCTCGCCGACGTCCTTGATGCCGGCGACCTCGTCCTCGGGCAGGTAGCTCAGGAACCCGGACTCGGTGCCGGTGTGCGTCGCGCCGACCGGCTTCACGCCCAGCGTGATCGCGGAGTCCAGCTCGGCGGTGTCGAGCACGACGACGCGCTTCGGGTTCTCGGGGACCTTCACGTCCCCCATGGCGGTCCTGACCGTGTGCGTCTTCGCTCCGGCTGGCGCGGAGTCCACGTCGCCCGAGCCGGCACCGCAGGCGGAGAGCGTGAGGGCGGCGGCGACGGCGAGGGATGCGGCGGCCGGGCCGCGGCTACGGAGGGGTGAGGTCATCGGGTTGGCGCCTTTCGGGTTGTCCGGAGGGGGTGGCGGGCTCGTGGGGCGCGGCGGACCGGGCGGTGGCTTCGGGGGCGGTGCGCGGAGCCGGGGCCGACGGGGTCCACGGGGCGCCGGGGACGACCAGCGGGGATCCGGTCACCGGGTCCGGGACGACCACCGACGCGAGGCCGAACACCTCCCGTACGAGATCCGCCGTGACGATGTCGCCGGGGTGGCCCTCGGCGACGACGCGGCCCTCCTTCATCGCTACGAGGTGATCGGCGTAGCGGGCGGCCTGGTTGAGGTCGTGGAGGACCGCGACGACGGTCCGGCCGCGGTCCCGGTTGAGCCGGCGCACCAGGTCCAGCACCTCGACCTGGTGGGCGATGTCGAGGTACGTCGTCGGCTCGTCCAGCAGCAGCAGGTCCGTCTCCTGCGCGAGGGCCATCGCGATCCACACGCGCTGGCGCTGGCCGCCGGAGAGCGCGTCGACGGGCCGCTCCGCGAGCGCGGTGACGTTCGTGCGCGCCATGGCGTCGGTCACCGCCCGCTCGTCCTCGTCCGACCACTGCTGCCACCAGTGCTGGTGCGGCTGACGTCCGCGCGCGACCAGGTCGGCGACGGTGATGGCCTCGGGCGCGACCGGGGTCTGCGGCAGCAGACCGATGGCCCGCGCGATCTTCTTCGTCGGGATCCTCGCCAGCTCCGCGCCGTCGAGCAGCACCGCCCCGCGCTTCGGCCTGAGCAGCCTGCCGAGCGCGCGCAGGGTGGTGGACTTGCCGCACGCGTTCGGGCCGACGATGACGGTCACCCTGCCGTCGGGCACGGCCAGGTCGAGGTCGTGCACGACCGTACGGTCCTCGTAGGCGAGCGTCAGCCCGCGCGCGGTGAGCCTGCTCACGCCTTGCCTCCGGTACGGCCCTTGATGATGAGCCAGATCAGGTACGGGGCGCCGACCGCCGCCGTCAGCACGCCCACCGGCAGTTCGGTGGGCGACAGCAGCCGCCGGGCCCACAGGTCCGCCAGTACGACGACGAGGGCGCCCATCAGCGCCGAGCAGAGCAGCGGGATCTGCGCGGTACGGGTCGTCCGGCGGGCGATCTGGGGCGCCAGCAGCGCCACGAAGTCGACGGGACCGGCGGTCGCGGTGGCCACCGAGGCGAGCACGACGCCGGTGAGCACCAGGCCCAGCCGCACCCGCCCCAGCCGCACGCCGAGCCCCGTCGCGGTGTCGTCGTCCAGGGCCACGGAGCGCTGGGCACGGGCCGCCCACGCAACGGCGGGCAGCAGCAACAGGAGCACCCACGCCAGCGGGGCCGCCTCGTCCCAGCCGCGCCCGCCCAGCGATCCGGTCATCCAGATCTGCGCCTGCTGGGCCGCGAGGTGGTCGCCCTTGGTGAGGAAGAGATGGGTGACGGAACGCAGGGCGATCGCGAAACCGATGCCGATGAGCACGAAACGCGTGGCGTGCAGCCCGCCGCGCCAGGCGAAGGCGTACACGAGAGCGGCGGCGAGGAGGCCGCCGAGCACGGACACGTACGGCAGTACGGCGTACGAGGTGATCCCGAAGGTCGTCGCCCCGACCGTGAGCGCGCTCGCGCCCTGGCTGACGCCGATGATGTCGGGGCTGGCGAGGGGGTTGCGCGCGACGCTCTGGATCAGCGCCCCGGCGATGCCGAACGCGGCCCCGACGAGCAGCCCGACCGTCATGCGCGGCAGCCGCAGGGTCCCCACGACCAGCTCGTCCGCCGACGGCTGCCCGAAGAGCACCTTCAGCACCTCGGCGGGCGGGACGTAGCTCTCACCGGCGCAGAGGTACGCGACGCACACCCCGGCCAGCGCGAGAGCGAGGGCGCAGGCGACGAGGGCGGAACGCCGGTGGAGCAGGAACCGCGTCCGGCCGGCGCGGACGACCGCACAACCGGCGGGCCGCATCCCGACCGCGGCGCCCGCCGTCACGCCACTGCCCGCCGTCACGCCGGCACCGCCTTCCGCCGTACGAGCGCGACCAGGAACGGCACGCCGATCAGGGCCGTCATCACGCCCGCCGGCACCTCGCCGGGCGGGAAGACCACCCGCCCCGCCACGTCGGAGACCAGCAGCATCACCGGCCCGATCAGCGCGGCCATGGGCAGCGCCCAGCGGTGGTCGCCGCCGACCACCGCCCGCGCGATGTGCGGGACCGCGAGGCCGACGAAGGCGACGGGGCCCGCGGCGGCGACCGCGGCGCCGGTCAGGACCGTCGCGCCGACCCCGCCGACGATCCGTACGGTCGCGACGTTCTGCCCCAGCCCCCTGGCGACGTCCTCGCCGAGCGCCAGCGCGTCGAGGCCGCGCGCCACGGACAGCACGAGCACCACCCCGGCCAGCAGGAACGGCCAGGTCTGCCCGACGATGTCCGCGTCCCGCCCGGCGACCGACCCGACCTGCCAGAAGCGGAACTCGTCGAGCGCCGCTCCCTTCGTCGTCAGGACCGCCGTCGTCACGGACGCGAGCAGGGCGTTGATCGCGGCGCCGCTCAGCGCGAGCTTCACCGGCGTCGCGCCGCCGCGCCCGCCCGCCGCGACGGCGTACACCGCGACAGAGGCGAGACCCGCGCCGGCGAACGCGAACCACACGTAGCCCGACAGCGTGTGGACCCCGGCGAACGCGATGGCGAGCACCACGCCCACCGACGCGCCCTGGCTGATGCCGAGGATGCCCGGGTCCGCGACGGGGTTGCGGGTGATGCCCTGGAGCGCCGTTCCGGCGAGGGCCAGCGCGACGCCGGCCATCAGGGCGACGAGCGTGCGCGGCACCCTCATCGTCCGCACGACCTCGGCGGCGTCGCTGTGACCGCCGTGCAGCAGGACGCCGAGGACCTCGGCCGGCGCGATGGACCGCGCCCCGACGGCGAGGCTCAGCAGCACGGACACCAGCAGGGCCGCGATCGCGGCGGCCGTCCATCCGATGCGCCGCATGACCGGCGCACGTCCGGTGGGGCTGGTGGCGGCTCGCATCTGACCCATTCGCGTCCGGAGGCTGGTAAGGCTTGGCTAAGTGTACGAGTGGGCCCCCGGCGCCCGCAGGCACAATGGCCTTCATGCCCACGCACTCCGACAACGCCCCGACGCCGCCGCTGACGGTCGGCTTCGACCTCGACATGACGCTCATCGACTCCCGGCCCGGCATCAAGGCCGCCTACGAGGCGCTCGCCGCCGAGACCGGGGCACACATCGACGCGGACCTGGCGGTCACCCGGCTCGGCCCGCCACTGGAGCGGGAACTGGCGTTCTGGTTCCCCGAGGACCGCATCCAGGAGATGGGCGACCGCTACCGCGAGATCTATCCCACGTACGCGATCACGCCAACTCCCGCGCTGCCTGGCGCCCGCGAGGCGGTGGCCGCGGTACGGGCGGCGGGCGGCCGGGCCATCGTCGTGACGGCCAAGCACGAGCCGAACGCCAAACTGCACCTCGCGCACCTCGGCATCGAGCCGGACGCGGTCATCGGCTGGCTGTGGGCGGAGGCCAAGGCGGAGGCGCTGCGCGAGTACGGCGCGTCGGTGTACGTCGGCGACCATCTCGGCGACATACGCGGAGCCAGGGCGGCGGGGGCCCTGTCCGTGGCCGTGCCGACGGGGCCCTGCGACGCCGCTGAGCTGCGGGAAGCCGGTGCGGACGTCGTCCTGGACGACCTCACGGCCTTCCCGGCCTGGCTGGCCTCCTACCGGGGGGCCGCCGCTCCGCGCGCCTGACGGCGCTGCGCGGCGATCGACCTGAGCACGCCGGCCGCGGCGATCACGAAGCCCGCGCCCATCAGCATGCACACGGCGTACGCGACCGGCGGGAAGGGCTCCGTGCCGAGGAAGAGCGGGGCCACAGTGACCAGTGTGGCCAGCGCGCCGGTGAAGAAGACGATCGCGCCGGCGCGTACCAGCCGGTCACCGGCGCCGGCCTCGGCCGATTGGGTTTCAGTCATCACCGGGCCAGGGTAGTTCCCTGCCCGGAGGAACCGCCCGGCGACGTCTTGTCACCAGCCCCTGGACCATTAGCCTTGGTGGTGGCGGGTCCGAAGACCCGCTGTAGTGCTATCCAGAGCCGTTTTCCCCGGCCGAACGCTTGAGCGGAACGTGCCGGGGATCCGACGAGTACGAGGACGAGGACAGACGGTGCCTACCGGCAAGGTCAAGTGGTTCAACAGTGAGAAGGGCTTCGGCTTCCTCTCCCGCGACGACGGCGGCGACGTCTTCGTTCACTCGTCGGTGCTTCCTGCCGGAGTCGACGCCCTGAAGCCCGGCCAGCGCGTCGAATTCGGCGTCGTGGCGGGCCAGCGCGGCGACCAGGCGCTCACCGTGACGATCCTCGACCCGACTCCGTCCGTCGCCGCCGCGCAGCGCCGCAAGCCCGACGAACTGGCGTCGATCGTCCAGGACCTGACGACGCTCCTGGAGAACATCACCCCGGCCCTGGAGCGCGGCCGCTACCCCGAGAGGGCGGCCGGCGCGAAGATCGCGGGCCTGCTGCGCGCGGTGGCCGACCAGCTGGACGTGTGAGCGCCGGCTAGACGAAGTCGAGCGCGCGGCTGCCGAGGGGCGGAACCAGCCCCTCGGCAGCCGCGCGCGTGAGCAGCCCCCGCACCGCCGCGTAGCCGCTCTCGCCGAGGTCGGCGGTGAACTCGTTCACGTACAGGCCGATGTGCTGGTCCGCCACCGCCGGGTCCATCTCCTGGGCGTGCTCCAGCACGTACGGCCGCGACACCAGCGGGTCGTCCCAGGCCATCCGCACCGAGGTCCGGGCCGCGTCCGCGAGCCGGCGCAGCCGTTCCGCGCCCAGCGAGCGCTTGGCGATGATCGCGCCCAGCGGGATCGGCAGGCCGGTCGCGCCCTCCCAGTGCTCGCCCATGTCGGCGAGGGAGTGCAGCCCGTAGTCCTGGTAGGTGAAGCGCGCCTCGTGGATGACGAGCCCCGCGTCGACCTTGCCGTCGCGCACCGCGGGCATGATCTCGTGGAAGGGCATGACGACGATCTCGCCGACCCCGGCCGGCACGACGTCCGCTGCCCACAGCCGGAACAGCAGGTACGCGGTCGAGCGCTCGCTCGGCACGGCCACCCGCTTGCCGGTGAGGTCCACCCCGGCCTCGCGTGTGAGCACCAGGGGCCCGCAGCCCCGGCCGAGCGCCCCGCCGCACGGCAGCAGCGCGTACTCCTCCAGGACCCACGGCAGCACCGCGTACGAGACCTTGAGCACGTCGAACTCCCCGCGCTCGGCCATCCCGTTGGTGACGTCGATGTCCGCGAACGTCACGTCGAGCGCGGGCGCGCCGGGCACGCGGCCGTGCGCCCAGGCGTCGAAGACGAAGGTGTCGTTGGGGCAGGGCGAGTAGGCGATCTTCAGCGTCTCAGCGGTCATTTCCATCCCAACCCTCGAGTACGGGCACGAGCTTCCCGAACGCCTCGGTGAGCGCCTCCAGCGCCTCCCCGATGCGCCAGGCCGCCCGGTCGCGCGGCCCCACGGCGTTCGACACCGCGCGGATCTCCAGCACCGGCACGCCGTGCCGCGCGGCGGCCTCCGCGACCCCGAACCCCTCCATCGCCTCGGCGGCGGCGCCGGCGTGCCGGGCGCGCAGCTCGGCGGCGCGGGCGGCGGACCCGGTCACGGTGGAGACGGTCAGCACGGTGCCGGCCGCCGCGCCGGTCGCGTCGGCCACGGCCCGTACGAGAGCGGCGGGCGGCAGGTGCTCCACCGTGCCGAAGCCCAGGGCCGTCACCGGGAGGTAGCCGCCGGGCGTCTCGGCCCCCAGGTCGGCGGCGACGATCGCGTCCGCGACGACGACCGAGCCGGGCGGGGCCACCCGCTCGAACCCGCCGCCGATGCCGGCGGAGATCACCAGCCCGTACGGGCGTGTCGCGGACGCCAGCGCCAGCGCGGTGGCCGTTTCGGCGGCGGCAGCGGCCGGACCGACCCCGGCGGCGACGACATCGACGCCGACCGGGCCGGAAACGCTCGCCAACGCGCGCGTGACCGCGTCCCGCTCGGCGGGAACCGCGGTCACGACCAGCACACGCATCGTCAGGAGGTCTTCTCCAGCTTGAAGTGCCAGATGCCGGTGAGCTTCTTGCCCTTCGTCTCGACGACGCTGACCTGCGCCTCGTCGGGGCTCGGGGCGCCCGGCTGCTGTTGCTGCTGCTGGGCGAAGAAGGCGCTGCCCGGGATGGTCCGGTACGTCTTCTTGAACGGCTCCTGCTCGGCCTGCTGGCCGTTGATGAAGAGCGTCCAGCCCTTGTCCGCGATCTCGGGGTCGACGCCGAAGCGGACCTTGTCGTCCATGGAGACCTTGACGGTCTTCTCGGCCTTCTTGTTCAGGCACCCCTGGAGCAGGGATTCCTTGATCGCGGCGCCGTCGTTGTAGCACGCGGCGTCGGTGTGCACCGAGTTCGTGCCGACCGTCACGGTCGCCAGCGGCGTCGGCTTGTCGCAGGCGGACAGGACGAGGAGTCCGGCCGACACGGCACCGATCACGGTGGCGGTGCGGCGGGCCTTACCAGAGAGGAGCGCAACGGTCATGGGGCGAAGGCTATCGCCCGCTCCACCTCACGCCACGCGGGGGTGCGGCGTGCCGCGCCGGGCCGCCCCCAGGAGGCCCCGTACGGACAGGGCCGCGCCCGTCGCGAGAAGCCCCGCGGCGACCGACATGCCGAGCGCGCCGTTCAGCGGCAGGGCGATCCCGATGGCGCCGCCCACCACCCACGCCATCTGGAGCAGCGTCTCCGACCGCGCGAACGCCGATGTCCGCACCTCCTCGGGCACGTCCCGCTGGATCAGCGCGTCCAGCGACAGCTTGGCCAGCGCCTGGCACAGCCCGGCCGTCGCGCCCAGCACGGCCACCATCAGCCCGCCGAAGAACACCGCCGCGCAGACGGCCACCCCCAGCGTCAGCATCAGGACCGTCGCGATGATCAGTTCGGGGCCGCGGGACTTGAGCAGGGCCCCGATGGCCGTCCCGCAGGCGTTGCCCACCCCGGCCGAGACGCCGACGACCGCGAGCGACACGGCAGCGCTCTGCCCGGAGAGCGGATGCTCGCGGATGAGGAACGCCAGGAAGAAGATCAGGAAGCCGGAGAGCGCGCGGTGCGCCGCGTTGGCCTGGAGGCCGTGCAGTACGGAGGGGCCGACGGTCCGCAGGCCGGGACGGCGCGGCGCCCTGCCGTTCCCGCGTTCGTCCCCGCGTTCGTGCCCGTGGCCGTGTTCCAGCAGCATGGCCTTCCGCTCGCCCTTGGCGGAGTCGACCTTGTGCGGCATCGAGAAGGCCAGCACCGTACCGGCGACGAACAGCACGAACGCCCCGTACAGCGGCCACGCCGGACCGAGCTGCTGGAGCCCCACCCCGATGGGTGCGGCGGCGCCCGTCGCCAGCAGCCCGGCCAGCGTCACCCGTGAGTTGGCCTTCACCAGGGAGAAGCGGGGTGGGAGCAGGCGCGGGACGACGGCGCTCCGTACGACGCCGTACGCCTTCGAGGACACCAGTACGCCGAGTGCCGCCGGATAGAGCTCCAGGCCGCCCGTCGCCACCGCGCCCGACATCGCGAGGGCGAGCAGCGCGCGGGCGAGCATCGCGCCGGCCATCGCGGCCCGGCGGCCGTGCGGGACGCGGTCCAGGAGGGGGCCGATCACCGGGGCCAGGAGGGTGAAGGGCGCCATGGTGACGGCGAGATACAGGGCCACCCGGCCGCGCGCCTCGTCCGTCGGGACGGAGAAGAAGACGGTGGAGGCCAGGGCGACCGTGACCATCACGTCGCCCGCGCCGTTCACGGCATGCAGCTCGATCAGCTTGCCGAGGCCCGACTCGCCCGCGCCGTGCGCGTGCGTGGCGCGCCGAATGCCCTTCGCCGTACCGGAGAAGGGCAGATGCAGGGCACGGCCGACCGCCCGGGCCCTCCTGCGGAGTGGACCGGATCCGTCGGACGACTGTGCGGCAGCCACCCCGCCATAGTGCCCCAACCCTCCCCGGGTCGAACGTGAAACATGGCGGCGACGCGGACGGACCATCACTCCGGGCATTTGGGACGCATTGCCGTCGCGGTGCCGCGTCCGCGCCCGATCCGCGCCCGATCTCCGACCGATCTCCACCGGATCTCTCGGGCCTTCCCGCCGCAAAGACGGGCGTGCAGGTGGGCCGGGGGCGGCGAAGGGGGTAGCGTGCGTAGCGCGCCACCGGCGGTTGTCCTCGGCCGCGCGCCTCTCCGTCATCCCGCAGAATGGGTGGTGGAAAGTGCGCCCGAGACCGAGACGGGTCGGGCGAGGCGCGGACGTCGACGCGGCCCTTCGGTCCGCTCCGCCCGCAGCTCGCACCTCGTATCTCGTACCTCGTACGGGCATCCGTTGGCGCACCCGTGAGACGGCGTAGGAGAGAAGCGAGACCTGTGAGTGCTGCGACGACGCGAAGCCGAACCCCCGACCGCCTGTGCGCCGAGGCGGTAGACCTTGCCAGGGCGGCGGCCGAGGAGGCCGCCTTTCCCGGCGTGGTCGGCGAGCATGTCTCCCTCTTCGCCGAGGGTGACCGGGTCGTCACCCACCTCTTCGAATGCAAGGAACCCGGTTACCGGGGCTGGCGCTGGGCGGTGACGGTCACCCGCGCCTCGCGGGCCAAGCTGGTCACCCTCGACGAGACGGTGCTCCTGCCGGGGCCGGACTCCCTGCTGGCGCCCGAGTGGGTGCCGTGGAGCGAGCGGCTGCGCCCGGGGGACATGGGTCCCGGCGACCTGCTCCCCACCGAGGCGGAGGACCTGCGCCTGGAGCCCGGCTACACCGGCGAGGACGTCCCGCCGCCGGACTCGGCCGTCTCCGAGGAGATGGCCGACCTCGTCGAGGCGGAGGACGCCGAGGTCGCGGGCGGAGCGCCGGCGACGCTGCCGCTGGTTCCCTCGCGCGGGTCGATCGCGGCGGTCGCCGAAGAGCTGGGGATGCGGCGGGCGCGCGTCCTGTCGCGGTACGGGCTGCACATCGCGGCGGACCGCTGGGACGAGGCGTACGGCGCGAAGACCCCGATGGCCCAGGCCGCGCCGGCGACGTGCGTCTCGTGCGCCTTCCTGGTGCCGCTGTCCGGATCGCTGCGGCAGGCGTTCGGCGTCTGCGCGAACGAGTACTCGCCCGCGGACGGGCGGGTCGTGTCGCTCGCCTACGGCTGCGGCGGGCACTCGGAGGCGGCGGTCATGCCGAAGCCGATGCGGCCCGCGCCGCCGGTGCTGGACTCGATGGCCACGGACGCGTTCCCGCTCCGCCCGGACCCGGAGGGCGGCTCGGTCCCGGCCACGCCCGACCCGACGGAGGACCTGGGCCACTCCTGAGCCCGGGCCCCCGGATCCGCTGCCCGTGCGGCGGCCCCCCGCCGCCGCACCACACCCGCACCGCCCCGATGGGCAGGTGGCCGTCGGCGGGCCGTCGGCGCGGGATACTTGCGCCCCGTAGACGCGGGTAGGCGTCAGCCGAGCCGTACCTCAGGACGAGCGGAGACAAGCGTGAGCGTCAGGGCCACCGACGAGGCCGACCCCTTCGGCACGGCGCGGCTGCGGCGCGGTGTGCTCGACGCCTGGAGCGCGAGTCCCGCCCGCTTCCGGGAGGACGCCAACGCCGAGGAGGACCTCGCCCTCGGCGGCTACCGCGACCGCCTCGTCGTGGAGCTGGCCCAGAACGCCGCCGACGCCGCCGCCCGCGCCGGCGTGACCGGCCGCCTGCGCCTCACCCTGCACGCCGCCACCCCCGACGCGCCCGCGATCCTCGCCGCCGCCAACACCGGCGCGCCCCTCGACGCCGCCGGCGTCGAATCGCTCAGCACCCTGCGGGCGTCGGCCAAGCGCGAGGACACCGACAACGCGGTCGGCCGCTTCGGCGTCGGATTCGCCGCCGTGCTCGCCGTCAGCGACGAGCCCGCCGTCCTCGGCCGGCACGGCGGCGTCCGCTGGTCCCTGGCCGAGGCCAGGGAACTGGCCGTGGACGCCGCCCAGACCGCCCCCGGACTCGGCGAGGAACTGCGCCGCCGCGACGGCCACGTACCGCTGCTGCGCCTCCCGCTCCCCGCCGAGGGCTCCGCCCCCGCCGGCTACGACACCGTCGTGGTCCTGCCGCTGCGCGACGGCGGCGCCGTGGACCTCGCCCAGCACCTCCTCGAAGCCATCGACGACGCACTGCTGCTGACCCTCCCCGGCCTCGCCGAGATCGTCGTCGAAACCCCGGACGGCACCACCCGTACGCTCACACGCGCCGAGCGGGACGCGTACGTGCACATCGACGACACCGCGCGCGGCGCCACCCGCACCACCCGCTGGCGCACCGTCACCCGCTCCGGCGCCCTGCGGCCCGAACTCCTCGCCGACCGGCCCGTCGAAGAGCGCCTGCGCCCCCACTGGGCCGTCACCTGGGCCGTCCCCGTGGACGGCGACGGAGCGCCGCAGCGGCCCGCCACCGCGCCGGTCGTGCACGCACCGACGCCGACCGACGAACCGCTCGGCGTACCGGCGCTCCTCATCGCCTCGCTGCCCCTGGACACGACCCGCCGCCACCCCGCGCCGGGGCCGCTGACCGCCTTCATCGTGGAGCGCGCGGCCGACGCGTACGCCGAACTGCTCGGCGACTGGGAGCCGGTGTCCACCGGCACGGTCGACCTGGTCCCCGGCCCGCTCGGCAAGGGCGAACTCGACGGCGCCCTGCGCGCCGCCGTCATCGCCAGGCTGCCCCGCGTCGCGTTCCTCGCACCGGCCGCGCCCTCCGAGGAACTCACCGCACTGCGCCCCTTCGAGGCGGAGGTCGTCGAGGGCGCGGGCGCCGACACCGTACGCGTCATGGCCGAAGTGCTGCCGACCCTGCTCCCCGCCGGTCTGGAACGCCGGGCCGAGCTGCGGACCCTGGGCGTCGGGCGGCTGCCGCTGGGCGACGCCATCGAGCGCCTCGCGGGCGCCGAGCGCGAGCCGTCGTGGTGGCGGCGGCTGTACGAGTCGCTCGCCGGCGTCGACCCGGACCGCCTGTCCGGGCTCCCGGTGCCGCTGGCCAGTGGCCGCACCGTCATCGGCCCCCGGCAGGTGCTGCTCCCGCTGACCGGCGCGGACGCGGACACGGCCGCCCCCGAGCAGCTCGCCCGCCTCGGCCTCAAGGTCGCCCACCCGGACGCCACCCACCCCCTCCTGGAGAAGCTCGGCGCGCTCCCCGCCACCCCCCGCGCCGTCCTCACCACCCCGCAGGTGCGGGCCGCCGTCGCCGCCTCCCTCGACGACGGCGGCCGGCTCTGGGACGAGGACGCCCCGGACGCCGACGAACTCGCGGAGACCGTGCTGGCGCTCGTACGGGACGCCGACCTGTCACCCGGCGACGAGCCGTGGCTCGGCGCGCTGGCGCTGCCCGACGAGGACGGCGAGCTGTCTCCCGCCGGTGAACTCGTGCTGCCCGCAAGCCCGTTCGCGCAGATCATGCGCGAGGGTGAACTGGCCCTGTGCGACGCCGAGCTGGCCGCCCGCTGGGGCGAGCAGCCGCTCACGGCCTGTGGCGTGCTGGCCACCTTCGCGCTCGTGCGCACCACCGACATCGTGCTCGACCCGGACGAATTCGAGCCACGCGACGGCGACTTCGCCGAGCCCGACGACGCCGGCCTGCTGGACGCCGTGGACGTGTGGTGCGAGGACATCCTCGACCAGCTGCCGGAGACCTCCGTGCCGCCGGTCGCCACCGAGATCGTCGCCGTACGGGACCTGGACCTCGTCGACGACGACCGGTGGCCGCAGGCCCTCGCGCTGCTCGCGCAGCCGCCCCTGCGGGACGCGCTGACCCAGCCCGTGCGCGTCCTGCTGCCGGACGGGACGACGCAGTCCGTACGCCCGTACACCGCCTGGTGGCTGCGCGACCACCCCGTGCTGGACGGGCGGCGTCCGGCCGGGCTGCGGTCCGCGGGCGGCGACCCGCTCCTCGACGGGCTCTACACCTCGGCGGACGCCACCGGCTTCGACGACGAGCAGGTGCTGAGGGCGCTGGGCGTACGGACCTCCGTGGCGGCGCTGCTGGACGAGCCCGGCGGCGCGGCCGAGCTCCTCGGCCGTCTCGCGGACCCCGACCGCACGGTCACCGCTTCCCAACTCCACGCGCTGTACGGCGCCCTGGCGGACCTCGATCCCGAACAGGTCACGCTGCCGGACGAGTTGCGCGCGGTGGTGGACGGCGAGGTGCGGGTGGTCGACGCGGCGGACGCGGTGGTCGCGGACGCCCCCGACCTGCTGCCGCTCACCTCGGGGCTGCCCCTGCTGCCCGTCTCCCCCTCGCGCGCCGCCGACCTGGCCGACCTGCTCCAGGTGCGCCGCCTGAGCGAGTCCGCGGAGGCGGAGGTGACGTCGGAAGGCGTGGAGCGCGAGGTCCCGGAATCCGTGCGCGTCCTGCTCGGCACCGGCACTCCGTCGTCGTACATCGAACACGAGGAACTGCTCGCGGGCGGGGTCGAGCTGGATTGGCGCCGTACGCCCGACGGGACCGTCCACGCGGCCACGTTGGAGGGTGTGGCGGCGGGTCTCGCCTGGTCAGCGGGGCAGTGGCCGCGTCGCTTCGAGGTGGCGGCCCTGATCGAGGATCCGTCACGGACGGAAGAACTCGCACGGGACCGCTGGTTCGACTGATTTGGTGTTTACGAACTCTCCGCGCTCTCCTTACACTTCGTTCGACACTCAAAGATCCTGTCGGGGGGAAAAGCGGCGGGGTCGCATACCTGTGGGGACATTCATACATGCGCATACGTGCCACTGTGGCCGCCGTTTCGGGCGCCCTGGCCCTGTCCGCTCTCGCCGTCCCGGCCGCCACGGCCGTGGACGTGCCGAAGCCGGGCAGCCTGTCGGCCCGCGCCGGACAGGCTCCCGCTGACGACATCGTCGTCGGCGACACCAAGATCACCAACGTCGTCGTCAACGGCGGCAAGGACATCGTCCTGGGCACCACCAACCCCAAGACGATCACCGTCTCCGTGACGGCGACCGACGCGTCCGGCATCAAGGACGCGTACGTCGCGCTCTGGCACGGCACCGCCGACAACGTCGACGGCTACCTCATCCCGAACGAGGAAGCCGCCACCTGCACGGCGGTCAACGCCACGACGTCGACGTGCAAGCTCACGATCACGATCGACCCGCAGCTCGACCTGTACATGAACTCGCTCGCGGGCACCTGGAAGGTCGAGGCGGCCGCGGAGGGCAACGACGAGGACTTCATCTGGCAGGACGCGTACAAGACGCACCGCGTCCAGCGCTTCTCCAAGCTGACGGTCAACGCCTCGCCGGAGCCGGTCGTCAAGGGCAAGACCATCACGGTCACGGGCAAGCTGTCCCGCGCCAACTGGGAGACCTACACGTACGCGGGCTACACCGCCCAGCCGGTGAAGCTCCAGTTCCGCAAGGCCGGCACCAGCACGTACACCACCGTCAAGACGGTGACGTCCAGCAGCACCGGCGCCCTGAAGTCGACCGTCACGGCGGCCTCCGACGGTTACTTCCGCTACTCGTTCGCGGGTACGTCGACCACCCCCGCGGTCTCCGCGGCCGGTGACTACGTCGACGTCCGCTGACGCGAGCACCGAGCATCGAGCACTGACACCGGGCCTCGCACGCGAGCGCCCGACCGGCTGACGGGCTGACCGCCCGACCGGCCGGGCGACCGGCCGCCGCCCCGGAACCACACCGGATCCGGGGCGGCGGCCGCGTCGCCGTACCAGGACCACCTTCACGGGGCTTCGCTCAACACCTCACCTTCCCGGCCGGGGGGAACACGCGGCGGGAAGTGTGTCGACCATGGGGAAAAACATGCGCTTTCGTGCCACTGCGGCCGCCGTCTCCGGTGCCCTGGCCCTGTCCGCCCTCGCCGTCCCGGCCGCCCGGGCGGACGGTGGTCACGGCGACACCGCCCTCACCGAGGTGGTCGTCAACGGCGGCAAGAACGTCGTGGTCGGCACCACGGAGGTCAGGACCTTCACCGTCGCCGTCACGGCCGCGGACGACTCGGGCGTCATCGGCGCCGACCTGACCCTGAACGGCCCCGGGTTCGGGTCCCTGGAGCCCACCGACGTGGACTGCCTGGGCAACACCTGCACCGGCACCTTCTCGGTCGACCCCCGCGCCGACCTCGAGTACGCCAACGACAAGGCCGGCACCTGGTACGTCGACGCCTGGGTGGACGCCGCGGACGGCGACCACGTCTGGAGGCAGAAGGCGGCCGCCTTCAAGCTCCAGCGCCAGTCGACCCTTTCGGTCAACGCCTCGCCCGAGCCGGTCGCCAAGGGCGGCACGATCACGATCACCGGCAAGCTGGCCCGCGCCAACTGGGAGACGTACACGTACGCGGGCTACACCGGCCAGCCGGTGAAGCTCCAGTTCCGCAAGGCCGGCACCACCGCCTACTCCACCGTCAAGACGGTGACCTCCAACGGCTCCGGTGCGCTGAAGGCGACCGCCACGGCGGCCTCCGACGGCTACTGGCGCTACGCCTTCGCCGGCACGACCACCACCCCCGCGGCCACCGCGGCGGGTGACCACGTCGACGTGCGCTAGGCGGCGTTCGCTCCACCCGTACCACCACACCACGGGCCCCGCCGGGGGGAAACGCGGCGGGGCACGTATCGACTCTCACCCAATGGGGACATCACCACATGCGCATACGCACCACCGTGGCCGCCGTTTCGGGCGCCCTGGTTCTCTCCGCCCTCGTCGTACCGGCCGCCCAGGCCGACCACTCCCCGAGGCCGGCCGGCCTTTCGGCGGCCCTCGCCGCCACGCCGGACGTGAAGGCGGCGGCGGGCGACACCAAGATCACCAAGGCGGTCGTCAACGGCGGCAAGAGCCTGTCCCTCGGCACCACCGCGGTGAAGACCGTCACCGCGGAGGTCACCGCCACCGACCCGGAGGGCATCTACGAGATCCACGCCGCCCTGTGGAACGGTGCGGGCAGCGACTTCGAGAACGCCAAGGGCTTCATCGGCGCGAACAGCCAGACGGGCACCTGCACCGAGGTCAACGCGACCACCACCAAGTGCAAGTACACCTTCGAGGTCGACCCGCTGCTCATGGCGAACGACATCGCCGGCACCTGGAAGCTCTGGTCCGTGGGCATCGGCGCCGACGGCGACTCCGTCACCAACGCCACCGCCGCCACCTTCAAGATCCTGCGCGCCGGCAAGCTGACGGTCGACGCCTCCCCGGAGCCGGTCCGCAAGGGCAAGACCGTCACCGTCAAGGGCAAGCTCTCGCGCGCCAACTGGGACGAGCTGAAGTACGCCGGCTACTCGGGCCAGAAGGTGAAGCTGCAGTTCCGCGAGAAGACCAGCACCACGTACACCACCGTCAAGACGGTGACGTCGAACAGCACCGGCAACCTGTCGGCCACGACCACGGCCACGGTCGACGGCTACTTCCGCTACACCTTCGCGGGTTCGTCCACCACCGCGACGGTCACCGCGGCCGGCGACTACGTCGACGTGCGCTGAGCACCGTCGTAGGCGACTCCTCCGGCTGAGCCGGAGGAGCGGCGGCCGACCCAGCGCCACACCAGCTCCAGGGCGGCCGCCGCCACCGCCGAGACGCCCACCGCCAGCCACGGCATCGTGGTGCCGACCAGACGCAGCGCGAAGAACTCCTGCAGCCACGGCACCACGAGCACGACCACGAAGCCGAGGCTCATCGCGGCCACCAGGCCCAGGCGCCACCAGGTGTACGGGCGGGCGATGATCGCCAGGACCCAGATCGACACCAGGAACAGCGTCAGCGTCGCCACGCTCGTCTCGGCGGACAGGGCGTCCGGGCCGGAGTAGTGGGAGCGGGCGAGCAGGTACGTACAGAAGGTCGCGCACGCGGCGATGACGCCGCTGGGGATCGAGTACCGCATCACCCGGCGGACGAAGTGGGGCCGGGCCCGCTCCTTGTTCGGCGCCAGCGCAAGGAAGAACGCCGGGACGCCGATCGTGAGCGTCGACAGCAGCGTCAGGTGGCGCGGCAGGAACGGGTACTCGACCTGTGAGCAGACCACCAGGATCGCCAGCAGCACCGAGTAGACCGTCTTCGTCAGGAAGAGCGTCGCGACCCGCGTGATGTTGCCGATGACCCGGCGCCCCTCGGCCACCACCGAGGGCAGCGTGGCGAAGCTGTTGTTCAGCAGCACGATCTGCGCGACCGCACGCGTCGCCTCCGAGCCGGAGCCCATCGCCACCCCGATGTCGGCGTCCTTGAGCGCCAGTACGTCGTTCACGCCGTCGCCCGTCATCGCGACCGTGTGGCCCTTCGACTGGAGCGCCGCCACCATCTCGCGCTTCTGCTGCGGGCTGACCCGGCCGAAGACCGCGTTCTCGTCCAGCGCCTGCGCCATCTGCGCGCGCTCGGCCGGCAGCGTACGGGCGTCGACGGTGTTCGCCGCGCCCGGCATGTCGAGCTTGTCCGCCACCGCGCCCACCGACACCGCGTTGTCGCCGGAGATGACCTTCGTGGCGACGTCCTGATCGGCGAAGTACCGGAGGGTGTCGGCGGCGTCGGGGCGCAGCCGCTGCTCCAGGACCACCAGGGCGGTCGCGCGCGAGCCGTCCTTGGCCGCCGGGTCGTCGAGTGCCTTGTCGACGCGGGTGAGCAGCAGCACGCGCAGGCCCTGCCGGTTGAGCAGGTCGATCTCGTCGAGGCAGGGGTCGCCCTTCGGCAGCAGCACGTCGGGGGCGCCGAGCAGCCACGAACTGCTGCCGCCGTCGCCTTCCGCGAAGCTCGCCCCGCTGTACTTGCGGGCGGAAGAGAAGGGCAGCGACTGCGTACAGCGCCAGGAGTCGTCGTCCGGGTAGGCGTTCCTGATCGCCAGGAGGCTGGCGTTCGGCCGCGGGTCGGACTCGCCCAGCGCGCCGAGGACGCCGTGCACGTACGCCTCGTCGGCGCGGGAGCCGTTCAGCGTCCGCACCTCGGTGACGTCCATGCCGCCCTCGGTGAGCGTGCCCGTCTTGTCCAGGCAGACCACGTCGACCCGCGCGAGGCCCTCGATCGCGGGCAGCTCCTGCACCAGGCACTGCTTGCGTCCCAGCCTGACCACGCCGACCGCGAAGGCGACCGAGGTGAGCAGGACCAGGCCCTCGGGGATCATCGGGACGATGCCGCCGACCGTGCGCGCGATCGAGTCCTTGAGCTCGTTCTCCTTGACGACGAGCTGGCTGACGACGAGGCCGATCGAGGTCGGGACCATCAGCCAGGTGACGAACTTGAGGATCTGGTTGATGCCGTTGCGCAGCTCGGAGTGGACGAGCGTGAAGCGGGACGCCTCCTCCGCGAGCTGGGTGGCGTACGCCTCGCGGCCGACCTTGGTCGCGGTGAACGCGCCGCCGCCCGCGACGACGAAGCTGCCCGACATCACCTGGTCGCCCGGCTGCTTGAGCACCGGGTCCGCCTCACCGGTGAGGAGCGACTCGTCGACCTCCAGGCCGTCGGCCTCGACCACCTCGCCGTCGACGACGGCCTTGTCGCCGGGCCCGAGCTCCACCAGGTCGCCGAGGACGATCTCCGAGGTGGTCACCTCGGCGGAGACCCCGTCCCGGCGGACCTTGGGTCTCGCCTCGCCGATGACGGCGAGGCTGTCCAGGGTCTTCTTGGCGCGCAGTTCCTGGACGATGCCGATGGCGGTGTTGGCGACGATCACGAAGCCGAAGAGGCTGTCCTGGATCGGCGCGACGAAGAGCATGATCCCCCACAGCACGCCGATGATGGCGTTGAAGCGGGTGAAGACGTTGGACCGGACGATCTCGACGGCGGAGCGCGAACTGCGCACCGGTACGTCGTTGACCTCGCCCCGGGCGACCCGTTCGGCGACCTCGGTCGCGGTGAGCCCGTTGGGCCCGGGCCCCGCGACGGTCCCGTGCGTGTCGGTCTCTGCCCGCTGCGTCATGGTTCCGACGGTACGACCGGATGTGCCGGTTGACCCGTCGAGTGGCGGAAGACGGGACCGGAGCAGGACGGCGGTGCGGTGGGCACCGTCCCCGGGTCGTACGGGATCCCCGGCTTCCGAGGGGGTGGGCCGGGGGCGTCAGTGAGGGTCGTGCCGGGCTTCGTCCGGCCCTGTGGACCCCGCGGCCCCGGCCGTCTCCGCCGTCCCCACCTGCGCGCGCTTGATCGCCGCGTCGCGTCCGCGTACGTACCAGATACCGATCAGCCCGAGTCCCGCGCCGGCCAGGCAGGTCCACACCCAGCCCGCCCAGCCCCGGTCGTCGAACCATCCGTAGAAGGGGACCTGCACCAGGAAGAGGACGAACCACAGGATCGTGCCGCCGACGACGGTGGCCACGACCGGCCCCTCAAGGGGCTCGGGTGCCTCGTGCTTGGGGGTCCACTTCGCCATGGGGACAGTGTAGGCGCGGCGTACGAGCCCTCGGCGGGCCCCGGCTCAAGGCAGTGGACACAAGGGTCTACGCGCGGAGATAGCGATCTTTCTCTTATGTATTCATACTGAAACGGCTTTGGTCTGACCGATTTCGTTCGGTTGAACATCCAAGGTCGACCACTTTCGGTTCACTTCCTGAGCTTCCCTTCTTCCGCATGAGGTCACGCATGTCCCCCTCGGTCACGGCTCCGGTCGACGACAAGCAGCCGCCGTCCCCCTCGGAGCCGCGGAACGGTCTCGACCGTTTCTTCAAGATCTCCGAGCGGGGCTCCACCGTCGCCCGCGAGGTCCGGGGCGGCCTCGCCACGTTCTTCGCGATGGCCTACATCATCGTGCTGAACCCGATCATCCTCGGCAGCGCGAAGGACATGTACGGGCACCAGCTCGACGGCGGCCAGCTGGTCACCGCCACCGTGCTGACGGCCGCGTTCTCCACGCTCCTGATGGGCGTCATCGGCAACGTACCGATCGCGCTCGCGGCCGGCCTCGGCGTCAACACCGTCGTCGCCCTGCAGCTCGCTCCCCGCATGAGCTGGGCCGACGCGATGGGCATGGTCGTACTCGCCGGCTTCGTCGTCATGCTGCTCGTCGCGACCGGGCTCCGGGAGCGCGTGATGAGCGCGGTGCCGAACAGCCTGCGCAAGGGCATCGCCATCGGCATCGGCCTGTTCATCATGCTGATCGGCCTGGTCGACTCCGGTTTCGTCTCCCGCATCCCGGACGCCGCGCACACCACCGTCCCGCTCCAACTGGGGGCCGACGGCCACCTCAACGGCTGGCCGGTGCTGGTCTTCGTCCTCGGCGTCCTGCTGACGCTGGCGCTGATCGTCCGCAAGGTGCCGGGCGCGATCCTCATCTCGATCGTCGTGATGACCATCGTCTCCCTCGTGATCAACGCCGTGGCCGACATCCCGGCCGGCGGCTGGGGGCTGACCACGCCCGAGTGGCCCGGCAACCCGGTCGCCTCGCCCGACTTCGGTCTGGTCGGCCAGGTCAGCCTGTTCGGCGGCTTCGAGAAGGTCGGCCTGCTGGCCGGCGTCCTGTTCGTCTTCACCGTGCTGCTGTCCTGCTTCTTCGACGCGATGGGCACGATCCTCGGCGTCAGCGACGAGGCGAAGCTGCTGGACGAGAAGGGCAACCTGCCCGGCGTCAACAAGGTGCTGCTCATCGACGGCATCGCCGTCGCTGCCGGCGGCGCCAGCTCCAGCTCCGCCACCACCTGCTTCGTCGAGTCCACCGCCGGTGTCGGCGAGGGCGCGCGCACGGGTCTGGCGAACGTCGTCACGGGCGGCCTGTTCGCCGTGGGCCTGTTCCTGACGCCGCTGGTCACGATGGTGCCGTCGCAGGCCGCCACGCCGGCCCTGGTCGCCGTCGGCTTCCTGATCCTGTCGGGCTCGGTCAAGGACATCGACTGGAGCGACTACACGCTCGCGATCCCGGCGTTCCTGACGATGGTGATGATGCCGTTCACGTACTCGATCACGAACGGCATCGGCATCGGCTTCGTGGCCTTCTGCGTACTGCGCCTGGCGGCGGGGCGTGGGCGCGAGGTGCCGGTGGCGATGTACGCGGTGTCGGCGGTCTTCGCCTTCTACTACCTGATGCCGGCGCTCCAGCTCACGTAGGGAGCCCTGCCCGGCGCGAGGGCCTTTCCCCGTGAGGGGCCTCACGTCAGACCGTAGAACTTCTCCGTCTCGTCGACCGCCGTCTTGAAGCGCTCGTCGAAGTCGTCGCGAATGAGCGTCCGGACCACATAGTCCTGGACGCTCATTCCGCGTTTGGCGGCGTGGTCCCGGAGACGGTCGTGCAGTTCCCCGTCTATCCGCAGGCTGAGCACTGTCGATCCCATGGGGGACAGGGTGACGTTCGCGCCCGCGGCGGTGCGTCGCTTTCCGCAGTGGACTCACTCGTACGGGTGAGCTTGTGATGCCGCTGGTCTTTAGTGTGGGTAATGAGTTAGGCTAAATACATGCCTGACCTGTCGCACGCCGGCAACGCTGCCGCTGTGAACTCCCTGCGCTCGGCCGTCATGCGGCTGGGCCGGCGCCTGAAGCATCAGCGCGTCGACGAATCGCTGAGCCCCACCGAGATGTCGGTGCTGGGCACGCTCGCCCGCTGCGGCTCGGCCACCCCCGGTGAGCTGGCCCGCAAGGAGCATGTGCAGCCGCCCTCGATGACCCGCATCGTGGCGCTGCTCGAAGCCAAGGGACTGGTCAGGCTGGAGCCGCATCCCGACGACCGCCGGCAGAAGGTGGTCAGCCAGACCGAGACCGCCGAGGCGATGCTCGAAGAGAGCCGCCGCAAGCGGAACGCCTGGCTGGCCGGCCTCGCCGAGGGTCTGGACGAGGACGAATGGGCGAAGCTGCGCGCTGCCGCCCCCGTCCTGGAGAAGCTCGCCCACCTCTGACCCCGCGCGCCGCCAAGGAGGCGAACCCACTTTGAGTACGGGATCCGGAGCACACTCCGCCCCCGCACCGAACACCCACAACGAGACTCTCACCAAGGAACACCGAGGGACGACGGGCATGTTCTCGTCCCTGAAGATCCGGAACTACCGGCTCTTCGCCACCGGCGCCGTCGTGTCCAACACCGGCACCTGGATGTCCCGCATCACCCAGGACTGGCTGGTGCTCGACCTCACCGGGTCGGCCGCCGCCGTCGGCATCACCACGGCGCTGCAGTTCCTGCCGATGCTGCTCTTCGGTCTGTACGGCGGCGTCATCGCCGACCGCTGCCCGAAGCGCACGCTCCTGCTCTTCAGCCAGGCCGCCCTCGGCCTGTGCGGCGTGGCGCTCGCCGCCCTGACGCTCTCCGGCCACGTCCAGGTCTGGCACGTGTACCTGATCGCGTTCCTGCTCGGCATGGTCACGGTCGTCGACAACCCGGCACGGCAGTCGTTCGTGTCCGAGATGGTCGGCCCCGGCCAGCTGCGCAACGCCGTCAGCCTCAACTCGGCGAACTTCCAGTCCGCCCGTCTGATCGGCCCCGCCGTCGCCGGCGTGCTGATCACGACCGTCGGCAGCGGCTGGGCGTTCATGCTCAACGGCCTGTCCTTCCTCGCGCCGATCGCCGGTCTGCTGCTCATGCGCCCGAGCGAGATGCACAAGGTGGAGCGGGTGCCGCGCGGCAAGGGCCAGCTCCGGGAGGGACTGCGGTACGTGTCCGGCCGCCCCGAGCTGATCTGGCCGATCGTCCTGGTCGGCTTCGTCGGCACGTTCGGCTTCAACTTCCCGATCTGGCTGAGCGCCTTCGCCGACGGTGTCTTCGACGGCGGCGCCGGGCTCTACTCGTTCTTCAACATCCTGATGGCGGCCGGCTCCCTGGTCGGCGCGCTGCTCTCCGCCCGCCGCCGCTCCTCACGGCTGCGGATGCTGGTGGCCGCGGCGATGGCGTTCGGCCTGCTCCAGATCGCGGCGTCGTTCGCGCCGTCCCTGTGGCTGTTCGCGATGCTGCTGGTGCCGATCGGCATGCTCGGCCTGACGGTCAACGTCACGGCCAACACGAGCGTCCAGATGGCCACCGACCCGGTGATGCGGGGCCGTGTCATGAGCCTCTACATGATGGTCTTCGCCGGCGGCACGCCGGTGGGCGCGCCCCTCCTGGGCTGGGTCACCGACACCTACGGCGCCCGCGTGGGCTTCGCCACGGGCGGCGCCATCTCGCTGCTGGCGGGCATCGGCGTGGCCGTCGTACTGGCACGTCTGGGCGGCCTGCGGCTGAAGCTGGACCTCCGCCGGGGGCACCCGCACGTGTCGTTCGTCCCGAAGGCGCGGCACGAGGAAGCCGTACGCGCGAAGGAACTGACGACGGTGGCGTGACGCGTCCGTCGAGCCGTGACGATCAGGGCCCGGGCCTGCGCCCGGGCCCTCGTCGTTTCACATCTCGGCCCACTCGCGCAGGTCCCGGGCCAGGGCGCGTACCCCCGGCATGCCGGGAGCGACCTGGGAGAGCAGCGCCGTCGCCCTGGCGGGGTCGGGCTTGAGGCGCACACCGTTGGCTTCGAGGAAGCCGACGGCCGCGTACCACCCGAATCTCAGGTTCGAGTGCTCCAGGGGGCCGAGCAGCGCGAGGGTCTGGAGCAGTACGGCCGCCTTGCCCGTCAGGGTCTGGTAGCACTCGATGCCGCCGACGGAAGCCGACGGTCGTGCCACGGCGGTGACCAGTGCGCCGTAGTCGTCCACCTGAGGATCTCCGGGGATGCTCTCCGCCACGTGCAGAAGCTCCGCCAGCTCCGGAGGATGGATCACACGCGCTCCACGGAGGCGTCGGCCTGCGGCCGGCCGGCTTCCCACTTCGCGTCGGCTTCGGCGAGGACGTTGTGGTACACGTCGATGCTCTCCTTGACCGCCGCCATGTACCGCTGGTGGAAGCCCTCCCGCTGGAGCGTCGACACGACGTACTCCTGCACGGACATGTCACGGGCCGCAGCCTGCTCCTTGACCGAGGCGAGGGTGTCACTGTCTATGCGCACGCTCAGCATCCTGGTAGCCATGCGGCCATGCTTGCACGATGTCTGCGCAGGTGAAAGTGGAAGTTCGCCTTCGAGTGGTGGGCGACCGCAGTCGATCACGCGGTGCCGGAAACTGTTCGTATGAGACTTTTCGCCGCCGTACTTCCCCCCGCCGAGGCCGTCGACGAACTCGCCGTCGCCGTCGAACGGCTGCACGCCCTGCCCGGGCACGACGGACTGCGCTGGACGGGTCGCGACGGCTGGCACTTCACGCTGGCCTTCCTCGGCGAGGTGGGCGAGGAACTCCTCCCCTTCGTCGAGGAACGCTTCGCCCGCGCCGCCGTCCGCCAGGACCCCTTCCTCCTCCGCCTCCACGGCGGCGGCCACTTCGGCCGCCGCGCCCTGTGGGCCGGAGCGGCGGGCGGCCTCGACGCCATGCGGCTGCTCGCGGACCGCGCGGACGCGGCGGCGCGGCGGGCGGGGGTGGCGATGGAGGAGCACCGGGCGTACAAGGCGCACCTGACGATCGCCCGGGGCCGCACCGGCTTCGACACCGACCTGCGGCCCTACGCCGACGCCCTCGCCGGTTTCGAGGGCACGGCCTGGACGGTGCGTGAGCTTGCTCTCGTACGCAGCAACCCGCCGGTCCCCGGTGTGCCCGGCGCACAGCCGCGATACGAGCCGTTGCGTGTCTGGCCGCTGGGGCACTGAGCCGGGGCGGCGGAGAGGGTGCGCTCCGGCGGCGGTTACGCTCGATGCGTGGACCCGAAAAGCAGAAACCGGATCATGGCCGGTGTACTCGTGCTGATGTTCGTCGTCGTCGCCGTGGGAGCCGCGCTCGGAGGGTGACGGCCGGCCGGTGCCGCCACGGCGCATGACGCGCGCGGCGGCCGTACGTTCCGGCGTGACCCGCAGAGCACCCACCGGGCTCACCGGCCGATGCACCTACCAGGCGAAGGCCTCGGGGGACGGCCCCGGCCCCGGGAAGATCTCGTCCAGCGACGCCAGCACCTCCTCCGAAAGCTCCAGTTCGACCGCCCGCAGCGCCGACTCCAGCTGCTCCGCCGTGCGCGGCCCGACGATCGGCCCGGTCACTCCCGGGCGCGTGAGGAGCCAGGCCAGGGCGGCCTCGCCGGGTTCGATGCCGTGCTTGTCGAGCAGATCCTCGTACGCCTGGACCTGCGCGCGCACCGAGGTGTTGGCGAGCGCGTCCGCCGACCGCCCGGACGTCGAGCGCGCCGCCCCGCCCTCGCGCTCCTTGCGCAGTACGCCACCGAGCAGGCCGCCGTGCAGCGGCGACCACGGGATGACCCCGAGCCCGTACTCCTGCGCGGCCGGAACGACCTCCATCTCGGCGCGCCGCTCGGCGAGGTTGTAGAGGCACTGCTCGCTGACGAGCCCGTACGACCCGAGCCGCCGCGCCGTCTCGTTGGCCCGGGCGATGTGCCAGCCGGCGAAGTTCGACGACCCGGCGTACAGGATCTTGCCCTGCTGGACGAGTACGTCGACGGCCTGCCAGATCTCCTCGAAAGGAGTGTGCCGGTCGACGTGGTGGAACTGGTAGACGTCGATGTAGTCGGTGCGCAGCCGCCTGAGGCTGGCCTCGACGGACCGACGGATGTTGAGGGCGGAGAGGCGGTCGTGATTGGGCCAGGGCGGTGTGTCGTCGAGCGACATGTTGGCGTACACCTTGGTGGCGAGGACGGTCTTGTCCCGCCGGTCGCCGCCCTTCGCGAACCAGGAGCCGATGATCTCCTCGGTGCGGCCCTTGTTGGCGCCCCACCCGTAGGCGTTGGCGGTGTCGAAGTAGTTGACGCCGGCTTCGAGCGCGGCGTCCATGATGCTGTGGCTGTCGGCCTCGCCGGTCTGGGGCCCGAAGTTCATCGTGCCGAGGACGAGGCGGCTGACCTTGAGTCCTGTGCGTCCGAGCTGCGTGTACTTCATGGTTGCCAAGCCAACGCCTTGGAGCGCGCTCGAAGCAAGGGGACGTGCGGGAACGGCCCCCTTGCCGCCGCTTACTGCCGCTGGCCTTGCCCGAGTTGAGCCTGGTCGAGCCGCCGTGACCGCGTAGGGAAACGGCACGCGAAAACCCGCGCCGACGCGCCTCGTACTGCCCCCGTGACGGCCTCCGGCGGGTGCGCAGACGCCGATGGGGCCGGGCCTGCGGGCGCGCCCCCAAGGGCCGCCCAGGAGCCCGCCAGGCGGCTGTCCACGCAATCCCGATGCGCCCTCTCACCGCCTCTGACCTGGGCTTTCCTTCCCTCTCACTCTAAAATTGGACCATCGGGAAAGGGGACCGGATGGACCGGAACATGCGCACGGTCGACGATGTGCTGAAGCTCCTGGACGGCCTGTTCGCGCGGGACGCCGACCGTTGGACGGCCGGCGCCGCGGGGTGGTGGGACGGCTTCTACGCGGACCGGGAGAAGCCGGTGCCGTTCTTCGTGCCCAAGCCGGACGAGAACCTCGTCGAGTACGCCGAGCGGGGCCTGATCACCCCCGGCCGCGCGCTCGACCTGGGCTGCGGGCCGGGACGTAACGCTCTCCATCTCGCCTCCCTGGGCTGGGAGGTGGACGCGGTCGACCTGTCCCCGCAGGCCATCGCCTGGGCGGAGGAACGGGCCGGGGCGGCGGGAGTGCTGGGGGAGCCGGGAAAGCCGGGGGAGTTTGCGGGGTCGGGGGAGCTCGGGGGGTCGGAGGTACGTGAGGAATCACGACGGAACGTGCGCTTCCGGTGCGCCGACGCGTTCTCCCTCACGGAGGAGGAGCTGGCTGAGCGAGGCGGCCCGTACGACCTCGTGTACGACTCCGGTTGCTTCCACCACCTGCCGCCACACCGCCGCGTCAGCTACCTCGCGTTGCTGGGCAGGGCGCTGGCGCCGGGCGGTCACTTCGCCCTGACGTGCTTCGCGGCGGGCGAGGACGGCATGGGCTCGGAGCTGCCCGACGCGGAGTTCTACAGCGCTGCGAACGCGGGGCTCCACGGCGGCCTCGCCTACACGCCGGAGTCACTGCGGTGGATCTTCTCCAACCCCGGCCCTTGCCCCGACCCCGACCTCAACCCCGGCCACGGTTACGGGCTGAGCCACGGTTACGGCCTGACGGAGGTCGAACTGCGCCGCATGCGCGACGAACCGCCCGAGTCCCCGTCCTTCGGCGAACCGTTCCTCTGGACGGCGCTGTTCCGCCGGGAGGCGTAGGGCCCTTCTCCCGCCCCTCCCCGCCCCTCCCTGTCCCTCCCGGTCCTCATCCGGTCCGCTGGAGACGATCCGCTTGTAGAGTCACGCCACGGGCAGGGGGGGGCGGCGATCGGACACCGACCGGCCGCCGACTGCCCAACTTCCTCTTGGCATTGGGGGGAACGAACCGATGAGCGTGCATCTCACGATCGCCCGAGGCGGCCTCCTACGCATCCTGCTGCTGACGGCCGCCGCCACGACGGCAGCCGTCGGCTGCACGTCGTCGAGTGGCGGCGGGGATGCGGTGGGCTCATCGCCGCAGGACGCGCTCTTCGTCGCCGTCGACCCGGGCAAAAAGCTGCCCGCCGAAGTCGAGAAGCTGAGGACCGGCTCCTGACGGGTGCTCGGTGGGGGGCCGGCGATCCGGTGGCGGGGGAGGAAGTCGACAGGTGCCGCAGGGGGCCCTCGAATGTAGCGGTGCAAATGGGGTGAAACGGGCGGCCGGCCGTGTCGTCTACGCGGTTTGTCGCGTTCCGCTGTAGGGAGTGGGCAGCCGCCGTCCGGCGCGCCCGCCTCACGCGCGGCTCATGGCCTCCGCAGGGGCGGGGGAGTACGGGCCGCCCACACCCCACGCCGCGTGCATCGCGTCCGCGAAGGCGGCCGCCAGTTTGTGTTCGCCCGTCGGGCCCGGGTGCGTGCCGTCGTACGTGTCGCGGTGGATGTCGTACGTCGCGTGGGGCGACGCCAGCACGAGCGGGGACGTGCCGGGCGCGTCGAGGTTCGCCACCGTCTTGGCCAGCAGCTCGTTGAAGCGGTCGCACTCGGCGGCGAAGGGGGCGTCGGACTCGGCCCGCACGTTGGGGATCACCGGGTGGATCACCATCCGTACCGCAGGGTTGGCCGCTCGCGCCTGCGCGATGAAGCGCTCCGTGTTCTCGGCGGTCTGGCCCGCGTCCGTGTAGAAGCCGAGGTCGATCAGACCCAGCGAGACCAGCAGCACGTCCGCCTTCGTCGACGACACGGTCTCGCCGATCAGCGGCGCCATGTGCAGCCAGCCCTCGCCCCACCCCGACAGGTGGCGGCGGGCGTGCTCCGGGAAGGCGGGGTCGGCGTACTCGTACGAGAGCGGGGCGTTCGCGCCGGTGTCGTACAGCTCGGTGCGTGGGCCGACGATCCGGAACGGGCCGCCGTACGACGCCACCAGGTGCTGCCACATGCGATAGCGCCAGGTGAAGTCGCCGGCGCGCCCGATGGTCATGGAGTCGCCGACGAACAGGAAGCGCATTGCGTCATCATCCCGGATCACTGCCGTGGCCTGCGACGTGATGATGAACACTTGGGCCATGCGCCCGTTCTCGTACGTCGTCGCCCCCAGTGCCGCAGCCGTCCTTCTCCTGCTCGCGTCCGGTGGCACCGCCGTCGCCGACGACGGCTTCACCATCAAGGACCCCCGGATCACCGAGTCCAGCGGCCTGGCCGCCAGCCGCATCCACCCGGACGTCTACTGGACGCACAACGACAGCGACGACGGGGCGTTCGTCTATGCCGTCGACGCGAAGAGCGGCGAGACGGTCGCGACCCTCACGCTGCGCGGGATCGGCTCACCGCGCGACGTCGAAGGCATCTCGGTCGGACCGGACGGGAACGTGTACGTCGGCGACATCGGCGACAACCTCGACGGCAGTTGGAGTCACGTCTGGATCTACCGCTTTCCCGAGCCCAAGCGGCTCGAGGACGCCACGGTCGACGCGGCCCAGTTCACCGTGAAGTACGCCGACGGGGCCCGCAACGCCGAGGCGCTGATGGTGCATCCGAAGACCGGACGCATCTACATCGCCAGCAAGAACGAGGACGGCGGCGGCCTCTACGAAGGGCCCGCCCGGCTGTCGACCGGGGGTACGAACGTCTTCCGTCGGGTGGGCGAGGTGCCGTGGGTGACGGACGGGGCGTTCTCCCCGGACGGAAAGGAGCTCGTACTGCGCTCCTACTTCAGCGCCCGCGCGTACGAGTGGAAGGACAACGGGCGGCTGGGGGACGACCGAGCGGTCAGCGCGCCGTTCCAGGGTCAGGCCGAGTCGGTGACGTACACGGCCGACGGCACGGCCATGATGTTCGGCTCCGAGGGCGCCCAGAGCGATGTCCGTTGGGTGGCTGTGGAGGGGCGCAAGGGAGGCGGTTCCGGTTCCGGCGGCGAGTCACCCTCCTCGGGCGGCGGTTCCGGGGACAGCGGCAAGGGGGGCGACGGCGGTGACGGGGGTGGCGGTGACGTCGAGGACGGCGACGGGAAGACCACCTTGGGGCTGGTGGTGGTCGGGGGCGTCGTCGCTCTCTTCCTATGGCTGAAGCGGCTGAGGCGTCGGCCATAGGGAGGGGAGTTACGTAGGGTGACCGTTCGGCGTGCGCGTGTGACGAACCACTGCTTCGCTGGAGGGGACCCGCTCTTCCTAGCGTCAAGGAGTGACGATGAGCGTTGCAGGCGAATCCAGTGGCCGTGTGCAGCAGATGCGCGAGAAGGCCGAGCAGCTGAAGCAGGCGGCGGAGCGCGCGACCGATCCGCAGGAGCGACAGAAGCTGCAGGAGAAGGCACAGCGGCTGCAGGAGCAGAGCCGGCAGGAGAGCTCGATGGGCGGCCAGGGCATCCTGCCCGAGTAATCGGGCTGCCTGTCCGACCTCGCCCCATCGCGAGCCGATGGCCTTCCGCCCCGCCCGAGCGGGAAGCGGAGCCATCGGCTCGTCGCGTTGCGGCTGTTCCCGAGAACGTGCGCCCCTTCGTTCCCGAGAACGTGCCCCTTCGTTCCCGAGAATGCGCGCCGGCCGTTCCCCGGAACGGCCGCACCGCGTCCCCGCTGCTCGCCCCCTCCTGGCTAGAGACGGATCGTCCGACTTGCCTGTGGGCTTTGTGCACAGTGGCGCAGGACCCGTCGTGGCGTCGCCCCTAGCCTCACCGGAACAGCACCAGCACCTATGAGGGGCGGTATCGGTGAACTGGCTCATCCACGACTACCGCGAGAGTGATCTCGCGGCAGTGGTCCACCTGATCGACACCACGGCCGAGCTCGGGCAGGAGTCCGTCTTCTCGCTCGCGGAGTGCATCGGTGCGCTGACCTCGCGGCAGCCGGCCGTCGTCGCCGTGCACCAGGGCGTGCCCATCGGTGCGGCGCTCGCCTGCGTCGCCGGAGAGCGGGCCTGGGTGATGCGTATCGCGATCTCCTCCGCCTGGCGCGGACGCGGGCTGGCCAGTGCGCTTCTCGTCGAGCTGGAGCGACGGCTCGTCGCCGCACGCGTCGGGCGCATCGCGTACGTGCTGCCCGAAGAAGACCTGCTCGGCGAGGGGCTGCTCAACGCGGGATACACCCGTCAGCCCGCCGTCGCGTACTTCGAGAAGGTCGAACCGCTCCACGGCCCTTCGGCCAACCTTCTGGAGGACCTCGGGGGCCGCTTCCTGCCCAGCGACCTCTGGGCGAAGGTGGCCGGCATGGAGGCCGAGAAGGATCTGATCGAGCGGCGTGTCGTACTGCCGCTCGCGCAGCCCGAGCGAGCCGCCCGGCACGGCGTCCGGCCGCCGCGCGCGGTCGCTCTTTTCGGCCCTCCCGGGACCGGCAAGACGACGTTCGCGCGAGGCATCGCCTCCAAGCTCGGCTGGCCGTTCGTCGAGCTACTGCCCTCCCGGCTGGCCGACGAGGGGAACCTCGCGGCGGCGCTGCGGGACGCGTTCGCGCGTATCGCGGAACTGGAGCGGGTGCTGGTCTTCATCGACGAGGTGGAGGAGATCGCTCCCGTACGGACCGAGCCCGCGCAGCCCGGCGGCATGCACGGAGTGACCAATGAGCTGCTCAAGCTCATACCGGGCTTCCGGGAGGGCGACGAGCGTCTGCTGGTGTGCGCCACCAACTCCATCCGGTCGCTCGACCCGGCGTTCCTGCGGCCCGGCAGGTTCGACTACCTGATTCCGATCGGTACGCCGGACACGGCGGCCCGGGCGGCGATCTGGGCCCGGTACACGGACGGCAGGGCGGACGTGGACGTGGCGAGGCTGGTGAAGGCCAGTGAACTGTTCACGCCGGCCGACATCGAGCACGCGGCCCGTATCGCCGCCCAGGCCGCGTTCGAGCGGGATCTCGAGGAGATCGGAGCCGGTACGGGCGACCCGCGCGCGCTCGGTGCGTCCACCGAGGACTATCTGGCGGCCATCGGGCAGTGCCGGCCGACGGTGACGCCCGCCATGATCGACCAGTTCGACGCGGACATCACGGCGCACGCCCGGTTCTGAGCGGCCGGGCGGACCCGCCCGGCCGCGTGACCATGCGCCACCGCGTACCAGGCCCGGTTGCCCGGCGTACGGCCGTATGCCGGGCCCGGCAGCCGCGCGCCCGGCCTACTCGCGCGGGCCGGACTGGCCGCCCGCTCCGCCCGCCCCCGTCACTCCCCCCGCGCGCGTTCCGCCACCAGTACCTCGAAGCCCGCGACCAAGCGGCGGAGGCCGAACGCGAAGTGGTCGAAGTCGGTGGCGAAGGCGTTGTCGTCCAGCCCTGCGACCAGCGGAAACACGCCGCTTGCCATGGCCCGTTCAAGGTACGGTGTCTGGCTCCCCCAGAACTCCTCGTGGCTCAGCCCCGTCTCCTTGGCCGCCTCGTCGGCCTCGGCCTCCATCCGGGCGATGCCGGTGACGAAACTCTGGACCGCGATGATCGCGGAGATCAGCTCCTGGTCCGGCAGCCCCATGCCCTGGAGCGCCGCCACGGACACCTCCAGGCCGCGCACGGCGCTCGGGCCCAGCACCGTGCGCGCCTGGTTGATCTTCAGCAGCCAGGGATGGCGCCGCAGGAGGTCGAGGTGGGTGCGGGCCATCGACTCCATCGCCGTACGCCAGTCCGCCGCCTCCCCGAGTTCGGCGGATTCGAGCGGCTCGCCCTGTACGCGGTCGAGCATCAGGTCGAGCAGCTCGGCCTTGCCCGGCACATAGCGGTACAGCGACATGGTGCCCGTACCGAGGTCGGTCGACAGCCGGCGCATCGACACCGCGTCGATCCCCTCGGCGTCCGCGATCGCGACCGCGGCGGCGACGATGCGGTCGAGCGTCAGGCCGGGCCTGGGGCCTCGGCTGGGGCGCTCGCCCGTGCCCCAGAGGAGTTCGAGGCTGCGGCCGATGTCGCCGCTGCCGCTCGTGTTGCTCGCGCCGCCCGGCCCGGTCGTCTTCTTCATGGGCCCACTCTAAATCCGCCGCCAGAAACTGAGTACGGTGTACTCTCATAAGAGTACGCTGTACTCAGTTAACCGGTCGTGTCGTGTGTGAGCGAAAGGGAACCCCTGGTGAGTGCCACCGATTACGCCGTGCGGGCGGAAGGTCTCCAGAAGCGGTACGCGGAGAAGAAGGCGAAGGGCGCCCGAGGTGCGAAGGGCAGTGCGTACAAGCTCGCCCTCGACGGCTTCGACCTCGCCGTCCGCGCCGGCACCGTCCACGGTTTGCTCGGCCCCAACGGCGCGGGCAAGACGACCGCCGTACGCGCCCTGGCCACGCTGCTCAGGTTCGACGGGGGCCGGGCGGAGGTCGCGGGCGTGGACGTGGCCCGCGACCCCCGGCTCGTACGTCGCCGGATCGGCCTCGCCGGCCAGTACGCGGCGGTCGACGAGGTCATGACCGGGCGGCAGAACCTCGAGATGTTCGGCCGCCTCTTCCACCTCGGCGGCAGGCGCGCGAGGGGGCGGGCGGTGGAACTCCTGGAGCAGTTCGACCTGGTGGAGGCCGCCGACAAGGGAGTGGGCGCGTACAGCGGTGGGATGCGGCGCCGGCTCGACCTCGCCGCCTCGATGATCCTCGCCCCGCGTGTGCTCTTCCTGGACGAGCCGACCACCGGGCTCGATCCCCGGGCGCGGGGCGAAGTATGGGATGCGGTGCGGGCGTTGGTGGCCGGCGGTACGACCGTTCTGCTGACGACCCAGTACCTCGAGGAGGCCGACCGGCTCGCCTCGCGCATCACCGTCATCGACCGGGGACGGGCCATCGCCGACGACACCCCGGACGGACTGAAGAACCGGGTCGGCGGCGACCGTATCGAAGTCGTCGTCGCCAGGGCGGCGGATCTCGCGGTCGCCGCCCGGGTGATCGCCCGCGTCGCGGAGACCGAGCCGGAGGCCGACGACGTGGCGCTGCGGGTGCACGCGCAGGTCGGCGACCGCGTGGCGGCACTGACGGAAGTGGCGCGAACTCTGCAGGAGGAGGGGATCGCGGTGGAGGACATCGGACTGCGCAGGCCCAGTCTCGACGACGTGTTCCTGCGCCTGACCGGACACCGTACGGAACTGGAGGCGGCGGCGTGAGCACCACGAACACCGAGGGGCTGAACACCGGAGAACGGAACACCGCGGGACCGGGCGCCGAGGGGCCGGGCGACGGGGGGCCGCGGACCGAACGTCCGGGCACCGCGGGCGCCGCGCACCGGACCTCGCAGGATCCGGGTCCGGCCGGTCCCGAGCGGCGCCTCTACTGGGCTCTTTCGGACTGCTGGAACGTCACCCGGCGCACCCTCACCCACTACCGGCGCCAGCCCGTCACCATCGTCTGGCAGCTCGGCTTCCCGATCGTCTCCGTGCTGCTGTACGGATTCGTCTTCGGCGAGGCGATGGCGGTGCCGGGCGACGGGGACTACCGGGAGTTCCTGATGCCCGGCATGTTCGCCTCGACGATGGCCTTCGGGTTCATGGGTACGACGATGGCCGTGGTCACGGACTCCACCAAGGGCGTCATCGACCGATTCCGCTCGATGCCGATGGCGCCGTCAGCGGTGGCGTCCGGACGAGGGGTGTCCGATCTGCTGGTCGCCTGCGCCGAGTTGACGATCCTGGCCGTGACGGCGCTCCTCATCGGATGGGAGGCCGAAGGCGGCGCGCCCGCCGCAGTAGGGGCCTTCGGCTTGCTCCTGCTGCTGCGCTTCAGCCTGATCTGGGTAGGTGTGTGGCTGGGGCTGCTCGTTCCGAACGCGGAGGCGGCCGGCGGGCTCTACGCGGTGGCGTTCCCGCTGACGATGATCTCCAGCATCTTCGTGGCGCCGTCCCTGATGCCGAGCTGGCTGGGGCCGATCGCGGCCTGGAACCCCGTCTCGTCGACCGTCACGGCGACCCGCGAGCTGTTCGGTCAGCCGGTGAGCGGCGGCTCGTGGATCGAGGAGAACGCCGTACTCATGGCGGTGGTCTGGCCGCTGGTGATCACAGCGGTGTTCCTTCCGCTCGCGATACGGCGGTTCCAGGCGCTGAGCCGGTGAATCCCTGATCGGGCGGCCGGCGGGGGGTGGGCCCGGGAGGGGTCGGGCCCACCCCGGTCGTGGCTAGGCCGGGCACTCCTTCCAGGCCAGTCGGTAGATGGTCTTGATGTCGCCGTCGGTCGAGTCCATGGCGATGAAGCTGTTGGTCTTGGCCGGGTCGGACGTGCCGGCGTTGACCCGCAGTTCCGTGTTGATGTTGAAGTTCCGCTTCACCCCGCAGGGCGCCCAGACGAGCTGCCCCCAGTCGGTCTCGTCGGTGGCCTGCCAGTTGTTGTCGTACGGCCCGCTGTACGGGTGGCTCCGCGACGCGGTGTCGGGCGAGCCCTGGAAGTAGTACGACGCCTTCTGCACGGCGGTGGCGCCCGCCTGGAGGCGGGCGAAGCCGCGGTAGTCGGCGCTGGCGACGGCGTACGTGAAGCCGTGCGGCACGTGCACGATCAGGTTGAGCTGGCAGTTCTTGCGGAAGTCGGTCGGCTTCGCGCCGAGGCCGACCTGCGCGAGGTAGTCGCTGTACGTCACGGTGAAGGCCGTGTTGTCCGGGGAGACGGCGATGGCGGCCGTTCCCTGACGGCAGCCCGATCCGTTGACCGTCGCTATCTCGATGACGATCTTGTCGGGCGGTGCGACGATCCCGTGGTCCGCGGCGGCCGAGGCGGTCTGTGCGGACAGGGTGGAGGCGAGCAGCGCGGCGGCCGCACCGCCGACGAACAACGCTCGTCGTCCTGACGTGTGTCTGGGCATGGTGCTCCGATCGGTCGTCGGGCGAACTTGGGGGGTCCAACCGAAGGAACTGTGGAGTCGTGCGTGTGCTGCGTACTTCGCACGGATGCGCAGGCAGGGCATGGCGTGGCAAGGTCCTCGCTGATGCCATGCGCATGTCAAATATTCAAGCGGTTCCGGCCGGTGGTCGAAGCGCCGGAAGCCCTTCGGACTGTAGGCAGTCGAGCGCGGCCTGGGTAGAGCGGTTATCGGCCGAGCGCGCGGGGCGGCGGAACGTACGCGCGGCGCGCACGGCGCGGGGCCCGGCGACAGTGTCGGCCGGGCCCCGCGCTGCGTACTGGTGGCGTACCGCTACAGCTTCTCGATCACGTAGTCGATGCAGGCCGTCAGGGCCTGGACGTCGGCCGGGTCGATCGCCGGGAACATCGCCACGCGCAGCTGGTTGCGGCCCAGCTTGCGGTACGGCTCCGTGTCGACGATGCCGTTCGCGCGCAGCGCCTTGGCGACCGCCGTGGCGTCGATCTCGTCGGAGAAGTCGATCGTGCCGATGACCTGCGAACGCTTGGCCGGGTCGGTGACGAACGGCGTGGCGTACTTGGACTCGTCGGCCCAGCCGTACAGGTTGGCCGCCGAGGTCGCCGTGCGGCGGACCGACCAGTCGAGACCGCCCTGCGAGTTGATCCACTTCAGCTGGTCGTCCAGCAGGAAGAGGGTGGCGAGCGCGGGGGTGTTGTACGTCTGGTTCTTGAGGGAGTTGTCGATCGCCGTGGGCAGGCTGAAGAACTCCGGGATGTGGCGGCCGGACGCGTGGACGCGCGCGGCGCGCTCCAGGGCGGCGGGCGAGAACGCCGCGATCCACAGGCCGCCGTCGGAGGCGAAGGACTTCTGCGGGGCGAAGTAGTAGACGTCGGTCTCGGCGATGTCGACCGGCAGGCCGCCCGCGCCGGACGTGGCGTCGACCACGACGAGGGAACCGGCGTCGGCGCCGGGCACGCGCTTGATCGGCGCCGCGACACCGGTCGAGGTCTCGTTGTGCGTGAAGGCGTACACGTCGACGCCCGCCTCGGCCTGCGGGTCCGGGTGCGTGCCGGGGTCGGAGGCGATCACGGTCGGCTCGTCCAGCCAGGGCGCCAGCTTGGCGGCCTTCGCGAACTTCGACGAGAACTCGCCGAAGTTCAGGTGCTGCGACTTGCGCTCGATCAGGCCGTGGGTCGCGATGTCCCAGAAGGCGGTGGAACCGCCGTTGCCCAGGATCACCTCGTAACCCTCGGGGAACTGGAAGAGGTCGCGTACGCCATCGCGCACCGAGCCGACCAGGTTCTTGACCGGGGCCTGGCGGTGGGACGTACCGAGGAGGGAGGTGCCGGTGGCGGCCAGGGCGTCCAGCGCCTCCGTACGCACCTTGGAGGGGCCCGCGCCGAAACGGCCGTCGGCGGGCTTCATGTCAGCGGGAATCTGGATCTCAGCCACGAGCCGGAGCGTAGCCGGTCGCGGGCGGTGCCGGAGACGCCCGTCCGGGGCGTGAGACACGCACTCCGGGGCTTGAGACGGGATGCGGAGGGCGGCCGGGTGGGTGGTGAGGGTTCGGAGCCGGGGGTGCGGGGGCATCCTTGGCCCCATGTCTGATCACAGGGACGTGAACAGGGACAGCCCGGCCGGCACGGCGGCGCTCGCGCGGGAGCTGCGCCGGGCCGTGGGCGGCGAGGTCGACTTCGGCGCGGCGGCGCGTGCCCTGGTCACGATGGACGCCTCGAACTACCGGCGCGTACCGCTCGGCGTCGTCGCGCCCCGCGACGCCGCCGACCTGGCCGCCGCGCTCGCGGTCTGCCGGGCGCACGGAGTGCCGGTCGTGCCGCGCGGCGGAGGTACGTCGATCGCCGGGCAGGCGACGGGCACGGGCGTCGTCCTCGACCTCACCCGCCACATGCGTGCCATCACGGACCTGAACCCCGAGGCCCGTACCGCCGTGGTGCAGCCCGGCGTCGTACTCGACGACCTGCGGGCGGCCGCCGGGGCGTTCGGCCTGACCTTCGGCCCCGATCCGTCCACGCACAGCCGCTGCACCCTCGGCGGCATGATCGGGAACAACTCGTGCGGCTCGCACTCGGTGGCCTGGGGAACGACGGCCGACAACATCGGCCGCCTCTCGGTCGTCGGTTACGGCGGTGATGTGCGGCATCTGGGGCGGGGCTGGGAGGGAGCACCCGAAGGACTGAGCGTTCTCGTGAACGACAACTTGACGCTCCTGCGCACCGGCTTCCCGGACCTGCCGCGCCGCATCTCCGGTTACGCACTGGACGCGCTGCTTCCCGAGAACGGCGTGGACCTCGCGCGCGCGTTCTGCGGAAGCGAGGGCACGCTCGGGGTGGTGAGCGAGGCGACCGTACGCCTGGTGGAAGCACCCCGGGCCCGCGTACTGGCCGTTCTCGGGTACGCAGGCGAGAGCGCCGCCGCCGAAGCCGCGCCCGCGCTCCTTCCGTACGGTCCGCTCACCGTGGAAGGCATGGCGGAAGACCTCGTTCCCGAGAACGAGCGCAGGCTGCTCCCGCGCGGCTCCGCGTGGCTGTTCGTGGAGTTGGGGGGAGAGTCGCCCGCCGAAGCGCTCGCAGGCGCCGAGCGGCTGGTGAAGGGCGCCCAGGCGCTCGACGGAACGGTCGTCACGGACACCGCCGCACAGCGCGCCCTGTGGCGCATCCGCGAGGACGCCAGCGGTACGGCGACGCGGATGCCCGACGGCAGCGAGGCATGGCCCGGCTGGGAGGACTGCGCCGTGCCGCCCGCCCGGCTGGGCGCCTACCTGAGGGACTTCCGGTCCCTGCTCGCCGAACACGGGTTGCGCGGCACGCCGTACGGTCACTTCGGTGACGGCTGCATCCACGTCCGCATCGACTTCGACCTGCTCGGCGACGACGGCGTACGGCGCTTCCGCGTCTTCTCCGAGGAACAGGCGCGGCTCGTCGTCGCGCACGGCGGCTCGCTCTCCGGAGAGCACGGCGACGGACAGGCGCGCGCAGAGCTGCTTCCGACGATGTACGGGAACGAACTCGTCGCCCTCTTCGGCCGCTTCAAGGACGTGTGGGACCCGGCCGGCGGAATGAACCCGGGCATGCTCGCCCGCCCCGCCCGGCTGGACGAGAACCTCCGCTTCGCGGTGCTCCCCCGGGAGCGCGTCGACGTCACCTTCGCGTACCCGCACGACAGCGGTGACTTCTCGGCCGCCGTACGCCGCTGCGTGGGCGTCGCGAAGTGCCGTACGGAGTCGGCGGGAGGAGCGGGCGTCATGTGCCCCTCCTTCCGGGTCACCGGAGACGAACAGCACTCCACGCGCGGGCGCGCGCGACTGCTGCACGAAATGCTCGCAGGAGAGGTCGTCACGGACGGCTGGCGTTCGCCGGAGGTACGGGACGCACTGGACCTGTGCCTGTCGTGCAAGGGGTGCAGGAGCGACTGTCCGGTGGGCGTCGACATGGCGACGTACAAGGCGGAGTTCCTGCACCACCACTACGAGGGCCGCGTGCGTCCGGCCGCGCACTACGCGATGGGGTGGCTACCCGTGTGGCTGCGCGCGGCGGCTCCGTTCGCGGGCACGCTCCGGGCCGCTTCCCGGGTGCGCCCGCTGACCGCTCTCGTGAAGCGCCTGGGCGGCATCGCCCCGGAACGCGACCTGCCCGCCCCTGCGGCCCGTACGTTCAGGAGCTGGTGGCGGGCCCGGAACAGGGCGGCAGCCGCCGGGGCAGGGGAACCGGGGGCGCTCACGGTCGTGCTGTGGCCCGACACGTTCACCAATCACCTGTCCCCGGACGTCGGCCGGGCCGCCGTGCGTGTTCTGGAAGCCGCCGGTCTGCGCGTGGTCATGCCCCCGCGTCAGCTGTGCTGCGGCCTGACGTACGTCTCCACCGGGCAGCTCGACCGCGCCCGCGCGGTCATGCGCCGCACCCTGGACGGCATGGAACGGGCCGCGGGGCTGCCGGTGGTGGTCCTGGAACCCAGCTGCGCGGCAGCGCTCAGGACGGACCTCCCGGAGCTCCTGCCGGACGACCGGAGAGCGGCCGCCCTCGCTTCCTCGGTGCGCACCTTCGCGCAGGCGCTGGAGGAGCACGCCCCGCGCTGGCGGCCTCCCCGGATCGACCGCCCGGTGGCCGGCCAGACGCACTGCCACCAGCACGCCGTACTGGGTGACGCGGCGGAGCAGCGGCTGCGCGAGCGGGCGGGGCTCACCGGCGCCCTGAGCGGCGGCTGCTGCGGACTCGCGGGCAACTTCGGCTTCGAGCGCGGCCACTACGACGTGTCGGTCGCCTGTGCCGAGGAACAGCTGCTCCCGTCGGTACGCGAGGCGCCCGAGGGGACGGAACTGCTGGCCGACGGTTTCTCCTGCCGCACGCAGCTGGACCACCTGGCGGGCCGCCGGGCCCGTCACCTGGCCGAGGTACTGGCTGACGGCCTGCCGTAACGGCCCCGTGGCGTACGTGGCGGCGGCGTGGTCCGGCGGACCGTCCGTACGCCGGTGGACAGGGGTGTGGACGGTGGTGTCCGCTTACCGTGGAACGCATGGATCAGCCCACCTCCTCCACTCCCGCCCCCGCCTCCGTTACACCCGACGCAGGTCCCGCCGGGGGCGGCGGCGCACCCGGCGGAGGCCGGTCCGAGGGGCGGCTCGGGGCGCGGCTCGGGCCCGTGGCGATGGTGATGGCCGGCGGCCTGTCGGTGCAGTTCGGATCAGCCCTCGCGGTGACGATCATGCCGAGCACGGGAGCGGCCGGTGTCGTCGCCCTGCGTCTGGCCGCGGCCGCCGTGATCCTGCTCGTCGTGTGCCGCCCCGGGGTGCGCGGATACGCCCGCGCCGACTGGTGGACCGTCGTCGCCTTCGGGCTCGCCCTGGCCGGCATGAACGGCCTGTTCTACCAGTCGCTGGACCGCATCCCGCTGGGCGTCGCAGTGACCCTGGAGGTCCTCGGGCCGCTCGCGCTGTCGGTGTTCGCCTCCCGCCGCGCCATGAGCGTCGTGTGGGCCGCGCTGGCGCTCGGCGGCGTGGTGCTGCTGAGCGGAGGCGGCTTCGACCGGCTGGATCCGGTCGGCGCGGCGTACGCGCTCGGGGCGGGCGGCTGCTGGGCGGCGTACATCCTCTTCAGCGCCCGGACGGGCCGCAGGTTCCCGCAGGCGGACGGGCTGGCGCTCGCGATGGCGGTCGCCGCGGTCCTCAGCCTGCCGTTCGGGGTGGCCGGGGCGGGTGGCGCGCTGCTGGAGCCGCGCACGGTGGCGCTGGGCGCGGCGGTGGCGCTGATGTCGTCCGTGCTGCCGTACACGCTGGAGCTGCTGGCGCTGCGCCGGCTGCCCGCCGCGGCCTTCGCCGTACTGATGAGCCTGGAGCCGGCCATCGCGGCGGTCGCCGGGTTCCTGGTGCTGCACCAGGCGCTGTCGACGACCGACGCGCTGGCGATCGCGCTGGTCATCGGGGCGAGCATGGGGGCGATGCGGAGCCAGGCGCGTCACAAGCGCCGGGATCGTGACGGCTCGGCCGCCTGAAATCCGGCTGCGACAAATAATGCAAGCATGCTTGCTTGTTTCTTGGCCGGCTGCCATGCTCCGGACACACCGCCCTACCCCGAGGGGAGCGCACCGTGTCCGACCCGGCAGCCGTGCTCGACGATCTCCGTGCCGAAGGGGACGCACTCGACCAGTTGGTCGGCGGCCTGAGCGGGAAACAGTGGTCGCTCGCCACGCCCGCACCGCGCTGGACCGTCGCCCACCAGATCGCGCATCTCGCCTGGACGGACACGGCGGCGCTGCTGTCCGTCACCGACCCCGAGGGCTTCGCGGCGGAGGCGCGGGAGGCGATGGCCGCGCCCGACCGGTTCGTCGACGACGGAGCCGACGCCGGGGCCGAACTGCCGGTGGACGAACTGCTGGACTGGTGGCGGGACGGGCGCGAGGAACTCCAGCGCGCGCTGCGGGCGGCCCCCGCCGGGGTGAGGTTTCCCTGGTACGGCCCGCCGATGAGCGCCGCCTCGATGGCGACCGGGCGGTTGATGGAGACCTGGGCCCACGGCCAGGACGTCGCGGACGCGCTGGGCGTACGCCGGGAGCCGACCGCGCGGCTGCGGCACGTGGCCCGGATCGGTGTACGGGCACGCGGGTACGCCTTCGCGGTGCGCGGGCTCACGCCGCCCGCCGAGGAGTTCCGGGTGGAACTGAACGCGCCGGACGGGTCCGAGCTGTGGGCGTACGGACCCGAGGACGCCCGGCAGCGCGTGACCGGTCCGGCGCTCGACTTCTGCCTCCTGGTCACCCAGCGGGCCCACCGCGACGACGTGGCGGTACGGGCGGAGGGCGCCGACGCCGACCGGTGGCTCGACATCGCCCAGGCGTTCGCGGGACCGGCGGGCGCGGGGCGGGAGCCGAAGCACGGCGGGGGAGGGGCGTGAGCGCCGGGAACGAGGGCGGCGCGGACGGCGGCCGCCGTCCGCTGCGGATCGGCAACGCCTCGGGCTTCTACGGCGACCGCTTCGACGCCATGAGGGAGATGCTCACCGGCGGCGAACTCGACGTGCTCACCGGGGACTACCTCGCCGAGCTGACCATGCTCATCCTCGGGCGCGACCGGCTGAAGGACGCCCGCCTCGGGTACGCCAAGACCTTCCTGCGGCAGCTGGAGGAGAACCTGGCCGTCGCCCACGAGCGCGGGGTGCGGATCGTGGCCAACGCGGGCGGGCTGAACCCGGGAGCGCTCGCCGGCGCCGTACGGGAACTCGCCGGGCGGACCGGCGTTCCCGTGCGCGTCGCCCACGTGGAGGGCGACAGCCTGCCGCTGCCCGAAGGGGCGCTTACGGCCAACGCCTACCTGGGCGGCGGGGGGATCACCCAGTGCCTGCGCGCGGGCGCCGACGTGGTGGTGACCGGACGCGTCACGGACGCGGCTCTGGTCACCGGACCGGCCGCCTGGTGGTTCGGGTGGGGCCCCGAGGAGTACGACCGCCTCGCCGGAGCGGTGGTGGCCGGGCATGTGCTGGAGTGCGGGACACAGGCGACGGGCGGCAACTACGCGTTCTTCGGCGGCCTTTCCGGCCGTTCCCGGGAACAGCCGGAAAGGCGCTTCGGCTTCCCGCTCGCGGAGGTCCACGCCGACGGCGGGGCCGTCATAACGAAGCACCCGGGAACGGGCGGCCTCGTGGACACGGGAACGGTCACCGCGCAGCTCCTGTACGAGACGGGCGCCCCCCGGTACGCCGGCCCCGACGTCACGGCGCGACTCGACACCGTACGGCTGACGCGGGAAGGCCCCGACCGGGTCCGGATCTCGGGCGTACGAGGAGAGGCCCCGCCGCCCACCCTCAAGGCCGGGGTGACCCGGATCGGCGGGTGGCGCAACGAGGTCGTGTTCGTCCTGACCGGCCTGGGCGTCGAGGAGAAGGCCGAGCTGGTGCGCGCCCAGGTGGAGGACGCGCTGTCGGCGGCCAAGAGCCGCCCGGCCGAGGTCCGCTGGGAGCTGGTGCGCACCGACCGCCCGGACGCCGACACCCAGGAACGCGCGAGCGCGCTGCTGCGGCTCGCCGTACGGGACCCCGACCCGGCGAACGTCGGCCGTGTGATCAGCGGAGCGGCGATCGAGCTGGCCCTCGGCAGCTGTCCCGGCTTCCACGTGACGGCGCCGCCGGGGAAGGGAGCGCCGTACGGCGTCTTCGAGGCGGCGTACGTGGACGCTTCGGAGGTCGAGCACGTGGCGGTGCTCCCGGACGGCGAGCGGGTACGGGTACCGCCGCCCTCCACCACGCGCGCCCTGGAGCCCGTCGTCGAGCCACCCGTCCTGCCGCCCGTGCCGAACGGCCCGACCCGCAGGGCCCCGCTCGGCGCGGTCGCGGGAGCGCGCAGCGGGGACAAGGGCGGGGACGCGAACGTCGGCGTGTGGGTGCGCACCGAGGAGGCGTGGGGGTGGATGGCGCACGCGCTGACGGTGGAGCGGTTGCGGGAACTGCTGCCAGAGACGGCCGGCCTTCCCGTGACGCGGTACGTCCTGCCGAACCTGCGGGCGGTCAACTTCGTGATCGAGGGGCTTCTCGGCGAGGGCGTCGCCTCCCAGGCCCGCTTCGACCCCCAGGCGAAGGCGCTGGGCGAATGGCTGCGCTCGCGCCACATCGACATACCGGAGGTACTCCTGTGACCCTCGCGGCCCCCCTCACCCCGGCGGTGACTCCGTGACCGTGCTCCCCACGGCCCTCGACCCGCGAAGCCCCGAGTACGCCGCCAACCGCGCGGCCATGCTCGCCAAACTGGCCGAGCTGGACGCGGAGCACGCCAAGGCGCTCGCCGGCGGCGGCGAGAAGTACGTGGCCCGCCACCGTGCGCGCGGGAAGCTGCTCCCCCGTGAGCGCGTGGAGCTGCTGCTCGACGCGGACACCCCGTTCCTCGAACTGTCCCCCCTGGCCGCATGGGGCAGTGACTACGCCGTGGGCGCGTCCATGGTCACCGGCATCGGCGTCGTCGAGGGCGTCGAGTGCCTGATCACCGCGAGCGACCCCACCGTCCGCGGCGGCGCGTCCAACCCGTGGACCCTCAAGAAGGCACTGCGCGCGAACGAGATCGCGTACGCGAACCGCCTCCCGTGCATCAGCCTCGTCGAATCCGGCGGCGCGGACCTCCCGTCCCAGAAGGAGATCTTCATCCCGGGCGGCGCTCTCTTCCGCGACATCACCCGCCTCTCCGCCGCCGGCATCCCGACCGTCGCGGTCGTCTTCGGCAACTCCACGGCAGGCGGGGCCTACATCCCGGGGATGTCCGACCACACCGTCATGATCAAGGAGCGCTCGAAGGTCTTCCTCGGCGGCCCGCCCCTGGTCAAGATGGCCACCGGTGAGGAATCGGACGACGAGTCGCTCGGCGGGGCCGACATGCACGCCCGCACCTCCGGCCTCGCCGACCACTTCGCCGTCGACGAGTACGACGCCCTGCGCCAGGCCCGCCGCATCGTCGCCCGCCTCAACTGGCGCAAGGCGCAAGCCGACCCGCCCCCTGCCGAGCCTCCGAAGTACGACGAGGAGGAACTCGCCGGCATCGTCCCCGGCGACCTCAAGGTGCCCTTCGACCCTCGCGAGGTCATCGCCCGCATCGTCGACGCCTCCGACTTCGACGAGTTCAAGCCGCTCTACGGAGCCAGCCTGGTCACCGGATGGGCCCGCCTCCACGGCCACCCTGTGGGCATCCTCGCGAACGCGCAGGGCGTGCTGTTCAGCGCGGAGTCGCAGAAGGCCGCCCAGTTCATCCAGCTTGCGAACCAGCGCGACACGCCCCTGCTGTTCCTCCACAACACCACCGGCTACATGGTCGGCAAGGAGTACGAACAGGGCGGCATCATCAAGCACGGCGCGATGATGATCAACGCGGTGTCCAACTCCAGGGTCCCGCACCTGTCCGTCCTCATGGGCGCGTCGTACGGAGCCGGTCACTACGGCATGTGCGGGCGCGCCTACGACCCGCGCTTCCTGTTCGCCTGGCCGAGCTCCAAGTCCGCCGTCATGGGCCCCCAGCAGCTCGCCGGCGTCCTGTCGATCGTCGCTCGGGCGTCGGCCGTGGCGAAGGGCCAGCCGTACGACGACGAGGCCGACGCGGGGCTGCGCGCCATGGTCGAGCAGCAGATCGAGTCGGAGTCCCTGCCGATGTTCCTGTCGGGGCGGCTGTACGACGACGGGGTCATCGACCCGCGCGACACCAGGACCGTGCTGGGGCTCTGCCTGTCCGCGATCCACACGGCACCGGTCGAGGGCGCGCGCGGCGGCTTCGGCGTCTTCCGGATGTGAGGGGCCTTCCCATGAGTTCGACGATTTCCTCGGTCCTCGTGGCGAACCGCGGCGAGATCGCCTGCCGGATCTTCCGCACGTGCGCACACCTCGGCATCACCACGGTCGCCGTGTACTCCGACGCGGACACCGGAGCGCTCCACGTCCGTTCCGCGGACGCGGCCGTACGCCTCCCGGGAACGGCTCCCGCCGACACGTACCTGCGCGGCGATCTCGTCGTGAAGGCCGCCCTGGCGGCCGGAGCGGACGCCGTGCATCCCGGGTACGGGTTCCTGTCCGAGAACGCGGAGTTCGCCCGCGCCGTCCTGGACGCCGGTCTGGTGTGGATCGGGCCGCCGCCGGGCGCCATCGACGCCATGGCCTCCAAGACGCGCGCCAAGGAGCTCATGGCGGCCTCCGGAGTGCCCCTGCTGGCCCCCGTGGCGCCCGACCGGGCCACCGACGAGGACCTGCCGCTCCTCCTCAAGGCCGCGGCCGGCGGCGGCGGCAGGGGCATGCGCGTCGTACGCGACCTGGCGGCCCTCCCGGGAGAGCTGACGGCGGCCACCGCGGAAGCGCGCGCGGCGTTCGGGGACGGCGAGGTGTTCGCCGAGCCGTACGTCGAACAGGGCCGTCACGTCGAGGTCCAGGTGATGGCCGACGCGCACGGCACGGTGTGGGCGCTCGGCACCCGTGACTGCTCGCTCCAGCGCCGGCACCAGAAGGTCGTCGAGGAGGCCCCTGCGCCCGGCCTGGACGACACCCTGCGCACCACGCTGCACGACGCCGCCGTGGCGGCGGCGAGGGCGGTGGACTACCGGGGCGCGGGGACGGTCGAGTTCCTCGTCTCGGCCGAGGGCCGCCCGTACTTCCTGGAGATGAACACGCGCCTCCAGGTCGAGCACCCCGTGACGGAGGCGGTGTTCGGCATCGACCTCGTGGCCCTCCAAGTGCGCGTCGCGGAAGGAGAGGCCCTTCCCGCCGAACCGCCCGCGCCGTCGGGCCACGCGGTGGAGGCGCGCCTGTACGCGGAGGACCCCGCCCGCGACTGGCAGCCCCAGACGGGCCCCCTGCACGCCCTGGGCGTCCCGGAGGGACCCGGCCTGCGGCTCGACACCGGGTACGAGGGCGGGGACGCCGTGGGGGTGCACTACGACCCGATGCTGGCCAAGGTGATCGCCCACGCCCCCACCCGCGCCGAAGCCGTACGCAGGCTCGCCCATGCCCTGGAGCGGTCCCGCGTCCACGGCCCGGTGACCAACCGGGAGCTGCTCGTGCGCTCCCTGAGGCACCCCGATTTCACCGCCGGGCGGCTCGACACCGGGTTCTACGACCGGAACCTCGGCGCCCTCACGGAGCCGTCCGGGGACGCGCCGGACACCGCGCTCGCCGCGCTCGCCGCGGCCCTGGCCGACGCCGCCGCCCGGCGGGCGGCGGGGACCGCGGGAGCCCGGCTGGGCGGCTGGCGGAACGTGCCGTCCCAGGCACAGCTGAAGAGCTACCGGGCGGAGCCCGCCGGAACCGAGTACGAGGTCCGCTACCGGTACACCCGCGGCGGCTACACCGCGGAAGGCTTCGAGGGCGTGCACGTGCACGCCGTACGGAGCGAGGACGTGATGCTCGAAACGAACGGCGTGCTCCAGCACTTCGGCGTACGGGCGTACCCCGGAGGACGCGTGTACGTCGACGCCTCCACCGGCGGTTCGCACACCTTCACCGCCCTGCCCCGCTTCCCCGACCCGACCGTTCGCGCCGAACCCGGGTCCCTGCTCGCGCCCATGCCCGGGACCGTCGTCCGCGTCGCCGAAGGGCTCACGGAGGGCACGCACGTCACGGCCGGCCAGCCCCTGCTCTGGCTGGAGGCCATGAAGATGGAGCACCGCGTCTGTGCCCCGGCCTCCGGCATGCTCACCGCGCTCCACGCCGCCCCCGGCCGCCAGGTCGAGGTCGGCGCCCTGCTCGCCGTCGTACAGGCCGAAGAGCCTGGCGAAGAGTCCCAGGAGGAACAGCAGCCATGAGCACCGCCGTCGCAGAGACCGAAGAACAGGCAGCACTCCGCTCGGCCGTCGCCGCTCTCGGGAAGCGCTACGGACGCGACTACATGACCGCCGTCGTCCGTGAGGGACGGCACCCCGACACGCTCTGGGCCGAGGCCGCCAAGCTCGGGTACCTCGGGGTGAACCTGCCCGAGGAGTACGGCGGAGGGGGCGGCGGGATCGCGGAACTGTCCATCGTCCTCGAGGAGCTGGGGGCGGCCGGCTGCCCGCTCCTCATGATGGTCGTCTCGCCCGCCATCTGCGGCACCGTCATCGCCCGCTTCGGCACGGACCGGCAGAAGGCCGCCTGGCTGCCCGGCCTCGCCGGCGGAAGCCTCACCATGGCCTTCGGCATCACCGAGCCCGACGCCGGGTCGAACTCCCACCGGATCACCACCACGGCCCGCCGCGACGGCGGGGACTGGCTCCTCACCGGCCGCAAGGTCTTCATCTCGGGCGTCGACATCGCGGACGCCACCCTCGTCGTCGGCCGCACCGAGGACGCGCGGACGGGCCGTCTCAAGCCGTGCCTGTTCATCGTCCCCCGCGACACCCCGGGATTCCGGCGCTCGCAGATCGACATGGAACTGCAGGCGCCGGAGAAGCAGTTCGAGCTGGTCCTCGACGACGTGCGGCTGCCCGCCGAGGCGCTGGTCGGAGACGAGGACGCGGGCCTCCTGCAGCTCTTCGCCGGACTCAACCCCGAGCGCGTCATGACCGCCGCCTTCGCCGTCGGCATGGGCCGCTACGCCGTGAGCAGGGCCGTCGAGTACGCCCGGGAACGCACCGTCTGGAAGGACCCCGTCGGCGCCCACCAGGCCATCGCCCACCCGCTCGCGCAGGCCCACATCGAACTCGAACTGGCCCGCTTGATGATGCAGAAGGCGGCCCGCCTCTACGACGACGGCGACGACCTCGCCGCGGGCGAGGCGGCCAACATGGCGAAGTACGCCGCCGCCGAGGCGTGCGTGAAGGCCGTCGACCAGGCCGTCCACACCCTGGGCGGCAACGGCCTCACCCGCGAGTACGGCCTCGCCTCGCTCATCACCGCCGCACGGGTGGCCCGTATCGCGCCCGTGAGCAGGGAAATGATCCTGAACTTCGTCTCCCATCAGTCCCTGGGTCTCCCCAAGTCGTACTAGCACGCGCGATTCTGGCCACCACCCATACCGCGGAGGGGACCGTCATGGCGTTCCAGAGCGAGTACGCATCCGTAGAGCCCGTCGAGCTGCCCATCCACGAGGCGGTGCTGGGGAGGGCCGCCGAGTACGGCGAAACGCCCGCCCTGATCGACGGGACGAACGGTGACACGATCACGTACGGCCAGCTGGACGCCTTCCACCGGCGGATCGCCGCCGCACTGGCGGAGGCGGGGGTGCGGCAGGGGGACGTACTGGCCCTGCACAGCCCCAACACCATCGCGTACCCCGTGGTCTTCTACGCCGCCACGCGCGCCGGTGCCTCCGTCACTACCATCCACCCGCTGGCCACGGCGGAGGAGCTCGCCAAGCAGCTCGCCGACTCCTCCGCCCGCTGGATCGTCACCGTCTCACCGCTCCTCGGCGTCGCACGGAGGGCCGCCGAACTCGTCGGCGGAATCGAGGAGATCTTCGTCTGCGACAGCGCGGAGGGGCACCGGTCCGTCCTCGACATGCTCGCCTCGACCGCGCCCGAGCCGCGGATCACCGTCGACCCGGCCGAGGACGTCGCGGCGCTCCCGTACTCGTCGGGGACCACGGGCGTCCCCAAGGGGGTGATGCTGACGCACCGCAGCATCGCCACCAACCTGGCGCAACTCGACCCGTTCATCCCCATGGGCCCCGGCGACCGCATCCTCGCCGTGCTGCCCTTTTTTCACATCTACGGGCTCACCGCTCTCATGAACGCCCCGCTGCGCAATGGTGCGACGGTCGTCGTACTTCCGCGCTTCGAACTCGACCAGTTCCTCGGCGCGGTCGAGAAGCACCGCATCAACGGCCTGTACGTCGCTCCACCGATCGTCCTGGCCCTCGCCAAGCACCCCGCCGTGGCGAAGTACGACCTGTCCTGCCTGGAGTACATCGTCAGCGCCGCCGCCCCACTCGATGCCGCTCTCGCGCAGGCGTGCTCCAGCCGTCTGGGGCTGCCGCCCGTCCTCCAGGCGTACGGCATGACGGAACTGTCGCCGGGCACACACGTCGTTCCCCGGAACGCCCCCAACCCGCCCCCGGGAACGGTCGGAAAGCTGCTCCCGGGAACGGAGATGCGCATCCTGTCCCTCGACGACCCCGGCACGGACGTGGCCGTCGGCGAGGAGGGCGAGATCGCGATCCGGGGCCCCCAGGTGATGAAGGGCTACCTCGGCCGCCCGGACGCCACCGCCGCGATGATCGACGCCGACGGGTGGCTGCACACCGGCGACGTCGGAAGGATCGACGCGGACGGATGGCTGTTCGTCGTCGACCGCGTCAAGGAACTCATCAAGTACAAGGGCTTCCAGGTCGCCCCGGCCGAACTGGAAGCGCTCCTGCTCACCCACGAGGCGATCGCGGACGCGGCCGTCATCGGCGTCCTCGACGCGGACGGCAACGAGGTGCCCATGGCGTACGTCGTCCCGCAGCCGTCCGCCGGCCTCACCGAGGAGGACGTGACGGCGTACGTCGCCGAGCGCGTCGCACCGTACAAGAAGATCCGCCGCGTGGCGTTCGTCGGAAGCGTCCCCAGGGCGGCCTCCGGAAAGATCCTCAGGCGCGAACTGCGGGACCGGCACCCCGGGCGCGAGCCCCGCGAAAGGGAGGGCGCATGACCCTGGTACCGGCCTCGCACGAACGCGGGATCACGACTCTTACCCTCGACTCGCCGGCGAACCGCAACGCGCTGTCCGCGCGGCTCGTCGGCGAGCTGGGCGACGCCCTGTCGGCGTGCGCGAAGGACCCCGCCGTACGGGCCGTACAGCTGAGCCACACAGGGAACACGTTCTGCGCGGGCGCCGACCTGAAGTCGCCGCCCGACCCGGCCGCCTTCGTCGCCCTTCTGCGGAGCATCGTCGCGCTGCCCAAGCCGGTCGTGGCGCGGGTGGAGGGACACGTGCGGGCCGGCGGCCTCGGACTGCTCGGCGCGTGCGACATCTCCGCCGCGGGGCCGGGAGCGAGCTTCGCGTTCACCGAGTCCCGGCTGGGGCTCGCGCCCGCCGTGGTCTCGATGCCGCTGCTGCCCCGCCTGGACCCGCGCGCCGCCGCCCGCTACTACCTGACCGGGGAGCGGTTCCACGCGGCCGAGGCGGCCCGTACGGGACTGATCACCGTCGCCTCCGAGGACGACGTGGACGAGGCTCTCGCGCCCGTGCTCGAAGGGCTGCGCAGGGCCTCCCCGCAGGGGCTGGCCGAGTCCAAGCGCCTGGTCACGGCTACAGTGCTGGCAGCCTTCGACCGGGACGCGGACATGCTCGTCGAGCGGTCCGCGCGCCTGTTCGCCTCACGGGAGGCGGCCGAGGGCGTGACGGCATTCCTCGAACGACGGGACCCCGCATGGGCGCTGTGACCCCGACACCGAGCCCGACCCCGGCGCCGAGCGCTGCCCGGACGCCGCGCACGTCCCCGGCCACGGGCCACACGCAGGGCCCCACGCCGGCCACCACGCCGGCCACCGGAAAGGCACCCAAGCAGGACCGCTCCAGGGCGACCAGGCAGCGCCTGCTCGAAGCCGCCGTGTCCTGCCTGGCCGAGCGCGGCTGGGCGGGCTCCACGGTGTCCGTCGTGGCGGAACGGGCAGGCGTCTCGCGGGGCGCGGCCCAGCACCACTTCCCGACACGGGAGGACCTCTTCACGGCGGCCGTCGAGTACGTCGCCGAGGAACGTTCCACGGCGCTGCGCGCGCTGTTCCCGGACGGCGCCACCGACCGCGCCGCGGTCGTCGGCGCGCTCGTCGACCTCTACACGGGACCGCTCTTCCGGGCCGCCCTGCACCTGTGGGTCGCCGCTTCCAACGAGGACCAGCTGGGCGCCCGGGTCACCGAGCTGGAGGCGCGCGTCGGCCGCGAGACCCACCGCATCGCCGTCGACCTCCTGCACGCCGACGAATCGGTGCCCGGCGTGCGCGAGACCGTCCAGGGGCTGCTCGACATGGCGCGCGGTCTGGGCCTGGCCAATCTCCTCACCGACGACGCGGCGCGGCGCGAACGCGTGGTGATGCAGTGGGCGGCGCTGCTCGACGGCGCGCTCGGCTGAAAGCACGCCGGACCGGGATCGGGTGAGGCGCCGGAAGCCCGGCCCCTCACCCGATCCCATGTCCGGGACGCCGACGCGCCCGCGGTGTCAGCGCGCGATGTCGTCGAAGCCCGTGACCTCGTGCGGGTTGCGCGAGGGAGGACCGACGTACCGCGCGGAAGGACGCACCAGGCGTCCCGTGCGCTTCTGCTCCAGGATGTGCGCCGACCACCCGGCCGTACGCGCACACGTGAACATCGACGTGAACATGTGCGCCGGGACCTCCGCGAAGTCCAGCACGATCGCCGCCCAGAACTCGACGTTCGTCGCGAGCACCCGGTCGGGGCGCCGCGCGTGCAGCTCCTCCAGAGCGGCCTTCTCCAGCGCCTCGGCGACCTCGAAGCGCGGCGCGGCGAGCTCCTTGGCCGTACGCCGCAGAACGCGCGCACGCGGGTCCTCGGCGCGGTACACCCGGTGCCCGAAGCCCATGAGGCGCTCGCCCTTGTCGAGGGCCTGCTTCACGTACGCGGTCGCGTCACCGGTGCGCTCGATCTCCTCGATCATGCCGAGGACACGCGAGGGCGCGCCGCCGTGGAGCGGTCCGGACATGGCGCCGACCGCGCCCGAGAGGGCGGCGGCCACGTCGGCGCCGGTCGAGGCGATCACGCGGGCCGTGAACGTGGAGGCGTTCATGCCGTGCTCGGCGGCCGACGTCCAGTAGGCGTCGACCGCCTTGACGTGCTTGGGGTCGGGCTCGCCGCGCCAGCGCTTCATGAAGCGCTCCACGACGGTCTCCGCCTTGTCGATCTCCCTCTGCGGGACCATCGGCAGGCCCTGCCCGCGCGCCGACTGGGCGACGTACGACAGTGCCATCACGGCGGCCCGCGCGAGGTCGTCGCGCGCGGTCTGCTCGTCGATGTCGAGCAGCGGTTTCAGGCCCCACACGGGCGCGAGCATCGCGAGCGCGGACTGCACGTCCACCCGGATGTCGCCGGAGTGGACGGGGATCGGAAACGGTTCGGCGGCCGGAAGACCGGGGTTGAACGCGCCGTCGACCAGCAGACCCCAGACGTTCCCGAAGGACACGTGCCCGACGAGGTCTTCGATGTCGACCCCCCGGTAACGGAGCGCACCGCCCTCCTTGTCCGGTTCTGCGATCTCCGTTTCGAACGCGACGACTCCTTCGAGTCCGGGTACGAAGTCGGACATCAGGCGGCTCCTCATGATGTGTTCGAAACAAGCAGCGACAAGCGACAGGCGGCTCATGACCAGGGGTCATATCCGCTCAGTTCCGGTCAGGTTCCGGGTGCCATTGGTCACCCCGGTGATTCCCCGCGCGGCTGGTGGTCACCCAACCGCTTCGGAAGCAGGCACGATATCCCCTGCTGTATGGAGGTCACAGTGCCCGGCGCCCACATTTTGGCGGGTTCCGCCGATGCGGGGAAGCGTGATTACCGGCACACTGCCCCATTTTCCGGCGGAGGATTGATGGCACCGGGTGCCGGGCACACTGCACCCCTGCGGCAGGATGGCACCGTGCCGAACCGAGATTTCGATCCCGCCGCCATGCGCGAGCACTACCGCAGCGAAGCCTTCACGGAGGCGGAACTCGCAGCCGAGCCCATGGGCCAGTTCGACCACTGGTTCCGCGAGGTGGCCACCGGCGGCCTCCACGAGCCGAACGCCATGATCCTCTCCACGGCCACCGCGGACGGCCGCCCCTCCTCCCGCACGGTTCTGCTCAAGAAGTTCGACTCCCAGGGCTTCGTGTTCTTCACGAACTACGCCTCCCGCAAGGCGGCGGAGATCGAGAGCAACCCGTACGTCTCGCTGCTCTTCCCGTGGCACCAGGGCGCGCGTCAGGTCATAGTCACCGGCACGGCCGTGCGGATCGGGCGCGACGAGACGGCGGCGTACTTCAGGACGCGCCCGCACGGTTCGCAGCTCGGGGCCTGGGCGAGCGCCCAGTCGTCCGTGATCGCCTCCCGCGAGGAGCTGCTCGCGCGCTACGACGAACTGGCGACGCGCTACCCGCCGACCGAACGCGTACCGGTGCCGCCGGACTGGGGCGGCTACCGGGTCGTTCCCGAGGCGGTCGAGTTCTGGCAGGGCCACGCGAACCGGCTGCACGACCGCCTGCGGTACGTCGCCGAGGGCGGCGGTGCGTGGCGCGTGGAGCGCCTCTGCCCGTGAGTCCGCGGGGGCGCGGGTGGGCCGGAGGAGCCCGCTGCGCCCGCCGGGACGCGGAGCGCAGAAACCCGCGGGCTCTGGTTCCTCCGAGGAGGAGCCGGCCGGACTTACCGGCGAGCCCGCGGGTCGGTGACTGCTGGGATTTCGGCCGGCGACCTGCCGGCCCGCACTGGGTGCGACGACGGGCCGTCAGCCCGCAGTCACCTCACGAGTCCGAAATGACATCACTTCCGAACCACCTCCCTTCACGTGTACTGCAAGCCTAGGAACCCGTCCCGCGCACCACAACCGAATTAAGGGGGCCGTTTTTTATCCGAACCAGGTGTGTGCTGCGTCACGTTCCAGTTGAATGATCCCGGGTTCAGCAGTACAGCAAAGGCGAACACCTGCAGGGGGTGCCAGGTGAGTGCTTCCCGGATGGGCGAGACCACCGACGCGTTCGGTCCCGACGAGCCGGGACCCGGGTCCGACGATCTTCTCGCCGCGCTTCTCGACGGCATGGACGCGGCGCTCTGCGCCTTCGACGCGGACGGGGTGATCACCCACTGGAACCGCGAGGCCGAGCGGATCCTGGGGTGGACCGCCGACGAGGCGGTCGGGCGGCCCGGTCTCGCGGGATGGGCGGCGAGACCGGAGGACGCGGACGACGTACAGGGCCGGCTGATGTCGGCGATGCACGCGCCGGGCCGGCAGGTGCACGAGTTCGCCCTGCTCCGGAAGGACGGCGGACGCGTACTCGTACGGACGCAGTCGGCGGGCGTTCCCGGCGCGGAGGGCAAGCCCGCCGGGGTGTACTGCGCGTTCAGCGAGGTGCACGCCCAGATCGACCTGGAGCGGGCGATCGCGCTGAGCGAGGCCCTCTTCGACGACGCCTCCTGGGGTGTCGTCCTGGTCGACGTCGACCTGCGGCCGACCGTGGTCAACACGCACGCGGCCCGCGCGCTCGGCGTGGGGCGCACGACGCTTCTGGGCCGCCCCCTGGGGGAGCTCATCGTCCAGGGCGTGGAGGAACTGGAGGGCGCCCTCCAGCACGTACTGGCGGAAGGGGCGCCCCCGGCCCCCGCCGAGCTGTGGGTGACACTGCGCAAGGCGGAGCCGGGTGGGAGGGGCGAACGCCGGCGGTGCTGGCGCAGCGGCTTCCTGCGCCTCGCCTCGCCGCTCGCCGAAGAGCCGGTGCCGCTGGGGGTGGCCTGGCTGTTCCAGGACATCACCGAGGCGAAGACCGCGGAGCAGGAAGCGGCCCAGCTGCGCTTCCGCGGCAACCAGCTGCACCGTGCCGGGCGCGCGGCCGCCGAGTGCGAGGACCCGATGGAGGCCGCGTTGTCGTACCTCGACTTCGCCCTCGCGGGGTTCGCCGACCACGCGCTGGTCGACCTGGTCCGGGGGGACCATCCCGCGCGTCTGGTGCGGGCGGCGGCCACGCCGTCGGGCGGCCCCGGGCCGTGCCTTCCGGTGACCGGCGGGGCCGGCATCCCGGTCCCGTACCCGTCCGGCCACCCCGCGTTCCAGTGCATGGACCGCCTCGGCTCGGTACGGGCGAGCGGCGGCCCGCAGGACTGGGCGGCGCGGCGCCAGTGGCCGCAGGACACCGTGCACGCCCTGTGCACGGTGCTGCGCAGCCGGGGCAGGACGCTCGGCGTGGCCACCTTCCTGCGCGGCCCGAGCCGCACCGCCTTCGAGCGCCCGGACGCGACGTACGCGGAGAACATCGCCGTGCGGGTGGCGGCGGCCATCGACTTGGCGCAGACCCTGAAGCCGTAACGGGAAACGCGCCGCCGGGGAACGCTTTCCGCCCGTTCCGGGGACGGCAGGAAGCGTTCTCGGGAACGGCTGGGACGCGTCCCGGGGAACGGCCGTGCATGCGCTCCGGGGAACGGCAGGCACTGTCCCGGAATCGGCAGAGACGCCTTCTCGGGAACGGCAGAGACGTGTTCCCGGGAACGGCCCCCCGCGTGGTCAGTACCGGTAGAAGATGCGGTCGCGGTACTCCGTCATCACCCGGCCGTTCCACTCGTGGCCGCCGTCGACGTTGCCCGAGCGCAGCAGCGGCGGCTCGATGCCGCGCTCCGCCAGCTCGCCCGCCGCGCTCGCCATGACGGCCTGCATCAGCGCGCTCGTGACCACCGTCGAGGCGGGCGCGAAGGGGGCCTCGATGCCCTCTGCCGTGAGCTCCGCGTCCCCCACCGCGATCTTGCTGTCGAGGACGATGTCGCAGTGGTCCCTGAGGTACGTACCCGAGGCGTGCCGCGATCTCGTCTCACGCGTGTACGCCACCGACGTCACGCCGATGACCTTCAGGCCGAGCGCCCGCGCGTTCATCGCCATCTCCACCGGCAGCGCGTTGCGCCCCGACAGCGAGATGATCACCAGTACGTCGCCGGGCTTGGCGGGACTGCTGTCGAGTACGGCCGCCGCCAGCCCGTCGACGCGCTCCAGGGCGGAGCCCAGGGGAGCAGGCACGACGTCCACGCCGACGGTCCCGGGAACGGCGAGCAGGTTCATCAGGGCGAGCCCGCCGGCCCGGTAGACGACGTCCTGGGCGGCGAGTGAGGAGTGGCCCGCGCCGAAGGCGAACAGCCGTCCGCCCGATGCCACCGCGTCGGCGACGGCCGCACCGGCGGCCGCCACGTTCCCCGCCTCCTCGTCGCGGACACGGTGCAGCAAGCCGATCGCGGCGTCGAAGAACTGACCGGCCAGTTTGTTCTCGCTCATGGCGCACAGCCCCTTCAAGCGGTCGTCGTGCGAACGTCGTGCGACGGTGGCGCGGATCACGTTGCGGTCTGGACCAGTGCCCTGTCAATACGGCTTCCCGTCGCCACGGCACGGTTGTCGGCGCTATGCGTCAGAATTGGGGCAGGGCCAGCGCACGAGTAATCGAGGGGCACGTATGTCCGGACTGATCGACACCACGGAGATGTATCTCCGCACCATCCTCGAGCTCGAGGAAGAAGGCGTGGTCCCCATGCGCGCCCGTATCGCCGAGCGGCTCGACCAGAGCGGACCGACGGTGAGCCAGACCGTCGCCCGCATGGAGCGGGACGGTCTGGTGACCGTGGCGGGCGACCGCCACCTGGAGCTGACCGACGAGGGCCGCAAGCTGGCCACCCGCGTGATGCGCAAGCACCGGCTCGCCGAGTGTCTGCTCGTCGACGTGATCGGCCTGGAGTGGGAGCAGGTCCACGCGGAGGCGTGCCGCTGGGAGCACGTGATGAGCGAGGCGGTGGAGAGGCGCGTCCTCGAACTGCTGCGCCACCCGACGGAGTCTCCGTACGGGAACCCGATCCCCGGCCTGGAGGAACTGGGCGAGAAGGCCGAGGCGGACCCCTTCCTCGACGACAACATGGTCAGCCTGAACGACCTGGCGCCCGGCCCGGACGGCAAGACCGTCGTCGTACGCCGGATCGGGGAGCCCATCCAGACGGACGCCCAGCTGATGTACACGCTGCGGCGCGCGGGCGTGCAGCCCGGATCGGTCGTGAGCGTGACGGAGTCGCCCGGCGGGGTACTTGTCGGCAGCAGTGGCGAGGCCGCGGAGCTCGGAGCCGAGGTGGCCTCGCACGTTTTCGTCGCCAAGCGCTGACAGCGGCGTCCTGGCGGCACGGTCGACCGGTCCCGCGGTGGTGGGGCCGGTCCGGCGATCCTCCGGAATCCCAGCGACCGGGCGGATCGCGTGCCAGTCTGTGACCGAGGCACATGACGTGAGGATCGCCGACCGGTCCGACGACCGTCGGGGAGGGGGCAGGGGATGCGCCCGTCGCACGGGTATCGCCCGGAGATTCGTCCTGCTCGTGGTGAAGGGGGTGGCTCCGGCGCCCTGAGGCGCCGGAGCCCGTCCTCCCCTGCGCTGACCCGGAGCCCCGAGCTCCCAGGGTCAGCCCCCGCGGACCGTTTTCCCCGAGCGGTCCGCCTCCCGCTGAAGATCTCCCCTCGGCGGCGCGAGTCAACCCTTGAGCGTGGTCACTCGAACGAGGGGTGTTGCGCGCGGAACCCGCATTTTCGAATACGGGTTCGATAGTCTGGCCGGACTCGACCACTCACTCATTGGACGGACCACCCGGGGGACGAAGGGGGTGCCAGGACACATGGTGCGGCGCATCGACGTGACCGGAGCCGACGGCGTACGCCTGGCGGCCTGGGAGTTCGCCGATCCTCCCAAGGGCAGCGGGGAAACCGACCGCGCGCCCGGGGTCTTATTGCTCCACGGCCTGATGGGGCGCGCCTCGCACTGGGCGAGCACCGCGCGCTGGCTGTCGGAGCGGTACCGCGCGGTCGCCCTCGACCAGCGCGGACACGGCCGCAGCGACAAGCCGGCCGACGGCCCGTACACCCGCGAGGCGTACGTCGCCGACGCCGAGGCGGCGGTCGAGCAACTGGGCCTCGCGCCCGTCACGCTCATCGGCCACTCCATGGGCGCCCTGACGGCCTGGCAGCTCGCCGCGAAGCGCCCCGATCTCGTCCGGGCCGTCGTCATCTGCGACATGCGGGCGGGCGCGCTCGGCGCGGCCTCGCAGCGCGAGTGGGAGGACTGGTTCAAGACGTGGCCGGTCCCGTTCGCCACGCTCGCCGACGTGCGCAAGTGGTTCGGCGAGGACGACCCCTGGGTGGAACGGCCGAGTCCGGCCCGTGGCGAGTTCTTCGCCGAGGTCATGACCGAACGGGCCGACGGCTGGGGGCCGCTCTTCTCCCGCCCGCAGATGCTCGCGTCCCGCGCGACCTGGGTGTACGAGGCCCACTGGGAGGAGCTGGCACTGGTCCGGTGCCCGACCCTGGTGGTCCGCGGCCTCGACGGCGAACTGGGCCGGGCGGAGGCCCAGGAGATGGTGCGGGTGCTGCCGCGCGGTCAGTACGCCGAGGTGGTCGACGCCGGCCACCTCGTCCACTACGACCAACCGGACGGCTGGCGCAGCGCGATCGAACCGTTCCTGGAGGAGACCGCCGAGGAACAGGTCGCCCCGCCTCTGAGCCGCCCTTGAGCGTCTCCCCGCCGGTCACTTCCCGCCCGGGCGGCAGCCGCACGAACGACGGCCGCACGAACGGCAGCCGCCCGGGCGGCCGTCGGGCGCGGACTCAGCCCTTGCTCACCGCCGTGAGGATCTCCGGAAGCCGCGCCGCCGCCTGCGGCGCCGACCAGCGCACGCCCGCCCAGGAGATCAGCGCGCCGTACGCCGTGCCCAGCGGTAGCAGCAGCCACAGCCGGCCTTCCGCGTCCGCCGCGTGGAGCCAGATCGTCAGAGTGATCAGCGGAGCGCACAGCAGCGCCGCCGCGATCATGCCGCCGAGGATCGAGATCCAGGCGAGACCCGCCTGCCCCGGCGCCACGTTCTTGTGCGTACTGCCCTGCGGGATCGAGTACGGGAAGCGCACGGACGCCACGGCCCCCGTCGCCAGCATCGCGCCGAGCAGCGCGAAGGACAGCCCGAGCGCCTCGGGAAGGGACCGCCAGTCACCCACCAGCGCCGCCGTGACCACGGTGACCAGCGCCGAGTACGGCAGGGTGATCACCAGCAGCGCCAGCGCGCGCGCCCGCAGTTCCTCGTACGCGTCGCGCGGCGTGGAGATCGTCATGGCCACCGTCCAGAAGGCGGAGGTGTCCTGGCCGAACTGGTTGTACATCTGGATGCCGAGCATGCCGGCCGCGAAGCACGCGAAGTAGATGCTGCCCGTCCCCTGGAGGGCGTTGAACACCGGCACGATGAGGCCGATCACCAGCGAAGTCACCCAGGCGGCCTTGGTCTTGGGGTCACGCCACACGTACCGCAGGCTGCGCTCGATCACCGTGCCCGTACGTCCGCCGGGCAGGAACCGTCCGCCGAACCCGCGTGGTGACTCCTTGCCGGCCGGCTCGGCGGCCTGGAGCGTCGAACCGTCCGGGGAGGTCATCAGCTTCACCAGGCTGCGCTCCCAGGACCACAGCAGCGCGGCCAGCGCCACTGCGGCCAGCAGCAGTTGGGCGGCACCCCGGACGTACGCGCCTTCGCTCACCGCGGCCACCGCGCCGACGGCCGACGCCGGCGGCACCCAGCTCAGTACGTCCGCGACCGGGTCGAGCCTGGCGAGGCCGCCCGCGTTGCTGAGCCGCTGGGCGCCGAAGTTGACCACCTGGATGCCGACGGCGATCACCAGACCGCTGAGCACGGCCAGATCGCGCCCCTTGCGGCTGCTCAGCAGGCGGATGTTCGCCGCGGCCACGGCCCGTGCGAGCGCGACGCACAGCAACAGGGTCAGCGTCACGGCGAGGACCCCGACGGCTGCCGCCGCCACGCCGTGCGCCACGGAGATCACGGAGCCCAGCGCCAGGCAGAACGTGAACAGCGGCCCGATACCGACCAGGGACGCCGTCAGGAGCGCGCGCACCAGCGGGCGTGGCCGCAGCGGCAGCATGACCAGACGGGTCGGGTCGAGCGTCTCGTCGCCGCTGGGGAAGAACAGCGGCATCACCGCCCAGCCGATCCCGAGAAGGGCCGCCAGCAGCACCACGACCGTCGGGGCGTGCTCGTTCCCGCGCAGCGCGATCAGGCCGATCAGCTGAAGCGCCGCGAAGAGCAGCGCGAGCACACCGGAGAGGATGTACGCGGTCCTGCGGCCGGACGACTGCCGCAGCCCGTTGCGCAGCAGCGACAGCTTGAGCCGTATGAAGACGGACGTGATCCCGGGAACGTCCGGAGTGCCGTTCCCCGGAACAGCCGGTCCACTGTTCCCGGGAACAGCCGGTCCGCCGCCGTTCCCCGGAACAGCCGGTGTGCCGTTCCCGGGAACAGCCGGTCCATCGCCGTTCCCCGGAACAGCCGTTTCGCCCGCGCTCATCGGGCACCGCCGCCCAGCCAGTCCAGGCTCTCCCCGGTGTCCCGGTCGTTCGCGCCGACCAGCTCGAGGAAGGCGCTTTGCAGGGAGGGCGCTTCGCCGCGTACCTCCGCGAGTGTTCCCTGCGCCCGGATGCGCCCCCCGGCCATCACCGCGACCCAGTCGCACAGCGACTCCACGAGTTCCATCACGTGGCTGGAGAAGACGACGGTCGCGCCCGACAGTGTGTACCGCTCCAGCACGCCGCGGATCGTCTGCGCCGAAACGGGATCGACACCCTCGAAGGGCTCGTCCAGGAACAGCACTTGGGGGTTGTGCAGCAGAGCGGCCGCGAGACCGATCTTCTTGCGCATGCCGGTCGAGTAGTCGACGACCAGTTTGTGCTGCGCGCCCGCCAGGTCCAGTACGTCGAGAAGCTGCGTCGCCCGCTTGTCGACCTCGTCGCCGGGCAGCCCCCGCAGCCGGCCGGAGTAGGCGAGGAGCTCGCGCCCCGAAAGCCGTTCGAAGAGCCGCAGCCCCTCCGGCAGCACGCCGATCCTGGCCTTGACCGCCACCGGGTCCCGCCACACGTCGTGCCCGCCGATCAGGACCGTTCCCGCGTCGGGGCGCAGCAGACCGGTGACCATCGACAGGGTGGTGGTCTTGCCCGCGCCGTTCGGCCCGACGAGGCCGACGAACTTGCCCGAGGGCAGCTCCAGGTCGATGCCCGCGACCGCGATCTGGTCGCCGAAGCGCTTCCACAGGCCCTCTACACGCACGGCGGCGGGCGGCGCGTTCCGCGCTCCGCCCGCCTCGTCCGGTCCCGCTGTGTGCTCGGGCATGTCGCACAACCTCCCCGTGGTCCCCGTGCCGCTACGGGGATCACCCTACGGTCGGCGTGTGCGCGCCGCCGCTGCTTCCCGCCCGCAGGAGTAGGCCAGCGGACTGATCAGCTCCTCCACATCGGGCAGCCACCGGTTCGCGGGGGTGGGGCGGCGCGCCCACTGCACCGCGCCCATTCCGCCGAGCCGGGTCGGCGGCCCCGCGACGTAGTCGCCCTCGCCCCGCGTGACCAGGTCGATCGCCGTCGGGGTCCAGCCCAACTTCCGTACGAGATCGGGCACCTTCGCGCCGGCGCCCGGCAGTACGAAGAAGAGCATCCGGCGGTCCGGGGTGCAGGTCACCGGGCCGAGCGTCAGCTCCATGCGTTCCATCCGGGCCAGCGCCAGGAAACCGGCGGACTCGGGAACGTCCAGAGCGTCGAAGGAGCGGCCCGTCGGCAGCAGGATGGAGGCCCTGGGCTGTTTCGACCACATGCGGCGCGCCGCGGTGGCGCTGCCCGTCGCCTGCGACGCCCAGTCGGCGGTGGCGGGGTGCGCACCGGGCGAGGCACAGGAGGGGACGCCGCAGGAGCAGCGCTCCACGCCCTCGTCCGCCTCCAGCCAGGTGCCCGGGAACACGTCCCAGTGGCGTTCTTCCGCGTACCGCACGGCGCTGTCCAGCAGTTGATCGCCGCGCTGCTTGGGGATCTGGGCGGCGTCCGTGACTCCGATGGTGTCTTCCACGATGAACACAACTCTCGCCGTCACCTTGGGTTACGGGCGTGCGGTCGGCTTGCGGAGGAACATCGATCCTGCACGCGGGGCGCACCGGTGCATGGGCGGGGGCGCGCACGAGGCTGCGCGGCGGCGGGCGGGTAACCACATGTGGGGAAGGGCGGGAATGGCGGTCGAAAGACCCTCAATCCCGTCTCGTCCGGCATGTTCCGCATTCTCTGTATATCTGCCGGGCAGTGATCAGCGGGACCGGCGTGATCAGTTCACGGATTCACGGACCACGACCAATGGACCAGGACTCACGGACCATCACCGACCACTGCGGCACCAGGGGGTAGTCAATGGCAGCCAGGCCTCTCGTCGCCCGCCAGCCGAACGAACGGTTGCAGGCGCTCATTCAGGAAGCCGGGTGCTCCAACGCCGGGCTCGCCCGACGTGTGAACATGTGCGGCGCCGAACACGGCCTCGACCTGCGGTACGACAAGACGTCCGTGGCCCGCTGGCTGCGCGGCCAGCAGCCGCGCGGCCGGGCGCCCGGCATCATCGCGGAAGCGATCGGGCGCAAACTCGGCCGCACGGTCACGATCGACGAGATCGGGATGGCCAACGGCAAGAACCTGGCCTCCGGGATCGGACTCCAGTTCTCGCCGACCGTCCCCGGCGCGATCGAGCAGGTCTGTGAGCTGTGGCGCAGTGACGTGGGGCGCCGCGACTTCCTGTCCGGCTCGACGGTGGCCGCCTCGGCGCTCGTCGAGCCGAGCCGCGACTGGCTGATCACGGGAACGGACACCCAGGTGGCCAGGACGGCGGGCGGCGGACGGGTCGGCGCGTCGGACGTGGAGGCGGTACGGGCGACGACGGACGCCCTCGTGGAACTCGACCACCGTTTCGGCAGCGGGCATGTGCGGCCGATCGTCGTCCACTACCTCAACAGCGTGGTGTCCGGGCTGCTCTCGGGCTCGTACCGCGAATCCGTCGGCCGGGACCTCTTCGCGGCCGTGGCACGCCTGACGGAACTGGCCGGCTACATGGCCGTCGACACGGGACAGCCCGGCCTCGCCCAGCGCTACTACATCCAGGCGCTGCGGCTCGCCCAGGCGGCGGGCGACCGCGGCTACGGGGGGTACGTGCTGGCCGCTTCCATGAGCCACCTCGCGGCCCAGCTCGGAAACCCGCGCGAGATCGCGCAGTTGGCGCGGGCCGCCCAGGAGGGCGCGAGGGGGCGGGTGACGCCCCGCGCGGAGGCGATGTTCTGCGCGGCGGAGGCGCGCGGCCACGCGCTGATGGGCGACGCCCGGGCCTGCAACCAGGTGGCGGTCAGGGCGCTGGCCGCGCTGGAGCGGGCCGAGGAGGACGCGGGAGACGATCCCGTGTGGATCGCGCACTTCGACCACGCCTACCTCGCCGACGAGCTCGCGCACTGCCACCGCGACCTGGGGCAGGGGCAGGCGGCGGCGCGGCGCGCCCAGGACGCGCTGGACGGCCACCCGGAGGGGCGGGCGCGCCGCCGGGCGATCGGGCTCCTCCTGCTGGCGACGGCGCAGGTCCAGCAGCGCGAGGTCGAGCAGGCCTGCCACACGGGCACGGAGGCGGTGCGACTGCTGAGCACCCTGCGGTCGAACCGGGGAGCGGAGTACCTGGAGGACTTCCAGCAGCGGCTCACGCCGTACCGCGACGAACCCGCCGTACGGGAATTCGGTGCGCGCATGGAGATGCAGGCCGCGTAGGAAGGGAGCAGCGGTACGCGCACGAAGCGGCCCTAACCGCCGATAAGGGACGCATCGTGTCGCGGGGTCGCCGCCGGGGCTCCGGCGGGATGTGTGGGGACCGTGGGCGCGTGGCAGAGGCTCGTCGCCACCCGGTAGCGTGAACCGACGGTTCCGTAGGTCCACACATACGTCCACACGTAGGAGTCCCGGTGACGCAGAGCGGACAGGGTGACGAGTCGCGGCTTCCCGCCGCGCGGCCGCCCGCGCACGAAGGTGTCGTGCTGCCCGCAGACGGCAGCGGTCCCTGGATACCCGGGGCGCCCGAGGAACAGGTCGCTCCGGCGGGTGGACAGCCGTGGGGCCAGCCCTGGGGGCCGCAGCAGGCCGCCGGTCAGCCGCAGCAGCAGCAGTACGGCTCGCCGCAGCAGCCGCAGTACGGGGAGCAGCAGTACGGTTCCCCGCAGCCGCCGCAGCAGTACGGCGCCCCGCAGCCGGGTGCGCCGCTGCCGCCGCAGCAACCGGGTGCTCTGCCGCAGCCCGGCGCGCAGCCGCAGTACGGCGCTCAGCACCAGCAGCCGCAGCAGTACGGCGCTCAGCCGCCCGTACAGCAGCAGTCGCACCAACCCCAGCCGCCGCAGTACGGTTCCCCGCACGGGCAGCAGCCCGGACCAGCGCAACACGGGCAGCAGCCCGGACAGCCGCAGCCTGGGCAGCAGCAGTACGGCGCTCAGCAGCCCCAGCAGCCCCAGGCGCCCCAGAACCACCAGCAGCACCAGAACCAGCCCCCTCAGCCGCACCCGTCCGCCCCCCTCCCGGCGCAGCAGCAGTACGGCGCTCCCCAGACCCAGGCTCAGGGGCAGACTCAGGGGCAGCCCCAGGCGCAGCCGTTGCCGCTGCCTCCCGAGGCACCCGCCGGAGGCTCGGCCGCCGACGCGGACGCGACGCAGTACCTCCCGTACGTGCCGCCCGCCGGGCCCGGTGCGCTGCCGCCCGAGAATCCGGCGGACTCCACCCAGTTCCTCGGCCGGCACGCGCAGGGGCCGGCGGCCCCCGCGGGCGACGGTGACGCCACCCAGTACCTCCCGCCCGTCGGGAACGCGCAGGCCGCGCCCGAGGCGCCCCCCGGCGCCCCCTTCGGCATCCGCCCGGGCGCTCCCGAGGACCGGCAGCCGCCCGCGGAGTTCGACAGCCTGTTCAGGGCCGCCGCCCCGGCGGACCCGACGCAGCAGATGCCGCCCGTCGGCGCGCAGTCCCCGCACCAGCAGCAGCCGTACCACCAGCCGCAGTTCGGCGGCGGGCCCCAGGGCCACTCCCACGGAGGGCCGCCGGCGTCCGCGACGCCCGCGTCATCCGCCGGGTCCGCCTCGAAGAAGCGCAACTCGCCGCTCGTGCTGATCGCCGCCGTGGTCGTCGGCTGCTCCGTACTCGGCCTCGGCGCGGGCGCGTTGCTCAGCGGGAGCGACGAGGAGACGCCCGTGGACAAGAAGCCGGTCGCCGCGCCCAGTTCGACGGGGGCCGACGCCTCGCCGCAGGCGGCCGCCGACCCCGCCGAGCCGCAGGCCAAGTCGCTCGACGCACTGCTCGCCGACAGCAACGACAGCCGCGCCTCGGTGATCAGCGCGGTCAAGGCCATCGGAACCTGCAAGAACCTGCCGAAGGCCGCGAGCGACCTGCGTGCCGCCGCCAAGCAGCGCAACGAACTGGTGACCCGCCTCCAGGGGCTGACCATCGACAAGCTGCCGAAGCACCAGGAACTGTCGGTCTCCCTCACCACCGCGTGGAAGGCCTCGGCAGCGGCCGACAACCACTACGCCGCCTGGGCCGACCAGGTCGCCGGCCGCAAGGGCTGCCACAAGGGCCAGGCGAGGTCGACGCCGCAGCACCAGGCGGGCAACCGCGAGAGCGGCAAGGCGTCGCAGGCGAAGAAGGAAGCCGTCGGCATGTGGAACAGCATCGCCAGGCGCCACGGCCTCACGGAACGCGACGCCACGCAGCTCTGACGGCGGCGGGCAGGGTCACCACCGACAGCGGCCGGCAGGGGTCACCCCCGTCGGCCGCGGCAGAGGCTGTACCGACGCGTTGCGAATCCGGCCGGCGGGGACAGCGGACGGCGGAGGGGGGGGGGGGGGGGGGGGGGGGGGGCCCCCCCCCCCCCCCCCCCCCCCCCCCCCTCCGCCGTTCTGTCGCCCGGCCGCCGGTCACACCCCGGAAGGCGCGCGTACCAGCGTCTCGCCCACGTCCACGAAGCCCTCCTTCGCCGACACCAGGCGCCCCTGCCGCACCACCTGGAACGTCACGTCCCTGTTGACGATGCGCGGAAGGTCGCGCGTCGCCAGCATGTGCTCCAGGCGCCAGCTCAGGGTCGGCGTGAGGCCACCGGTGTCCACGCTCTCGAGGTGGTTGAGCTCCCCGACCACGTCGGCCGCCGAGACGCTGTCCCTGTCGTCGTCCCCGCCGCCCCGAGCGAGGGACTCCAGGACCGCCTTGAGGACCGTGTACGCGATCCACGTGGTCTGCACGCCGGGGTCGGCCGGGTCGATGCGGTTGTCCGCGAAGGCGTGCTTCCGGATCACCTCGCGCATCGGGTTCCAGCGCTCGTCGCTCGCCACCGGGTACCAGCCCGTGACGTACGCCCCCTCGAACGGTCCGCTCTTGCCGCCCGTCCGGTCGACGAGCGGCTGTCCGACGCTTCCCAGGACCGACGCGACGGCGACCTTCCGCTCGGTCTCCTCCTCCAGCCTGCGGAACGAGTCGAAGAAGGTCTCGGTACGGTCGCCGAGCGCCGCCGTGACGCAGCCCTTGACGTTCCCGTACGCGTCGAACGCGCCGGCGCCCTTGAGCGCGTCCCGGGCCCGCGCGGTGTAGTCGCTCGCGTCCTCGGCCGCCCGGATGTCGGCGGGGGCCCTGCGGTCCCCCTCGGCGAGGCCGGCGCCGAGGAGTATCGGCAGGGCGTCACCCGCGACGGTGTCCGGGCGCACCAGGACCACGCGCTCGCAGTCGCGGGCGAGCTGCTTGCCGTTGCCCGCGAGGAGAGCCGCCTGGCCGCCGTTGACGGGGTAGGAGAACACGCTGGCGAACTCGTCGTCGGAGGCGCCGTAGCCGCCGATGTACGGGATGCCGGCGACCTCCAGCGGCGCCATGAAGGCCCGGCCGTGCTGGCTGTACGAGCCGACCACCGCGACGGCGTTCTCCCGTACGGCCTGCTTGGCGCACTTGGCGGCCCCGACGGTGCTGTTGTGCTCGTTGCAGGTGATGATCCTCAGCTCGTGGCCGGCGAGGCCGCCGTTCGCGTTGGCCCACCGGGCGTACGCCTGCGCCATGGCGGGCATGCCGGGCATGTTCGTGGCCGAGGTGCCCTGCGGCGCCCACGTCATGACGGTCACGGGCTCCCTGGATCCCCCCGAGATCCCGGGGAGCGTTCCGCAACCGGTGAGCAGCGACGCTCCGACCGCCGTCGCCGTCACCGCGGCCAGCGCCGTCGTGGCCTTCGAGAGCAGGGAACGGGTGGAGGGGGAGCTGCGCCGTCCGGTCATGTGCATGCACGTTTCCGCCCCATGGGTAACGCGGAAGTGAGCATGTCTCAACACGCGGTGACATCGGAGTGAATTACGGGGGGCCGCACGTCCGTGTCACGGGGGAACGTACGATCTGCAACCGTGCAAGGTTCGGTGAACTCTTCCCGTCGCGGCCGTCGCTCCCCCACCATGGGCGGCATGCCGCTCAATGACATGCCGTGGTGGCGCTGGCGCACGAACGTGCGATCGGCGCTGCACATGCTCTCCGACCCCGTCTTCCAGCAGGAGTGCTGGCTGGCCGGCGTCGAGGGCTACGGAGACGTGACAGACGCCGTGTACCGGTTGGTGGAGGACACCTGGCTGGACAACTGGTCGGCCGAGAAGTACGTCGGCACGATCTTCCGCGATCCGCAGGAGGCGTCGCTCGTCGACGTCGCCGTACTGCGCGTGCTGAAGATCATGCACCAGGTGGGCGCCGACGCCCCCGTGTCGGCGTACCTGGAGCACCACGCCTGGCCGGAAGCGGTCCGGGCGGCCCGGGAGGCGCACGTACGGCTGGCGGTGAACGACGGGGAGGACCCGGACAGCGCGCCGCGCACGCTGGAGGTCATCCGGATCCTGACCAGGTCCGCCTGACCCCGCCCGAATGTGAAATCCTCGGGGCATGAGCGACCCGCACCGCGCCCCTTCGTCAGACCGGCCCTCGTCGGACCAGTACGTCCTCACCCTCTCGTGCCCGGACAAGCAGGGCATCGTGCACGCCGTGTCGAGCTACCTGTTCATGACCGGGTGCAACATCGAGGACAGCCAGCAGTTCGGCGACCCCGACACGGGACTGTTCTTCATGCGGGTCCACTTCTCGGCGGACGCTCCGGTGACCGTGGAGAAGCTGCGGGCCAGTTTCGCCGCGATCGGCGACTCGTTCCGGATGGACTGGCAGATCCACCGTCCCGAGGAGCGGATGCGGATCGTCCTCATGGTCAGCAAGTTCGGCCACTGTCTGAACGACCTGCTCTTCCGGTCGCGGATCGGCGCCCTGCCGGTGGAGATCGCGGCGGTCGTCTCGAACCACACGGACTTCGCCGAGCTGGTCGGCTCGTACGACATCCCCTTCCACCACATTCCGGTGACGCGGGACAACAAGCCCGAGGCGGAGGCCCAGCTCCTTGAGCTCGTACGCTCCGAGAACGTCGAGCTGGTCGTCCTCGCCCGCTACATGCAGGTTTTGTCCGACGACCTGTGCAAGCAGCTGAGCGGCCGGATCATCAACATCCACCACTCCTTCCTGCCGAGCTTCAAGGGCGCGAAGCCGTACCACCAGGCGCACGCGCGCGGCGTGAAGCTCATCGGCGCGACCGCTCACTACGTGACGGCCGACCTCGACGAGGGGCCGATCATCGAGCAGGAGGTCGAGCGGGTGGGCCACGACGTGACGCCGGAGCAGCTGGTGGCGATCGGGCGCGACGTGGAGTGCCAGGCGCTGGCGCGGGCGGTGAAGTGGCACAGCGAGCACCGCGTACTGCTCAACGGCCGCCGTACGGTGGTCTTCGCCTAGCTCCCACCTGCGACGGCGGCGGACGGGGCCGCTACAGGCGGCTCAGCGACGCCGCCGCGAAGAGTACGTCGCGGATTGCCTCCCGGTCGCCGGTCTGACCGGCCGCGGCCTCCTCCGGCGGCACATGCCCCGAGGCCAGCTGGCAGAACTCGACGCCGTCCAGCGCCACGTGCGCCACCTGGTGGTCGGGCGAGCCGACCGCCGCCGGGGAGTCGAGGGCGATGTACCAGTCGCCGCCGCCCGCGCCCTCGATCTCCAGGTGCAGCGAGCGGCCGGGCGAACCGGCGGTCACGAGGCTCTTGGACGGGGCCGCGAGACCGGCCCTGCGGCGGGCCGCGAGAGTCGCCGGGATCAGCCGGGCGGCCAGGTCGATCATGCTGTTCAGGTGCGCGGCGGCCGGCGGCTCGTACGGATAGTCCACGGCGTCGGCGATGTCGCCCGCGTGGACCCAGCACTCGAACGCCCGGTCCAGCAGCGCGTCGCGCAGGGGCAGGGCGAAGTCGCCGTACGAGACGGACAGCTCCGCCGCGCCGCGGCCCGCGAAGGACGCCGTACGGATCAGGTCGTGGCTCTGCTCGCGCCAGGGGCCGCGGACGGTGCGGGTGGGCGGGAAGCGGGAGCCGCGCCAGTACGACTCGGTGCGGTCCGACGGCGACACGGGACCCGAGGGGCCCAGCGGGTCGTCGAGGCCGAGCGCCTTGGAGACCAGCCCGTCGACGGTCATGAGATGGCCGATCACACCGGCCACCGTCGTCTTGCGGGTGGTCGCCTCCTGGCCCGCGAACCACTTGAGGCGCACCGGAGCGTGCCACTCCGAGTCGCCGATGTCCCGCAGCAGGGCGTCCAGCCGCGCCGTCTCGGCGTCGTACGGCGTGGCCCAGGCGGGGACCGGGATGCGCGCGGGCCTGCGGCCCAGGCAGCCGTCGAGCACACGGTTGCGCAGCAGGGGGTCGAGGTCGAGGCTGCGCTCGGCGTGCAGGAGGCCGACCGCGTCCCGCAGGCGCAGGGCCTCGTCCGCGCACGGCGCGCACTCGGTGAGGTGGTCCTCGACGGCCTCGGTCTCGTCGGCGGCGCACGCCGACAGGGCCCAGGCGCCCAGCAGCGACTTGAGCACGCGGTGGGACGGGGCCGGGGAGGCCGGCTGCCTCTCCGGCGACGCGGACGGGGGCTCGAACGAGGGCGACGGCGGGGGAGGGGGAGGCAGATCCGGCGCCGGCTCCAGGACCTCGCGGTCGTCCGCGGCCGCTCTCGGGGCCGGTATGCGCGGAGCCCGGCCCTCCGGGCGCTCGTGTCCGCCGCCCGCGCCCGGACCGTTGCCCTCCGGGCCGTGCGGCCCCTGCGGTCCCTGGGGTCCCGGTGGTCCATGAGGCCCTTGTGGCCCGTGGGGCCCTTGAGGTCCACGGGGTCCGTGCGGCCCGTTGGGGCCGTGTTCGGCGTTCACCGGCGACGCTCCCCGAATCCGGGAGGGGACGACAGGCCGTCCTGCCGGGGCGGGTTCGCCGTGGACAGCAGCTGCAGCCCGAGCCGCAGGCGGCGGCGTGCCTCGTCCTCCGTGACCCCCAGGTCGGCCGCCGTCTGCCGGTAGTCCCTGCGCTGGAAGTACGCGAGCTCCAGGGCGGCCCGCAACGGCGCCGGCATCGACGTCACGATGTAGTCGGCGCGGGCGGCCGCCGAGGCGCTGCGGACCTTCTGCTCCAGCTCCTCCGAGTCACCGTCGCCGTCGCGCAGCCCCGCCGACTCGCTCTGCCGCAGGCGGCGCACCGCCTGCCGGTGTGTGAGCCCGGCCACCCAGGACCTCATCGAGCCCTGCTTGGGGTCGTACGCGTGCGGATCCTCCCAGACCTGGCCGAAGACCTCGCGCGTGATCTGGTCGGCCGCCGCGTCGTCGTCGAGCACCCGGTGGGCCAGGCTGTAGACGAGCGAGGCGAACCGGTCGTACAGCTCACCGAGCGCCGCGGCCTCGCCGCGCGCCAGTCGCTGCTGCATCCTGCGGTCCCAGCGGGGTGGTGCGTCCTTCGCCATGCGGCCCCCAACCCTGTTCGCCTGCCCACCGTGTGCTGTGCCTCTCGTCACTTTCTTCGAATGTAGTGCGAACCGCTGACAAGCATGCCCCTTTACGGTAAGTGCGTCCGTGTTCCGGGCCAGGATGATAATGATCCAGTCACTCGTAAGGCGGTGTCTTTCCCGGCACCGCGTTTCGCAGGGACGCGGTGGGGCAGCCGCGAGGTGGAAGGACCACTTCCGCATCGGCAGAACGAAAGGTCCAGACGCGTGACGCTGAAGGTGACCGAGGCCGAGCACAACGCCTGGGCCGTACTGCATGTTTCGGGAGAGCTGGACCTGGTGACGTCACCGGCGGTCCGCCAGCACGTCCACGAAGCGGTCGCGCACGGCCGCCACCGGGTCGTGCTCGATCTGTCCGAGGTCCTCTTCTGCGACTCCAGCGGGGTCGGCGTGATGATCGCCGCCCGCCGCCTGATGCATTCCTGCGGCGGCGACCTGCGGTTGATCCTGCCCGCGCACGGGGCCGTCGACGGTTCGCACGTGAACAAGGTGCTCGCTGCCCTCGGCGTACGCCGCCTCTTCGACGTCTTCCCGGACGTGGCCACGGCCGCCGACGACGAGGCGCAGGCCCTCTCCGCCTGAGAAACGGGAGAATTCCCCGGTCCGGCCGCCCACGTCGTACCCTCCCCCCTATGGACAGCGCAGAGTACGAGCGCAAGACAGCGGCCCGGTTCGCGAGTTTCGACCAGGACGGCAACGGCTACATCGACCGCGAGGACTTCAGCGCCGCGGCCGCGGCCCTGCTGGCCGAGTTCGGCACGACGGCCCGCTGCGACAAGGGGCAGGCGCTCTACGTGGGGGCCGAGGCCTTCTGGCAGGGCATGGCGGGCATCGCCGACGTGGACGGCGACCAGCGGGTCACCCGCGAGGAGTTCGTCACGGGAGCGGTCAAACGGCTGCGGGACAGCCCGCAGCGGTTCGCCGGGATCGCCCGACCGTTCCTGCACGCGGCGATCGCCGTCGCGTCGGAGGACGGCGGCACCCGGGTCACCCGGGAGGCCGCGGGGCGCGTGCTGCGGGTGCTGGGCGCGACGGAGGAACGGGCGCAGGCGGCAGTGGCGGCGCTCGACGCGGACGGTGACGGCCTGATCAGCGAGGAAGAGATCCTGGCCGCCTTCGCCGCGTACTACACGACGCCCGGACCGGACGCCCCGGACGCCTGATCCACCGGCCCCGGGCGCCGGCCCGGGGCCGCCGAGAAGCGTTCGCGCAGCTTGTACTTGAGGACCTTGCGCAGCGTCTCGTTGCGCGGCAGCGCGTCGACGATTTCGAGCTGCTCGGGCAGTTTGTGCACGGCCAGCCCCCGCGCCCGCAGATACGCCGTCACGTCCTCCAGGGTCAGCGGCGGGGCTCCGGCGGGCTGTTCGACCACGGCGCACACCCGCTCGCCGCGCTCGGCATCCGGCAGGCCCACCACGGCCGCGTCGCCCACGCCCGGATGCCGGTGCAGGAGGTCCTCGATCTCCTTGGCGGAGATGTTCTCGCCCTTGCGGATGATGATGTCCTTCAGCCGTCCGGTGAGCACGAGGTGGCCGCTCGGGGTGAGGTGCCCGACGTCTCCGGTGATCAGGAAGCCGTCCTGGTCGAACGCCTCGGCGTTCTGTGACGGATCCAGGTAGCCGCGGCACACGGCCTCGCCGCGCAGCCGCACCTCCCCGTCGGCGCCCGCCGGCAGGGGCGTGCCGTCCTCGGCGGTGACGCGTATCTCCATTCCCTCCGGGGGGCGGCCCTCGGTCGTCGCCAGGTTCTCGGCCGTGTCGTCCGGTGAGCCCATGGTGATCATCGGCACCTCGGTCATGCCGTAGCCGTGCGTCAGTTGGCAGCCCATCTCGCGTACGACGGCGTGGTAGATCTCCGGCGGTTTGGGCGCCCCGCCGCCGGCGAGCAGCCGGAGGGTGGGAACGATTCTGCGGGAGGGGCCCTTGCGCTGTTCCGTCAGGAACATCGAGTAGAAGGCGGTGGAACCGCCCGCGACCGTGACGCCGTGCCGGCGGTAGTCGTCCAGTGCGGCGGGCATCTCGAAGTGCTCGAAGAGGACGGCCGGGAAGCCGTACAGGAGCAGCATCACCAGGTAGTCGGGGCCGCCGATGTGCGCGTACGGGAACGCCACCGAGCCGACGTCGTCCGGAGACAGCCGCAGGGCGTGCGCCAGGCAGGAGCCGCCCGCGATCAGGGAACGGTCGGTGTGCAGCACGCCCTTGGGAGCGGACGTCGTCCCGGAGGTCCAGTAGATCCAGCGCACCGCGGCCCCGTCGGAGGGCGGCGCGGGGAGCGTTCCCGGGTCCCCTTCCGGAACGTTCCCGTACGCTTCGAAAACGCCGCGCGCGCCGAGCCGGTGCGCCATGCCGGTGTGGTCGAAACCGCGCCACCGTCCCGGTACGGCGAAGAAGTCCGCCTTGGACTCCCGCAGCGCGAAGCCGGTCTCGCGCTCCCGGTAGAACGGGATGACCGGGGTCTGTACGGCGCCGAGCCGGGCCAGCGCCACCGACAGGAGCACCGTCTCTATCCGCGTCGGCAGCTGCCAGGCGACGACGGTCCCCGGGCGCACGCCCCGTGCGTACAGACCGGCCGCGACGCGCTCGGCGCGGTCCCGGAGCCCGCCGAAGGTGAGGACCCGGTCGTCCTGGAGCAGTACGGGCCGCCGGGGGGTGAGCGCGGCACGGCGGTCGACGAGCTCCCAGAGGGTGCGGGAGGCGCCCAGCGCGTACGCGGTGTCGGTCGCGGTGTCGGTCACGGCAGGTCCCCTCATAGCTGACGGTCAGTCAGATGATGCGCAGAGCGTAGGGCGCTGCGCCTTGTCGGTCCAGAGGTGCGGGGCTAGCCTGATATCTGACGGGTCATCAGAAAGCTGGGATCGCGAACGCCGGAGGACACGCCCATGGAACTGCCTCGGATCGTCAGCGTCGACGACCACGTGATCGAGCCGGCGCACCTCTTCGAGACCTGGCTTCCGGCGAAGTACCGCGACCGCGGCCCCCGGCCGCTGACCGCCGGGATCGGCGAGCTCGCCTACGTGGCGGGCAAGTACCGGATCACCATGGACCCCGAGGGCCCGCCGACGGACTGGTGGATCTACGAGGACCTGAAGTTCCCGTACAAGCGCAACATCGCCGCCGTCGGCTTCGACCGCGACGACATGACCCTGGAGGGCATCACCCGCGCGGAGATGCGGCGGGGCTGCTGGGACCCGGCGGCGCGGCTCGCCGACATGGACCTCAACCACGTCGAGGCGTCCCTGTGCTTCCCCACGTTCCCGCGCTTCTGCGGCCAGACGTTCGCGGAGGCGCGGGACAAGGAGGTCGCCCTCGCCTGCGTGCGCGCGTACAACGACTGGATGGTCGAGGAGTGGTGCGGCGACAGCGGCGGCCGGCTGATCCCGCTGTGCATCATCCCCCTGTGGGACATCGGTCTGGCCGTCGCCGAGGTCCGGCGCAACGCGGCGCGCGGCGTGCGGGCGGTCACCTTCAGCGAGATCCCCACGTACCTGGGACTGCCGTCGATCCACTCCGGCCACTGGGACCCGTTCTTCGCGGTCTGCGAGGAGACCGGGACGGTCGTCAACATGCACATCGGATCGTCCTCGCAGATGCCCGCGGCGTCCCCGGACGCCCCGCCCGCCGTGCAGGCCGCCCTCAGCTTCAACAACGCCATGGCCTCGATGATGGACTTCCTCTTCAGCGGTGTCCTGGTGAAGTTCCCCCGCCTCAAGCTGGCCTACAGCGAGGGTCAGATGGGCTGGATCCCGTACGCCCTGGAGCGGGCCGACGACGTGTGGGAGGAGCACCGCGCGTGGGGCGGCGTACGGGATCTGATCCCCGAGCCCCCGTCGACGTACTACTACCGGCAGATGTTCTGCTGCTTCTTCCGCGACAAGCACGGCGTCGCCTCCCTGGACGTCGTCGGACGTGACAACGCCACCTTCGAGACGGACTATCCGCACGTCGACTCGACGTTCCCGCACACGAAGGAAGTCGCCCTCGACCACGTGAAGGGCCTCGACGACGAGACCGTCTACAAGCTGATGCGCGGCAACGCCATCCGCATGCTCGGGCTCGACCTGGACCGCGACCGCGTCCCCGCCGCCGGCCACGTCCGCTGATGGACCTCACGTACACCGAGCAGGAAGAGGAGTTCAGAGCCCGCCTGCGCGCCTGGCTGGCGGCCACGCTGCCCGGGCTGCCGCCCCGGCCGGACCCGCGCGACTGGCCGGGCCGGCGCGCGTACGACACGGCCTGGCAGCGGCGGCTGTACGACGCCGGGTACGCGGGGCTGCACTGGCCCGCCGACGCGGGCGGACAGGGCGCCACGCCCACCCAGCACCTGATCTTCCTGGAGGAGAGCGAGCTGGCCGGAGCGCCCTACGTCGGCGCGAACTTCGTCGGCCTGCTGCACGCCGGACCCACCGTCGCCGCCGAGGGGACACCGCGGCAGCGCGCCCGCTGGCTGCCGCCCATCCTGCGCGGCGACGAGATCTGGTGCCAGGGCTTCAGCGAACCGGACGCCGGCTCGGACCTCGCCTCGCTGCGCACCCGCGCCGTGCGGGACGGGGACGAGTACGTCGTCACCGGATCGAAGATCTGGACCTCGCACGCGGAGGTCGCGGACTGGTGCGAGCTGCTGGTGCGCACAGGTCCGGCCGGCCCGGACGTTCCCGGGCACCGGGGCATCACCTGGCTCGCCATGCCGATGAACGCGCCGGGCGTGACCGTCCGGCCGCTGCGCACACTCACGGGAACGGCCGAATTCGCGGAGATGTTCCTCGACGAGGTGCGCGTTCCGGCGGCCCACCGGGTGGGCGAGGAGAACGACGGCTGGCGCGTCACCATGGTCACCCTGTCCTTCGAGCGGGGCACGGCCTTCGTGGGCGAGGTCGTGGCCTGCCGGCGCACCCTGCGGGCGCTCGCGGCGGCCGCTCGCGGGAACGGCACGTGGGACGACCCGGAAGTGCGCCGCACCCTGGGGCGCCTCAGCGCCGAGTTCACCGCGCTGTGGCGGCTCACCCAGTGGAACGTCAGCGAGGCGCAGCGCGCCGGGGGCGTTCCCGGGAACGGCGGTTCCGTCTTCAAGCTGCGCTACTCGCACGCCCGTCAGGAGCTGTACGACGCCGCCGCGCGGGTGCTCGGCCCCGGCTGCCTGGACCTGGACCACGACTGGACCGCGGACCGGCTGTCGTCGCTCTCGTACACGATCGCGGCGGGTACGTCGCAGATCCAGCGGAACATCGTCGCCGAGCGCGTCCTCGGCCTTCCCCGGGGGCGCTGATGGACTTCCGTCTCACCGACGACCAGCGCGCGCTCCGCGCGGGCGTGCGCAAGCTCCTGGAAGGGCGCTTCGGGCGGGAGCGGCTGCGGGCCGCCGTCGGCGTACCGGGGGCGGGCCCAGGACCGGCCCTGGACCGCACGCTGTGGCGGGAGCTCGGTGACGCCGGTTTCTTCGCGCTGCGGTTGCCCGAACAGGACGGCGGAGTGGGCCTGGGCCCGCCCGAGGCCGTGCTCGTCTTCGAGGAGGCCGGCCGCGTGCTGCTGCCGGGCCCCCTGGTGGCCACGCATCTCGCCGCCGGAACGGTCCCCGGGGCGGCCACCGGCGAGACCGTGGTGACGCGGGTCGACGGCGGGCTGGTGGAGTGGCTGGACGAGTCCGACTGTGTTCTCGGGGGGCTCGGGGAGCTCGGTGGGCTTGAGGTTCTCGGGGTACTCGGGAACCCCCGTCCCGAAGGTCTCGGGAACGCCGCCGGGGCCGTGCCCGTACGCTCCGTGGACCCGCTGACGCCGCTGCACCGCGTACCGGGCCCGGCGGACGGCTCCCGGCCGGTCCCGCCGGGCGAGGCCGGTCTCGCGGCCCTCCTGACCGCCGCCGAACAGCTCGGCAGTGCCGGGCGTACGACCGCCGAGGCCGTCCGGTACGCGGGGGAGCGGGAACAGTTCGGCCGGCCCATCGGCTCCTTCCAGGCGGTCAAGCACCTGTGCGCGCGGATGCTCGAACGCACCGAGACGGCCCGCGCCGCCGTGTACGGCGCGGCGGTGACCGGGGACCCCGTGGAGATCGCGGGGGCCAAGCTGCTCGCCGACGACGCGGCGGTCCGCAACGCCCGCGACTGCCTCCAGGTGCACGGCGGCATGGGGTTCACCTGGGAGGCCGACGTGCACCTGCACCTGAAGCGCGCTTGGGTGCGGGCCGAGCGGTGGCCGACGCAACGGGAGGCGGCGGAACTGCTGGCCGCCGCGCTGCTGTGAGCCCGGCGGCGGCGGGGGCTGCGTACGGGGCCGGGCGGCAGTCCGGGCCGGCGACCCGCCGTGACCGGTTGCGACAAGAAGCGCTACGTTGCGTGCGTTTCGTGGCCCTGCGTGATCCGTCGGTCACCGCGCTCTGCGACTGGTGAACGATTACGGTGCGTCGATATCGGGTTGTGTCCTTCACGTGACTCGTCACGGCCTGGAGTCGGGGGTGCGCTCCGGTACTCTCCGTGGGATGCGAGTGGTTGTGATGCGCAGCTGTCCCGGCGTTGCCTCGGTGGTGACTCCGGGCCGCGAGATGTGCGCCGCTCGCGCCGTACGGAGGCGCCGTGCGCGCCCCTGTTCGACTTCCCGCAGCGCGCGTCGCACAGTATGCACCACGCGTACTCCTTCGCGCTGGAATATGCCTGAAGCGCTTGTTGCGGTGACTGTACGTCAACCATGCTGTTCCACAAGGGGATCACGTTCCGTGACCCTGTGGAGACGCGAGGCGATGTGTCCGCCGGTTCGGATGGTGTGAGCGGTGCAGGTGCTTCAGGTGCAGTTGGAGGTAGGGGCCGACCCCGCCGAGGTGGGGCGCGCCCGGCGGTGGGCGCGTTCGCGGCTCGCCGGCTCCGGGATAAGGGTCGACGAGCCGCTGGCCGAGACGCTGATCCTGCTCATCTCGGAGCTGGTCACGAACGCGGTGGTGCACACGGGCTGTCCGGCCGTGCTGCGCATGCTCTTCGGCACCGCCGACGACGGCACGGTGCGGGTCGAGGTCGCCGATGCGAGCGCCCGGCCGCCGAAACCCCGCCACGCCGAGGGTGACGACACCAACGGGCGCGGCCTGGAGCTGGTCGACGGGCTGGCCGACCGCTGGGGCTGGCAGTCCGAGGGGGCGGGCAAGCGCATCTGGTGCGAGGTGGACCGGGGGGCGCCCGTGGGGGCGTCAGGGGCGTACGGGGCGACGGTGTATGAGCCGTCGTGCGCTGTCACCAATAGTGCGTAAAGGGTAAATCACCCATCAGGTGTTGACGGTTGGTGATGCCCTGGTGACCCTTGAGTGAGGCGATTCGCTGCGAGGGGACGCCGAGGAGCGGAGCTGCGTCCAGGCGGCCCGGCCTTGGCGAACGCGGGTCGTGGTTCGGCGTCAGCTCCTCCGGGGGAAGCGGGAGGGGCAGAGCCTGTACGCCGGAGCCGGGTGGTGGCCCTCGTGCCGTGCTCGGGGCGTGCGCAAGCGCGTCGCCACCCGGCTTTCATCGCAGCCGCCCCGGCGTGATCGCCCGAGCCGTCAGAGAATCGCCACCGGGGCCACCGGGGCGCCCGTTCCCCCGACGAACGGTTCCGGCGTCGCGGACAGCAGGAAGGCGTACCGCCCCTCCTCCGCACAGGCTGTGGACAGTTCCTCCAGATTCCAGTTCTGCCCCTGGAGCATGCCCATCTCCACGAGGTGGAGCGCGTGCACGGGCAGCCACAGGTTCTCGATCTCCGGCGGAAAGATCTCGAAGGTGAGGGTGTCGTTCGCGACCGCGGCGACATCGCGCGCGTGGAACCACTCGGGCGTACGGACGGACAGGCCGGGGGACGGGTAGCCGTAGGCGTGCTTGTCGCCCGCGAGGTAGGTCCGGATCTGACCGGTCCGTACGAGAACGATGTCGCCGGCCCGGACCGTCGTGCGCGCCAGCTCCTCGGCGGCTTCGAGGTCCTCGGGCGTCACCGCGTGGTCCCCTGCCAGCCGGTCCGCCCCGCGTGCGCGGGCGACGTCGAGCAGCACCCCGCGCGAGACGACGTGCCGCGCCTTGTCCATGCCGCTGAACCGGGCGCGGGTGTGGGGCGTGATCGTGTCGGCGGGGCGGCCGTTGTAGATCCTTCCCGAGTGCGACGCGTGGGTGAGGGCGTCCCAGTGGGTGGCCGCCTGGAGGCCCATGGTCACGGCGTCGTCGCTGGTGGCGACCGTGCCCGGGCCGAACAGCTCCTGGTTGATCTGGACCATCGTGTGGAGCGGGTTCATCCGGCCGGGGATCAGTCCCGTCTGTACGCCGTCCTCCTGGAGGGGGAGTGCGAGGGGGACGCGGTGCCCCGTGCGGACGGTGGCGGCCGCGGCGCGTACGACGTCGTCGGTGATCAGGTTGAGCGTGCCGGTCTCGTCGTCGGCGCCCCAGCGGCCCCAGTTGTTCACGCGCTTGGCGATGTCGTGGAACTCGGCCGGCAGTGACATGGGGCCTCCTTGGGCTTGTGTCCGGGCGACTCGGTGCGCATAAAATCTAACGGTCCGTCAGAAACCGCGGGAAGGGGCCGGTTGTGGGGAACTTCTTGGCAGGCAGGGTCGTCGCCGTCACGGGGGCGGGACGCGGTATCGGGCGGGCGGTGGCGCTGGCCTGCGCGGCCGAGGGGGCGCGGGTCGTCGTGAACGACTACGGCGTCTCGGTGGAAGGCTCGCGGCCGACCAGCGAGGTCGCCGAGGCGGTGGTGAAGGAGATCGAGGCCGCTGGCGGTCAGGCGGTCGCCGTCGCGGACGACGTCTCGACGATGGCGGGCGGCCAGCGGATCGTCGATGTGGCGCTGACGCGGTACGGGCGCGTCGACGGAGTGGTGTGCGTCGCCGGGATCCTGCGCGAGCGGATGCTCTTCAACATGGCCGAGGAGGAGTGGGACCCGGTCGTCGCGACGCACCTGAAAGGGACGTTCACCGTCTTCCGCGCGGCTTCGGCGGTGATGCGCAAGCAGGGGGGCGGGACGCTGATCGGCTTCACGAGCGGCAACCACCAGGGGAGCGTCGCACAGGCCAACTACAGCGCCGCGAAGGGCGGGGTCATCTCGCTGGTGCGCAGTGCGGCGCTCGGGCTGCACAAGTACGGGGTCACGGCCAACGCGGTGGCTCCGGTGGCGCGTACGCGGATGTCCGCGAACGTGCCGATGGAGCTGAAGGAGATCGGGGAGCCGGAGGACGTGGCCGCGCTCGTCGTCTACCTGCTGTCCGAGCGGGCCCGGGCGGACGGGATCACGGGGCAGGTCTACACGGTCGCCGGGCCGAAGATCGCGGTGTGGGCGCAGCCGAGGGAACTGCGGGCGGCGTACGCGGAGGGCGGGGCGTGGACGCCGGAGCGGATCGCGGACTTCCTGCCGGGGACGGTCGGCACGGATCCGATGCCGATGCTGGAGCGGTTGTCGGCGATGGCGGAGGCGGCGGCTCGGGGGACGCGGCCGAATGCGTGAGGGGGTTGGCCGGGTGGCAGGGCTTCGGGCTCGGTGTGTTGGCCCCGGGAGCGTTCGGCGGGGTGCGGGGCTTGGCAGGCGGGGGCCCTGGGGTCGGTGCCGTCCGGGGCGTCTCCTCGGGTGCCGAACCTTTCTGGTACTGCGGGAGGTTCGGGGTGGTTGCGTTCGACGCCCTGCGGGGAGCGCCCCGGTACGTCCCCTCCTGGTACTGCGAGTGCGCGGGCGGGGTGGCGGTGGGGCGGGGCGATATTCCCTCCCGGTAGTGCGGGTGCGCGGGCGGGGCGGTCGCTCGACGGAAGGGGTGGGGTGTGGAGTTCGGGTTCGGGGCTGAGGACGAGGCGTTCAGGGGTGAGGCCAGGGGGTGGCTCGGTGCGCGTCGCGGGGGTGACGGCGGGCGGGGCTGGGAGCGGGAACTCGGCGGCGGGGGGTGGATCGGGCTCGGGTGGGAGGACGGCGGGGCGTACGGCGGGCGGCGGGCCGGTCTGACCCAGCAGGTCGTGTGGGCCGAGGAGTACGCCCGCGCCCGCGCTCCCGCGCGGGCCGGGCACATCGGCGAGAACCTCCTCGCGCCCACCCTCGTCGCCTACGGAACCGACGAGCAGAAGCAGCGGCATCTGCCCGCGATCGCGCGGGGCGAGGAGCTGTGGTGCCAGGGCTACAGCGAGCCCGGCGCCGGGTCCGACCTGGCCGGGGTGCGTACCGCCGCCGTGCGGGACGGGCGCACGTACCGCGTCACGGGCCAGAAGATCTGGACATCCCTCGCCCAGGACGCCGACTGGTGCTTCGTCCTGGCCAGGACCGGCGCGGGCACCGTGCGCCACCACGGGCTGTCGTTCCTGCTGGTGCCGATGGACCAGCCGGGGCGCGTCGACGTACGGCCGATCCGGCAGATGACCGGGACCAGTGAGTTCAACGAGGTGTTCTTCGACGGGGCCGTCGCCGAGGAGGTGGTGGGCGGTGAGGGGAACGGATGGCGTGTCGCCATGGGGCTGCTCGCGGTGGAGCGCGGAGTGTCCACGCTCGTGCAGCAGATCGGCTTCGCGGAGGAGCTGAAGGAAGTCGTGCGCGCCGCCCTCGCGGCGGAGGGCGTCGCGGACCCCGTCGTCCGCGCCCGGCTCGTGCGGCTGTGGGCCGAACTCCACACCATGCGCGCCCACGCACTGCGGACCCTGGGCGCGTCCCGGGCGGACCCCGGCGCCCCCAGCGTCGCCAAGCTGCTCTGGGGCGGCTGGCACCGGCGCCTCGGTGAACTGGCCGTACAGGTGCGCGGGGCGGCCGCGGCGGTCGGGCCGTACGACTGGGAGGAGGAACGCCCGTACCGGCTCGACGCCCTCCAGCGGCTGTTCCTCTTCAGCCGGGCCGACACCGTCTACGGCGGCTCCGACGAGATCCAGCGGAACATCATCGCCGAGCGCGTGCTCGGCCTACCGAGGGAGCCCCGATGAGAGGTGTGGTGTTCGACGGCACGCAGCCGCAGGTCGTCGACGACCTGGAGATACGCGACCCCGGACCCGGCGAGGTGCTCGTCGCGGTCGCCGCGGCCGGGCTGTGCCACAGCGACCTGTCGGTGATCGACGGGACGATCCCCTTCCCCGTGCCCGTGGTGCTCGGGCACGAGGGCGCGGGCGTCGTGGAGGCGGTCGGCGCGGGCGTCACGCATGTCCGGCCCGGGGATCACGTGGCGCTGTCCACCCTCGCCAGTTGCGGGGCGTGCCCCGACTGCGCAAAGGGCCGGCCGACGATGTGCCGCAAGGCGATCGGGAGGCCGGGGCGGCCCTTCTCGCGCGGCGGCCGGCCGCTCCACCAGTTCGCGTCCAACTCGGCCTTCGCGGAGCGCACCCTGGTCAAGGCCGTCCAGGCCGTGAAGATACCGCGGGAGGTCCCGCTGACGTCGGCCGCGCTCATCGGCTGCGGAGTGCTCACGGGGGTGGGAGCCGTGCTGAACCGGGCGAAGGCCGGTCTCGGGGACACCGTCGTCGTCATCGGGACGGGCGGGGTCGGGCTCAACGTCATCCAGGGTGCCCGCATCGCCGGCGCGTCGACGATCGTGGCCGTCGACACGAATCCGGCCAAGGAAGCCGTCGCGCGGCAGTTCGGCGCGACGCACTTCCTGGGGTCGGCGGACGGGGACGCGGTGCGGGAGATCCTGCCCACCGGCGCCGACCACGTCTTCGAGTGCGTGGGCAGCGCGGCACTGATCCGGCAGGCGATCGACCTGCTCGACCGGCACGGACAGGCCGTGCTGCTCGGTGTGCCGGCCGCCACGGCGGAAGCGTCGTTCCTCGTCTCCTCCCTGTACCTGGACAAGTCCGTCCTCGGCTGCCGGTACGGCTCCTCCAGCCCGCAGCGGGATGTCGCGCTGTACGCCGGGCTGTACCTGCGGGGCCGGCTGCTGCTGGACGAGCTGGTGACCGGGACCTACCCCGTCGAGGACTTCGCGAAGGCGGCGGACGACGCCCGTCACGGGCGCGTGGCGCGCGGAGTGCTCACCTTCTGAGACCGTGCCGGGGGGGTCGTCGTGGCGCGGAACGTGCGGCGGTAGACGGTCGGGGGGACGCCGAGCGCCGCCTGGAGGTGCTGGCGCAGTGACGTCGCCGTGCCGAAGCCGGCGGCGCGGGCCACCTGGTCGACGGACAGGCCGGTCGTCTCCAGCAGGTGCCGGGCCCGTTCCACGCGCTGCTGGGTCAGCCACTGCCCGGGGCTGATCCCGGCCTCCTCGCGGAACCGGCGGGTGAACGTCCGTACCGACATCGACTCCTGCGCGGCCATGTCCCGCAGCTGGATCGGCTCGTGGAGGCGGCCGAGCGCCCAGGCCCGGGCGGCCGTCGTGGTGGCCAGCCGCGGCTCGGGGACCGGGCGCCGGACGTACTGGGACTGGCCGCCCTCCCGGTGCGGCGGTACCACGGTGCGCCGGGCCACCTCGTTGGCGACGCCGCTGCCGTGGTCGCGCCGCACGATGTGCAGGCAGAGGTCGAGCCCGGCCGCGACCCCGGCCGAGGTCAGGACGTCGCCGTCGTCGATGAACAGCACGTCCGCGTCGACCCTGACCGACGGGAACAGCCGCTGGAAGTGCTCGGCCGCCGACCAGTGCGTGGTGGCGGGGCGGCCGTCGAGGTACCCCGCCGCGGCCAGGACGTAACCGCCGGTGCAGATGGAGACCATGCGGGTGCCGGGGCGTACGAAGGCGAGGGCCGCCGCCAGGTCCTCGGTGAGCACGCCCTCTTCGTAGACGCGGCCCAGCTCATACGACGCGGGGATCACGACCGTGTCGGCGGTGGCCAGGGCCTCGGGGCCGTGCTCGACGGCGACGGCGAAGTCGGCGTCCGTGCGGACCGGCCCCGGCGGGCGCACCGAGCACGTCACGATCTCGTAGAGCGGGGTGCCCGCCGCGTCCTTCGCGCGGCCGAAGATGCGGTGCGGAATGCCGAGTTCGAAGGGGAGCAGCCCGTCGAGTGCGAGGACGACGACGCGGTGCGGCGCGGCGGAACGCTCCTGGGGCATGGGGAGGGCCTCCGTAGTCCTGTCCACCGGGTCTTCATCACTGCCTGGTACAGACCTCTACCTGATACATGTCTGCGCTGTGACGGACAAGCCTTCAGCAGCCCAGGACATTCCCGATACGGCTCTCACCGCGCGAGCGGCGCCCCCAGCCCGTGGAACCGTAACTTCCGGCTGTTCTTCGTGGCCCGCACGGTCGCCGTCTTCGGTGACGGCATGGTCCCCGTCGCCCTTGCCGCCGGTCTGCTCGGCGCGGGCCGGCCCGGCTCGTCCGTGGGGTACGCCCTCGCCGCATGGATCGGCCCCTTCGCGGTGCTGGTCCTCTTCGGCGGCGTACTCGCGGACCGCTTCACGCCGCGCCGGATGATGATCCTCGCGGACGCGCTGCGGCTGGCCGGCGCGTCGGTGCTCGCCCTGTCCTTCGCGGCCGGCGATCCGCCGCGCGCTCGCGGGCCCGGTGGCGGAGGCGGTCGGCGAGGAACGGGCGCTGGTGGCGGGGGTGGCCGTGATGCTGGGGGTGGTCGCGGTGCTGCTGGGGGCGCGGCCGGTTCGCGAGCTGCGCCGCGTGGACACGGGGTGACACCCGGGGACGGGCCGGCCACCGGACCCGTGTCCCGATTCTTGCGAACCGTGGCTGCCGGGCCACTCGTCCGTGCTTCCGGCGGGCCCGAAGCTGAGTGACGTGACCCAGACAACCGATGCCGCCGCACCCGCGGACCCCGAGACCCCCGGCCCGCGCCGAAGCCGCCGGAGGATGCCGCACCGCGCCTGGTTCGTGGCCGCCGTGGCCTTCGTGACGATCATCGGCGGGGCCGCCTTCAACTCCCTGCCCGGCCTCCTGATCGAGCCGCTGCACGGCCGGTTCGGCTGGTCGCGCGGCGAGATCGGCCTGGCCGTCTCCATCGACATGGCGCTGTACGGTCTGACCGCACCGTTCGCCGCCGCGCTCATGGACCGCTTCGGCATGCGCAAGGTGGTGGTCGCAGCGCTGAGCATGGTCGCCGCCGGCGCCCTGCTCAGCGTCTGGATGACGGCGAGCTGGCAGCTGATGCTCTACTGGGGCCTGCTCGTCGGCCTCGGCACCGGTTCGATGGCGATGGCCTTCGCCGCGACGGTCACCAACCGGTGGTTCGTCGAGAGGCGGGGCCTGGTCACCGGCGTGCTGACCGCCGCCGGGGCGTCCGGCCAGCTGATCTTCCTGCCGCTCTGCGCCTGGATCGTCAAGGACCACGGCTGGCGGCCCGCCTCCGTCACCGTCGCCCTGGCCGCCCTCGTCGTGGTCCCGTTCGTCTGGCTGCTGCTGCGCGACCACCCGGCCGACGTGGGGATCGCCCCGTACGGAGGGGCGTTCGTCGCCAAGCCGGAGCCACGGACGGGCGCGGCGCGGCGGACCGTGGCGGTCCTTCTCTCGGCGGCGAGGACCGGGCCCTTCTGGCTGCTCGCCGGCACGTTCGCGATCTGCGGGGCGTCGACGAACGGACTCGTCCGCACCTACTTCATCCCCTCGGCGCACCACCACGGCATGCCGATCACCACCGCCGCCTCGCTGCTCGCCGTCATCGGCGTCTTCGACGTCATCGGCACGATCGCCTCCGGCTGGCTCACCGACCGTTTCGAGGCCCGCCGCCTGCTCGCCGTGTACTACGCGCTGCGCGGTGTGTCGCTGCTCTTCCTGCCGATGCTGCTGGCGCCGAGCGTCCACCCTCCGATGATCTTCTTCATCGTCTTCTACGGCCTGGACTGGGTGGCGACCGTTCCGCCGACCCTCGCCCTGTGCCGTGAGCAGTACGGCGAGGATTCCGCGATCGTCTTCGGCTGGGTGCTCGCCTCGCACCAGGTGGGCGCGGCCGTGGTCGCCGTCGCCGGCGGTGTGGCGCGGGACGTGTTCGGTTCGTACGACGTCGTCTGGTACGCGGCCGGGGCGCTGTGCGCGGCCGCCGCGCTGATGTCCCTGGTCATCCGCAGGCAGCGGGAGCCCGTCGCGGGTCTCACGCGCTGAAGCGGCCGAACCTGCCCCGGTGGAACAGCAGGGGCTCGCCGTCCTCGGTCCCGCCCAGCGCCTCCACCCGGCCGACCACGATCAGGTGGTCGCCGCCGGTGTGGACGGCCTGGATGCGGCAGTCGATCCAGGCCGGAACGGAGTCGAGCAGCGGGGAGCCGGTGACGGGCGCCGGCGCGTGCCCGACGCCCGCGAACTTGTCCGCCCCGCTCACCGCGAAGCCCCGGCACAGGTCGCCCTGGTCCGCGCCGAGGACGTTGACGCAGAAGACCCCGGCGCGGGCGATGCGCGGCCAGGTCGTGGACGTACGGGCGACCATGAAGGTGACCAGGGGCGGGTCGAGGGACAGTGAGGCGAAGGACTGGCACGCGAAACCGGCCGGACCGCCGGGGCCGGCCGGCGGCGCGGTGACGACCGTGACGCCGCTCGCGAAGTGGCCGAGCACGGCGCGGAACTCGGCCGGGTCGACCGGTGGCCGCTCGTCCGCGCCGACGGCCCGCAGGTCGGGGCGCGGCAGCGCGTCGTAGGGTTCGGCGACCGTGGGGGCGCCGACCGACCTGAGGTATCGGACGACGGTGGCCGCCATCCCCGCGTGTCCCATCACACGGCCCATTGAAGCTGACGGGTCGTCAGATGTGAAGGGTTCGGCCGCGCGGCCGCAACCCGCCGGCCGCGTGCCGGCGTCGGAGGGGACGGGAGGGGTCTGCGCTGACGACGGCGGACCGAATCGGCGGCCTACCGGGACTGACGGGCCGCCGCGCCCGCCCTACAGACCCCGGTACTTGGGCGTGCGGCGCTCCACGAAGCTCGCCACGCCCTCGTTCGCGTCGGACGTGGTCATGTTGATCTCCTGGGCGCTCGCCTCGGCCGCGAAGGCGGTGGCGCGGTCGACGTCCAGCGAGGCGTTGACCAGCTGCTTGGCGAGGGCGATCGAACGGGTCGGGCCGGCCGCCAGGCGCTCCGCCCAGGACCGGGCGGCGGCGGCCAGTTCCGCGTCCGGCACGACGCGGTTGACCAGGCCCATGCGCGCGGCCTCGGCGGCCGGTACGGAGTCCCCGAAGAACATCAGCTCCTTCGCGCGCTGCGGCCCGACGAGCCGGGGCAGCAGGTACGCGCCGCCGCCGTCCGGGACCAGGCCGCGTCGAACGAAGACCTCGATGAACCTGGCGGACTCGGCGGCCAGGACGAGGTCGCAGGCGAACGCGAGATGGGCGCCGATACCGGCGGCGGTCCCGTTCACGGCGGCGATCACCGGCTTCTCGCAGTCCAGCACCGCTCCGATGAGCCGCTGGGCACCGAGCCGGATCGTACGGGCGATGTCCCCGGCCACCCGGTCACCGCCGCTCACCGGCGCGCCGCGCAGGTCCGCGCCCGCGCAGAAGCCCTTGCCGGTGGCGGTGATCACGACGGCGCGCACGGCGGGGTCGGCGGAGGCGGCGCCGAGGAGCGCGACGACGCGGTCGCGCTGGTCGCGGGTGAGGGCGTTCAGGGCGGCGGGGCGGTTGAGGGTGATCCACGAGACGCCGTTGTCGGTGGCGTGCAGAACCAGGGACTCGACGGGCTCGTCGGCGGCGTCGCGTGGGGAGTCGGTCGTCACGTGCGGGCTCCTGGGGGTGGGTGGGGGTGGGAGTGGGGGGCGTTGGGGCTCCGCCCCGTGCTCGGGTCCTCGACCGTCGGGCGGGCCTGGGCGGCGAGTGCCGCCCCCGCGACCCCGTCCGCAGGCGGCCGCAGGACGGGCTGCGGGGTGCCGGTACGCGGGCGCGGGCGTTGCGGCCGGGTGGCAGGCGTGTGCCGTGGCCGGGCCCACCGGCCCGTCCGGCGCCTGAGGAAACGCCCGGAGGGCGTCCGGGCCCGGCCCCGGTTCAGGAAGGGGCGGGGCGGGGATGAGGCCCGTGCAGCGGTCCACCCCCCGCCCCCCCTCACCGGCACACCGCCAACGCGTCCAGGGCCACCGCCCCCTGTCCCCGGGGCAGGACCATCAGAGGGTTGACGTCCAGTTCCGACAGGGTGTCGCCCAGTTCCATGGCCATCCGCTGGACCCGCAGCACGACCTCCACCAGCGCGTCCACATCCGCCGGCGGCGCCCCCCGTACGCCCCCCAGCAGCGCGTGCCCGCGCAGTTCGGCGAGCATGGCCCGCGCCTGGTCCTCGCCGAAGGGCGGCACACGTACCGACGCGTCGCGGAGCACCTCCACCAGTACGCCGCCCAGCCCCACCGTCACCGTCGGCCCGAACAGCGCGTCCTGCGTCACGCCGACCATCATCTCGACGCCCCGCTCCACCATCTGGCACACCAGGACGCCGTCCAGCTCGATCCCCTCGTACCGCGCGATGTCCGTCAGCTCGCGGTACGCGTCGCGGATCTGGCTCGCGGAGGTCAGGCCGACCTTCACCAGGCCCAGCTCGCTCTTGTGCGCGAGCCGGGGGCCGGACGCCTTCATCACCACCGGGTAGCCGACGAGCCCGGCCGCCCGGACGGCCGCCGCCGCGCTGGTCACCAGTTGCTCGCGCGGTACGCGGATGCCGTACGCCCGCAGCAGCTGCTTCGCCGCGTGCTCGCTGAGCTGCTCGCCGGGCCGCATCAGGGCCTGCGCCTTGCGGAAGGACGGGGACGGGGTGCGCGGCGCTTCGTCGAAGGGGGAGCGGTAGGAGGCGGTGAAGCGGTGGTGGCCGAGGTAGGCGCGTACGGCCGAGACGCAGTTGCCGAACGTACGGAAGGTGGCCACCCGCGACGATCCGAGCAGCGTCTCGCGGTACGCCGCCTCCGTGCCGACCGGTGAGCCCCACACCACGCACACCAGCTTGTCGGTCGTCTCGGCCGCGTCGGCCAGGTCCTGGGCCAGTGTGTCGCTCATCGGCGGGAAGGGGCCGGTGATCGGGCAGACGAGGACGCCCACCGCCGGGTCGGCCAGGATCGCGTCGATGATCTTGCGGCCGCGCCAGTCGCCGACGGGGTGGCCGCCGTTGTCGACGGGGTTCGCGACGTTCAGGTGGTCGGGTATCCACTGGTGCAGCTCGGCCTGCTTGGCGGCCGACAGCTCCGGCAGCCGCAGCCCCGCCGCCGTCGCGAGGTCCGCGAAGTGCGCGCCCGTGCCGCCCGAGATCGAGTGGACGACGACCCCGTCGGCCACTGGTTTCCGCGCCCTGGCCAGCAGGGCGGCCGTGTCCTGGAGTTCATCGAGGCCGTCCACCCGGATCACGCCGAACTGCCGCATCGCCGCGTCCACCACCTCGTCCGCGCCGGTCAGCTTGCCGGTGTGCGAGGCCGCCGTACGGGCGCCCCGCTCCGTGCGCCCCACCTTCACGGCGACGACGGGCACCTTCGCGCGTGCGGCCCGGTCGGCGGCGAGCAGGAAGGAGCGGCCGTCCTTGAGGCCCTCGACGTAACAGGCGATCGCGCCGACCTCCGGCCGCTGGGCGAAGTACGAGATGAAGTCGGCGGTCTCCAGGTCGGCCTCGTTGCCGGTGGGCGCCCAGTGGGACAGGCGGATGCCGAGTTCCTGGAGGGCGTGGACGGGGCGGCCCTGGTGGCCGGACTGGGTGATCAGGGCGATGGCGGGCCCGTCGAGGTCGTCGCGGAACCGCTCGAAGGCGTTGAGGTTGGTGTTCGGCCCGAGCAGCCGTACGCCGGACCTCTCGACGGCGGCGGCCAGCCGGGTCTGGGCGACGAGGCCGGCCTGGCCCGTCTCGGCGAACCCGGACGCGAAGGCCACGGCGAACCGCACCTTCGCCTCGCCCAGTTCCTCGATCAGCGGGACGGGATCGGCGACGAGCAGCACGGCCAGGTCGACCTGTTCGGGCAGGTCGCGGACGGCGGGGACGCACGGCAGCCCGAAGACGGACGCGCGGGAGGGGTGCACCGGGTGCAGCCGGGCGCCGACCCGCTCGGCCCAGGTGATCAGCTGCCGGGTGATGCCGGCGTTCGGCCTGCCCCCGGTGTCGGAGGCGCCCACGACGGCCACGGACTCGGGCCGGAAGAACCGGTCCAGGTCGGGGACGTCCGCGTACAGGGGGCGGCCGCTGACATCGACGTCGCCGGCCGCGGTGGCGGTGGGGGTCGCCGTGTCGTGGACGGCGGCGTGCGGTGCCTCACCGCAGGCCACGACGCGGGCGCGGAGATCGGTGGTCAGGGTGCCGTGGGTAGATCCAAGCATGTCTCAGCCCGCTCCTGCTCGTCGGCCAACGTAACTGACGCGTAGTCAGATTACTGAACTGACGGCTCGTCAGGAACAGTGCGGCGGGCAAAGCCTGGCGGCGGGCGCGCGGGGCGGACACGGATGCCGTGCCCGCCCTCACTCTCCCTACCCGGGGCGCGGCCCCGCCAAGACCGGAAGTCAGCCGTCCAGGACGGGCAGATCGAGCCGCTTCAGGCGGTCGGGGTCGGCGTGCGCGAACGCAGCATGTCCAGGCACACCCGCCCCACGACGGTCGTCAGCCAGCCGCCCAGGTTGGCGACGTCGGTGGTGTCGGACCGGCTGAGCTTCAGCCAGGTCTCCTGCACGGCGTCCTCCGCCTCGCTCAGCGAGCCCAGCATCCGGTACGCGACGGCGCGCAGATGCCCGCGGTGGGCCTCGAAGCGTTCCGCCAGAAGTTCGGCGTCGTCCATCGGTCACCCATTCCTCGGGCGGGTTCCGGCAGGCCGCCAGGTCGGCAACGCGGCGCGGGACGACGGGACGTGGTGACAGCCATCATGCGGGCACGGACGCGAACCCCCGCAGCCGTCGTCCCCGGGTCCCCGCCCGACCGGCCCCTTCGACCGGCCGAAACCACCGCGGAGCGGGCGGCCGGCGAGGGCCGGTGGCCGGTCGGTCAGCGGCCGGCCCGCCGGCCCGCCGCGATCCTCTTCGCGATCTTGCGTGCGTCGACGGCCATTTCGCGGAACATGCCGCTGATGGGGTTGGTGAATCCGGTGAAGTACAGGCCGGGCGCCTGCGCCGGGGTGCGCGCACCGTGCACCACCGGCCGGCCGCGCCCGTCGAGTACGCCGAGGTGGCCGACCAGACCTTCCAGGGCGCGCCGGTAGCCGGTCGCCGCGATCACCGCCTGCGGGGAGATCCGGGTGCCGTCGGCCAGTACCGCCTTGTCCTCCTCGAAGGACTCGACCCCCGCCACCGGTTCGACCGCCCCGCGCCTGACGGCGTCGATCAGCCCGGCGTCCTGCACGGGGATGGCGCCCTCCTTGACCCGGGTGTAGAGGCCGGTGGCCGGACGCGGCAGGCCGTACGCGGACAGGTCGGGGACCGCGATCCGGGCCATCAGGTCACCGGCCCGGTCCACCAGCCGGACCGGCAGGCGGCGGACGAGGATGCCGGTGGCCTGCGCGGGCCAGCCGGCCGTCGAGCGGCGGACGATGTGCGGGGCGGTGCGCACGGCCAGGCGGACGCGGGCCGCGCCGCCCTCCGCCAGGTCCACGGCGATCTCGGCGCCTGTGTTCCCCGTGCCGACGACCAGGACGTCCTTGCCCTCGTACGGGTGCGGGTCGCGGTAGTGCGCCGCGTGCGTCAGTTCGCCGGTGTACGCGTCACGGCCGGGCCACCCGGGCACGTACGGCGTGTGGTTGTAGCCGGTGGCCACCACCACCGCCGACGCCGAGAGCTCCCGGCCGCCGGAGGCGTGCAGGATCCAGCCTGGGGCACCGTCGGGCGCGGGCTCGACGCGGGACACCTCCACCCCGGTGACGATCTCCAGCTCGTGGAACTCGGCGTACTTCTCCAGGTAGCGGACCACGTCGTCACGCGCCACCCACCGCCCGAACGCCCGCGGGATCGGCAGGCCGGGCAGGCCCGAGAGCCGCCGGGTCGTGTGCAGGCGCAGCCGGTCGTAGTGGGCACGCCAGGAGGCCCCGACGGACGCGGACTTCTCCAGTACGACGGCCCGTACGCCCCTCTCGCGCAGAGCGGCGGCGGCCGCGAGGCCGCCGGGGCCGGCGCCTATGACGTACACGGGGTGGTCGACGTGGGGGGTGGGGGTCATGATTTGTGAGCGTAATAGCGGCAAATCCTTGATGGGTCTCGGTCAAGATACGGAATGGGTTGCGAAACGATCACGGACAGTCGTGAGGCCGGGCCCCTTGCGCCCGACCGCCTCTTCCGCTGAACTGACGTACCGTCAGATGAGCGAGGGGTGGGTGGAGCGACATGCGGACCGTCCTGCTCGGCGGCGCGGAGTGGCTCGCCGTGCTGCGCGTCGGCCTCGGCCTGTGGTGGCTGGAGAGCTGGCGCCACAAGGACAAGAAGGGCTGGTTCGAGCGCGGCACGGGCATCGCCTGGGCGGCGGACGTGGCGGGCAAGCACAGGTGGCCGGCGGTGAAGCGCGGCTTCGACGCGGTCGTCGCACCCCGGCCCAGGGTGATGGCGTACGTCGTCGTGTACGCCGAACTGGCCGTCGGCCTCGGGCTGGTCGCGGGTTTCCTGACACCCGTGGCACTGGCCGGCGGCCTGCTCCTGAACGTCCTCTATCTCGTCCTGATGATCCACGACTGGGCCGAGCAGGGGCAGAACGCCATGATGGCCCTGATCTCGCTCGTCGCCCTGTTCGCCCTGTCCTGGCAGACGTGGTCCCTGGACCACGCCGTCGGATGGCTCGGGGCGTGAGCGCCGCCGAGCCCGACATCGACGCGTTCACCCGCCCCTACTGGGACGCGGCTGCCGAGGGCCGGCTCCTGTTGCGCCGCTGCCGCGCCTGCGGCAGGCCGCACCACTACCCGCGCGAGTTCTGCCCGTACTGCTGGAGCGGGGACGTCGCGTGGGAGCGGGCGAGCGGCCGGGCGGCGCTCTACACCTGGTCCGTCGTCCACCGCAACGACCTGCCGCCCTTCGACGCCCGCGTCCCGTACGTCGCCGCGGTCGTGGACCTGGCGGAGGGGCCGCGGATGATGACGGAGGTCGTCGGCTGCCCGGAGTCGGACCTGCGGACAGGGATGCCGCTGACGCTCACCTTCAGGCGCGAGGGCGAAGGGCCGGTCGTCCCCGTCTTCCGGCCGGTTCAGCTCTCCGGGGGCAGGCAGAGCTGAGCGGTGACCACCTCGTTGAGCAGCTCCGGATCGACGAACTCCCCCTCGCGCGGCGGCCCGCAGCGCCACGACAGCGGGTACGTGTTGCCGTGCGCGGCCGGGATTCCCACGTACTGATCCCGCGCGCACGGCCCGAAGCAGGTCGCGCCCGGCGGCCAGACATGCTCCTTGCTGCTGCCGGCCGGGATGAGGAAGTACGTCCACCGCCCGCCCGAGACCTCCCGCACCACGGGGCCGGGCCGCCCGTCCGTGGCGTCGGCCAGATGGTGCAGCACGGCCTCGCCGCGGACCCCGCGTACGCGGATGGCGTCGAAGTGGATCCCGGCGAGGCGGAGTTGGTGCCCCGAGGCGGGCACCCAGTCGGGGTGTTTTTCGCTGGTCATGGCTACGAGCATCGGGTCGGTTGCGTAGCGTGACCAGGGTGGCGCGATCCACTTCGGCGCGGTGTGGGAAGGACGGTGGCGGTTGTGGGATCGAGTGGGGAGCCCTCGTCGGCACGGAAGCACGTGGGCGAGCTGATCAAGAAGTTCCGCACCCTGGCGGACCTGACCCAGAAGGACCTCGCGGACCGGCTGCTGATGTCGGAGTCGCTGGTCGGCGCGTACGAGCGGGCGGAACGCATCCCGACGACGGCGTTCCTGGCCGACGCGGACGCGGCGCTGGGCGCGCAGGGGGTGCTCAGGTCGTGCGTGGAGCTGATGGAGGAGGAGAAGTATTCGCCGAAGTTCTTCAACTGGGTCCGCACCATCAGCGAGGCGACGAGCTACAGCGCCTACGAGAGCATGGTCGTGCCCGGCAAGTTGCAGACACCGGCCTATGCGCGGGCCCTCTACGCGGCACGGGTACCGGCCTACGAACCGGAGGTGGCCGAGCAGTATGTGGAGACTCGGCTGGAACAGCAGACGGTGCTTGACCGCAAACCCGGGCTGGCTGTGAGCTACGTGGTCGAGGAGTCGGTGTTCCGGCGGCCCATCGGTGGCGAGGCGGTACTCAAGGAACAGCTCCTGCATGTGCTGGAGTGCCTGCGTACGAGGAACCACGTCACGCTGCAAGTGATGCCGACCCAGCGATTCACGCACGCCTCCGTAATGGGGTCCCTTCAGTTGCTGAGCAGCAGCGAGGGCAAGCACCTGGCCTACGCCGAGGGGCACTTCGTCGGTACGTTGTTCTCCAAGCCCGAACAGGTGAATCAGCTCATCGACCGCTTCGGGGCGTTACGTGCACAGGCCCTCACGCCGTGGGAGTCCGTTGAACTGATCGAGAGGATGGCGGCGCAGCTATGAGCCCCGCACTGGCCTGGTTCAAGAGCAGCTACAGCGGCAACGAGAACGAGAGTTGCGTCGAAATCGCCGCCTGCCCCGACGCCGTCCACGTCCGCGACTCCAAGCTCACCGACGGCCCCACCTTCGCGGTGGGGCCCGACGCGTGGGGCGTCTTCGTGCAGTCGTGCGCGAAGGCGGCTGGCTGAGGCCGGTCACGGCCAGAGCAGCTCCCGCACCCACGCGTCCCCCTCGCGGCGATAGCGCAGCCGTACGTGCCGGCGCCGTTCGTCGCCCTGGAAGAACTCGACCTCGCGCGGTTCGAGCATGTACACCGTCCAGGTCGCCGATTCGGCGTCCGGTTCGGCCTCTGCCCGTGCCCAGGCCGCCTCGCTCGCCCGCGCTAGTTCCTCCCGCGAGCTCAGCACCTCGCTCTGCCGCCCGACCAGCGCCGACGCCAGCGCCCCCGTCGAGCGTGCGTGCAGGTCGGCGGCGGCCTCCTGGGGCGTTCCGCTGGAGACCTGCCCCCGTACCCGGATCTGCCGGCCCTGGGCCGGCCAGTAGAGACCGAGCGCCGCTCGCGGGTCGGCGGCGAGCTGGCGGCCCTTGGCACTGGTGGCGTGGGACGCGAAGTGCCAGCCCCGCTCGTCGGCGTCGTGCAGCATCAGCGTCCGTACGTCGGGCCACCCCTGCGGGTCGACGGTCGCCAGGCTCATGGTGTGCGGTTCGGGCTGCCCGGCGGCGACGGCCTCGGCGAACCACTGGTGGAAGAGGGCGAGCGGCCCGGGCGGGGCGGTCGCGGGATCGAAGGCGGGCAGTTCCGTGTCCCAGACGCGCTGGGAGCGGAGCAGATCGTGGAAGGTCATCCGGCCATCTCACACCATCGGCCGGCTCGCGGGACCGACGCCCGACGGGTTCCCGGGTCCCGCCCCTACGCGCGTCCCAGCACCAGCGTGCCCGACGAGCAGAACCAGCCGCCCGTGCCCGAGGCCACCGCCAGTTCCGGCAGGCTGCCGTCCGCCCGGTGGACCTGGCCGTCGCCCGCCTCGCCGCGGAGTTGCCGTACCGCTTCCACCAGGAGGAACAGGCCCCGCATGCCGGGGTGGCAGGCGGACAGGCCGCCGCCGTCGGTGTTCACCGGCAGCCCCCCGTCGCGCAGCAGCCGGCCCTTCTCCACGAAGGCCCCGCCCTCCCCCTTCCCGCAGAACCCGAGATCCTCCAGGGTCACCAGCGTCATGTAGGTGAAGGCGTCGTAGATCTCCGCGAGGTCGATGTCGGCGGGGCGCACGCCCGCCCGCTCGAAGGCCAGGCGTCCCGAGACGGCGGCCGGGGAGACCGTGAAGTCCTCCCACTCCGACATGGCGGTGTGCGACACGGCGGTCCCGGCGCCCAGCACCCAGACCGGGGCCTTCGCCGCATCCGGCACGTACTCCTCCGCGACCATGAGCACCGCGCAGCCGCCGTCGCTGCGGACGCAGCAGTGCAGCTTGGTGAAGGGATCGGCGATCAGCGGGCCGGACAGTACGTCGTCCACCGTCACCGGGTCGCGGAACATCGCGTCGGGGTTCGTCGCCGCGTTCGCCCGGGCCTGGACGGCGACCTCGGCGAGCTGCTCCAGGGTCGTGCCGTACTCGTGCATGTGGCGGCGGGCGGCCATCGCGTACTTCGCCACGAGGGTGTGCCCGTACGGGACCTCGAACTGGAGGGGGCCGCGCCCGCCGAACGAGAGGTTCGAGGTGCGGCGCCGCGCCCTGATGTCGGCGCGGGCGGTCGAGCCGTACACCAGCAGTACGGCGTTGGCGTGGCCGGCCGCTATCGCGTCGGCGGCGTGCGCGGCCATGACTTCCCAGGTGGAGCCGCCCACACCGGTCGAGTCGACCCAGGTGGGACGGAGCCCGAGGTATTCGGCGACCTCGACCGGGGCGAGCGTGCCGAGGCCCGCCGACGCGAAGCCGTCGATCAGGTCGCGGTCGAGGCCCGAATCGGCGAGGGCCCGCCGGGCGGCCTGGGCGTGGAGGGCATAGGGGGTGACCTCGTCGACGCGTCCGCAGTCGGAAAGGGCTGCGCCGACGACGGCTGCCTTGCGGGGGTGGCGGAGAGGGGGCATGCATCTGACGGTACATCAGATTGAAGGAGTCGCACCGGCTGTGGCGTGCGGGGGCCGCCGGCCCGTACCCCTGTGCATCTCGCGCCCCCGCCCCTAACATGACGGCCCGTCAGTCAGGGAGGGAGTCCCATGGACGCCGCTTTCACCGTGGAGCAGGACGAGATCCGGCGCACGCTGCGCGAGCTGCTGACCAAGCGGAGTGGCCCCGACGAGGTGAAGTCGGCCGTACGGACCGCCGCCGGTTACGACGCCGGCCTCTGGCGGCAGCTCGCCGAGCAGATCGGACTGCCCGGCCTCGCCCTCCCCGCCGCGTACGGCGGCGTCGGCTGCGGGACGGTCGAGCTCGCGCTCGCCTGCGAGGAGACGGGCCGCGCCCTGCTGCCCTCGCCGCTGCTCGCCACCACCGTGCTCGCCGCCCCGCTGATCGCCGCCCTCGGCACGGACGCCCAGCGCGCCGCCCTGCTCCCGCCATTGGCCGACGGCACGCTCACCGCCGCCCTCGCCGTCCCCGGCGGCGGCCTCTCCGCCGCGCTCGCCCTCACCGGCGACAACACCTGCGGCGAGTGGGCGGGCGGCGGCCGGTCCGGCGGCGTACAGGCCCGGCGTACGGGCGCGGGGGAGCGGGACGGCACGTGGACCCTGTACGGGGAGGCGGCGCAGGTGCTCGACGGGCACAGTGCCGGCCTGCTCCTCGTCGCCGCGCACACCGGGGGCTTCGCGCGCGGCCGGACGCTGCTGTTCCTCGTACGGGCCGGCGCGCCGGGGCTGGTCCGCGTGCGCCAGACCGCCCTGGACGAGACCCGGACCCAGGCGCGGGTGCAACTGCGGCAGGTCGAGGCCCGGCTGCTGGGCGGTGACGCCGCCGCCGACGTGGCCGGCGCGCTCGCGGCCACCGGGCGCACCGCCGCCGTCGTGCTCGCCGCCGAGGCGGTCGGGGCCGCCTCGTACGCGCTGGAGCGAACCGTCGACCACGTGAAGAACCGCGAGCAGTTCGGCCGGGCGATCGGCTCCTTCCAGGCGGTCAAGCACCGGCTGGCCGACCTCTACGTACAGGTGCAGGCGGCGCGCTCGGCGGCGTACTACGCGGCCTGGGACCCGTCCACCGGCGGCCTCGCCCTCGCGCAGGCCGTCGAAGCGCTGCGCGCGAGCACGGCGGAGGCCGTCCAGCTGCACGGCGGGCTCGGGTTCACCTGGGAGCACGAGGCGCACCTGTACTTCAAGCGGGCGGCGTCGGACGAGCTGCTGTTCGGCCCGGTGCACCGCCTGCGCGACCGCGCGGCGCGGACGGCGGGCCTGTTCGGCGGTGCGCGGGAGGAAGCGGCCGCCGGCCCCGCGGTGGAGCGGGAGGTGGCGTACTGATGCCGCCCGGAGCGCGCCTCGTGCAGAAGCTGTCGTCGACCCGCGCGTTCGCCAGGATCGCCCCGCGCTTCGTGCCCGCCCTGGACCGCGCGGTCCACCGGCTGACCCGGGGCAAGGTGCTGCCCAGCGCCCGGATGCTGCCGGGCGTGATCCTCACGGCGAAGGGCGCCAGGAGCGGCGTGCTCCGCACGACGCCGCTGGCGTGCATGCCGCAGGAGCCGGGCGGCGGGTGGATCCTCGTCGGGAGCAATTTCGGGCGGCCGGGGCATCCCGCCTGGACCGCCAACCTCATGAGGCACCCGGACGCGCGCATCAGCTGGCGCGGCAGGGACGTCGAGGTCAGGGCGCGGCTGCTGGAGGGGCCGGAGCGGGAAGCGGTGTGGCAGGCGGTGCTGGAGTTCTGGCCGCCGTACGCGACGTACCAGGCGAGGGTGGAGCGGGAGATCCGGCTCTTCCGGCTGGAGGAGCGGGCGGGCCCCTGAAATGCCGCAGCGGCGGACCGCTGAGGGTGCCGCCGCTGCGTAGACAGGACTGGCGTGGACGGGCGGGGGAGGCGCCGGCTACTTCGTCGGCTTCTTGCCCGTGATGCCGAGGTGCACCAACAGGGCGAGGTTGGGCCGCAGTTCGTTCTGCTTCACGCCCCAGGTCTGGAAGCCCTTCTGGTGCGAGGCGACCGCCGCGAGCATCGCGACGAGCGAGCCGGCCATCGCGGCGGGGCTGACGTCCTTGTCGACCTTGCCCTTGGCCTGGAGCTCCTTCACCGTGTCCGTGAGGGAGTTGGTGACCGAGTTCAGGATCTTCATGCGGATCTTGTAGAACCGTTTGTCGCCCTCCGCCGCGCCGAGGTCGACGACCCGGAGGATGGCGTCGTTTTTGCGCCAGAAGTCGAGGAAGCCCTCGACAAGTTCTTCGGAGGTCGCCCAGCCCGCCTTGCCGACCCAGGAGCGGCCGGAGACGAGTTCCGTCAACCCCGCGCCCTCCTTGGCCATTTCTTCCGCGATCTCGAGGACGGCGCCCTCCACATCAGGGAAGTACTGGTAGAACGTCGCGGGTGAAGTGCCCGCCTTCCGGGCCACATCGATGACTTTGACGTCGCGGTAGGGCGAGGAGCTGAGCATCTCGCTGAGGCAGTCGAGCAGCTTCTGCCGCGTCGCCTGACCGCGTCGTCCGGCCACGCGGCCGTCGACGGTGCGTACTTGTCCTGTCATGCCGTCAGCTTACCGAGGGGTGATCGGAGCGCGATTCGGCCGACTGCAAATGGGGAACCGGCCAGCCGCCGGGCCCGCCCGCGACCGCGCCGCCGTCCCGCCTTGTCCCGCTCCGTCCCCTGCGGACCGGGCCCTACCCGAATAGTCTTATCAACAGCCTGTGGACAACTTTGGTGGACAACCCGGTCCCGCCTTGGCGTAATGCCCCGACATGCGATCGCATGTTCGATTTCTGCCCCTGCGTGGTCCGCCCCGGCCCGTTAGCTTGAGGGTGACGGGCACCACACGTCGTCCCGCCCTGTGCGACGGAAGGATCCGGGCCATGGCCGTATACGCGGAAGGCATGCCCTGCTGGGTCGATGTGACGCTGGACGACGTCGAAGCGGGCAAGCGGTTCTACGGGGGTCTGTTCGGCTGGACCTTCGAGGACCCCGGCATCGAGGACCGGGCGCGGACGGGATGGCCGGGCCGATCGGGGCAGACGGCGTTCGTCAACGCCCTGAGCGGCGGCAGGAAGGCCGCCGCCCTCGCGCCCAAGCGCGACGGCCGCATGCCGACCGCCTGGGGCGTCTACTTCGCCGCCGACGACGTGGTGGCGCTCGCCCGCAGGATCAGGGAAGCGGGCGGCCAGATGGTGACGGAACCGCTGCCCGTGCCCCCGCTCGGCATCACGGCCGCGGCGGCCGACCCCGGCGGCGCGGTGTTCGGGCTGTGGCAGGCGGGCAGCCACGCGGGCTTCGAGGTGCGGGACCGGCCGGGCTCCTTCTGCTGGACCGAGGTCTACGCGCGCGACAAGACCCGTACCGACCCCTTCTACGAGACGGTCTTCGGCTTCCAGGGCTTCGACCTGGACGAAGCCGGGGAGGACTTCCGGACGTGGTCCCCGGCGGGCGCCGATGCGGGCCCCGGTACGGCCATCGGGGGCCGCAGCGTCATGGGCACCGCGTTCCCGGCCGAGATGCCCGACCACTTCCTCGTCTACTTCGTCGTCGACGACTGCGACGGCGCGGCGGCGAAGGCGGTCGACCTCGGCGGCCGAGTCCAGGCGGAGCCCTTCGACACGCCGTACGGCCGGATCGCGGTGCTCACCGACGACCAGGGCGCCACGTTCGCCGTACTGGCCGAACCGGCGGAGCCCCCGGCGGCGGCGGACGCGGCGCACGCCTCCCTCCCGGCCGACACGCCCGACGCGCCCGAGCCTGCCGGGGCTCCTGAGCCTCCCGAGCCGTCCGGGCCCGCCAAGGCGTCGCCGTCCGCCAAGGTGTCCGAGCCGCCCGAAGCGGCCGAGTCCGGCGACGGGTCCGAACCCGCCCCCCTGGCCGAAACCAGCGAGGACGGCACGCCCTCCACCCCCGACGACCCCCGAGAAAACGCAACGTAACCGCTCATCGCCGACATTTTGCTCCAGCGTGACCTGTCCGAATCCGGGTGAGACACCCCGGTCCGCCCCCGGGTTCGCCACCATCGCCTCAGACAGGAAGAATCAGGGTGCGCACCGCTGGGTGGTGCCCAGTGGTGAGACGCTTCACGGGGCTGTGTTTCGCGGCCTCGTACGGGGAGGTGGCAGGCAAGTTATGGAGCAGCTGACGCAGCACGACCCGCGGCGTATCGGCCCGTTCGAGGTGCTGGCACGGCTCGGAGCCGGCGGCATGGGGCTGGTCTACCTCGCGCGGTCGGCGTCGGGCCGGCGCGTGGCGATCAAGACGGTACGGACCGAACTCGCCGAGGACCAGCTGTTCCGCGTCCGCTTCACGCGCGAGGTGGAGGCCGCCCGGGCGGTCAGCGGGTTCTACACCGCCGCCGTGGTGGACGCCGATCCGCGGGCGGCGGTGCCGTGGCTGGCCACGGCGTACGTACCCGCGCCCTCCCTCGAGGAAATAGTGAATGAGTGCGGGCCGATGCCCGCCCAGGCGGTGCGCTGGCTGGCGGCGGGCATCGCCGAGGCGCTCCAGTCCATCCACGGGGCGGGCCTGGTCCACCGCGACCTCAAGCCGTCGAACGTCCTGGTGGTGGAGGACGGACCGCGCGTCATCGACTTCGGCATCGCCTCGGGCGTCTCCAACACCCGGCTGACCATGACCAACGTCGCCGTCGGCACGCCCGCCTACATGTCGCCCGAGCAGGCGCGCGACTCGCGCAGCGTGACGGGCGCCAGCGACATCTTCTCGCTGGGCTCCACGCTCGTCTTCGCGGCCACCGGGCACGCGCCCTTCCACGGCGCGAACCCGGTCGAGACGGTCTTCATGCTGCTGCGGGAGGGCCCCGACACCGAGGGGCTGCCCGACGAGCTGCGTCCGCTGATCGAGTCGTGCATGCAGATGGACGCGGTACGGCGGCCCAGCCCGGCCGACCTCCAGGCGCAGCTCTCGCCGCACCTCTTCGCCTCCGGCGAGGACGACAGCGGCACGGCGTCCGCGTGGCTGCCCGCCCGGGCCACCGCGATGATCGAAGAGCGCCGGGGCGGCCGCCCCGCGCTGCCCAGCGGCCCCAGCATGCCGCCGTCCCGGGTCCACGCCTCACCGCCGAGACCGCCGGGACCGCCGCCGTTCTCCCCGGTGGCGTCCCGGTCGGAGCCTGCGGCCCCGTCGCCCGCGGCGGCGTACGCGGACGGACAGGGCGGGCAGGCGGGCCGGGCCCCGCACCCCCCGCAGCAGGGCGCCCTGCGGCTGGCCGGCTCCAAGGTCCCGATCGGGCCGGGCCCCCGGGTGGCCGACGGCCGTACCGCCGCGGTCGCCGTACCGGGCGAGCAGGCCACGGGATGGATCAGGCCTCCGGCCGGCGTGACCGCCGCCGGGAACGGGCCGGAAGCCGCCGCGGCCCCGCCCGTGACCGCCCCGCCGCCCCCTGCCGTTCCGCCGCCCGCACAGTCGGCGGACTCCGCGGGGCCCTCCGGGGGATGGCGGCCGTGGCGGTTCCGCATGTCCAACGACGTGTGGGGCACGCCCGCCGTCGCCGGCGATCTCGTCTACGTCACGTCCTTCGAGGTGCACGCCCTGGACGTGGCCAGCGGCCGGCGCCAGTTCAAGACGCGGGACGTCGCCTGGGCCATGGCGGTCGCCGGCGGCCGTATCCACGCGTCCGACGGCCCCACGCTGTACGCCCTGGACGCCTCCGACGGCCAGGAGCGGTGGCGGCTCCAGACCGACGCGTGGGTGTACTCCCTCAAGGCCGACCGCGGCACGGTGGTGACCGGTACGCGCGGCGGCGGCGTCCAGGCGTGGGAGGCGTCCAACGGCCAGAAGCTGTGGGAACTCACCGGGGCGCAGAGCGACTTCGAGACCCCGGAGGCCGGTCCCGCCGTACACGAGGACACGGTGTACGTGTGGCAGGACGCCCGGCTGCGGGCCCTGGACGCCCGTACCGGCATGGAGCGCTGGTCGTACCCGATCGGTGACGCGGCGTCCTGCGGCGGCGTACCGCTGCGGCTGACCTCGGCGCCGGACGGCTGCGTGTACGTCGCCGCCGGCACGCGCGTCCTCGCCGTCGACGCCGCCGGCGGCCGGGTGCGGTGGCATTTCGAGGCCCCCGCGGTCTTCCTGAGCGCGCCCGCCTTCGCGCCGGGCCCGGCCGTCGCGGGCGGCGGCGTCTACCTGGCCGACTACCTCGGCACGGTGTACGCCCTGGACGCCGCCACCGGCAAGGACCGCTGGCGCATCGCCACCGAGTCCCGCCAGTCCATCGAACCGGTGCTCGTCGTCGCGGGCAACGTCCACGTCGGCAGCGGCAGCGCGCTCTACACGCTGGACGCGGTGACCGGTACCCCGAAGTGGCGCTTCGCGGCGGGCGGCGAGGTCGTGGGCGCGCCCGTGGTCTCGGACGGCCGGGTGCACTTCGGGTCGGCGGACCACTGCCTCTACACGCTGGACGCGAGCGGCGGCCAGCTGCGCTGGAAGCTGGCCACGGGTGGCGAGATCACCGGTTCACCGGTGGCCCAGGGCGGCGTGGTCTACGCGTGCAGCAAGGACCGCTGCGTCTACGCCCTGGACGCGGTCAAGGGCACGGCGACCGGCAGGGCATCGGGAACGCGGGCGTGACGGGGCCGGCGGCCGGACGGCGGTGACCCGCCGACCCGCCGGCCGTTCACGTGCGGTCCGGGGGTCCGGGGGTCCGGCGGACCGGCGGACCGGGGGCTCAGCGGTAGCGGGAGTCCGGCGGCGGTGGCGGCCGGTCGTCCGGCCCGTCCCGCCCACCGGGGCCCGAACTCGGGAAGTCCCGGGGTTCGTGCCCGTGCCCGTAACCGCGTCCGCGGTCGTCGTCGTAGCCGTAATCGGGCTCGGGTTCCGGCTCGGGTTCGTGCCGCCGGTGTTGGCCGTGTCTGCCGTGGTCGCCGTGTTCGCCGTCCACGCGCCGGCGGCGGTGCCCGCGGCCGGACATCACGGCGGCGGCCAGCAGCAGCAGTACGCCGCCGCCGAGCGCCAGCCCGACGCCCACGTCGAGTCCGGAACCTTCGGCATCTACCGTGAGGCCCTCCCGCGCCTGGCCCACGCGGACCATCCACAGCACGGTGAAGGCGAGCACGACGACACCCGCGACGGCGACCGTCACCCGTGACCGGAGCAGGAGTCCGATCAGGGTCAGCAGGGCGGCGAAAGCGAACGGCAGGAAAAGCGACACCGCGATGGGGGCCCCGCTGTCCGTGATGCCGCCGAACAGATCGCCGACGCGGTAGTCGCGCCCGAGACGACCGTCGTACCAGGTATGGAAGGGGCTCAGTACGGCGGCCGTCGCTCCGACGAGAGCGAGGATCCAGCCTAGGACGTTGCGGACCATCGCAAGCCTCCTTGAGGTGGCTCTCTGTAACGACGCTACGCCCGTGACGCGGCAGCTGCCAGTTGCGGAGGGGGCCGCTGTGATGGCGCCGGGTGCCCGGGAACACGCGTTTGCGGGCGTGTCGGGCGCCCCACTAGGGTGACGTGCGCTCGTCAATCGAGAGCGCACATTCAACGATTTCAACGGGGGTTGAAGCGTGAAGCTTCGCCATGTCCGCGCTATCGCCGTCTTCGGCATCGCGGTCCTCGCCCTGACCGGAGCACGTGGCCGCGGAGGCAGCTGCGACGACAGCAGCGGCAGCAGCGGTGGCAGCAGCTTCGGCAGTTCGAGCAGTAGTAGCAGCACCAGCGGCGGTTCGAGCTACGACGACGGCTACACGTCGAGCAGCGGCGGCTACACCAGCGGTGACACCACGACCAGCGGCAGCACCAGCGGCTACACCACCAGCGGCAGCTCGAGCAGCAGCAGTAGCAGTAGCAGCAGCACGAGCAGTGGGTACACCACCGGCTCGTCCACCACCACGGGCTCGACGTCCGGCACCCGCGGCGACACGAACATCACGGACGTACGGATCGACTCCTGCCGGTACGACCCCTCGCGGGGCATCGTCGCGGCCGTCAGCGCCACCAACACCAGCTCGACCGAGAACTACACGTACACCTTCACGATCGAGTTCAGCGACCCGAGCGGTGCGACCATCGCGACGCGTCATCCCAGCATGTACATGGTGCTCGCGGGCCGCACCGAGCGGCAGGACGTCGCCACCCCGTACATCGCAAAGCCGGGCGAGACGTCCGGCGGCAAGTGCACGCTCAGCAACGTGCGGCGCATGTCCGCCTGACCCGGCACGCCTATCGCGTACGGAAGCCGGGCCGGCGGGCGGTGAAGAGTTCCGCCTGCCGGTCCGGCGGCAGGTTGCCGAGCGCCACCAGGTGCGGCGCCTGCGCCATGGCCTGGCCGCGCGCCCCCTCCGTCGCCGCCCACACCGCCCGCACCGTGCCCTGCACGGCCTCCGTCGGATACGACGCGATCACCTCGGCCGCGCGCACGGCCGCCGCCACTTCCTCGCCGTTCGGAACGACCTCCGACACCAGCCCCGTCTCGTACGCGCGCCGCGCGGACATCCGTTCCGCCGTCCCCATCAGCGCCATCCGCGCGACCTCCCCGAACGGCATGCGCCGGGTCATGTGGATGGTCTCGTACGCACTGACCATCCCGTACGTCGTGTGCGGGTCGAAGAAGGTCGAGTCCTCGGCGGCGACCACGAACTCGGCCTCCCCCAGCAGGTAGAACGCCCCACCGCAGGCCATCCCCCGTACCGCCGCGATCACGGGCTTCCACAGGTCGTTGGCCTTCGGGCCGACGGTCAGCAGCGGATCGTCGAGCGAGTACGGCGACGGTGGCTGGGGCACGTCCACCCCCCGGTCGATCCCGCTGCAGAAGGCCCTGCCGCCCGCGCCGGTGAGCACGACGGCCCGCACGCCGTCGTCGAACCGGAACCCACGCCAGACGGCGGCGAGTTCGGCCGCAACCCCGAGGTCAATGGCGTTGTGCCGCTCCGGCCGGTCCAGCGTGACGACGGCGACACCGCTCCCCTCCCCCCGCTCCACCCGCAGCCCACCACTCCCACCCCTACCGGTCCCACCCGTACCGCTCCCACTCCCAGTTCCACCACTCCTCTCCCCGCCGGTCACGGGCGCTCCAGCAGCCACCGTGGCACCGGGCGCCCGGCCGAGTCCTCGGTGAACGCGACCTGCACCTTCGCGCCGATGCGCAGCCGCGTCGGATCGACGGAGTCGAGCGGGGCGCCGGGCCGGGCGACGACGTTCCCCACGAGCCGTATGTGCGGGGCGTCGGCCAGCTCCACGACGACCGCGTTGTACGGGGCCTGCGCGGCGTAGGCGGGCAGGAGTGGCGGGTGGGGCACGACGTACGACCAGATCCGCCCCTTGCCGCTCATCCGCCGCCACTCGCTGTCGAAGGACTGGCAGTGCGGGCAGCAGGGCCGGGGCGGGAAGCGCAGCTCGCCGCAGTCGGGTGCGGCGCACGCCTGGACGCGGAGTTCGCCTCGGACGGCGTACTCCCAGAAGGGCGCGCCGTCGTCGTCGACGACGGGAGTGAGCAGCCCCCCGGCACTACTCCCTTCCGTACCCGACCCGGAGGCGCTCGCACTCTCCGCACTCCTCCCGCTCTCTGTGCCCCGCTCCCTCGCCCGACTCGTGCCGCTCTCTCGCCGGCTTGCACTCTCCCTGTCGGTCATGTCCTTCTCAACTCCTCAGCAGCAGAGCAGATGTAGGCACGCCCTCGCCCGCCGTCACCAGGCAGGTCGAGGCCCCTGGCACCTGGGCGGTGCTGGTGCCGCGCAGTTGCTTGACGCCCTCGGTGATCAGGTTGAAGCCGTGGACGTACGCCTCGCTGAGCCCGCCGCCACCGGTGTTGATCGGCAGCCGTCCGCCGCTCTCCAGGGCGCCGCCCTCGGTGAACGCCGCGCCCTCGCCCCGGCCGCAGAAGCCGTAACCCTCCAGGGAGAGGGGGATGAGCGGCGTGAAGGCGTCGTAGATCTGCGCGACGTCGACGTCGTCCGGCCCGAAGTCCGCCTGCTTCCAGAGTTGTCGGGCGGCGGTCCAGGCGGGGCCGGTGAGGGGGTCGTCGTTCCAGTAGTTGACCATGCCGTGGTGCTGGGCGGGCAGGCCCTGGGCGACGGAGTGGACGTACACGGGCCTCTGTCGGCAGTCGCGGGCCCGCTCAGCCGAGACGACGACGCAGGCCAGCGCCCCGTCCGTCTCCAGGCAGTTGTCGAAGAGACACAGCGGGTCGCTGATCCAGCGCGAGTTCATGTACATGTCGCGGGTCAGGGGCCGCTCGTACATCATCGCGGCCGGGTTCTGGTTGGCCCGGTTGCGGCAGGCGAGGGCGACATTGAAGAGGTGGTCGCGGGTGGCGCCGTACTCGTGCATGTACCGGCGGGCCAGCATGCCGATCTCGTCGGCCGGGCGCAGGAGGCCGAAGGGACGGGTCCACTGCGCGGGGGTGGGGAGCTGCACGGCGGTGTTCTTCCAGGGTCTCGGCCCGGAACCGCGCTTGCGCGACCGCCATGCGACGCCGACGCTCGCCTGACCGGTGGCGACGGCGGCGGCGAGGTGGGCGACGGTGGCGCAGGATCCGCCGCCCCCGAAACCGACCTTGGAGAAGAAGGTGAGGTCTCCCGCGCCGATGGCCTTCGCCACCTCCACCTCGTCGGTCTCCTCCATGGTGTACGAGGCGAGCGCGTCGACCTCGGACGGGGCGATGCCCGCGTCGTCGAGGGCGGCGAGAACGGCCCGGCAGGCGAGGGTCTTCTCGGACTCGGGGAGCCGCTTGGCGAAGGGGGTCTGTCCCGTACCGACTATCGCTGTCGCATCCTTGAGCGTCGCCACGTCGGGGCACCTCCGCGATGGTCATGACTGCTGACAGCGCGCCAGGCTACAGCTAATCTGACGGTTAGTCAGCTAGCAGTGTGGGAGGGCTTTCCATGAGCGACGCAGCGGACGGCGGGGACGGGCGGGCCCCCGAGAGGCGCGCCGGGCCGGACGCCGAGTGGGGCACCGTCCCGGAGCTGGTGCGCGGTGCGGCCGAGCGGTACGGCGAGCGGGAGGCCGTGGTCGAGGGCCGCACCCGCGTCTCGTACGCCGAACTGGGCGAGCGCGTCGAGCGGGCGGCGGCGGCCTGCATGGCCTCCGGCATCGCGCCCGGCGACCGGGTGGCGATCTGGGCGCCCAACACGCTCGACTGGATCGTGTCCGCTCTCGGCGCGGTGACGGCGGGCGCGGTGCTGGTGCCCCTGAACACCCGCTTCAAGGGGACGGAGGCGGCGTACGTACTGTCCCGCAGCCGCGCCAAGATGCTCTTCATCACGGGCACGTTCCTCGGCACGTCGTACGTCGCCTCCCTGCGCCGGGCCGACGTGGAGCTGCCGCACCTGGAACACGTGGTCGTCCTGGCGGACGGGGCGCCCGAGGAATACCGCACCTGGAAGGACTTCCTGGCGTCCGGCGAGGGGGTGTCGGCGGCGGAGGTGCGCGCGCGGGCCGCGTCGGTCGCGGGGAGCGACCCGTCCGACATCATCTACACGTCGGGCACCACCGGCCGCCCGAAGGGCGCGGTGATCACCCACGAGCAGACGCTGCGCGGCTATGCCATCTGGTCCGAACTGGCCGGTCTGCGCGAGGGCGACCGCTATCTGATCGTGAACCCCTTCTTCCACACCTTCGGCTACAAGGCCGGCATCATCGCCTGTCTGATGCGCGGCGCCACGATGGTTCCCCAGCCGGTCTTCAGCGTGGACACGGTCCTGGCGAACATCGCCGCCGAACGCATCTCGGTCCTCCCCGGCCCGCCCACACTCCACCAGTCACTCCTGGACCACCCGTCGAGGGACACCCACGACCTGTCGGCTCTGCGCCTGGTGGTGACGGGCGCGGCGGTGGTGCCGCTGCGGCTGGTCGAGCGCCTGCGCTCGGAGCTGCACATCTCCACGGTCCTCACGGCGTACGGCCTCTCCGAGGCGTCCGGCATCGTCACGATGTGCCGGCGCGGGGACCCGCCGGAGGTGATCGCGTCGACCTCGGGCCGGGCGATCCCGGGGACGGAGGTCCGCGTACGGGCGGAACCTGGCACTCCGGGGGAAGTCCTGGTGCGGGGCTTCAACGTCATGCGCGGCTACTTCGAGGATCCGGCCGGGACGGCTGCCGCGATCACGGCGGACGGGTGGCTGCGTACGGGGGACGTGGGCGTACTCGACGAGGCCGGCAACCTGCGCATCACCGACCGGATCAAGGACATGTTCATCGTCGGCGGCTTCAACGCCTACCCGGCCGAGATCGAGCAACTGCTCGGCCTGCACCCGGACGTGGCGGACGTCGCGGTGGTCGGCATCCCGGACGCGCGGCTGGGCGAGGTGGGCAAGGCGTACGCCGTCCGCCGCCCGGCGTCCACGCTCACGGCCGACGACCTGATCGCGTGGGCGCGCCGGGAAATGGCGAACTACAAGGTCCCGCGCCAGGTCGAGTTCGTCCCGGACCTCCCCCGCAACGCCAGCGGCAAGGTTGTGAAGAGGGAGCTGCGGGGGCGGGAGTAGGCGGGCGGGGTCGGGGGAACCACTGGTTGCTTCTGGGGGGTTTGGGGCCGTCCCTGGCGCTTGAGTGTCGGTGGGCCGGCCCAAAGAGAAACGCCCTGCACGGGAGCGGGGATCGTGGTGCGAGTCGGCTTGGTGGCTTGCGGGTGTGTGGGTTGGGGTCCGGCAACGGTGAACGGCCACTTACCGGAGTTCCCCCGTGGGCTCCCCCCGCCCCCTCCCACGACGAAGGCCGCGGTGGCTTCCCCTCCGGGCCACCGCGGCCTTCGTTCCCCGTGGAATGCGGTATCAGGTGACCGGCTCGCTCGACATGTGGTCGTCCAGCGGCTTCAGGACGTCTCCCTCCGCACCGGACATGTGGTCGTCCAGCGGCTTCAGCGGTTTCGCGATGTCCCCTTCCGCGCCGGACATGTGGTCGTCCAGTGGCTTGGGGCTGCCCGTCGGCTGCTTGATGTCGCTCATCGTCGCTCCAAGGTGTGTCGGCGAAACGGTCAAGTAAGCCCGCCCGGCAACTCCCCCGAGGGTTGCCGGACGGGCTGGGACCGTACAACTTAGTTGGCCGGTCCTGCGCCGATCCGTCTGCCCCCCGACGCGACGGATCGATAGGTATGACAGTGGCGGAGAGGGATAAACGAACGATGAACGCCTTGGTGAGGGCGTCCTCACCCCCCACATTGATCACCGCCGACCGATCCCACAGTTCGATCCCACAGTGCTCACCGCCGGCCGACCCCGCACCGCTCACCGTCCGACGCCCAGCTCGCCCCAACCGGACACGGCCCACGTCCCCAACCGGTCACGGCCCGCACCCCCCACCCCCTACGCCGCCCTCACCGAAGACAGCAAGGCTCGGACCTCGGCTGTTTCCGGGGAGTTGAGATCTTCGAAGATCGTCAGGGCCTCTCCCCAGCAAGCCCTGCTGCGGTCCACCTGGCCCAGGTGGTCGAGCGCCTTGCCGAGTACGGTCAGGACCGTGCCCCGGCGCCATTCGCCGCCGATGCCGCGCAGCGCGATGGCCTGCTCGGCGTGCGCTGCCGCAAGGGTCGGGCGGTGTGCGGCGAGGTGCACCTCGGCGAGCCTGAAGTGGGTCACGCCTTCCCACAGGGGCTGCCGGTTCTCGTGGAAGATGCCGAGGGCGTGCGTGAGCTGGTCGAGCGCCTCGCCGAACTGGCCGGCCTGGGTGAGGGCCATCCCGAGGGCGTAACGGCCGTTCGCAAGACGCAGCGTGAGGCCCTGCCGGTCGTAGATGTCGACGCCCTGCTTGGCCAGTTCCACCGCGCTGGTGGTGCGGCCCATGGCCAGGTGCGCGCGGGAGAGGTTGCACAGCGCGCTGGCCTCGCTCGGGCGGTTCCCGTCGGCGCGGAAGTTGTCTATGGCGAGCGCGAGGTACTTCTCCGCCTCGCTGTAGCGCTTCTGGTAGATGGCGATGAAGCCCCTGATGTTGGGCGCGTAGCCGCCCGGGATGGGGTCTCCCTGCGCCAGGGCCATGGCCGCCTCGGCCTCGGCCTCCGCCTGGTCGAAGCGGCCCGCGATGTGGAACACGTGCGTGAGCGCGGTACGGGCCCGGCCCTCCGCCCGGAGGTTCCCCGTGCGCCGGGCCGCGTCGAGCAGTGTGTGCGTCGTGTTCTCGTACCGCCGGAAGTTCGCGCCGGACTCGGAGAGGTCCTTGGCGGCGAGGAGGAGGTCCACGGCGCGCTGGACGGACGCGGCGTCGGTGGACTGCTGCGCGCAGGCCAGGATGCATTCGGCCTCGGTGTGGAGCCAGTCGAGCGCCTTGGCGCGTTCGTCGAAGCGCAGGCCCGCGCGGCCGGTCGGCTCCAGGTGGTCCACCAGGCGGTCGCCCGGGCGTTCCAGGGCGTAGACCGCTGCCGCCGTGGCCAGGTAGAAGTCGAGGAGGCGGGACAGGGCGCGCTCCCGTTCCACCGGGGGCTGTTCGTCGCGCTCCGCGCACGCACGCGCGTAGAGGCGGACCAGGTCGTGGTACCGGTAGCGGCCGGGGGCGGCGGATTCGAGGAGGGACGTGTCGACGAGGGACTCCAGGAGGTCCTCCGTCTCGTGGAGGGGCTGGTCCAGTACGGCCGCTGCCGCCGCCAGGGAGATGTCGGGGCCGTCGGCCAGGCCCAGGAGGCGGAACGCGCGGGCCTGCTGGGGTTCCAGCTGGCCGTAGCCGAGCTCGAAGGTGGCCTTCACCGCCAGGTCGCCGGCCTGGAGTTCGTCGAGGCGGCGGCGTTCGTCCGCCAGCTTCGCGGCCAGGACGGAGACCGTCCACGTGCGGCGGGACGCCAGGCGGGAGGCCGCGATGCGGATGGCCAGGGGGAGGAAGCCGCACGCGCCGACGACGTCGAGCGCCGCCTCGCGCTCGGAGGCGACCCGCTCGGCGCCCACGATCCTGGTGAAGAGCCGCAGCGCCTCCTCGGGGGACATCACGTCGAGGTCGACGAGGTGCGCCCCGGCCAGGCCCAGCATCCGCGCCCGGCTCGTCACGAGGGCCGCGCAGCCCGTCGTGCCGGGGAGCAGCGGGCGGATCTGCGAGGCGTCGCGGGCGTTGTCGAGCAGGACCAGGACGCGGCGGCCGTCGAGGGTCGAGCGGTAGAGGGCCGCGCGCTCGTCCAGGGTGTCGGGGATGGAGGCGTCCGGGGTGCCGAGGGCCCGCAGGAACGAGCCGAGGACGGTCTCCGGCTCGGCGGCGCGCTGGCCGGCGCCCTGCAGGTCGACGTACAGCTGGCCGTCGGGGAAGTGGGAGCGCGCCGCGTGTGCCACGTGCACCGCGAGCGTCGTCTTGCCCACGCCGCCGATGCCGGCGAGGGCCGACACGGCCATCACGCTGGACTCGGCCCTGGCCAGCCGGTCCCCGAGGTCGCGTACGAACGACGCCCGGCCGGTGAAGTCCGGCACGGTGGCAGGGAGCTGCGCGGGGCGCACCAGCGCCGGGGCCGCCGAGGGTACGGGCTCCACCGGGCGGGCCAGGTCCGCGTCGGCCTCCAGGATGCGCTGCTGGAGGTGGGCGAGTTCGGGGCGCGGGTCCACGCCCAGTTCGTCGGCGAGGAGGCGGCGCGTATCGGCGTACACGGCGAGGGCCTCCGCCTGCCGCCCGCTGCGGTAGAGGGCGAGCATCAGCAGCTCCCGCAGCCGCTCGCGCAGCGGGTGCGCGGCCGTCAGCGCGGTGAGCTCCGAGATCGCCTCCGCGTGGCAGCCGACCTCCAGGTCCAGGTCGAGGCGGGTCTCGGTGAGCTGGAGCCGCCATTCCTCCAGGCGGGTCCGCTGGTTCTCGGCGTACGGCCCGGGCACCGACGCCAGCGGTTCGCCGTCCCACAGGCCGAGCGCCTTGTTGATCAGCGAGCGGGCCTGGCAGCGGTCGCCGGACGCGCGGGACTTCTCCGCGTCGGCGGCCAGTTCCTGGGCGACGGCCAGGTCGAGGGTGTCGGCGCCCGCCCGGATCGCGTACCCGCCGGACTCGCTGACGAGCGTCCCAGGGGCCAGCGCCTTGCGCAGCCGGGAGGCGTACGTCCGTACCGCCGCCAGTGCCTGCGACGGCGGGTCCGCTCCCCAGATCGCGTCGATCAACTCGGAGGCGGTGGCGGTGCGGCCGTCGCGGAGCAGGAGCGCGGCGAGCAGGGCGCGCTGCTGCGGCGAGCCCGTGTTGAGGGACTCGGCGCCGCGCCAGGCGCGGACGGGTCCGAGGACGCTGAAGCGCACCGCCTCGGGACGTTGTCGCTGGTCTTCGAGCCGAGTGTCGCCGCCGCCTTCGTGCCGGGCGCCTCCGTCGGGCCGCGGACCCGGAGCGGAAGCCGGAGCCCGCTGCTCCGGTACCCGAGGTACGCCGTCCATCGCACTCCCCCTACTGCCTCTGCTGCCGCCTGCGGTCTGCCCTACCGCCCAGTCGCAACAGTCAGTTTGCCTTGTCCATGCCGAATGCGGCAGCACCGGAAGGGGCCTACCCATTACCCACCCACCGCCTACTAGCTGACGGATCGTCAGATCGGCGCTACCGTGGAACGCATGGAGACCTTCCCGAAGATCATCTCGGTGGACGACCACACGGTGGAGCCCCCGCACGTCTGGCGGGACCGGCTCCCGTCCAAGTACCGGGCCTCCGGACCCCGCGTCGTCCGCGCCCCGCTGAAGGAAATGACCTTTCTGGGCGGAAAGTTCGCGCCCGTGATGGGCGCGAAGGGCGACGACGGGCCGATCGGTGACTGGTGGGTGTACGAGGACCTGCGCCGCCCCCTGACGAGGCTCGACACCGCCGTCGGGTGCGACAGGGACGAGATCAGGCTGGAAGTCATCACCTACGAGCAGATGCGGCCGGGGTCGTACTCCGTTCCTGACCGCCTCGCCGACATGGACGTCAACCACGTCCAGTCGGCGCTCTGCTTTCCCACCTTCCCGCGCTTCTGCGGCCAGACGTTCACCGAGGCCAAGGACCGCGAGCTGGGGCTGCTGGGCGTCCGGGCGTACAACGACTGGATGGTGGAGGAGTGGTGCGGCCCGGACGCCCGCGGCCGCCTCATCCCTCTTACCCTCGTCCCGCTGTGGGACGCCGAGCTCGCCGCTGCCGAGGTGCACAGGAACGCGGCGCGCGGCGTGCGCGCGGTCGCGTTCTCCGAGATACCGCCGCACCTGGGCCTGCCGTCCGTGCACACCGACGCGTGGGACCCCTTCCTGCGCGCGTGCGACGAGACCGGAACGGTCGTCGCGATGCACATCGGATCCTCCAGCAGGATGCCGTCGACCTCCGCCGACGCCCCGCCGGCGGTCGGCTCGACGATCACCTTCGCCAACTGTTGCTTCTCTATGGTCGACTGGCTGATGAGCGGCAAGTTCGAGCGCTTCCCCCATCTGAAGGTGATGTACGCCGAGGGGCAGATCGGCTGGATCCCGTACATCCTGGAGCGCGCGGACGTGGTGTGGGAGGAGAACCGGGGCTGGGGAGGCGTGGCGGACAAGGTGCTGCGCCGGCCGTCCGAGCTCTTCGCCGAGCACGTCTACGGCTGCTTCTTCGACGACGCGTTCGGTCTGCGGAACCTCGACGCGATCGGGGTGGGCAACGTCCTCTACGAGACCGACTACCCGCACTCCGACTCCACCTGGCCCAAGTCGCGTGAGGTCGGTGAGCAGCAGATGGGGCACCTCGACCCGGACGTGGTGGACCGGATCGTGCGCGGCAACGCCATCGACCTGCTCGGCCTCACCGACGAGGGGCTGTGGCCGGGTCCGTGACGGCGGTTGCCGGTGGATCGTGCGGCGCGCCGTGCGCCGAGTGCCGGTGCGGGTGGATCGTGCGGCGCGCCGCCCTCGGGCCGGCCTCTGGTGGCGGGCGCCGCCGGGCGGGATCATCTACGTATGACGCTGAGCCTCGCGGAAGCCGAGAAGATCCTCGCCGACAACTTCGCCCCCTGGGTGCTCGACCTCGGGCTCGCCGTCGTCGAGACCGGTGAGCTCCACGCCGTACTGCGGCTGCCCTGGTCGGGCCGGCTCGCCAGGGAGGGCGGCGGGCTGTCCGGGCAGGCGCTGATGGCCGCCGCCGACACCGCGACCGTCATCGCCGTGTCCGCGGCCCGGGGCGCGTTCGTGCCGATGACCACCGTCCAGCAGTCGACGTCCTTCCAGCGGGCGGTCGTCGGCGCGGACGTACTGCTGGACGCGCGCGTCACCAAGCTGGGCAGGCGCATGGCGTTCGCCGACATCACCATGACCGCGACCGGGTCGGGCGACCCGGCGGCCCGCGCCTCGGCGGTCTACGCGCTGCTGGGGTGAGCGCGCAGGCCCAGGCAGCCGTCAGTGGAGGTCCAGGGCGCGCCGCGCGCGTCTGATCACCGCGTGCGCGTCGGCGCCGTACACGGCCGACGCGCTCAGGGTGGACCACACCTTGGAGTAGACGGCGATGCTCGCGGCGTCGTCGATCCAGAGCTCGGCGTGCCAGTCCTCGACGATCGCCAGGCGTTCGTCGAAGATCCAGAACCCGTTGGCGGGCGGAATCCGCAAAGGTGCGGAGAAGGGGACAATACCGAGCTCGACGGTGTCCAGTCCGATGACGCCTGCCAGCCTGTCGAGCTGTGCTGCCAGTACGGCGGGCGGGCAGACCTGCGCGTGCAGCGCCCCTTCCCACATGACGATGCGGTACTTCGTCCCGGGGCGGTACAAGCTGTCCTGCCACCGCAGCCGCGCTCGTACGGCGTCCTCTGTGTCGCGGGGTGACTGCTGCAGTTCGGAGTACCGGCTGAAGATGTTCCGCGCGTAGTCGGCGGTCTGGAGGGCTCCGACGATCATGGAGCTCTCCCAGGCGCGGAACGCCGTCGACCGCGCGAACTCCGTGCTGATCGCGTCCTGCACGGCGCGGTGTCCGGAAGCAAGCTGCCGCCGCCACGACCGGATGTGGGATTCGAGGCCGGCCAGCCGGGCGAGCAGCTCTTCGGCCGCTTCCGGGTGGCCGGTTCCCTCGGCCCACGCGCGCAGATCCTCGACGGTGGCGGTCTGCCGACCGTTCTCCAGCTTGCTGACCTTGGAATGCGGCCACCCGAGGGCCTGCGCCAGGCGGGCCCCGGTGAGCCGACTTCCAGGGGAAGATTCGCGCAGTTCCCGAAGACGTACTCCGAGCGCGGCGCGAGCTTGTTGGAAGTCGGTGCTCACCAGGTCTCTCTCGCTACATCGAGGCGGTCACTGCGGCCGCGAACCTTTCGTACGGTACGGCGTAGTGCCAGGCCGCATCGCGTACTTGAGCGTACCGATTGACCGCCGCGGGTTCGGTGATCAGTTCGACGTCGATCAGGTTGTCGGCGTCGTCGAAGCGGAGCAAAGCGACGAGCCGTGAGTCGATGAGCCAGAAGTCCTCTTCGGGCAGGTTCAGCCGTTCCGCGTCGGCGCGCCGCAGATTGCGGATGTCCTCGCCCACGGAGGAATTCCGCTTCGCGTTGTCGAGCAGGTACAGCTGGCCGGGTGTCGGTGGGTCGTCGACCACGCGTACCCGCTCGAACCGCTTGCCCAGAGCCGTCTGCTCGCGGCGCTCGGCGCACCATTCGACGTTGGCTCCGTCCCACACCACGGGTTCGCCGCGCTCGAACTGGGCGTACGTGTCCGAGACTTCATCGGAGGCGTACCTGCGCCGTGTCTCAAGCCGCCATGCGGTGTGCTTGAACGAGGTGAAGAGCTTGTCGAACTCGTCAAGGCCGATGATGTCGGGCACTCGGTCCGCCTCCTTGGGGCCGAAATCGATCAGAAGCTCTCGTGGTACGACGATCGCCGTCTCCCCTTCGGATAAGTGCCGGAGCTGAGCCGTGTCGTCGGGATCCGTGAGCGGTGGGCCGTGGACGATGATGTCCCCCGTGTCGAGATCCTCGTGGATCGACGGACATCCGTTCACGCCGCTGCCTGTTCCGTTGAAGCGCAACCGCCTCATAGGGGTGTCCTTTCGCTCGGGAGTCGGCCCAGTGCTCAGCATCGCGGGGTCTCGGGCCTCGCGGTGCAGCTTGTCGCCGACCGTGTGGGAAAGGTCGAGAAAGCGTGCCTGCCTTTCGAGAAACACCGAGAAACTTTCGCGCCAGGTGTAAGGGGCTGTCCGTAACGTCCCGTCTCGACCGGCGTAAGCAGCGCACCCGCTCTCCGTGCGAGTTGAGACGGACGGGCCCGGTGCGCGTATGAGTCGTATCGGGGTTGCCGAGTGGAACGACCGAGTGAGGCCGTGATGACGGATCCGGGGCAGGGTGTCTACGCGCCCGTCGTGCGGGAGCGTTCCGCCGGCTACCCCCTGACGGCCGGCGCCGTGCGCCTCGCCCGCATACACGTCCGTCGCCGGCTCACCCTGTGGGGGTGGCCGGGTGATGTGCAGGACGCCGTGCTGGTCGTCTCGGAGCTGGTCACCAACGCCGTCCATCACGGCCACAAGCCGGGCCACGAGCTGTGGGTGCGGCTCGCGGTGCTGGAGGACGGGGCCCTGCTGATCGACGTGTCCGATCCGGTCGCGGCGTTCCCCGGGTTCGGCGCGTGCGGGGTGCCGGGGGACGGTGAGGAGCGCGGGCGGGGTCTGTGGGTCGTACGGGACCTCGGTGGGGAGATCACCTGGTTCCTCCGCCGGCACTGCGGCAAGACCGTCCGCGTGCGGCTGGCGTCCGGCTGACCGGTGTCGCCACCGCCGGGACGGGCGCCGTGCGTGCCGTCCTCTTGCCTGATGAGGCGTCAGGTATGACGATGGCCTGGCCGTCCGTCGGTGACGGGTCGTCAGCTCCGGAGGAGTTCTCATGGCGCGGGTTCTGCCCGAAGGGCGGCTGTCGTACGGGATGCAGCTCCCGGTCCAGTCGCAGAGCACCATCTACGCGGAGACGTGGGAGTCGGAGGCCGGACCCCGGGAACTGGCCGAGGTGGCCCGGGTCGCGGACCGGTCCGGTTTCGCCTACCTCGCGAGTTGCGACCACGTGGCGATCCCGCAGCGGCTGGCCGGGGCCATGAGCACCGTCTGGTACGACCCGGTCGCCACGCTCGCCTTCCTCGCCGCCGTCACCGAGCGCGTACGCCTGCTGAGCCACGTGGCCGTCGTCGGGCTCCGGCATCCGCTGGTCACGGCCAAGCAGTACGCGACGCTCGACCACCTGAGCGGCGGCCGGCTGGTCCTCGGCGTGGGGGCCGGGCACGTGCGGGAGGAGTTCGACGCGGTCGGGGCGGACTTCGCGGGCCGGGGCGGCGTACTGGACGAGACGATCGACGCGCTGCGGGCGGCGCTGGGGGAGGAGGAGTACCCCGAGTTCGCCGGCGAGCGGTTCTCGTTCAGCGGGCTCGGGCAGCGGCCCCGGCCCGCGCAGCGTCAGGTGCCGGTGTGGGTCGGCGGGTCGTCGCCGGCGGCCGTGCGCCGGGCGGCGGTGCGGGGGGACGGGTGGCTGCCGCAGGGCGATCCGCGCGACCGCCTGCCCGCGCAGATCGCGAAGCTGAGGCGGACGCGGGCGGAAGCGGGTGTCACCGCCCCGATCGAGATCGGCGCGATCACCGAGCCGCTGTACGTCGGCGAGCCGTCCTGGGACGTCGGGCGGCGCACGCTGTCCGGCAAGCCCGCCCGCCTGGCCGAGTCGCTGCGCGCCTACCGGGCGATGGGGGTCGACCAGATCCAGGTGCGCTTCCGCAACAGGAGCCTGGACGAACTGACCGATCAGATGGCGGCCTTCGCAGGCGAGGTCGCTCCGCACCTCGACGACTGAAGGAGTGGGGCACCGATGGGAAAGCTCGACGGGCGGGTCGTGGTCATCACCGGCGCGGCGCGCGGGCAGGGCGAGCAGGAGGCGCGGCTCTTCGTGGCGGAGGGCGCGAAGGTGGTGCTCACCGATGTCCTGGACGAACGGGGCGAGGCGCTCGCCGAGGAGCTGGGCGAGGGCGTCGCGGCGTACGTCCACCTGGATGTGCGCCGGGAGGCCGACTGGGTCGCGGCGGTGGCCGCCGCGAAGGAGACGTTCGGGAAGATCGACGGGCTGGTCAACAACGCGGGGATCCTGCGCTTCAACGAGCTGGTGAGCACTCCGCTGGAGGAGTTCCAGCAGGTCGTGCAGGTCAACCAGGTCGGCGCGTTCCTGGGGATCAAAACCGTGGCGCCCCAGATCGAGGCGGCGGGCGGCGGGACGATCGTCAACACGGCGTCGTACACGGCCCTGACGGGCATGGCCTTCGTCGGCGCGTACGCGGCGACCAAGCACGCCGTCCTCGGGCTGACCCGGGTCGCGGCCGTGGAGCTCGCGGCGAAGCGGATCCGGGTCAACGCCGTGTGCCCGGGAGCGGTGGACACCCCGATGACGAACCCGGCGGCGCTCGATCCGGCGGCCGATCCGGTGGCCTCCGGGGTCGCGGTCGACGAGCTCTACAAGAAGCTCGTGCCGATGGGGCGCATCGGGAGACCGGAGGAGGTGGCGGCGCTGGCGCTGTTCCTGACGAGCGACGACTCGTCGTACATCACCGGTCAGCCGTTCGTCATCGACGGCGGATGGCTGGCGGGCGTGAGCCTGTTCTGACGGTGCGTCAGCTATTGACGGCCCCTGGGGGCGGTGGAACAGTCGTGGGCATCCTCAACTGACGATCCGTCAGATTTTCTAAGGAGAAGCACCTTGGAATTCGGGCTCTTTGTACAGGGGTACGTGCCGGCCGCGCGCGCCAGGACCGACCCCGGGGCGGAGCACAAGGCGCTGATCGAGGAGACCGAGTACGTCATCCAGGCGGACAGGTCCGGCTTCAAGTACGCCTGGGCCTCCGAGCACCACTTCCTGGAGGAGTACTCGCACCTCTCCGCGAACGACGTCTTCCTCGGATACCTCGCGCACGCGACGGACCGGATCCACCTCGGCTCGGGCATCTTCAACCCGCTGGCGCCGGTGAACCACCCGGTCAAGGTCGCGGAGAAGGTCGCGATGCTCGACCACCTGTCGGAAGGGCGCTTCGAGTTCGGCTCGGGGCGCGGGGCGGGCAGCCACGAGATCCTCGGCTTCATGCCGGGCATCACCGACATGAACCACACCAAGGAGATCTGGGAGGAGACGATCTCCGAGTTCCCCAAGATGTGGCTCCAGGACGAGTACGTGGGCTTCCAGGGCAAGCACTGGTCACTGCCCCCGCGCAAGATCCTGCCCAAGCCGTACGGGGCGTCGCACCCGGCGATGTGGTACGCCGCCGGGTCGCCGTCGTCGTACGCCATGGCGGGGAAGAAGGGGCTCGGGGTGCTGGGCTTCAGCGTCCAGAAGGTCTCCGACATGGAGTGGGTCGTCGAGTCGTACAAGAACGCGGTGAAGGAGGCGGAGCCGATCGGGGGCTTCGTCAACGACAACGTCATGGTGACGTCGACGGCGATCTGCGCCGAGACGCACGACAAGGCGGTCGAGATCGCGGTCGGCGGCGGGCTGAACTACCTCCAGTCGCTGCTCTTCCGCTACCACGACACGTTCCCCCGCCCCGAGGGGATCCCGGAGTGGCCGGAGCTGCTGCCGGAGTACACGGCGGAGATCGTCGAGCTGCTCATCGCGGAGGAGCTGATGATCTGCGGGGACCCGGACGAGGTGCTGCGGCAGTGCAAGCGGTGGGAGCAGGCGGGGGCGGACCAGCTGTCGTTCGGACTGCCCATCGGGGTGTCGCCCGAGGACACGATGACGACGATCAAGCTGATCGGCGAGCACGTCATCCCGGAGATCGACACGGATCCGGTGCACCGGACGACCCGCTTCCGCCAGGCGGCGCAGGCGGGCTGAGCGACCAGCCGGCCGCGCGGGGCTTCCTCCCCCTCTCCTCACCCGAAGGGACCGCCATGCTCGACCACCTCATCCGCGGAGCCACCGTCGTGGACGGCACCGGGGCCCCCGCGTACGCCGCCGACGTCGGGATACGGGCCGGGCGCATCGCCGTGATCGCCCCGCCCGGCGCCGTCGACGAGCCCGCCCGTACGACCGAGAACGCCGAGGGGTTCGTCCTCGCCCCCGGCTTCGTCGACCCCCACACCCACTACGACGCGCAGCTCTTCTGGGACCCGTACGCCACCCCGTCCCTCAACCACGGCGTCACCACCGTCGCCGGCGGCAACTGCGGCTTCACCCTCGCGCCGCTGCACCCCGACCGCCCCGAGGACGCCGACTACACGCGCCGCATGATGTCGAAGGTGGAGGGCATGTCCCTGGTCGCGCTCGAAGAGGGCGCCCCCTGGAACTGGCACACCTTCGGTGAGTACCTCGACGCCCTCGAAGGCCGCATCGCCGTCAACGCCGGCTTCATGGTCGGCCACTGCGCGCTGCGCCGCCACGTCATGGGCGCCGACGCGGTCGGCGGCCGGCCGACCGAGGAGCAGACGGCGCGCATGGTCCAGCTCCTGCGCGACGCGATGGACGCCGGCGCGTGGGGGCTGTCCACCACCCAGTCGTCCACCCACACCGACGGCGACGGGCAGCCCGTCGCCTCCCGCCACGCCGCCCCCGCCGAGCTCGTCGCCCTGTCCCGCGCCGTCGGAGAGCACGAGGGCACGCAGCTGGAGGCGATCGTCGCCGGCTGCCTCGACCAGTTCACGGACGACGAGATCGACCTGTTCGTCGACATGACCGCCGCCGCGGGCCGCCCGCTCAACTGGAACGTCCTCACCATCGACGCGGCCGTGCCCGAACGCGTCCCCCGCCAGCTCGAGGCGAGCGAACGGGCCCGCCGGGCCGGCGGCCGGATCGTCGCCCTCACCATGCCGATCCTCACGCCCATGAACATGTCCCTCGGCACGTTCTGCGCCCTCAACCTCATCCCCGGCTGGGGCGACGTCCTCTCCCTGCCCGTCCCCGAGCGCATCGAGAAGCTGCGCGACGCGGACGTACGGGCCGAGATGCTGCGCCGCGCCGACAGCAAGGAGGCCGGCGTCTTCCGCCGCCTCGCCGACTTCGGGCGGTACGTCATCGGCGACACGTACTCCCCGGCCAACGAGGGTCTCAGCGGGCGCGTCGTGCGCGACATCGCCGCCGAACGCGGCCAGGACCCCTTCCACTGTCTCGTCGAGATCTGCGTCCACGACCGTCTGCGCACCGTCCTGTGGCCGATGCCCGCGGACAACGACCCCGCCAGCTGGGAGCTGCGCCGGCGCACCTGGGAGCACGAGGACGTCCTGCTCGGCGGCTCCGACGCCGGGGCCCATCTGGACCGGATGTGCGGGGCGCCGTACACCACGCGCTTCCTGGGCGACTGCCTGCGCGGCCGCAGGCTGGTGCCGCTGGAGAAGGCGGTGAAGATGCTGACCGACGACCCCGCCCAGCTCTTCGGGCTGCGCGAGCGCGGACGTATAGAGGAGGGCTTCCACGCGGACCTCGTCCTCTTCGACCCGGAGCGGATCGCGGCGGGCCCGGCCACGCTCGTGCACGACCTGCCCGGGGACAGTCCCCGGCTCGACTCCAAGGCGATCGGTGTCGTCTCCGTGCGCGTGAACGGCGTCGAGACGATACGGGACGACCAGGTCACGGGGGCGGTGCCGGGCACGGTGCTGCGCTCCGGGAGGGACACGAGGACGGTGACGACCAAGTGAGCCCCGAGGAGCCGCCCGGCAGGCTGTTCATCGGCGGTGAGTGGACCGAGCCCGACGGCGGCCACTACGAGGTCGTCGACCCGGCCACCGGGGACGTGGCCGGCCTCGCCCCCGAGGCGAGCCGCGCGCAGGTGTACGCCGCCGCCTCGGCCGCCGGGGCCGCCTTCCCGGCCTGGTCGCGCACCGCCCCCGAGGAGCGCGCCGCGATCCTCGACCGGGCCGCGGACCTGATCCAGCGCGATGCCGCCGCACACGCCGCCGTCGCCCGCACCGAGACCGGCGCCACGGCCGCGACCGCGCTCGGCATGCAGGTCGCCGTCGCCGCCGCCCGCTTCCGGCGCTACGCGCGCGGAGCGCTGGAGCCGGTGGAGACGGGGCTGCCCCCGCAGGTGAACCCGGCGGGACCGATGGGGAAGGCGGGCGTCGTCGGCGCGCTGGCCGTACGGCAGCCGGTCGGCGTCGTCACCTGCGTGACGTCGTACAACAACCCGTGGGCCAACGCGGCGGGCAAGGTCGCGCCCGCGCTCGCCATGGGCAACACCGTCGTGGTGAAGCCCGCACCGCAGGACCCGCTGTCCGTCTACCGCATGGCGGCGGCGCTGGCCGAGGCCGGAGTGCCGCCCGGCGTCGTGAACGTCGTGACCGGCTCGTCGCCGGCCGCCGGCGAGGCCGCCGTCGACGCGCCGGGCGTCGACATGGTCAGCTTCACCGGTTCGACGGCGGTGGGCCGGCGCATCGCGGAAGTCTGCGGACGCGGCATGAAACGCCAGCTCATGGAGCTGGGCGGAAAGGGCGCGGCGCTCGTCTTCGACGACGCCGACCTCGACTCCGCCGTCCGGGGCATCGGCACGACGTTCTCCTTCTACAGCGGTCAGATCTGCACGGCGCCGACGCGCGTGATCGCCCAGCGCGGCGTCTACGACCGCCTCGTCGAGAAGCTGGCGGCGTACGCCGGCCACCTGAAGGTGGGCGACCCCACCGCCCCGGACACGGTGGTCGGCCCGGTGATCTCCGCCGCCCACCGCGACCGCGTCGAGTCGTACGTCGAGCTGGGCAGGAGGGAGGGCGCCCGGCTGGTCGCGGGCGGCGACAGGCCGTCGTACGAGAAGGGCTTCTACGTGGCGCCCACCCTCCTCGCCGACTGCACGAACGACATGCGCGTCGTCCGCGAGGAGATCTTCGGCCCCGTCGTGGCCGTCGTCCCCTTCGACGGCGACGAGGAGGAGGGCATCGCGCTCGCCAACGACAGCGATTACGGGCTCATCGACTACGTGTGGTCGGCGGACGTGTCCCGGGCCTTCCGGGTCGCGCGGCGGCTGCGCGCGGGCGGGGTGGGGGTGAACACCGTGGGGCGCAACATGGAGGCGCCGTTCGGCGGCTTCAAACAGAGCGGAGTGGGGCGGGACGTGGGCTCGTACGCGCTGCACGCGTACAGCGAGACGCAGGCGATCGTCTGGACCGGGTGAGCCCTCCTGAAAGACGTACGGGAAACTTTTGAATGGGGCAAAATGGACAGTGTTGCGGTTTCCGCAGCACGGAAGTTCTCGTCACCGCCTGGCAATGACTGCCTGGTGGCCGCACATCACCTTCAATCCTCAATCAAAGACCGGTTCAGTGCCGGTGAATGCCAGGATCTCTGGAGTGGAGTGAAGCACTCCGGATGTGGAAAACGCAGCCGTTAACGTCCCGCTTATGACTCATGTGGATACACGGCCCCAGGCCGGAGACACGGTAAGCGGCGCCCCCTCGGTGGAGGGCGGCGTACGCGAGAAGGGCCTGGGCGGGAACTCCGTCGGGCTGATGGGCAACGCCGTCATCGGCATCTCCACCGTTGCGCCTGTTTACTGCCTCACGGCCACGCTGGGCCCCACGGTCGGCGAGGTCGGGCTCCAGATGCCCGCCGTCTTCCTCGCGGGCTTCCTGCCGATGCTGCTCGTGGCCTTCGCGTACCGCGAGCTGAACAAGGCCGTACCCGACTGCGGCACCTCCTTCACCTGGTCGGTGAAGGCGTTCGGGCCCCGTATCGGCTGGATGTGCGGCTGGGGCCTGCTGGTCGCCACCATCGTGGTGCTCTCGAACCTCGCCGGTGTCGCGACCTCCTTCTTCTATCTGCTTCTCGGTGAGCTGCCGGGCGGCTCCGGGCTCGCCGCGCTGGACGACAACAAGTTCGTCCACATCCTCACCACACTCGCGTTCATCGCCATCGCGACCGCGATCAGCTACCGGGGCATCACCGCCACCAAGTGGGTCCAGTACGCCCTCGTCGGCCTCCAGCTCGCGGTACTCGCCATGTTCGTCTTCATGGCGCTCACCAAGTCCGACGAGGTCGCCAACTCGATCGACTTCTCCTGGTCCTGGATGAACCCCTTCGCGGTCGAGTCCTTCGCCGCCTTCACCGCCGGCCTGTCCCTGTCGATCTTCATCTACTGGGGCTGGGACGCCTGCCTGTCGGTCAACGAGGAGAGCGTCGGCAGCGCCAAAACGCCCGGCCGCGCCGCGATGCTCGCCATGGTCGTCATCGTCGTCTCGTACCTGATGGTCGCCATCGCCGCGCAGATGTACGCCGGCGTGGGCGAGAAGGGCACCGGCCTCGGCAACCCGGACACCGCCGACAACGTCTTCGCGGTCCTCGCCGAACCGATCATGGGCTCCGGGATGGGCATCCTGCTCTTCGTCGCCGTCGTCGCCTCCGCCGCGGCGAGCCTGCAGACCACCTTCATCCCGGTCGCGCGCACCGCCCTGGCGATGAGCACCTACCAGGCCATGCCGGCCTCCTTCGCGAAGGTGCACCCGCGCTTCAAGACCCCCGGTCGCGCGACCGTCGTGGCGGGCATCGCCACCGGCGCCTTCTACTCCGTGATGACCCTGCTCAGCGAGAACGTCCTCATCGACACGATCTACGCGCTGGGTCTCATGATCTGCTTCTACTACGCGATCACCGCCTTCGCCTGCGTCTGGTTCTTCCGCGGCGAACTGCGCAACTCGGCGCGCAGCCTGATGGTCAAGGGCGTCTTCCCGGGCGTCGGCGCCCTCATGCTCACCGCCGTCTTCGGCCAGACCCTGTACGACATGTGGGACCCGGCGTACGGCAGCGGGAGCTCCCTCTTCGGCGTCGGTTCGGTCTTCGTGATCGGTGTCGGCCTGCTGCTGCTCGGTGCGGTGCTCATGTTCGGCATGCAGCGCGTCAGCCCGGCCTTCTTCCGCGGCGAGGTGCTGACGAAGGAGACCCCGGCGCTGGTCGTCGAGGACTGACCCGCCGGTCCGCCGGACTGACCACCGGTTCCATCTGAGTCTCAGGAGGGCCGGGAAACCATCGACACGGTTTCCCGGCCCTCCCGTCATGCCGTCCCCGGCGCGCCCCGGCGTTCCGACGCCACCGCCGCCCCTCCCAGGAACACGGGGTTGGTGAGCGCCGCGAAGGCTCCCGGCAGGCCGGCCACCGCCGGCGGGTGGCGGACTTCCGCGCGTACGTACGTGGCGTACGCCGGTGTCGTGCGCCACTCCACCACGCCCGGCCCCGACGCCGGCAGCGGCGCGGTGTGGAGCGTCCCCTGGTCGGTGACGAAGTGGGCGGTGCAGCCCGGCGCGCCGGTGACCTCCAGGCGCACCGTCACGGGCGTGTCGGCCCCCGCGTCCAGCCGGCCGCCGATGCCCGCATGGCGGGCGCGCCCGCCCGAGGCGCCGAACGACAACGACACGGCCGAGGACTCGGCGACGTACGAACGGCCCGCGCGGATGCCGTCCAGGATCGCGTCGCGGCTCAGGTCGTCGGCCAGTACCACTGTCTGCGGCGCGCCGACGAGCTGCGGCTCGCGGTGGGCGTCGCTGCTGCCGACGGCGGGAACCCAGCCGCGCGTACCGGTGGCGAGGCCGCTGTCCCAGGAGGCGAGCGCGATCTCGTCATCGGGGGTGTACGGCCCGTTCCAGACCTCCACCGCGTCGGCGTCCCCGAACCCGAATTTCCAGGCGCACCCGATGCAGGTGGCATGCGGATGCGCGGGTACGACGAGCCCGCCCGCGCGGCGGATGGCGCGGGCGAAGTGCCCGAAACGGTTGTCGCGGGCACGGTAGCGCCAGTCGACGAACGTGCCGGGCTCGGTGCCGACGGCGAGGACATGACCGTTGCGCGTGGTGACCTCCTCCCCGGTCAGGATCAGCAGCTCGCCGTCGGGGTGGGGACCCCACAGTCCCTCCCAGGCGCTGTGCGCGGCGTGGGTGTTGTGCTCGCTGGTGTTGATGAAGTCGAGCCCCGCGGCACGGGCGGCAGCCGCGATCTCGGCAGGCGTGCGCCTCCCGTCGGAGTACACGGAATGGAGGTGACAGTCACCCCGGTACCAGGCCCGGCCCCGCCCCTTGGCGCGCTCGGGCGGATGGGCGGGGACAGGGGTGGCGCCGGGGGCGCCGTACCGGAGCGTGACGGTCACGGAGTACGGCAGCCCTCCGGGAGCGGTGGTGTACGGGCCGAGCACGATGTTCCAGGTGCCCGCGCGGACGGGGCCCGGGATGTACCCGGGCGTCGCCGCGTCGGCGCGGACGAAGAACTCCGACCGCGCCCCGCCGGACCACCCCCGGAAGCCGCGCCCCCCGAGAGCGGTGCCGCGCTCGTCGAAGATCCCGATGTCGAGGGCGTTGCCCTGGGTGCCGGGCGGCGGCACGGGCGTCCTCTCATACGTGTACGACACGGCCAACTCACGCACCCCGCGCGGCACTTCGACCGGCAGGTATACGTAGTCGGGCGACCCGGGAGGAAGCACGCCCCGTACGGTCCTGCTCTCCTCCCCGCGGGCCGACGACGCGGCCCGCGCGAAACTCACACCGCCCAGGCCAAGGGCGGCCGCACCACCGCCCACAACGACCGCCCGCCGACCGATGGGCGGCTTGCGCGAACCGTCGGGCGGGCGGCCGGCGGGGTGCGCGTGCGGCCCGTCGGCCGGTCTGCTGCCGGTTGATCCAGTCATGTCGGCATCTCCCCGTCGGTGGGGCGTACTGGGGCCTGTGCTGAGACCCTGTCATTGAGCCCTGAACTCCTCCGCAACGGAAGGGAAGCGGCCCCGATCCGGCAGCCGACTTCTACGGCACGACGCGGTAATGACACGCACGACACAGCACGGCATGGCATGGCACGGCCTGACGGAGCGCAGCACGGTTGGACACTGCACGACACCACGATGATGAGGAGTCCTGTATGCGGATCGCCACCACGATCTTTCTCACCGACGAGACGATCACGCCGGTACGGCTCGCAAGGGAGCTGGAGCAGCGCGGCTTCGCCGCTCTGTATCTGCCCGAGCACACCCACATCCCGGTGTCGCGCGAGTCGCCGTACCCGGCGGGCGGCGACCTCCCGCGCGAGTACGGCCGTACGCTCGACCCCTTCGTCGCCCTCGGCCAGGCCGCAGCGGTCACCGAACGGCTGGGACTCGGCACGGGCATCACCCTCGTGGCGCAGCACGACCCGATCGACCTGGCGAAGCAGATCGCGACTCTGGACCACCTGTCCGGCGGTCGGTTCACGCTCGGCGTGGGCTACGGCTGGAACAAGGAGGAGGCCGCCGACCACGGTGTGGAGTGGACCACGCGTCGTGAACGGACGCGGGACCGGATGGCGCTGATGCGGGCACTGTGGGCAGAGGAACCAACGGCGTACGAGGGGCAGTTCGGCGCGGTACGGGCGTCGTACGCCCATCCGAAGCCCGTACAGAAGCCGCGCGGCCCGGTGGGCGGACCGCGCACGCTGGTGGGCGGGGCGGCAGGTCCGAAGCTGTTCGCGCACATCGCGGAGTACGCGGACGGTTGGCTTCCGATCGGTGGCCGAGGTCTGACCGAGTCGGTGCCGGTGCTGCGTACCTTCTGGGAGGAGGCGGGCCGCGATCCGGAGGCGCTGCAGGTGGTTCCGTACGCGGTGCGGCCGAGCGCGGGCAAGGTGGCGCACTACGCGGAGCTGGGAATCAAGGAGCTGGTGCTGCAGCTGCCGCCGGCGGGAGAGGCGGAGGTGCTTCGCGTACTGGATGAGTACGCGATGTTTATCTGACCACTCATGTCCGCCCCTCTGTGCCGGGCGGCCGGGCCCCGCTACCTTGGCCATTCGGCATGGTGGGCGCCCGGTCGTTCGGCCGGCACCTCGGGGGAGAGGAACGCACGTGCAGAGAAGCCCGTTCAGTATCGTCGCGATCGTTTTCGGCGTGGTAGCCCTGTTTTTCTGCCCGCCCCTGTTCGGCGTCCTCGGCCTGGTCTTCGGCGGGATCGCCAAGTCGAAGGACGAGCCGCTCGCGGTGACGTCCCTGATCGTCGCGGCAGTCGGCCTGGCCGTCGGCATGCTGCTGGGATTCGTGGTCTTCAGCTCGATGTCGACTCCCTGAGGGCGTCTATGACGCCTTGTGAGCGGGGGTGACACCGTCTCGGCGGGTGCGGCGACGGTTGCTGGTGCGACACCGCGTTCCAGACCGGCGTGAGCGCCCGGGTTGGTGGGTGGTTGGTGGGCCGGGTCGACCTGCGGGCCTTATCCGGTCCATGCGCGGGGCGTCCCGTGGGCTCCCCCGGGGACGGGCCTCCGACGCCACCCTCCAGAAAGGCGGCCCCCACACCAGAAGCAATCACCGCCCCAGGCCCAACAAAGCTCCCTCCCAGGGCTCCCACGGCACCGGCGTCATCAGCGCCGTGACCGACACTGAGGCCGCACGAGCGAACACCCTCACGCCCCGCCGCGTGCGCGTGGGCCGACAGGACCGGTGCGGTACGGGGTTGACCCCGCGGGGGTGCGGGCGCGGTCAGGTACCGCGCGAACGGGGCGGGTCACGGTGCGCTCGTATGCTCGGACGCATGACGACGAGCGCGAGCGCACCGCAAGGAGACGCGAACCCACGCGGGACCGCCCCCGCTACACCCCCGACGTCCACCCCCGCCACACCCTCATCACCCCCCATGCCCGTCCCCCCGACCCCCACCAGCATCCGCCGCGCCCTCAGGCGCGCCCGGGACGGGGTTGCGCTCGATGTGGGGGAAGCGGCTGTGCTGCTTCAGGTGCGGGGTGACGATCTGCGGGACCTCGCCGCCTCCGCCGCGCGGGTGCGTGACGCGGGGCTGGAGGCCGTGGGGCGGGCCGGCGTCATCACGTACTCGCGCAAGGTGTTCATCCCGCTGACGCGCCTGTGTCGCGACAAGTGCCACTACTGCACCTTCGTCACCGTTCCCGGGAAGCTCCGCCGCGCCGGCCACGGCATGTTCCTCTCCCCGGACGAGGTGCTGGACATCGCGCGGCGCGGTGCCGAGATGGGCTGCAAGGAGGCACTCTTCACGCTCGGCGACCGGCCCGAGGACCGCTGGCCCGAGGCGCGGGAGTGGCTGGAGGCCGAGGGGTACGACGACACCCTCGCGTACGTACGGGCCATGGCCGTGCGGGTACTGGAGGAGACGGGACTGCTGCCCCACCTCAACCCCGGTGTCATGTCCTGGACCGACCTTCAGCGGCTCAAGCCCGTCGCCCCCTCCATGGGCATGATGCTGGAGACGACGGCCACCCGCCTGTGGTCCGAGCCCGGCGGCCCGCACCACGGTTCGCCCGACAAGGAGCCCTCCGTACGCCTGCGGGTCCTGGAGGACGCCGGCCGCTCCAACGTCCCCTTCACCACCGGCCTGCTCATCGGCATCGGCGAGACGTACGAAGAGCGGGCCCACTCCCTGTTCGAGCTCCGCAGGACGGCCCGCGCCTACCACGGCATCCAGGAAGTGATCGTCCAGAACTTCCGCGCCAAGCCGGACACCGCCATGCGCGCCATGCCGGACGCCGAGCTGGAGGAACTGGCCGCCGCGATCGCCGTGGCCCGCCACATCCTCGGTCCGAGCGCCCGCATCCAGGCGCCGCCCAACCTCGTCGACGAGGAGTACGCACTGATCGTCGGGGCCGGCATCGACGACTGGGGCGGTGTCTCGCCGCTCACGCCGGACCACGTCAACCCCGAGCGTCCCTGGCCGCACATCGACGAACTCGCCGCCAGGACCGCCGCCGCCGGCTTCGAGTTGCGGGAACGGCTCACCATCTACCCGGAGTTCATCCGGCGCGGCGAGCCCTGGCTCGACCCCCGGCTCGTGCCGCACGTACACGCGCTCGCCGACCCGGAGACCGGGCTGGCGCGCGAGGGCGTACGGCCCACTGGCATCCCGTGGCAGGAACCCGGCGAGGGCTTCAACGCGGCGGGGCCGGCGTCCGGCTCCGGTCGCACCGACCTTCATCGCACCATCGACACCACCGGCCGCACCACCGACCGCCGTGACGACTTCGACGAGGTGTACGGGGACTGGGACGCCCTGCGCGAGGCCGCCGTGCCCGGCATGGCGCCCCAGCGCATCGACACCGACGTGCGCCAGGCGCTGAACCGGGCGGCCGACGATCCCACCGGGCTCACCGACGACGAGGCGCTCGCCCTTCTCCACGCCGACGGTCCGGCCCTGGACGCGCTCACCCGTATCGCGGACGAGCTGCGCCGTGACGTGGTCGGCGACGAGGTGACGTACATCGTCACGCGCAACATCAACTTCACCAACGTCTGTTACACCGGCTGCCGTTTCTGCGCCTTCGCCCAGCGCCGTACCGACGCCGACGCCTACACCCTCTCCCTCTCGCAGGTCGCCGACCGGGCCGAGCAGGCGTGGGACGTGGGGGCGGTCGAGGTGTGCATGCAGGGCGGCATCCACCCGGACCTGCCCGGCACGGCGTACTTCGACATCGCACGGGCCGTGAAGGAACGCGTCCCCGGCATGCACGTCCACGCCTTCTCCCCCATGGAGATCGTCAACGGGGCCACGCGCACGGGTCTGTCGGTCCGCGAGTGGCTGCAGGCGGCCAAGGAGGCCGGGCTCGACTCGATTCCCGGCACCGCAGCGGAAATCCTCGACGACGAGGTGCGCTGGGTCCTCACCAAGGGCAAGCTGCCGGCCGCGACCTGGATCGAGGTGGTGAAGACCGCGCACGAACTCGGCATCCGGTCCTCGTCGACGATGATGTACGGCCACGTCGACCAGCCCCGCCACTGGCTCGGCCACCTGCGCACCCTGGCCCGCATGCAGCAGGACGCACGGGAGGCGGGGCAGCAGGGCTTCACGGAGTTCGTCACCCTCCCCTTCATCCACACCAACGCCCCCGTCTACCTCGCCGGCATCGCCCGCCCCGGCCCGACGGACCGCGACAACCGCGCCGTCACCGCCATGGCCCGGCTGCTCCTCCACCCGCACATCACCAACATCCAGACCAGCTGGGTGAAGCTGGGCGCGGAGGGCGCGGCCGAGATGCTGCGCTCCGGCGCGAACGACCTCGGCGGAACGCTGATGGAGGAGACGATCTCCCGTATGGCGGGCTCCGGTTACGGCTCGTACCGCTCGATCCAGGACCTGGTGGCGATCGCGGACGCGGCCGGCCGCCCGTCGAAACCGCGGACGACGCTCTACGACGACGTCCCCCTCGAACGGCAGCGGACCGCCACCGCCTCGGACGGCCACCTCCCGGAGCTGCTGCCGGTATTGGAGTGATGCGGCATCAAGGCCGCGTAAAGATTGCCTGGGCCCGGCAATGTTTTCTGTCAGTCCTGCATGAGACGATCCCTTCGGTTCAAGAGTTCGGCGCATACGGGGGAGGGCGAGCGGGATGAGTGTGTTCCTCGGTCTCGGCATTGCGGGGATCGTGTTGCTGGCCCTCTCATTGATTTTCGACGGGATTCTGGAAGGGCTTTTCGGGGGAGTCCTCGACGGCCTTTTCGACGGGCTGCTTTCACTGCCCGTCATTGCCGGGTTCATGTCGATGTTCGGGTTCGGTGGCGCCATCGTGCTCGGCACCTCGGGACTCGGAGCCGGCGCCGCGACGGGAGTCGGGGTGGCGGCGGGGGTCGCGGCGGGCTGGTTCGCGTGGCGGTTCAGCCGTGCGCTGATGCGTGACCAGACCGACGCGACCCCGCGCGGCACCGATCTCGTCGGCACCGCCGGCTCCGTCGTCACGGCCATACCCGCCGACGGTTACGGCGAAGTGCTGCTGCGGCTCGGGGGCCAGCCGGTCAAGCTCGCCGCCAAGAGCCCGGTGCCCGTCGCGCGGGGCGCGGAGATCTGGGTGGAGGCGTCACTGTCGAGCACCTCGGTCGCGGTGCGTCCCGTCGAACACTGAGGCGCGCCGAACGCCGTATCCCGCACGCCTGCACCTCGGACCCCGGCACGTCGGACAGCCGGTGCCACGAATGCCGGCTCCGGCAAGCCGGAAGCCCGGCGCCGGCCGTACGCCGGTCACGTACTCCTTCGCTTCATCACCCGTACCACTCCAACTGCTGCCGTCCCCTGGGAAGGCAGGGGGGAACGCATCATGAGTCCAGTCGTCATCGCTGTCGTGGGAGTCGTCGTACTCCTCGTCCTGTTGGCCCTCGTGGTCATCACGCGCTACAAGGTCGCCGGCCCCAGCGAGGCATTCATCATCACCGGCCGCCGAGGGAAGACGTCCGTCGACCCGGTGACCGGCCAGACCTCCACCGACAACAGCGGCCAGAAGGTCGTGGTCGGCGGTGGCGTCTTCGTCGTGCCGTTCGTGCAGCAGAAGTTCACTCTCGACCTCTCCAGCCGGCACATCCCGATCTCCGTCCGGGGCGCCGTCACCCTGCGCGGTGTGAAGGCCAATCTCGAAGGCGTGGCGATCGTCAAGGTCGGCGGCAGCGAGGACGCCATCAGGGCCGCCGCCCAGCGTTTCCTCCAGCAGCAGGACGGCATCGTCGGCTTCACGCAGGAAGTGCTGTCCGGCGCGCTGCGCGCCATCGTCGGCCGGATGTCGGTCGAGGACATCATCCGTGACCGCGCCGCCTTCGCAGGTCAGGTCGCCGAGGAGGCCGAGGCGAGCCTGTCCGGCCAGGGCCTGATCCTCGACGCCTTCCAGATCCAGGACATCACCACCGAGGGCTCCTACCTGGAGGACCTCGGCCGCCCCGAGGCCGCCCGCGCCCGCCAGGAGGCGGACATCGCGGAGGCGATCGCCAAGCGCGCCTCCGAGCAGGCCCGGCTGAAGGCGGCCGAGGAGATCGCCATCGCCGAGCGGACCTTCTACCTCAAGCAGGCCGAGATCCGCGTCGAGACCGAAGCCGCGGCGGCCAAGGCCAACGCCGCCGGCCCGCTCGCCGACGCCGCGCGCCAGCAGGAAGTGCTCGCCGAGCAGGAGAAGGTCGCCGAGCGCCAGGCCGCGCTGACCGACCGTGAGCTCGACACGAAGGTCCGCAAGCCCGCCGACGCCGCCCGCTACCAGGCCGAGCAGGAGGCCGAGGCCCGCCGTGTGGCGCAGGTCAAGGAGGCCGAGGCGGACGCCGAGCGCGCCCGCCTGACCGGTGAGGGCGAGAAGCTGCACCGCGCGGCGCTCGCCGAGGCCGTGCGGATCGAGGGCGAGTCGGAGGCGGCCGCCATCGCGGCGAAGGGCTCGGCCGAGGCCGAGGCCATGCGCAAGAAGGCCGACGCGTTCGCGCAGTACGGCGACGCGGCCGTCCTGCAGATGCTCGTCGAGGTGCTGCCGCAGGTCGTCGCCAAGGCGGCCGAGCCGATGAGCGCCATCGACAAGTTGACCGTGATCTCCACGGACGGCGCGAGCCAGCTCTCCCGTACGGTCACGGACAACGTCGCCCAGGGCATGGAGATGCTCAGCTCCACCACCGGAGTCGACCTCGCCGAGCTGCTCAAGGGGATCACCCAGCGCGGCGGAAAGCCGGCCCAGGAGCCGGCCGACGCCAACGGACAGATCAAGATCACGGACTGAGCCGCACCGCTTCGGCACCAGCCGGTCCGCCCCGTCGCCACTGCGGCGGCGGGGCGGACGCCTGTGCGAAGGTGCGTACGATCCGGGCATCCGCTCGCACACCCGTCCCCTGAACACCCCGTTCCCCTTCGATTACAGTGCTGCGCCAGACGTCGTACCCCGGCACTCGCGAAGGGCAGAAGCGGTGAGCGCACCAGTCACATCCGTATGGGGTCGTGCCGAGCAGCAGGACTTCCGCAGCCGGGTGCGCGGCTGCCTGCTCGGCGGCGCGGTCGGCGACGCGCTCGGCGCCGGCGTGGCCGCCCTGAGCCTCGACGAGATACTCGCCGCCCACGGCGTGGACGCCGTCACCGACCTCGTGCCCGCGTACGGCAGACGCGGCGCCGTCACCGCCGGCACCCAGCTGACCCTGTTCACGGTCGACGGCCTCATACGGGCCCAGGTACGCCGTGACACCGGCGCCTGGCACCCGCCCACCGACGTGCACCGCGCCCACCTGCGGTGGGCCGTCACCCAGCGCGACTGGGGACCCGACGAGCGCCGCAAGGACGACGGCTGGCTCGCCCGCGAGGAGTGGCTGTACGCGCGCCGCGCCCCCTCCCGCGAATGCCTGACCGGGTTCGCCGACGAGAACATGGGCACCCTCGACCGGCCCAGGAACCCCACCGCCCGCGACTCCGGCGCCGTCACCCGCTCCGCGCCCTTCGGGCTCCTGGTCGGCTGGGAGCCGCAGCTCGTCTTCCAGCTCGCCGTCGAATGCGCCGCCCAGACCCACGGCCACCCCACCGCGTACCTCTCGGCCGGGGCGTTCGCCGTGATCGTGCACGGCCTGGCGCGCGGCGAGACGGTGGACGCCGCCGTGCAGCGTGCCCTCGCCCAGCTCGCCGCCCGTCCCGGCCACCAGCCCGTGACCGACGCCCTCAAGCAGGCGCTCGGCGCCGTACGGCAGGGGATGCCGTCGCCGGCCCGTGTCGAGTCGCTCGGCGACGGGCGTACCGCCGAGGCCGTACTCGCCGTGGCCGTGTACTGCGCACTCGTCGGCGAGGACATCCGCCACGGCCTGCGCCTCGCCGTCAACCACGGCGGGGCCTCCGAGGCCACCGGAGCGCTCTGCGGGAGTCTGCTCGGCGCCCTGCACGGTGAGACCGCGCTGCCGCCGGGCTGGGTGGCGGAGCTCGAAGGGCGCGCGACGCTCCTCGAACTCGCCGACGACTTCGCGATGGAGATGACCCAGGGGCCCGCCCTGCACGGCCCCGCGATCAACGCCCCCGGCTGGCTGGCCCGCTACCCACGAGCCTGACGGGACGACCGGCGACGAGGCGGCCGGGAGACCGGGCGAACCGGACGACCGGCGACCGGGCGAACCGGCGACCGGGCGAACCGGCGACCGGGCGAACCGGGCGAGCCCCGACGGTCTGCCGAGCGCCCGACGGTCCCGAGCGCCCGACGGTCCCGAGCACCCGACGGTCCCGAACGCGCGACGGTCCCGAACGCGCGACGGTCCCGATTGCCCCCGCCCCCGCCCGGCCCCCACCCCCGCGTTCAGTCCGCCGCCCGTTCGCGCACCGCCGTGTCCCCGGCGGCGGCGGGCGCTCCGATCGCCGTCGCGGACGACGAGTCGTCGTCGCCGTCCGTGTTGATGCGCGCCAGGACCGCGTCGCGCTCCGGAGTGTCCTCCGGCTTGACGTAACCGATCACGACGAACAGCACCAGCGAGACGGCCAGCGGCACCGAGACCTGGTACTGCGTCGCCACGCCGTCCATCCCGTAGTTCACCACCCAGAACGCGAGCAGCCCGCACGCCCACGAGACGAGCGCGGCCGTCGGCCCGGACTTACGGAACCGGGGCAGCAGCCCGAGCATGAACGGGATCGCGATCGGACCCATCAGGCCCGCCACCCACTTGATGACGATCGTGATGATGTCCTTGAACGCCGGGGAGTTGACCTGCGTCGCGATCGCCATCGACAGCGCCAGGAACGCCACGGTCGACAGCCGCGCCGCCACCAGGCCCGCCCGCTGCGACCAGCCACGCGCCTTCGCCGAGAGCGCGGGCGCGATGTCGCGGGTGAAGACGGCGGCGATGGCGTTGGCGTCCGAGGAGCACATGGCCATGGTGTGCGAGAAGAAACCCACGATGACCAGCCCCAGCAGCCCGTGCGGCAGCAGCTGTTCGGTCATGAGGGCATACGAGTCGGACGCGTCCGGCTTCTGCGCGTCGACCAGCAGCGGCGCGCACCACATCGGGAAGAAGAGCACCAGCGGCCACACCAGCCACAGCACCGCCGACAGCCGCGCCGAACGCGTGGCCTCGCGGGCGCTCGCCGTGGCCATGTAGCGCTGGGCCTGGTTCCACATGCCGCCGGAGTACTCGAACGTCTTGATGAACAGGTAGGCCAGCAGGAACATCATGGTGAAGTCACCGGCCAGCGGGTCGTTGTGGGTCTCCGGGAGCTTGTCCCAGACCGTCCACAGCGAGCTGAACCCGCCGAGTTCGCCCATCACCGCGATCAGCATCGCCAGCCCGGCGAAGAGCTGGATGACGAACTGCCCGAGCTCCGTGAGCGCGTCCGCCCACAGGCCGCCGACCGTGCAGTAGATGCCGGTGATGACGCCGGTGATGAGGATGCCCTGGTTCAGCGAGATGCCGGTGAACACGGTCAGCAGCGTGGCGATCGCCGCCCACTTCGCCGCCACGTCCACGATCTTCAGCAGGACACCGGACCACGCGAGGGCCTGCTGCGTCGGCAGGTTGTAGCGGTTCTTGAGGTACTCCAGCGGCGAGGCGACATGCAGCCGCGAGCGGAGCCGGTTCAACCGCGGGGCGAACAGGCTCGATCCGATGGCGATGCCGATCGCGATGGGGAAGGACCACGTCACGAAGGACGTGACGCCGTACGTGTACGCGATGCCCGCGTATCCCGTGAACATGACGGCGCTGTAACCGGACATGTGGTGGGAGATGCCGGAGAGCCACCACGGCATCTTCCCGCCGGCCGTGAAGAAGTCGCTGACGTTGTCCACGCGCTTGTGGGACCAGACGCCGATCGCGACCATGATTCCGAAGTAGCCGATGAGCACGGCCCAGTCGAGACTGTTCATGCCCCCTCCAGGGGTCCGCCTTGTGCTGCGTTCATCTGAATGAACCCGATCGCGCTTCGTCAGTACGTCCGGTTGGCGGCGCCCCCGTGCGGGAGCGGGGACTTCGGGGATTGAACCGCCTGCGCGGTAGGCCGGTCAAGGCCCATATGGGTCATGGATATGAACACAGGTCATGAAGCAGAACGTCTTTGCCTTTTCTTGACCCGTCCGGTCGTTGTCGTGAACGTGACGACAGCCACACCATGAGCGGGCGCTTCGTCAGCGCTGTCCGAGGCAGTGACCGTGCGCCGGCGGCGGGCCGTACGCCAGGCGTCGGCTCACCACGGCGGTACACAAGGAAACGACCGCACGGGATGCGGGTCCCGTGCGGTCGGAAGAGGGGGGAAGCAGGGCGGCGGCTACCGCATCAGCTCGCCCGCGTTGACCAGCAGCGACTGGCCGGTGATCGCGCGGGCCCGGTCGGAGGCGAGGAACGCCACGGCCTCCGCCACATCGCCGTCCGTCGCCAGCTCGGGCAGCGCCATGCGCTCGGTGAGCCGGCCCAGCACCTCGGGCTCCGGCGCGCCCTCGGTGTGTGCGGTGAACCGCACGTACGCCTGGACCGGCGGACCCCACATCCACCCGGGCAGCACGGTGTTGACCCTGATCCGGTGCGGACCGAGTTCGCGCGCCATCGAGTACATCGCCGAGGTGAGCGCGCCCTTGGAGGCCGCGTACGCCGCCTGCTCCACCTGGGAGGGCGCGGCGACGGCCGACTGCGTGCCGATGATCACGACCGAGCCGCCGTGCTCCTTCAGCGACGGCAGGCAGGCCCGGGTCATGCGCAGCGTGCCGAGCAGGTTCACGTCGAGCACGCTCTGCCAGGTGGCGAAGTCGGCGTCCTCGACGCCGCCGAAGCAGTTGTCCCGGGCGGCAACGTGGACGACGGCGTCGATTCGCCCGAACCGCTCCACGGCGAGCGAGGCCAGCGCCTCGCACTGGTCCTCCCGTGTGATGTCGGTGGCCAGCCGGGCCGTGCGGCGGCCCTGCGGGTCGATTTCGGCGGCGTACTTGGCGAGGTTCGCCTCGGTGCGGGCGCCGAGCACCGCGTTGCCGCCGTCCCGCACGACGGCCGCCGCGATCCGGTACCCGAGCCCGGCGCCCACGCCCGACACGACGACGGTCTTCCCCTGCAGCAGCATCCGGTCGCCCTCCGGTTCCAGGTCTGGCCATTTATCTGACGATGCGTCAGAGTAGGTGCGACCGGCGGCGGAGGGAAGGGATCGGCGGCCATGGGTGAGGACACGCGCAGCGAGGCTTACGCGGAACTGGCGGCCGTGGGGCCCTACGGCGTCCGGCCGGGCCACGCCCTGATCACCATGGTCGAGCCGCATCCGGGCCACGAGTACGCGTACAACCGCTGGTACGAGGACGACCACTTCATCGCGGGCGCGATGGCCATGCCCTGGATGTACGCCGGGCGCCGCTGGGTCGCCCCGCGCGACCTCCAGCTCCTGCGCTACCCGGAGAAGTCCGCCGTCGCGCAGCCGGTCACCGCCGGCTGCTACCTCTCGACGTACTGGGTCACGGAGGGGCGCTACGACGAGCACATGAAGTGGACGGTCGGGATCAACAAGCGCCTCAACCGCGACGGGCGCGTCCACCAGGCCCGTACGCACGTCTTCACGGCCTTCCAGGACCACGAGGCGACGGTCTACCGCGACGGGGACGCCGGACCGCGCGACTTCCACGCGCTCGACCACCCGTACCGGGGCCTGGTGCTGGAGGTGGTCGACGCCGAGGGACCCGAGCAGCGGGCGGAACTGCTGGAGTGGCTGCGGGTGACCCACCTGCCGCAGTGGCTCGCCGGTGGGGCGGCGGGACCGGACTCACCGGCCGCCATGGTCACGGTCTTCCGGCCGACGCCGCTGCCGGGCGACCGGATGAGCTACGTGAAGCAGGTCGAGGGCGTCGACACCCGACTGACGTTGCTCTGGTTCCTGGAGGCCGACCCGCGCGAGGCGTGGGAGGAGCGCTTCGGCGGGCTGGGCGAGGAGGTGGCGGCGTCCGAGCTGGGCCGGGTGGAACTGGTGGCGCCTTTCGTCCCGACGGTCCCGGGGACGGACCGGTACGTCGACGAACTGCGCTGAGGCACGGAACGGCGGGGGGGAACGCCAGAGCCCCCTCGGCCAGGACGGCGGACCGGTCGAGAGGGCTCCTGCGGTGGCGCACCGCTGTCGTGCGTGCGCCCGTGCCCGGCGTGACAGTCAGCCGAGGTCGAACGTCCCCTGGCCGACCCCGCCCACGAACGCGCTCCAGGAGCCGGGGGCGAAGATGATCGAAGGGCCCTCGGGCGCCTTCGAGTCCCGCACGGCGACAGCGTGCACGACCGGGGACTTGACCTCTACACATGCGCCGTTACCCCCGGAGTACGAGGACTTCGTCCAGGTGTCCGTAGCGCCCTGATGGATTGCCATGTTCACTCCGAATTTGCTGGTCGGGAGAGTGAGACGCCAACGTTCTCGCTGGCCTGAGCGACGCTACTCGCGAACTGATGCGCGTGAGGCGGCCGTTCACCCGACCGGATGGCATATTCCATGAGGGGCTTCCGCTGCGGCGCGACCACGGTGTACCGTTCCGGTTCCTGCGGCGGAGGCACTGGTTCAGCGGGCGTATTCCTTCGCGATATTGGCGATGAAATGCCGCGAGGCCTCGACGTTCAGCGCCTGGGCGCGCAGGTGTTCGTACATCACGCTGTACTTCTGTACGTCGTTCGCCTTCTCCAGGTAGAGGTCGCTCGTGACGCCCTCGATGTAGACCACGCTGGAGTCGGCAGCGTCCGGAAACTCCAGGATCGCGTAGTGGCCGCTGATGCCGGGGTGCGCGCCCATGTCGAACGGCAGTATCTGGACCGTCACGTGGGGCAGCTGGGACTGTTCCACCAGATGCTCCAGCTGCTCCCGCATGAGCTGTCTGTCGCCGACCACGCGGCGCAGCGCCGCCTCGTCGATGACGGCCCACAGGCGCAGCGGCTGGTCGGCCGTGAGGATGCGTTCCTGCCGCCGCAGTCTGACGTTGACCCGTTTCTCCACGTCGCCCGCGGCCGTCTCGGGCAGCGCCCCGGTGATGAGCGCCTCGGCGTACCGCGGGGTCTGGAGCAGCCCGGGAACGATCTGCGGGTCGTACACACGCAGGGAGGCGGCGTCCGTCTCCAGGCCGATGTAGACGCTGTACGGGATGTCGCCGAAGGCGTGCCACCAGCCCTGCTGGCGGGAGTCCTTGGCCATCTGCATCAGCGAGTCGACGATGCGGTGATCATCGACGTCGTACACGCCGCACAGGTCGCGTACGTCGCGCTGGCTGATGGAGCGGCGGCCGTTCTCCAGGCGGCTGATCTTCGACTGGGAGACCAGGAGGCGCTCCGCCACCTCCTCGGCCGTCATGCCCTTGAGCTCGCGCAGCCGGCGGAGCTCCTGGCCCAATCGGCGTCGCCTGACGGTGGGGTTGACGTTCGACGCCACGGGAACTGCACCTCCGGCTGAGTGCGTTGTGCGTATGTGCTGCTAGCACGCTCTACTTCTCAGCAGACTGCCACCAATGGTCATGTCCGCGCTGGGAAATGCCCACACAGGGTGCCGACGCGAGCGCGCGGGGTGGCGGTCCGGTCCGGTCCAGGCTGGTCTGGCCGGCCGTCCACCACCCCGCGCGTCGCGGTGCGGCTCCCGAACCGGGTCGTGGGGACGTCGGTGCGGCGGCGGTCGTACGGGTGCTGCTCTCGGTGCTGCGGCCCGGCTCAGTGCGCCGCGAGGCGCGCCATGCCGTCCCGGCGGGACTGCGTTTGCTGCGGTTGCGACTGCATCGGCACGGCCGACTGCGGTCGGCCGCCTCCTGCGGGCGCGCGGCGCGGCTGTGCGGCCACACCGTTCTGGACGTCCATCACGGCGTGTGCCACGAGGCCGCCCATCGGGTCGTGCCTGATGAGGTCCCTTAGGCGGGAGCGTGATGAGCGCCCCTCGTTGCCGGGGTACAGGTGCTTGCCGAGCCCCACTGCGTGAGCGAGCGCGGCGAGCGCCGCGGTCCGCGGGTCCGGCGGTACGCCGGTGCGGATCGCACTGTCGAGCCGGGACCTGATCTCCCGGCAGATCACCGATTCCGTCGCCTGGTAGCGAGTCGTCGGCAGCACCCCGCACATCTGGCCCGCCACGGCATGCACCATGCCGCACCGCTCCAGATGCGAGAGATACGTCTGGCGGAGCCCCAGCCGGGGCCCGCCGATCCAGTGGACCGCCCGGACCGGGCTGCCGCGCCTGCGCAGCAGTTCCAGTGCGGAGTCCAAAGTCGGATCTCCTGTCGGCCGTGCCATCACCACGGCGATACGATCCCCGTCTGGGGCTATCCGTCCTGCCAGAGCCAGCTCTACTAGCTGTGCCCCGGCCAGGCCGAGGTCGAGCGACTGCGGCTGCGCTGTGGTACCCGTTGTCGGGTCCAGAGCGAGCAGCAGAAGCTCCTCCGGAAGTGTTCTGCGGCTCCTGCCCATCCATGCCTCCCCGCGTGGATGAATGACAGGGTGACCCCTCTCACATTCATCTGTCGAGAGCGCCTGGGTGCTTCGTGCGGGAACCGGCAGGTATGTCGTTCTCGTCTAGCGAGGAGGCCGGGGTCTCAGACAGGACACTGGTACATGGTTCGGACATCGGACCGCGGACAGCGGGCGTATGCGCGAGCGCGTATGAAGGAGGCATCGGTGGCGGGCGAGTCCCCCGACAAGTCGGAGCAGCGGAAGTCGTCGGGGGAGACGGCCCCGGGCGAACGCGATCCGCGACTGGCCGTTTACCGTGAGTCGGCCGGCCGGGCCGAACCGGAACGCGGCGGCGGCCGCGTGGATCAGCCGACGGCGGTCTTCAAGCTGCCGCGCGAGGAGTCCGGGTCGGACCCGCACAGCGCGGAGCCGGCCTCGGCCGCGGAGGCCGACCGGGCGACGGCGGCACCCCGTGACCGGGCGACGGCGGTCTTCAAGCTGCCGCGCGAGGAGTCCGCGCCGGTCCCGGAGGCCCGGGAGGCCGCGGAGAGCGCGTCCCCGGAGGCGCCCGAGGGCGACGCGCGCCTGCGGAAGGCGGTGGCGGCGTGGGTGGCCACCGCGGACGCGCCGGAGGCTCCGGAGGACCCCGAGGCCGCCGAGGGTCCCGAGAGGGCCGCTGAGGCTCCTGGCGACCGCCCTCGCGACGCGCGGACGGCCGCCGGGGCGGGGGAGAGGGCCGAGGCCGACACGCCCGCCCCTCGGGAGACTCCCGGCGACGCGCCCACGATCACGACGGACGGCGCGCCCGAGCCGGCGGATGCGGCTGCGGCTGGTGCTGCGGGTGCGGGTGCGAGTGCGAAGCCTTCCGCGCCTGCTGCTTCCGCGTCCGCTGACGCCGCCGAGCCGCCGGTGGACCAGGCCGGTGCGGCGGGCTGGAGCGAGCACGCGGTGGATCTGTCCGGTACGGGTGTGAAGTCCGGCGGTTCTTCGACGCGCGACGACGACGCCGAACCGGAGACCGGTACCGACGCCGATGCGTCGGCCACGGTCCGGGACGGCGGCCGTACGGCCGCCGACAAGGCCGCCGCGTCCGGTACGGACAAGGCGGCCGGCGGTGCTGCTGCCGCCTCGGCCGCGGGCCCGGGTGGTGGCCGTACGGCGGCCGAAGGGCATGACGCTTCCGCTGCGGGCGAGGCGGCCGGCGGCGACGCGGCGGGTGAGGGCGCGGACGAATCCGGCGCCACCGACGCCGACGCTTCCGGTGCGGATGCGAACGCGACGGAGCCGCCGCGCGCCGGGGCCGTGGAGGACCGTTCCGGCAAGGACGAGGCCCCCGACGAGGCCCTCGACGAGGACGGCGGCGGGGCCGTCGCCGAGGACGGTGACCGGGGCGAAGGCCGGGGCCCGGACGCGCCCCGTGCCGGTGGCGCGAAGGACGGCGACGACCAGCCGTCCGGCGGTGCCGAACCGCGTGACGGTTCGGACGCCGCGCGCGGCGGGGTCGACCAGGCCACCGCCGTGTTCAAGGCCGTGCGTCCGCGCCAGGCCGTTGACCAGCCGACCACCGCCCTCAAGGCGGTCGGCAAGCCCAAGCCCGAGCCCGAGTCCGCCGCCGAGCGCACCAGCCAGTTCGTCCCGCTGAAGCGGGACGAGATCAGGCCGTCGGCCGGGCGCCCGCGCAGCACCCCTGCCGCGCCGGCCGCCGCCGCGTCCGCCGCCGCACCCCCTGCGGCGGAGACCCCCGCGCCCGTGCCGGAGGCGGAGCGCACACGGCAGCAGCCGCTGCCGCCCAAGCCGCCGCTCGACCTGCTGGCCGAGCTGACGAACACCCCGCCGCCGCCGGAGACCCCGGTCAGGACCGCCGTGCGGCGCGTCAAGATCTGGGCTCCGCTGGTCGTGCTCGTGGTGATCGTCTTTGCGGTCGTGCAGTACATGCGGCCGCTTCCCGCGCCGACGCTCGCGCTGACGGCGAAGCCGGCGTACACCTTCGACGGTGACGCGCTCAGCATGCCGTGGCCCGAGGACGGCCAGTCGGCCGTCGAGGTGCCGGGCGTCGGCACCATCGGCACGCACGGGGAGCAGAAGCCCGCGCCGATCGCCAGCGTCGCCAAGGTCATGACCGCTTACGTGATCCTCAAGGAGCACCCGCTCAAGGGCGCCGAGACCGGTCCGAAGATCGAGGTCGACGCGCAGGCCGAGAAGGAGTCCAAGCTCACGGACGAGTCGACCGCCCGGATCACCGAGGGGCAGCGGTTCACCGAGCGGCAGATGCTCCAGTTGCTGATGGTCCCGTCGGGCAACAACGCGGCGCGGCTGCTGGCCCGCTGGGATTCCAAGTCCGAGGAGGAGTTCACGCGGAAGATGAATGACGCCGCCGAGGACCTCGGAATGAAGAACACGACGTACACCGACCCCAGTGGCCTGGAGGCCACCACGGTGAGCACCGCGACCGACCAGCTCAAGCTGGCCAAGGCGGTCATGACGAACGACGTGTTCCGCGAGATCGTGAACCTGCCCGAGGTCGAGGTGCCCGGCATCGAGGGCAAGATCTACAACAACAACAACATCCTGCTGCAGCCGGGAGTCAGCGGCATCAAGACCGGTTCCTCCACCCCCGCCGGCGGCAACCTGCTGTGGTCGGCGAACACCGTCATCGACGGCAAGGAGCGCCGGATCGTCGGTGCGGTGATGGGCCAGGAGGACGCCACCACGCTCGACGGCAAGCTGCAGCAGGCGATCAGCAGGAGCCTCAAGCTGATCCAGGCCGCCCAGCGGGACGTCACGTCCGCGACCGTCGTGAAGAAGGGCGACGTCGTCGGTTACGTCGACGACGGCCTCGGCGGGCAGACGCCGGTCGTCGCGACGAAGGACCTGAAGGCCGTCGGCTGGCCCGGCCTCAAGGTGGAGCTGGCCATCTCCGACGCCGGGAAGCCGCTGCCGCACGCCGCGAAGGCGGGTGACGTGGTCGGTCAGGTGACGGTCGGTTCGGGCCCCGGTCAGGTCAAGGCGCCGGTGGCGCTGCAGAAGGACCTGGTCGAGCCGGACTTCGGCGACAAGCTCAGCCGCCTCGGCTGAGCCCGCGCCGGGCCGGTGAGGAAAGGCTGCCGCCGGGCACGGAACCGGCGGCAGCGCGCGAACACCGCGTGTCGGCGTCCGGGCAACTACGGGACGCGGGACGGCGTCCTTGTGCGTGTCGGGGGGTGCCGGTACCCGGGGGAGACGGGGAGAGCCGTAATGACCACCGCTGAGCCCAGGTGCGCCGAGGGCGGGGACGGGGACGACGCCGGCCGCAAGGGCGGCACCGGGATACGGGACGGCGGCATACGGCCGGGCACCGGGCGGAGCCCCGAGCCGGGTCCCGCCGAACCGAGCGCCGACCCGCATCCGCGGCGGGCCGGGCAGGGTCCGCCCGTGTCCGCCCGTCGCGCGGCCGACGGCAGCGGTCCGGCCGGTTCGGACGGCGACCGGCCGGGCCGGGTCCTGCGGCACCCCGTCACCGTCGCGACCGCCGTCGCCGCGGTGCTCCACGTCGTGTGGTTCTTCTGTTTCGCGAACAGCGGCGGCGACCTCGCCGCGCAGGACGCCTGGGCCGAGTTCGTCGGCCGCCACCCCGACTCCGCGTACAACCTCGCCTGGTACGGCGGCATGCACCCGGTGTCGTACAGCGTGGTCTCGCCGTACCTGATGTCCGTCCTCGGCGTCCGTACGACGATGATGATCGTGGGCACGGTGTCGGCAGCCCTGACCGCCCTGATCCTGGTCCGCGTCAGAGCGGTCCGCACCCCCCTGTGGTGCGCGCTCGCGGGTGTCTTCGCCTTCTTCTGCAACGCGCTGTCGGGTCGCGTCACCTTCGGCCTGGGCATGATGTTCGCGCTCGGCGCGGTCGCGGCCGTGTTCTGCTGGCCGCGCCGCTGGGCCGCCAATCGGTGGGCCAAGGCGGCCGTCGCCGCGCCGCTGGCGGGACTCGCCACCGCGAGCAGCCCGGTCGCGGGCCTGTTCCTCGGCGTCGTGGCCGCCGCGCTTTTCCTCAACAAGCGCCGCCCGGGGGCCTACGCGCTCGGCCTCGCCCCGGTCCTCGTCGTCGCGCTGTCGTCGTGGCTGTTCCCGTTCTCCGGTACGCAGCCCATGTCGGTCGGGACGGCCTCACTGCCGTTCCTGTTCGGCGTCCTGGTGGCCGTGCTCGTACCGGAGGACTGGAAGACGGTCCGGACGGGAGCCGCCGTCTACGCCGTCGGGGTGCTGCTGACCTGGCTGATCGACTCCCAGATCGGCAGCAACGTGTCGCGTCTCGCGATGGTGTTCGCCGGTGTCGTGCTGCTGGCCGCGCTGCCGTACGCGGCGCCGCGCACGGTCAAGTGGTACGCCCTCGTGGTCGCCCTCGCCGGTTTCCACGTCTGGATCGGCTACAAGAGCGTCGACGACATCATCCGCACCGCGCCGACCGCGTCCTGGGCACGTGAGCTGGCCCCGCTGGTCAACCAGTTGCAGGAGGTCGGCGCCGAGAAGGGCCGGGTCGAGGTGGTGCCGGCCAGCAGCCACCGGGAGGCGTCGGCGCTCGCTCCGTACGTCAATCTCGCGCGCGGCTGGAACCGGCAGGCCGACATGGAGCGCAACCCGCTCTTCTACGACGACACGCTCCACCCCGACACGTACCGCGAGTGGCTGGACCGCTGGGCCGTGCACTACGTCGTGCTGCCCAAGGGCGACCCGGACCGTTCGGGCGCCACGCAGGAGTACGAGCTCGTGCGCGCCGGCCAGCCATACCTCGAACCGGTGTGGGGCGACGACAACTGGCAGCTCTTCCGGGTCGACGACCCGACGCCGCTGGCCGACCCGCCCGCGACGGTGGACCGCGCGGGAGCGGGTGAGATGACGATCCGGGTGAAGAGCGCGGGCCGGGTCCTGATCCGGATCCCGTACTCGCCGTGGCTGGGCCTGGTGGACGCCGAGGGCGAGCGGGTCGAACCGCCCGAGGAGACGCCGGAGTCGAAGCTGCGGGGACAGGAGCCCCGCGAGTTCACCAACCCGAACGGCTGCCTGATGAAGGCGGACGAGGACGCGGCCGGCGACGAGTGGACGCAACTGCTCGCGCCGCGGGCCGGCGTGTACCGGCTGGCCGCGCCCTACGGCCTGACCCGGGGGACGGCCTGCCCCGAGGAGCTGCGCTGAGGACCACGGGGCCTCTCCGGGCCCCGTGGCGCGGTGCCGCGACTAGGGGGTGAGCGCCCCGGCCGCCGGGGCCGCGCAGACCGACGGCACGCGGGGCGTGCCGAGTTCGACGTGCCGCTGCCGCTCGTCCTCCAGCTGCCTGAGCAGGCCCGTGAGCAGCTTCTCGTCCGCCGGGTCTGCCAGGAACTCCAGTACCGCACGGTAGAAGGCGCCCCGGACCCCCGGCGGCATGACGTCGGACGCGTCCGCGCACAGCCGCCTCGCGCCCGTGAGGGTCTCGTTCACCGCCCGGTTCGACCAGCCCTCGCCGTACGAGCCGACGGAGACCGGGAAGAACGGGCGGCTGCCCTCCGGCACCGCCCGTGCCCAGGTGGCGCGCGCCTGGTCGCCGGTGAGGAAGGTGATCAGCGCCCGCGCGCCCGCCGTGTCGTCGAACAGCGCCGCCATGTCGCCCGCCACCTCGTACGCGCCCCGCTCGTTGCGCAGCGCGGCGACGGCCCGGGCGGTCGGGACGTACGCGATGTCCTCGTCGTACATCCGCCGGACGAAGCTGCCCTGGTGCTCGCGGTGGCACCCGTCACCGGACCGCCGCAGCAGCCCGTCGCCGTCCTCGCCGTTGAAGTCGTTGGCGAGGGCGGCGTCCGCCTGCCTCCTGTCGCCGCCGGGGGCCATCAGCAGGCCCCACGTCTCCCAGGCGTCGCGGACCTCGCGGCTGGTCCAGGACAGGTCGCCGGTCGCCCACCGTTCGTACACGTCCGGCCCCCGCTTCTGGAGCAGGATGTCCTCGATCCAGTCGCTGCCGGGCCACCCCGTCGTCGCCCCGGACCCCATGCCGACGCACCAGTCGCCCTTCTGCGCCGAGCGGCCCGGGTAGTGCCAGACCACGCTCTTGAGGTCGACCTTGACGGGGGTCCAGTAGGCGTTCTTGCGGCCGTCCACGGTGAGTTCGGGGGCCCACGGTTCCGGGGAACGCTGGCGGACGGTCTCGGGAAGCGGCACGAGCACACCCTGGTGCGCGTACTCGGTGAGCTCGCCGAGGCTGTTCAGTACGGCGATGTCCGGCGGCGATCCGGCCTGCACCTGGGCGAGCAGCGTCTCGCGCAGCGACGTCGTGCCCTGGTAGTCGTACGCGATCCCGTACTGCTTCGTGAACCGGTCGAGTACCTTCTCGAAGCCCGCCTCCTCGTCACCGGTCCAGGGTCCGAGCACGCTCACGACCGGCGGCGGTTCCTGCGCGCACGCGGCCGACGACAGGGCGAGCCCGGCGAGGAGGCACAGGGACAGCACAAGGCGCGGCGTACGGCGGGGGCGTGTCACGTGCGGCCTCCTGCGGGGCTCCGGGGAACGGCGTACTCGGTGAGGAGCGACTGGAGCGTCCACAGGACGACCCCCGCCATCAGCGCGGTGCCGAGCGGGATGAACACCGTCAGCCGGGCCCAGCCTTCCGTGTTCGCCTCCCGTACGGCCTTCTCGATGTCCGCGTCGGCGTCCGCGACGGCCCCCGCCTGAGCGCCGGGGGTGCCGACCGCCGTCAGCGGGGCGACCGCCCGCTGCATCCCCGACTGGCCCGTGTGCGCCTGCCACGTGCCGAACGCGAGGACGGGGACGGCCGCGAGCAGGAGGGTCACCGCCGCCAACGGCACGCTCAGCCGCAGCCGGAAGCGCCGCCGCAGGAACACCTGGGCGCCCACCAGGCGCACGCCGAGCAGTGCGCAGGCCGTGAGCGCCACCGGCCAGGCCAGCAGCGGCGCGACGCCCCAGTCCTCCTGGTGGCCGAGGGCGGTGGTCTGCCGGTACTGGAGCGCGCTGATCCGGGCGAGGATGCCGGTCCCGCTCTCCTGCATCATCCGCCGCGCGTACGCGAGGTTGGCGCCGCTCAGCTTCGGCTCGTGCGACTGGGTCCACGCGCCGTCGATGCGCAGGGCGTAGCTGTCGACCAGCCCGGACACGATGCGCAGGGTCTGGCGGTCCTCGCGGCCCAGGGAGCCGGCGGCGGCGGCCCGGGCGAGGCTGCTCTTCGCCTCGGCCACCTGGGTCCGGTACTCCTCGCCGCGCGGCAGGATGTCCGGCCACTCGTGGTGGTCCGCGCGGTAGTCCAGGTGCTCGTCGGCGGTCGTGTGGGCCTGCCGCAGCAAGGCGTGCGCCCTGGCCAGCTCGACGACGGCGGGACCGGTGCGCTCGCGGATCGTCACGGAGTCGCGGTGGACCGTGTCGTACGCGCCGAACAGCGCCGCACCACCGACGGCGGTCAGCGCGAGGAGCCAGGTGAGCTGGCGGCGCACGTAGCCGACGGTGGACACGCCGTCGGCCCCGGTGGCCGAGCGCCAGAAGCGGCGGGGCCGGTACGCCTTCACGCGTCGCCGTCCCGGGGCTCCCGGGGCGCTCGGGGCTGGCGGGGCAGCATGGTGCTGTGGGCGCGCAGCACCATCGCCGAGTTGATGTCGAGCGGCCGGATGTCGGGGCGTATCTCCACCTCGCCGGTGGCCGCGTCGATGATGCGTACGACGTCGCCGAGCCGTTGCAGCATGGGCTGGTTGCCCATGGCGTGGGCCCGGCGCACGGCCTCGCCCCAGGCGGCGCGGGCCCCTTCCGCGTCGCCCGCGCGCTGGGCGGCGCGGCCCGCTTCGAGGCCGCGGACGAGGGCGTCGTGGTGGGCGTAGTGCGCCACCTTGGGGTCGTAGGCGCTGTAGAGGTCGCGACGGCGCGTCCAGTGGACCAGCACGGGGTGCGCCGGGGGGAGCAGCGGCACGCCCGGCCCGGGCACGGCCTCCTCCGGTGCGCCCTCGTCGGGTACGGCTGCTTCGGGTACGGCCCCGTCCGGTGCGCCCCCGTCCCATGCGCCCTCGTCCGGGATGCCCTCTTCCGGCACCCGCACGATCTTCACGTCGGCCAGCCACAGGGCCCGGTCGACCGGCTCCTGGGGCGTACGGGAAGCGGCCACGCACACCAGGTACTCGCGGGTCTCGTCCCCCCACGGAGGCGTGCGGAACTCCACGCACCGGTCGTCGACGGCCAGGCGCTCCGGGAGCAGGTCGCGGCGGGTCGGGTGGACCTGCCGCACGGTGAGCGGGGCGCTGCCCGCGCGGTGCGTGAGGCGCAGCCGCAGGCCGGTGAGGGACCGGCCGGTGGACTCGGCCGTGACGGTGCGGAACTCGCCGGGCAGCGCGTCGAGGTCGCGTACGGCGTCGGCCCTGCCGTCGAGTCTCTCGGCCACCAGGTGCAGCTCGTCGGGGTCCCAGTCGTCCCCGATGCCGATGGCGTCGCAGGTGAACAGACCGGAGCAGGCGGCGAGTTCGGCGGCCAGCGCGTCCGGCCGCTCGTGTTCGTTGCGGCCGTCGCTGAGCAGCAGCGCGTGCCGGACGGCGGGCCCCGGGCGGCGCCCGAACAGTTCGCGGGCCAGGGCGAGCCAGCTGCCGATGGCCGTGCCGCCGCTCGGAGCGAGGCGTTCCACGGCGTCCTGGGCCTCCTTGCGGGTGGTGGCGTCGGCCTGTACGGGAGCGGTGGACGCGACGGGACCCGCGGGGTAGACCAGGTCCGCGGTGTGGCGTCCGGCGACGACGGCGAAGTAGGTGCCGTCGGGCAGCGCGCGGATCGCCTCGGCCGCCGCCTCCTGGGCGGCCCACAGCTTCTCGCGCGGGTGGCCCATGGAGGCGGAGCAGTCGAGGAGCAGGACCTCGGCCCGTGCGGGGGGCGCGGGGGCCGGCGCCCCCGCACCGGCCGTGGGCAGGGACGCCGTCACGGTCACCACGGCGCACATGCGCGTCCCGCCCTCCGCCCCGCGTTCCGCGGAGACGTAGGGCTGCTGGCTCACTTCGAGGGAGACGACTCCCGCGGAAGGGGCGCCTGGGCCGTCCTCCACACCTCCCGCGTCCTCGCCGCCTTCTGTGCCGTGCTGAGCCATGGGTGCTCCTTGTGTGTCCAGCGCAGGGGCCGTACCCCGTTGGCCAGGTCCAGCAGCGCGTGCGCGCGTACGTCGCCGGCCTGCTGGGCCAGGCCCCGGTACGCCGCCTCGAGGCGTCTGCGCAGCCTGTTCTCGGTGATGTCGCCGTCCTGGACGCGCTCGCGCAGTGCGCCCAGCCGCTGCTGTACGCCCCGCGGGTCGTCCGGCGGCGGCCCCAGGACCCAGTCGAGTACGACCTCCGTGATGTGCGTCTCCAGCCGCAGTGTCGCGTGCCGGTCCGTCAGCCCCTCCTCCCGCAGGCGGGTGACTCGGGCGAGCGCGGCGGCGAACGACGCCAGGGGCGGCGGCGCTCCGTCCGGTGTGCGCCGGCCCGCCAGGATCCGTACGATCGCCGTCCGCGCGGCCGTGCGGTGCCGCGAGTCCTTGGGCACGCGCTCCAGGATGTCCAGGGCCTTCTCCCGCTCCTGCCGGGCGAGATGGATGCGCGCGAGCCCGAAGGCGGCGCTGCCCAGGGAGTGGTTGCGGAGCCAGACCGCCTCGTAGTAGTCCCTGGCGCGGTCGGGCCGGCCGAGCCGTTCGTGGCAGTACCCCAGGGCCAGCTTCGGGGCGTACTCGCCGGGCAGCGAGTCGTAGACGAGGTCGAACCGTTTGCGGGCCTCGGCCATCCGGTCGTCGCACAGGTGCCGCAGCCCGGCGTGCCAGTGCAGCCGCCAGTCGTGCGGGGCCATCCGGCCGACGAGAGCGGCGGCACGGCAGAGCTCGCGGCGCGCCTGCGCCCGGTGACGGGGCCGGTCGGCGGACGTGCGACGGGCCAGGCCGAGGTGGAGGCGGCAGCGCAGCAGGTGCAGCTCCGGCGACGGCGTCCAGTCCGCCAGCAGTTCCAGGAGGCCCGGCGCGTCGTGCGAGATGCGGGCGAGGGACGCCGCCTGCGGGTCGTCGGGGTCGGTCCTGGGCACGGGCAGGCCCGCAGCGACCTCGTCCGGTGAGGGCCGTGCGGCGTTGAGGGGGAGGCGGTGCGTGCCGTACGCCCAGAGGTCGAGGGCGGGGGCCTCGCCGAGCCCGCCGTCGAGCGCGGCCGAGGCCGGGTCGAAGAGGCGGGAGGGCTCGAAGGTCTCCGTGCCCAGGCGCAGCGAGCGCAACTCCCGTATGACTCCGCGCAGCTGGAGCGACATCTCGGCGGCCGTGGCGAACCGTTTGCGCGGCTTCTCCTCGGTGGCGCGGGCCAGCGCGCGGCGCAGCGACTCGGCGCCGAGGCCGGGGGCGGGGTGGTGCGCCGCTTCGGTGAGCTCGCGCAGGGTCACGCCGACGCTGTAGAGGTCGGACTGCGGGTGCGCCCGGCTGCCGTCCTCCTCGACCTCGGGGGCCCGGTAGGGGTCGGTGTACGGGCCGGGTGCGCCGAAGTCCCGTACCCCGCCCACGTCGATGATCTTGATTCCGTCGTCGCAGTGCATGACGTTGTCCGGCTTCATGTCGCCGTACACCTTGCGCTTGTGCGTGTGCAGGTAGTCGAGGGCGTCGAGGATCCGGATCCCGTAGCTCACGACGAACTCGTGCACCCGGTCGCCGTCGAACGGTGCCTCGTCGCGCGCGATCCGCTCCGCGATCTGGTGCAGCGGCATCCCGCCCGCGAACTCCATCACGATGTAGTCGGTGCCGGTGGGGCGGTGCGTGGCGTAGTTGATGACGCGGATGACGTCCTTGTGGTTGAGGTCGGTCAGGTGCCGCCGCTCGCGCAGCGCGACTTCGCGGGCCAGCGAACTGTGCGGGTTGCGCAGGCCCTTGAGCGCGACGGGCCGGCGGTAGAGCTGGGTGTCCTCGGCGAGGTAGACCCACCCGAGGCCGCCGTGCGCGATGGGGCCGACGACCTGGTACTGGTCGGCGAGTACGTCGTCGGCCGTCAGCTGGGGCTTGAGCGAGTACGGCGTACCGCAGGTGCAGCGGCCCTCGCTCGTCACGAAGCCGATCAGTTCCGTGCAGTTCGGGTTGCCGCACCGCATGACGTGGGAGGCGGGCCGGGCCTCGACGGGATCGACCAGGAGGGCGGGATCGGGGACCTGGACGAGCGGCAGATCCATCAGGTGCTCGCCGCCGCGGGACAGGACGAACCGGGCGGCGGAACGGGCCGTGCGCCGCGCCGCCCGGGCCTGCGCCTCCGCCGTCGACGCACCCTGCTGTGCGGCGGCTTCCGCCTCGCCGTCCACGGGCAGACCGGTGAGGTCGCAGAAGCCGGTCTCGGTGACACGGCCGGTGCACCCGGGGTGCGGACATGCTCTCATCGGTCGCCCTTCGGTGTGGCTTCCGCTGCTGTCGCCGGGTCTGTCGCGTCGGCCGGCTCGGGCGCCCGCGTGGTCTCTCCTGCCCCGGGCGCCGGTTGTCCGGTCGCATGTCCCGGCGCCGGGTGCGGCGCGGGTGCGGCGCGGGCGGCGAGTGCGGCGCGGGCCTCTCGTACGAACCGGTCGACCGCCGCCTCCGCCACCTCCAGCTCGCACGGGCCGCCGGTCAGGAGCCGCTGCGCCTCCTGGTGGGCGGAGGCCGCCGTCTCGGCCAGACCGTGGGCGGCGAGGCGCGCCTGGTGGCCGTCGAGGAGGCCGCGCAGGTCCTGGTGGCGGGCGAGCTGACCGGCCAGCCCGCGGTGCGCGGTCTCCGCCTCCAGCAGGGCGCCCTCCGCGTTCCGTTCGACGTACGACAGCTTGGCGAGGAAGCCTGTCGTGCCCTGCCGGGGGTCGGCTTCGAGGCGGGCCGCCTTGAGCTCCAGCTCGGGCGCGTACCGGAGGACGGTCGGGAGGGGCGTGACGCAGGTCGCGGCGCGGCGGCGTAACTCCCGGGCGGCCTCTTCCGTGTCGGCGAGGGCGCGGACGCGGCCGCCGATGCGCTCCAGCCAGCGCTGGGGGCGGTCCGCTTCGAGGAGGAGTTCGTACGTACGGTGCAGGGCGGGGGACTCCAACCGCCCGAAGACGAGCAGGAGCCGCCCGCCGCGCCGCACCAGCTTGTGCAGCAACTCGACGGTTTCCACCGGCTGGAGGGCGTCGTCCACGCCGAGGGCCACGGTGGTCAGCGGCAGGGCGTCGGCCGCGATGCGTTCGGGCAGCGGCAGGACACCGGGGCCGTCGAGGGCCATGACCTCGGCTATCTCCTCGGCGATCCGGGCCGGGGACTTGCCGCGCGCGTCGACGGCCAGATCCAGGCTGCCGGCGCGCGGCGCGGTGGCGCTGCGGCCGGGTCCGGCGACGGCGACGGAGGTGCGGGGGGACTGCTCGCGGTCGGCGAGGGTGAGGGTGGTGCGCAGGGCGAGGGCGGCGTCCCGGTCCTCGTCCTGTACGAAGGTGATCTCCACGTGGGCCATGCCGGTCTCGTCCGTCAGCCAGCGGGTGAGCCAGCGGGCGAAGCCGCGGCGGGCGAGAGAGGCGCCGGAACCGCCGCTGCCGGGTGGGCGGGTCGCGGGGGTTGTGGTGACCGCGGGGCCCGGCAGGTCGGTGGGCGTGCCGGCTGGAACGGTGGACGTCGCCGGGGAGACGGTGAGGACGCCCGGGCCGCCCGTCAGGAGGTCCGGGACGGCGGCCAGCGTGGCGGGGTCGACGGAAAGGGTGTCCGGGACCGGGCGGCGGCCGCTCACGAAGCGCTCCCGTACGAGATCGAGATGCTTGACGATCGTGCCGGTCGGAATCATGTAGCCGTGCCGGTGGCGCGCGCCCTCGCGCTCGGAGTCGAGCTTGCTGACGACGATGCCGATGACGTGGCCGGTCCTGTTGTCGACGACCCCGGCGCCGCTGAACCGCCGCATGAGGGTGTCGGTCTCCGTCACCGGATCGATCTGCACCCACTCGTCGCCGGGCCCGCCCGGCCCCTTGATGAGCGCCTCGGCCCATTTGCCGCCGCTGATGCGGGACGGGTAACCGGCGAAGTGGACGCGACGATTCCAGATGGTCGGCAGGCGGCGGAGGGTGGCATGCGTGGCCACGGGCGGCGGCCCGGAGAGCTGGAGGAGGGCGAGGTCGCCGCTGTGGTCGTCGGCGCGGGGGACCCAGTGGTCCGGCACGACGGTGGCGCGCAGACCGGTGGGAGCGCCGCCGCCGGAGCCCGGGAACTCGACGGTCACGGCGGGCTGGTGCTCGTTCGTACCGGCGATCCGGATGACGTGGGCGCAGGTCAGGACCAGTCCGTCACCGAGCAGCACACCGGCGCCGAGCACCGCCCCCTGCGGGCCGGGCAGGCGCAACCGGACTCGCCAAGTCTCTTCGTCGGTACGGAAGTTGTTGTCCTCCAGTGACGCCCCCATGCTGTACCAGCATAGTCGCGGGGGGTGACAATGGGGCCTTCGCGGCAGTGGGGGGATGTGAGCAGATTGAGCGCCGACGGCGAGATGCCGAGTGCGGAACTGGCGGATGTGATCAGCCAGGTACGAGCCGATCTGGAGGAGGCCCAGCGGCGGGGGGCGGCGAGCGGGCTGCGCTTCCGGGTGGAGAAGGTGAGCCTGGAGTTCGCCGTCCAGGTCCGCCGGGAGACCGGCGGCAAGGGCGGGCTGCGCATCGGGGTGGTCACGGCGGACGTGGGCAGGACGACGTCGAGCGACACCACCCACCGCATCCAGGTGGAGCTGCAGCCCCGGGGCCGGGACGGCGACGGCCCGGTCGACGTGGGCGGCCCGGAAGAGTAGGCGGACCGGACCGGACGGGACGGGCCGCAACAGGACGGAACCGGACCGGAGACCGCACCCGAGCGGACCGGACCGGACCGGACCCGGGACAGCACCCGACCGGAACCGACCGAACCGGACCGAACCGCTCCGGGGAGTCGAATCCCTGCGCGCCCGGGGGCGTTGAATCCTGCGCACCCCCTGTCTCACGGCGGCGGCCTCATGCATAGTGGTCCCCCACAACTGCGGGGGCTGCCGGCCGACCGGTCGGGCTCGGTTCGGGCTCTGGCCCGGCTGATCCGCTCAGGCCGGTCCACGAGCTCGGGTGCGAGAAGGTCTTCATGGTGTGCGTACGGTGCGGTGGCGGCGGAAGAGGCGCACTGCCGGGCATGGCCTGTCCGGTGTGCGGGACGGTCGCGGGCGACGCCCGGGTGGCCGGCGGCTCGTGGGTCGCCCGCGAGACTGTGGCGGGCCGCCTGTCCACCCTCTCCCGGCCGCGAAAGGCGCTGCTGGCCACGGCGGTCGTGCTCGCCGTGGCCGTACTCGTCACGTCGGCCACCCTGCTGGCCGACCCGGACGGCGACAGCGGCGGTACGGGCGGCCCCGCCGGCAACGCGGACGACCTGGCCCGCGGCGTACCGACCCGGATCGGCCCGACCGGCCCGCTCGACCCCACGGCCGCCTCGACGGCCAGGCCGTCGTCGAGCGCGAGCCGCAGCTCCGGGCCGACCCGGACCGCCCCGCGGCCGCCGTCGAAGAAGCCGAAGGTCCCCCGCCGGCCGCCGCCGGCCCGGCACCCGGCCTACACGGCGTGGGCGGGGCCGGGCTGTTCCTCCGGCCACTACGAGGAGTCCGGCCGGTTCGAGGCCGGCGACGCGGGCTGGTACACGGTCGAGTCCGGCGGCTACGGCGGCGCTTCCTGCGACGGGAGCTTCACCGCCGTCCCCATGTCGGGCGCCCCGGACCGGGACCGGGGCAACACCGCGACCTGGTCGTGGCAGGTGGGCGACGGCTTCGACGAGTGCGCGCTGTCCGTCTACGTACCGCGGGGCCGCCGCGACACGGACGTGGCCGGCCACCCCACCTTCTACCGGCTGCTCGCCGACCCCGACGACGACGGTTCCTCGTACGCCGCCTTCGCCGTACGCCAGACCGCCCACCGGGGCAGCCTGGTTCCCGTCGGCAGCTACGAGGTCAAGGGTGACCGCTTCGCCGTCCAACTCCTCGACCGGGGACGCGACTGGGGCGACGAGGACCTGGTGGGCGCCCACCACGCGGCAGCCCAGATGCTGCTGACCTGCCGCGCGTGACCGCCGGGACCGGCCCGTCCCGCTGCGTCCTCCTGGGTCCCTGCTGCGTCCTACCGCACGTCGACGTAGTCCCCTGCGGCCGAGACGGCCGGGGTCGTCGTCGTACCGGCGAAGCTCCAGCGCCAGTAGCCGTCCGCCGACGCGGTGACGGTGGTGGTGAGGGCGCCGGTGCTGGAGGTGTTGACCGTCTTGACGGTGGTGTACGTGCTGGTGCCCGCCTTGCGGAACTGGAGCCTGACCGGCTGGGCGGTGTAGCCGGCATACGCGCCGGTGTCCCAGTTCGCCCGGGTGAGCTTGCCGGTCACGGTGAGCGTCTTGCCACTGGCGACCGGCTCGGGGCCCGCGTTGACGGTCAGTTGGGAGTGCCGCTGGAGGCGGGTGGTCGTGTAGGCGTCCCTGACGGCCCGGCTGTCGTCCTCGGCCCACGCCTCGACGCCGACCTTCCACGTGCCGGCGTCGGCGTTGGTGAGCCACCAGTCCGGCTCGAAGGTGAAGGTCTTGGAGCAGGTGGCGGTGGTGGCGCTCGCGGCGACGCAGTCGGCCGGGGTGGTGTCCTGGTCGGGCGTGACGAAGCCGTCGGGGTTGTCGGGGTCCGTTCCGCGCCACAGGTGGAAGTCGGCGTCCCAGATGCCCGAGGGGTCGGTGGCGGTCAGCGAGGCGGCGACGGTGGTGTCGGCGAGGCCGACCACGATGTTCTTGCCGCCGTTGACGGCGACGCCGGTGATCTGGATGTCGCCGACGGTCTCGTCCGCGTACGCCGCGGGGACGGTGAGTCCACCCAGCGCGGCGGCGGCGGTGAGCACAGCGAAGACTGCGCGCTTGCGCATTTATCTCCCCAGAGTATGAAGACACACCCGCCGGACGATCAACACGGCGGGCGACGGAGCGGCCCACTGTAGACACCTGTTCGACGCACCACAACGCCGGGGAAGCGGTACGTGGCGGGGGAGCGGGAAGTGCGGTGACGTTCTACCGGGTCGCCCCACCCTGTCGTCACGGACGGGGCCCGGGGCGCGTGGTCCGGGCGGTGGCGGCTGACGGCGATCGACGGGTGGGCGTGCGAGGTACTCGGGTCGAGATGAGTACGTGCGCGCTGACCGGCGACGGGGTGGGCCGGGAGGCTTGGGGTATGAGTCAAGGACCTCTGAAACCCGGGCGCGAGCTGTTGTCGATCCTCGTGCCGGCCGCGGTGTCGCTGGCGATGTGGGCCGCCTGGCTGGGCTGGGACCAGCACCGTGATGTGCACCCCGACGGCTCGACGACCGGCCCGTACGAGGCGTGGCAGGTGATCGGGCTGGTGCTGACCCTGCTGGCGCCGGTGTGCTGGGCGGCGTCCCGGCGCCACGTCCCGGGTGCTGTGGCCGGCACGACGGTGGGCCTGACCGCCGCCGCCTACTACGACTGGTCCGACGACGCCAGCGGCCTCTACATGCTCGGCGTGGGCATGGTGATGGTGGGGACGCTCCTCGTGACCACGGTCGTCAGTGCCGTGATCGTCACCGTGAAGAGGGACGGACGACGGGTCGGGGCGTGACGGCGATACGGTCCAAGGGCCCCTGACGGCCACTCGAGTTGACGCCGGAAGCAGATGTCGAGCCGCCTCGTGCGGAGGACGCCGGGACCGTCGTCGCCTCGGCCGGGGTCCTGGACCCGTACCGCCGACCGGACGACACGGTCCGACCTCAGTCGGGCCTTCCCGAACCCGCACCCAGCTGCACGACGTTGGCCGGCTACTCGAAGGGGCCGGAGCGTCGCACCGCGGCGCGGCCCTACCGCCAGGCCGCCACCGTGCTGCGCACCGCCGCCACCGCCCGTCCCGCCCTCGCCGCGTCGGACCGTACCGAGCGGGCGAATTCCACGTGCAGGAACGGCACGTCCAGTTCGCCCGCCCTGCGCCCCTGCATGTTCGTCCGGCCCTCCAGCACGCACGTGCGCGCCCAGGCCCGGCACACCTCGAAGTCCCGGCTTCCCAGCGCCCCCGCCAGGCGGCGTCCGGTCTCGCGGTCCTCCCGGTCCGTGCCCCTGCCCGTGGAGACGATCACGTCATAGTCCGGTTCCGTGCGGTCGGCGAAACCGTGCAGCTGGACGCCCGGCAGGCGGCGCTCCGCGAGCTCGGATCCGACCGCGTGGAAGACCGTGTCCCGCCGGTGCGCCACGTCCGCCGCGTCGCCCCGGCCCGCGTCCCGGTGCGTACCCGCGACCACGAGTACGCCGCCGGGCTGCCCGGTCAGTACGGCCGCTCCGAGCCGCTCGGTCCCCAGGTCCGCCACGGGGTGCGGAACCTGCACCGACCAGCGGGCCGGGGCGCCGAGGCCGACGTACACGCGGCCCCAGCCCCGGTTCGCCTCTCCCGCCGCGTCCGCGACTTCGGCGTACCGCCGCCCGGTGGCCCGGTCGGTGAGCGTACGGACCCCGAAGTCGACCTCGGCGAGCTTGCGGCCCGCCTCCGCGTGCCGCCCGTCGACGAGGAGGCCGACGCCCTCGGCCACGGTGCGCCGCTCCGCACGGCTCGGCGGGCGGTAGCCCGAGTCCGCGACGACGTCCGAGGCGAAGGCGCCGATCCGGCGTTCCAGGTCGATCCCGGTCCGCGGCGATCGCAAGGATCCCTTTTCGACAGCGCCGGAATTGCCCTTTTGCGAGAAGGCGTTCATGGTGACAACCGTCACAGCGATGGCTGCGACCAGCACAGTTGCGAGAATGGCTGGCTTCATGGTCGGGATCCGCGTCATAGGGCGGTGAAAATACCATCGTGATGAGACATTCCCGCTTTCCCGGCATAATCCGCACTGTCGCCCTCGGCCTCCTGGCGGCGACAGCGACAGGGTGCGGCCTCCTGGACGCGGAGGACGCCGCCGGGCCGGCGGGCCCACCCGCGTTCACCGTCGCCGCGGCGGGTGACATCCTCATCCACCCGCAGCTGACGGACCAGGCCCGCAAGGACGCCGAGGAGGCGGGCGGCGGCGGCATCGACTTCGGTCCGATCATGGCCGGGATCAAGCCCGTCATCAGCAAGGCCGACCTGGGGATCTGCCACTTCGAGCCGGTCGTCGGCAAGCCGGAGGGGCCGTTCCAGAGCTTCCCGGACTTCCTCGTTCCGCCGCAGATCACCACCACGGTCAAGAGCGTCGGTTACGACACCTGCTCGACCGCCTCGAATCACAGCCTCGACCACGGTCCCACCGGCGTCCGGCGCACGCTCGACGCACTCGACGCGGCCGGCCTCAAGCACACCGGCACCGCCCGCGACCGCGAGGAGGCCGAGAAGCCGCTGATCCTCGACGTCAAGGGCGTCAAGGTCGCGCAGCTCTCGTACACCCTGGGCTTCAACGGCCGTGAGCTGCCCGCCGGCAAGCCGTGGCTCGCCAACAAGACGGCCTTCCGGGACATCGCGGCGGCGGAGAAGTCCGCCCGCGCGGCCGGGGCCGAGGTGGTGATCCTGAGCATCCACTGGGGCCGTGAACACCACCCGGACCCGAGTACCCCGCAGCTCGAGCTGGCCCGCAGGCTCGCCCAGGACACCGGCATCGACCTGGTGATCGGCCACCACGCGCACGTGGTGCAGCCGATGGAGAAGATCGACGGCACCTGGGTCGCGTACGGCCTCGGCAATCAGCTGGCCCGTCACGACGTGCCCAGCGGTCTCACCGAGGAAGGCGTCATCGGCTGGTTCGAGTTCCGGAAGAAGGGCGACGGCTGGAGCGTGCAGGCGCGCTACGTGCCGACGCTCGTCACCATTCCGGCCGGTGCCGCCGAGGCCGCGCCGGCCGAGACGAGCACGGACCCGGACAGCAGCGGCGAGACGTCCGGGGTGGAAGACCACCGTCTCGTGGATGTCGCCGAGGCGCTGCGCGACAACAGGGAACTGTCGGACGAGGAACGCGCCCGCTACCAGCTCGCGTTCGAGCGCACGCAGGGCACCATGCTCAACCGGGGAGCCTCGAAGGACGGCCTGAAGCCACTCCAGGGCCTGCCCGGCTGACGTAACGCGTGTCACACCGAGCGGATTTCGTACAACCATCCGCATGGCCTCGCGAGTCATGACGCTTCGGCTGCGCCTGTACGGCGTCTGCCTCTGTACGGCGTCACACCCGGCCCACGTGCCGTGCTCGACACACCCAGCTCACCCGCATACCCATTGTGCCCAGAATCTGAAGGTGAACACTCATGGCCGCTTCGCCCGCGACGCGGCGGCGCAAGGTCCGTCGCCGGGCCGACATGTCGCTCCTGGGAGGCATCCGCCCGCCCATCGCGGCTCTCTCGGCCCTGCTGCTCACCTTGGCGGGCATCACCGCCCTGGGTCTCGGCAACACCGATCAGGACCGCGTCCCCAAGGCCGTGCTGACGTCCCAGAAGCACTTCGCCGAGGACGGCGCCGTCGCGCTGCGCGCCTCCATCGACGAGAGCGTCACGGACCTCAACCGGACCGCGGGGCTCTTCAACGCCTCGGAGCCGGTCTCGCCCGATGCCGTGCTCGACAAGATCGGCAGCGTCTACCAGAAGTGGACGGGCACGGCCGTACTGGAGATCAAGACCGGCAAACTCCTCGCCGCCCGCGGCGAGAACGTGCCGGTCACCGCGATCGACACGTCGAAGCTGCGCGAGAAGGACGGGCTCAGCCCCCGCATGATCCGGCTGCGCAACGGCGAGACGCGGCTGCTCTCCTTCGCGCTCCTGTCCTGGGAGGGCAAACCCCAGCAACTGCTGATCGCCTCCAACAGCCTCCGCTTCCCCGGCATCGCCCTCGGCCAGTTCCGCGCCATCGCCGTCGTCGACACCGACGGCCGCATTCTCAGCAGTGACGGCATCCGGGCGCCCGAGCAGGTCGAGAGCGAGTTCCAGCGCGGCGTCGTCCAGCGGTCCAGCAAGCAGCTGACGTCCTTCGCGAAGACCGCGGCGGTCAAGGCGACCCAGCACCCCCTCAAGTCCAAGGAGCCCGGTTCCGGAGGTTTCCTCGGAGTCAGCGGCAGCATGAGTGGCTCGGCCTTCCAGGGGGAACGCGCCGTGGCCGGGTACGCCACGCTCGCCGGGCCCGAAGCCGGCGAGAGCACCGTCGCCACCGGCCTCGGCCTCACCGTCGTCGCCATGGTCCAGGTGGCCGAGGACCCGACCCGTTCCGCCGGGCCGCTGTTCGGCCTGCTCGCCGCCGGCGCGCTGTTCGTGATCGGCGCCCTGGCGGTGGCCGTTCTCCTCGGTACGGTCCAGCGGCCCCTGATCCGGCTGTTCCTGGAGAGCCGCCGCCTGACGCGTGGCGACCTGACCCGGCCGGTGACCGTTCCGTCGCACGGCGAGGCCGCCCGCATCGGCCACTCCCTGGAGCGGATACGCCGCCAGCTCCTCGGCGAGTCCGCCGACTCCACCGCCGACCAGCGCCCGGGCAGGCGCGGCCGGGTCGGCAGCCGGGCGCTCGTCGCCGTCTGCGCCGTGCTGCTGCTGATCTGGTCCGGCCCGATGCTGCTGCTGCTCAACCGCGCCGGCTCCACCGTCGTCGTACCCGAGCAGATGGTCAGCGACCAGCGCGAGCGCACCGAAACCCTGACCGACCGGGTGCGGCGCGCGCTCAACGAGGGCCACGCGGACCTCGTGTCCGTCGCGTCCCTGATCGGTGACCGCACATCGCCCGACGACATGCGCAAGGTCCTGGAGCGCACCCGCACCGAGCACCGTCGCTACGCGTCGCTGTACGTCATGTCCACCGACGGCCGGATCCTCACCAGCGCGGGCGAGGAGCCGCGGGAGGAAACGGCCAAGGGCCTCGCCGAGCGGCAGCTCGGTGTCCTCAACGACTCGGGCAAGGAACCCGTCGTCGCCGGACAGGCCGAGATCGCGGGCCGTGACGGTGCGCGCGTGGTCGGCGAGTTCCGCATCGACTTCATCAACTCCCTGCTCAAGCGGCCCGGCCTCGGCCAGGTCCGGGTCGTCGACGAGACGCGGCGGATCATCGGTGGGAACACCGGGTACCGCGCCTTCGAGGAGCTCCCCGAGAAGCGGCTCGACTCGTTCGTGGCGGGCGCCAACCAGAAGATCGGCCTGAGCGCCCGCGCCAGCGGTGTCCTCTTCCGCGACGGCGGCGATGACGGCGTGCAGATCGCCGCGGCCGCGCCGTTCGTGGGCGGCGGAGCGGCGAAGTCGCTCGGCTGGACCGTCGTCAGCTGGCAGCCCGCCTCCAACCTGGCCATCCCCGAGTACAGCCTCCAGAACCGCACCGTCCTGGCCGGGCTGCTCGGCATCACCGCGGCCGCGGCCTGCCTGGGCTGGCTGTACATCGTGGTCGTACGTCCGCTGCGGGGACTCGCCCGGCAGTCCGAGGCGCTCGCCGGCGGGGACCGCCGCACCGTCCTGTACCCGCGCCACCACGACGAGGTGGGCGCGGTCGTCCGCAGCCTGGAACTCCTGCGCCAGCAGCTCCAGGAGCAGCGCAAGCGGGACGGCGCCGCCGCACCGGCCGCCACCACGGCGACCGCGACCACCACCGCCGGAAGGAACTGATCGGCGTGCTCTTCCTCTACACCGTCCTGCTGGTGTGCTGCGGCGTCCTGCTGGTCGCCGGCATCGTCGAGCAGCGGCGCCACTTCGTCAACCTGGAGCGCATACCGTCCCGGGTCCTGGTCAACGGCATCCGCGGCAAGAGTTCCATCACCCGTCTTTGCGCGGGCGCGCTGCGCGGCGGTGACCTCGTCACCGTCGCCAAGACCACCGGCACCGCGGCCCGGTTCATCCACCCGGACGCCACCGAGGAGCCCGTCTACCGCAAGTTCGGGATCGCGAACGTGGTGGAACAGATCGGCATCGTGCGGCGCGCCGCGGCGTACAACCCGGACGCCCTGGTCATCGAGTGCATGGCCGTCATGCCGGCCCTCCAGGAGATCAACCAGTCCAAGCTGATCCGGTCCACCATCGGCGTGCTGTGCAACGTCCGTGAGGACCACCTGGCCGAGATGGGCCCCACCCTCGACGACGTGGCGCGCTCGCTGTCGCGCTCCATGCCGGAGGGCGGCATCTGCGTCACGGCCGAGCAGGACCGCTTCCACATCCTCCAGGAGGAGGCGGACGCGCGTGACTGCAAGCTGGTGTACGCCGACCCGGAGACGGTCTCCGACGAGGAGCTGCGCGGCTTCAGCTGGTTCACCTTCAAGGAGAACGTCGCGATCGCGCTGACCGTCGCCGAACTGCTGGGCGTGGAGCGCGAGACGGCACTCAGGGGCATGTACGACGCGCCGCCGGACCCGGGCGTCCTCTCCGTCGAGCGGTACGCCACCCCCGACGGCAAGCGCCTGCGGTTCGCGAACGTCTTCGCGGCGAACGACCCCGAGTCGACGTTGATGAACATCAACCAGCTGCTGGACCTCGACGCCATCAGCCGGCCGCTGAACGTGGTCATCAACTGCCGGCCCGACCGGGTCGAGCGCAACGGCCAGATGGGCGCGATCATCCCGGACCTCCAGCCGGACAAGGTCTTCGTGATCGGCCACCCGGCGAAGAGCGCCATCGACGCGATCCCCGCGCAGTGGCGCGACCGGGCGGTCGACCTCGGCGGTGACCGGCGCGCGGCGGACGACTTCATGGGCCGGCTGCTCGGTGAGCTCGGCCCGGATTCGTCGCTGGTCGCGATCGGCAACATCCACGGGCAGGGCGAGGTGCTCCTGGAGCACCTGGCAGAGCTCCCGGCGGACGAGACGCCGGCCGACCCCGCCGCCGGCAGGTCCGCCGGTACGCCCGCCCCGGCCCAGGCGCCCGCGGAGCAGCACCCGGTCCGGGTCCAGGACGACGAGACGCTGGCCCTCCAGCAGTACCAGCCGTACATCGACCCCTATCAGCCCTACCCGGAGGCGTACGAGGCGCGTTATCAACAGCAGCAGCCGCCTGTCCCGTACCCGTCCGAGCCGCATCCGCCGGAGCAGTACCCCACCGACCGGGACCCGTCGGACGGGCCGCACCCGTCGGAGCCGCAGCAGTCCGCCCTGTACCAGTCCGCACCACCCGCCACACCGCGGCCACAACCCCAGCGCGGCATGTTCGAACCGGTCCGGCCGGTGACCGACGCCCAGCAGCAGAACGCAGGAGAACCCCGTTGATCCCGTCCGTACTCACGCCTGAGATCGCCGCGATCGGCATCGCGCTGGGCCTGATGTTCTCGCTGGTCTGCTACCTGACGACCAACCTCTCCCCGGGCGGCATGATCACCCCGGGCTGGCTGGCCCTGACGCTCGTCGAGGACCTCCAGCGCGCGGCCATGGTCGTCGGCGTCACCGTCCTGACGTACGTCGCCACACTCGGCGTCCAGCGCGTCGTCATCCTCTACGGAAAGCGGCTCTTCTCCACCGTCGTCCTCACCGGCGTCCTCTTCCAGGGCACCTTGATGATCATCCTGTCGATGGAATTCCCGCTGATGTACACCAATCAGACGCTCGGCTTCATCGTTCCCGGCCTGATCGCCTACCAGCTCGTCCGCCAGCCCAAGGGCGCGACCCTGCTCGCCACCGGTTCGGTGACGCTCATGGCGTACGTCGTCCTCACCGCCGGAATCCTCCTCGGCGCGCTGCCGTCCGTCTGACCGCCGCCCCCGCCCCCCCTCGGAGCTGAACCTCATGAGTGCCAAGACCAAGCGCGGCCCCCGTCGGGTGTTGCACGCCGCCACCGTGATCGCGCTGCTCGCCGGCAGCGCGTACCTCACCGTGGAGCTCCGCAAGGAGGAGCAGGCCAAGGCCCCCGCCATCCAGGCGGTCACCGACACCCCGGCGCTGAAGTCGTCGGGCGCGGGCCTGACGTCCTCGGGCAAGCAGACCTGGGAACGGCTGCAGAGTCCCGCGCGCTCGGTCCTGCGCGGAGAGGCCGGCGCGGTTCTGGCCACCTTCACCGACGACGCCCGCACCGCCACGCTCATCGGCCCCAGCCGCACCTTCACCGAACCCACGACCACCAAGTCCCGGGTCGTCACCGAGGACTGGGTACGGCTGATGCCGGAGCCGTGGCACAAGGGCGCCGAGAAGGAGCAGTGGTTCAAGGACTGGTTCAAGGAGTTCTTCGGCAGCAAGGAGGACGACCTCTTCGCGATCGCCTTCCAGTACGTCGACCAGGCCCCCGTGAAGAAGGACTCCGAGGGCATCTCGTACGCCGGTGACGCCAACTTCGGCCCGATCAACCCCGAAGGCACCCCGGGCAACGACTACCGCCTGGAGGAGTCCGACTTCTACGACTACCTCGGCATCCCGTACACCTTCCGCAACGGCACCACCATGCAGCCCGAGGCGATGCGCGCCCGTTCCATGGACTGCTCGGGCTTCATCCGTACCGTCTTCGGCTACCGGGGCCGTTTCCCGCTGATGGCCACCGACAAGCTCGGTGACGGCCTGCCGCGCACCGCCAACGGCATGGCCCGCTCCACGCTGGGCTCGGACGTCATTGAGCTGAAGGGCGTGGGCGCCGGGTCCCGGCCGAAGTCCATCGACGTACTGCAACCGGGAGACCTGGTCTTCTTCAAGCTCGACGGGCGCACCAAGGACCGGCTCGACCACGTCGGCATCTTCATGGGCCACGACACCGACGGGCACAAGATCTTCGTGTCGAGCCGCGAAGAGGTCAACGGCCCGACCATCGGCGACAAGGGCGGCACGTCCCGCCTGGACGGCAACGGCTACTACGCGAGCACGCTGCGCAGCGCGAAGCGCGTCTAGGAAGGGGCCCCCTCCGCTCCGTGGTACGGGGCCCGGGGCTGGTCGGTGCTCGCGCCGTCCTGGCCGGTTGCCGCTGACGTCACCGACAACCGGTGGCGGGGTGCGGCCGGCCTCCTTCGATGGCGGGGCCACTTCGGCGTCGCCCAGCCTGATCGCCGGCGAGCGCTCCGGCGTCAGCCGCCAAGCGGACGACAAGCGAAGGGCCAGTTCGAGAGGTTCATCCCTCTGAACTGGCCCTTGGTGCTGTGCCCCCGGCAGGATTCGAACCTGCGACACCCGCTTTAGGAGAGCGGTGCTCTATCCCCTGAGCTACGGAGGCGGGGCTGTTGGCGCCCGTGAGGGGGCCGGTCCACAGGGTACCGGATGGGTGCTCGTGCGGGTGCAGCATTGGGGGTGGGGAAGATCGGCGGGGCGCGGGGGCATCGGTTTCGTCGATCCGGGGGTTCGGGAGCTTCCATGGGCGCGGTGTTGTCGCGGGAGGCGGGGCGGCACAGGCTGGGCCGTGCAATCCGAGCATCCGTGGAGGTGGGCCGTGGTCCAGGACGATCAAGAGGGCCGTTTCGCCGTTGTGATCAACGATGAGGAGCAGTACTCGATCTGGCCGGAGGGCCGCGACGTGCCGGCGGGCTGGCGCGGTGGGGGCTTCAGCGGGTCCCGGGAGGAGTGCCTGGCGCATGTGGAGGACGTCTGGACCGACCAGCGGCCCCTGAGCGTCCGCCGGGCCGGTTAGCCGGGCGGCCGGAGGGTCGGACGAGGTGATGGTGCGGCCCGTGGTGGTGGCGCGGTCGGTGGGCCGGGGCGGAGGCCGGCGGCCCACCGGCCGCTTCGGGTCACAGGTCGTGCGGGAGCCAGCCGCGCTGGACCGCGCGTACGCCCGCCTCGAATCTGCTGCGGGCCCCCAGCCGGTCCATCAGGCCCGTCGCGATGCGGCGGGCCGTTCGGTGCGAGACGCCGAGGCGCTTGGCTATGCCCTCGTCCGTGTGACCCTCGGCGAGCAGCCGCAGGGCCGCCGCCTCCTGCCGGTCCAGTTCGCCCGCGTCCCGGCGCGGTTTGTGGCCGAGCGGGCTCGCGTTCTGCCAGACCGTCTCGAACAGGGTGCAGAGCGCGGTGAGCGTGCCCTTGCCCGTGATGACGACCGCGCCCTCGCTGCTGTCCTCGCTGTTGAGGGGGATCACGGCCGTCGCCCGGTCCACCAGGGTCATCCGCAGCGGCAGTTCGCCGGCCGTGCGGACCTGGCCGCCCATCGAGGTGAGCCAGTTGGCGTGCGCCACGCTGGCCGCGCAGTTGCGGACGCTGTCCAGGTAGATCGTGCGCATCACCACCCCGCGCCCGAGCAGCTTCTCGTTGAGCGGCCGCGCGGACGCCATGTTCTCCTCCGTCTGCGCACCCCCCGGGGCGAAGGCCATGACCTCCCGCCGCACGTTGTCGGTGAGCACGGCCAGCCGGGCACGGATCTGCGCCACGTCGGCCAGGTGCTCCATGCTCACGCCGCCGGCCGCGGGGCGGCGGTCGGCGTACTCGGAGATCAGCTGCGAGGCAGCGGTCCGTGCGGCGGCGATGCGCTGGCGGTGGAGGGCGAACTCCGCCTGTCTTCGGGCCAGCAGGTAGTCCAGCCCGAGCTCGGGGCTGACCGCCCGGGGCGGCTGTGCGGAGCCGGCGGACGGCTGGACCAGGGACAGTTCGGTCAGCTTGTCCCAGGCGGCCCGGACGGCGTCCTCGTCGAGGTCCAAGTGGCGCGCGAGTGCGGTGACGTCCTCCTGGGGCCGCTCCAGCATGGCGCGGTACACCGCTTCCGTCGGCGTATCCAGTCCCAGTAATTCCAGCATCGCTCAGCTCCCCGATCCGGCGGTGTCGCTCCGTCGTCCTGTTGCGAGTACGGGGGCGGCCCGGCCGTCGGGCCCTTCAGTGACACGGTGGCCGCTTTGGGTCATGACCCATTGCGGCCCGCCGTTTCCCTTCCCCCCAAGGTTCACCTGCGGTGATGCTACTTCCGAGGCGGACGACTCCGCCAGGAACGAGTTCTCGGTCGTAAACCTTTCGCCATGGGTTTACGCATGGAAAGGACACCGGTCATGTTCAGTGCCCGTATCGTCAGGACCGCCGCTGTCACCGCGTTCGCCGCCGCGGCGCTCCTCGTGCCCGCCGCCCTGAGCGCCGCCGCCGAGCCGGCCGCCGCGACGGCCTCCGTGTCCGTCGCCACCGAAGACGTGACCGTGCCCGTCGAAGGGCCCAAGCGGGACATGGGCTGGCAGTGATGCCGGTGGCCGTCGTGACGCGCGCCGGCCGCCCGTACGGTCGGGAGCCGGCGTGGACCTGAGACAGCTGACCACCTTCCACCGCGTCGCCACGCTGCTGAGCTTCACCCGCGCCGCCGCGGAGCTGAAGTACGCCCAGTCCAGCGTCACCGCCCAGGTGAAGGGGCTCGAAGTGGCGCTGGGCGTGGAGCTCTTCGAGCGGTTGCGGGGGCGGATCCGTCTGACGCCCGCCGGTGAGCGGCTCGTCCCGTACGCGGAGCAGATCCTGTCCCTGGTCGACGAGGCCAGGGACAAGACCACCGGCTGGGCGGAGCCCTCAGGGGTGCTCACCATCGGGACGACCGAGAGCCTCACGTCGTACCGCATGCCGCCGGTGCTGGAGTTCTTCCACCACCGCTACCCGCTGCTCCAGCTCGCGCTGCGGCCCAGCCAGTGCGCCCAGACCTGCGAGGCGCTGCGGCAGGGCGCGTTCGACATGGGCTTCCTCATGGAGGCCCGGACGGAGCACCCCGGAGTACGGACCGAGGTGCTGGGGCGCGAGCCGCTGGTCGCGGTCGCCGCACCCGGTCATCCCCTCGCGGCGCTGCGGCACGTGAGCACCGAGGACCTGCGGGGGGCGCGCGTCCTGGCGCCCGAGGCGGGGTCCGCGTACCGGGAGCTGTTCGAGGCGGAGCTCAACAACGGCGCCGCCCGGCCCGTGCGGCTCCTGGAGTTCGGCAACACCGAGTCGGTCAAGCGCGGGCTCGCGGCCGGTCTCGGGGTCAGCGTGCTGCCCGCGATGGCGGTGTCCGACGCGGTCGCGGCCGGGACGCTGAGCGTGCTGGCCTGGGAGCCGCCGTTCGAGGTGTACACGCAGATCGCGTGGCGCCGGGGCCGGCAGCTCACGCGGGAGATGCGGGTGTTCATCGACCGTACGGTGCAGTTCATGGCCCAGGACCAGCCGCCGCTCCCTGCGCCGGGCCCGCCGTACCAGCGGGAGCAGCTCCAGCTGGTGGGGTGAGGACGCGGAGGGGCCCCGTACGCGCGAGGGATCCGGCGACCGGTACGTCGACGACGTGCCGGTGGCCGGTTCGGCGTCCGGGGCCGTCCGCGCCCGTCACAGGTGGTCCTGACGACGCCGAAGACGCGGGCGCGTCACAGGTGGCCCTTGGCCACCAGTTCCTCCATGATCTGCAGGGCGTTGAGCGCGGCGCCCACCCGCAGGTTGTCGGTGACCAGCCAGAGCAGGAAGCTGTTCGGGTTGGTGGCGGAGACCCGTATGCGTCCCACGTGGATGTGGTTCGGGTCGCCCAGCGTGGCGGGTGTGAGGACGTCGCCGTGCATGCCGTCGTCGTGGACGGTCACGTCGGCCAGTGTGCCCAGCAGCGTGCTCAGTTCCGCACGGTCGACCGGTGACAGGCACTCGACCCACACTGCCGCCGAGTGGCCGTTGACGACCGGGACCCGGACACAGGTCGCCGTCACGTCGAGGTGGGGCAGACCCAGGATCTTGCGCGACTCCTGGAGGAGTTTCTGTTCCTGGAGGGTGAAGCCGCTGGCCAGGACCTGCCCGATCTGGGGCACCACGTTGAACGCCAGCGCCGGTGTGAACTCCTTGGCCGGCATCTCCGCCTGCGGGTCCTGCAGCGCCAACCGGGACGCCTCCTGGAGCTCCTCGATGCCGGAGTGGCCGCTGCCGGACGCGGCCTGGTACGTGCTGACGACGATCTGGCGCACTCCCCAGCGGCGCTCCACGTCCCGGACGACGCGGACCAGCGGGACGGTCACGGAGTTGGGGTTGGCGATCACGCCGGACGGTGGACGGCGGTCCAGTTCGCCCGCGTTGACCTGCGGGACGACCAGCGGGACGTCGGCGTTCATCCGGAAGGCGAAGGTGTTGTCGATCACCAGGGTGCCGTGGGCGACCGCGACCGGCACCCAGACGCGGCTGACGGCGTGGCCGGCGGAGAAGAACACCACGTCGGCGTCGCCGAAGTGGAATCCGGTCAGGTCCGTGACGCGGTAGTCCCTGTCCCCGACCCGGATGTCAAGCCCCGCCGAGCGGGCGGAGGCCACCAGGTGCAGTTCCCGGTAGCGCAGTCCGCGGTCCTCGATGAGTTCGAGCAGGGTGCCGCCCACCGCGCCGGTCGCGCCGACGACGGCGATGCGCGGGGCGAGCGGGTCGTCGACCAGGGGCATGGACATCACCGATCGAGTAGAGCCGGTGCGTGGTCGTCCGTCGACCGGTGTCCGGAACAGGGCACAGATTATGGCCGTGTCTGATCTGACCGGCAATCAGGGACGGCACGGCATGACCGATGGCCCCCATCGGCCGTTCCGATGGGCCGCGGGCGATCGGAAACACCGAATCCGGCGATCGGATCTGCCCGTCGGCCGAACGTTGATTCGACGTTTGGCGTGGCGAAGGGTTGGGGGCGGAACGGTCCTGCGTGACCGGAGAGTTCGCCAATCGAATGGGTGGGTTCATGCAGCAGGCCGTCAAGGTCGTCGGTATCGGGGGGTCCTCCCGGCCCGGCTCCACCGCGGAGCAGGGTCTTCGCGTGGTGCTGGCCGAAGCGGCCCGGCTGGGCGCGGACGTCAGCCTGATCGGCGGCGCCGAACTGGTGATGCCCCTCTACGACCCGCGCGCCGTGTCCCTGTCGCCCGAGGCGCGCCGCATGCTGGCCGCGATCACCGCCGCGGACGGTGTGGTGCTGGCGAGTCCGGCGTACCACGGGACCCTGTCGGGCCTGCTGAAGAACGCCCTGGACCACACGGAGGAACTGCGCGGCGACAGCAGGCCGTACCTCACCGGGCGGGCCGTCGGCTGCCTGTCCGTCGGGCAGGGCTGGCAGGGCGCGGTGACGACGCTGGGTGCGCTGCGCGACGTCGTCCACGCCCTGCGGGGCTGGAGCACCCCGCTGGGCGTGGCGATGAACAGTCAGACCGCCGGCTTCACCGCGAACGGGGAGTGCGACGACCCGCACATCCAGCGGCAGCTGACCGCGATGGCCGGCCAGGTCGTCGACTTCGCCGAGGCGCACCGGGCCCTGCGGGCCACGGCGCTGCGGGCGTGATGCGCGTGGACGCCACGGACTGCTGGATCCGGTGCTTCCATCCGAAGCCCCGGGCCGCCCACACCCTGGTCTGCTTTCCGCACGCGGGCGGTTCGGCCAGTTACTACCACGGGCTCTCGGCTGCGCTGGATCCGGACATCGAGATGCTGGTGATCCAGTACCCGGGCCGTGAGAACCGGCTGTTCGAGGAACCGGTCGCCTCCCTCGAAACGCTCGCGGACACGGTGTCCGAGGTGCTGCGCACCCGGCTCGGCGGTGACCGGCGGCCGGTCCTGTTCGGCCACAGCATGGGAGGCATCGTCGCCTTCGAGGTGGCGCGGCGGCTGGAGTCGGCGGGCCAGGCCCCCACCGGGCTGGTCGCCTCCGCCTGCGCCGCCCCCTCGAACCGCCCGGAGGCCGCGGCCCCCGGCGACGAGGAGCCCGACCGCGACGTCCTCGCGCGGATCATGGGCCTGGGCGGCACCGCCCAGGACGTCGGCGAGCACGCGGAGCTGATCGAGCTGGTCCTGCCGGCGATACGGGCCGACCTGACCGCCCTGGGCTCCTACCGGGCGGCCGCCGGGGCGTCGGTGAGCTGCCCGGTCACGGTGTTCGTCGCGGACGGCGACCACGCGGTGCCGGTGCCCGAGGCCGGCCTGTGGGGCCGGCACACCACCGCCGGGGCCCGGGTCCACCTCTTCGAGGGCGACCACTTCTACCTCAGCAAGCAGCCCGAAGACTTTCTCGACCTGCTCCAGGAAACTGTGCGCACGTCCCGCCCGGAGATCTCACTCGCATGAAAACCATGGGATTCGTGGAAGAGGAGCTCGCCCAGATGTGGGCCGGGCTGCTGGGCGCCGACGGCGCGGCCGTCGGCATGGAGTCGCGGTTCTCCCGTCTCGGCGGCGGGGCGGACGAGGCGCGGCTGCTCGCCGTCCGCATCGGCGAGGAACTCGGCGCGCGGGTCGCGGCGGACGCGCTGCTGGGCGCGGACACCCTGGAGGCGATGGCGCGCCTGGTGCGCGCGGCCATGGAGCGGGCCACGGGGCAGGCGCGGACCGGGCGGCCCGCCGCGGGCTCCGCGCCGGCCGGACCCCGCGCCTGCGTCCGGCAGGAGCGGCCCGAGCTGTCGTTCGCCCAGCAGCGGCTGTGGTTCATGCAGCAGATCGACCCCGAGACCACGCTCTACAACGTGCCGACCGTGCTCCACCTGCGCGGCGACCTGGACCGGGCGGCCCTCGGCCGGGCCCTGGACGCGCTCGTCGCCCGCCATGAGGTGCTGCGGACGACGTACGACGCCCCGGCCGGCCGCCCGTACCAGGTGATCCGGGACCCCGCGCCGCTGGAGCTGCCGTACACGGACCTGACCGGCGCCGCCGACCCGCAGGGGGAGGCGGAGCGGGTGGCGGCCGAGGAGGCCGCGGGCGTGTTCGATCTGGCGGCGGGGCCGCCGCTGCGGGCCCGTCTGCTGCGGGTCGGTGCGGACGCGCACCGGCTGGTGGTGACGTTCCATCACATCGCGATCGACGGCTGGTCGGTGGAGATCTTCTTCCGCGAGCTGGGGCAGCTGTACGGCGGCCGGGAGGCCCTCGCCGACGTGGCGCTGCACTACGCCGACTACGCGGCCTGGCAGCGCGAGCGGCTGCGGGGCGAGACGCTGGACGCGCTCGTCGGCCACTGGCGCGGCGCGCTCGGGGACGACCCGAAGGCGCCGGCCGTGCCGACCGACCGGCCGCGCGGAGCGACGCGCAGCTTCCGGGGCGCCGTGGCGACCCGCGAGCTGTCGCCGCACCTCGCCGCCGCCGTAAGGGACTTCAGCCGCCGGGAGCGGGTCACTCCGTACATGACGCTGCTCGCCGGTCTGCACACGCTGCTGGCGGGCTGGTCGGGCTCGACCGACATCACGGTCGGCACCCCGGTCGCGGGCCGTGACCGGTCCGAGCTCCAGGAGCTGGTCGGCTGCCTGATCAACATGGTGCCGGTTCGCGTCCGGCTGGACGGCGCTCCCGGCTTCCGCGAACTGCTGACCCGGGTCCGCACGGCGGTGCTGGACGCCTCCGCGCACCAGGAGCTGCCCTTCGACAAGCTGGTCGAGGCCCTGGTGTCCCGGCGCAGCCGCGACTTCATGCCGGTCTTCCGGGTGATGTTCTCCTTCCTGAAGGAGCGCCCGGAGCCGGTCTTCCCCGGGCTGGACGCGTGCTCCCTGGACCTCACCGGCCCGCAGGACACCGCGAAGTACGACCTGAGCCTGTACGCGCAGGAACGCGGCGGAGGTCTCGCACTGACCCTGGAGTACGACACCGATCTCTTCGGACCGCGGACCCCGGCGGCGCTGCTGGCCGCGTACGAGCGGACGTTGGAGGAGGCGACGGCCCGGCCGGACACCCCGGTGCCGGACCTCGCCGCGCCCCGGTTCGGCGCGGGGACCGAAGCGGACGGGAAGCCCCCCCGGAGTCCGGAGCACGCGCGGGGCCCCGCTGTCCCGCCGGGCCCCGAGAGCCCGCAGCCCCCGCAGACCCCCACCGGCACCGAGTCCGGCATCGAGAGGAACACCCACCGTGACCGTTGACCGCATGGTTGCACCCGACCCCGGGACCATCGACGCGTGGTTCGCGCGGCAGGCAGCCGCGCGCGGCGACGCCGTCGCCGTGACCGGCCGCGACGGCCGGCTGACCTACCGCGAGCTCGAGCGCGACGCCAACCGGCTCGCACACCACCTGCGCACCCTGGGCGTCGGCCCCGAAGTACCGGTCGCCGTCTGCATGGAGCGCACGACGTCCCTGGTGACGGCGCTGCTCGCCGTGTTGAAGGCCGGCGGCGCGTACGTGCCGCTGGACCCCTCGTCCCCCGACGAGCGGCTCAGCCGCACGCTCGCCGATGCGGGTGCCGGCGTCCTGCTCACGGACGACGCCGGACGCGGCCTGCGCGCCGCGCACACCGTGACCCTCGGCCCCCGGGACGACGCCGGCCTGTCGGCGTACCCGGACACCGCGCCGGAGAGCCCCGGCACCGGCCCGGCGAGTCTCGCGTACGTCATCTACACCAGCGGCTCCACCGGCACGCCCAAGGGCGTCATGATCGAGCACCGCAACGTCACGGGCCTGCTCACCGGGGTCCGCGACCGGTTCGCCTTCGGCCCCGACGACGTGTGGTCGATGTGCGCGTCCGCCGCGTTCGACGTCTCCGTGTGGGAGATGTGGGGCGCCCTGCTGCACGGCGGCCGGCTGGTCGTCGTGCCGGACGACGTACGGCGCTCCCCGCAGGACCTGCACGCGCTGCTGAGCGGCGAGGGCGTCACCGTCCTCAACCAGACGCCGGCCGCCTTCCGTCAGCTCGTCCGGTACGAGGAGGAGTACGCCGGCCCCGCGCCGCTGGCCGGACTGGCGCTGCGACTGGTGGTCTTCGCCGGGGAGGCGCTGCCGCCCGAGATGCTGCGGCCGTGGATCGCGCGCCACGGCGACGAGGCGCCCGTCCTGGTGAACATGTACGGGATCACCGAGACCACCGTGCACTCCACCTACCGCCGGATGACCTCGGCCGACCTCGCAGGGTCCGCGGGCAGCATGATCGGCGGCCCCGTCGGCGGCTGGACCATGGACGTGCTGGGCGCGGACGGCGAACGGGCGGCGGACGGAGAGGCCGGCGAACTGTACGTCGGCGGCGCGGGCGTGGCCCGCGGCTACCTCGGCCGCCCGGCCCTGACCGCGGAACGCTTCCTGCCCGACCCGGACGCGGCCGTCCCCGGCGCCCGGCGGTACCGCTCGGGCGACAGCGCCCGGCGAGCGGCCGGCGGCGACCACGAGTACCTGGGCCGCCTGGACCACCAGGTGAAGATCCGCGGCTACCGCATCGAACTCGGCGAGATCGAGAATGCGCTCACCCGCCACCCCGCCGTCCGCGACACCGTCGTCATCGTCGACCGGGACGCGGCGGGGGACCCGCGCCTGGTCGCCTACTGGGTGGCCGCCGCCGGAACACCGGCCGGGCCCTCCGAGCTGCGCGAGCATCTGGCCCTGACGCTGCCCGCGTACATGCTCCCGAACGTGTACGTACCCCTGGACCGGCTGCCGCTGACCCACAACGGCAAGGTCGACCGGCGCGCGCTGCCCGCTCCCGAAGCGGTACGCCCCGAACTCGACGCGGAGTTCACCGCGCCCTCGACCCCCGTCGAGAAGGCCCTCGCCGACATCTGGGCCGAGGTGCTCTCGGTCGACCGGGTCGGCCTCGACGACGACTTCTTCGAACTGGGCGGCCACTCGATGCTCGCCACCCAGGCCGTCGCCCTCACCAGGGAACGGCTCGGCGTCGGCGCGACGCTGCGGCTGTTCTTCGACCGGCCGACGGTCCGGGAACTCGCGAGCGCCCTGGACGAGCTGCTCGCCGTACCGCACGACACCGGCGCCGACAGCCGGTCCGCATCCCACCCGCACGGGGAGAACGCATGACGTACGAGACGGATTCGCCACTGCCCGAGCAGGCCGTGGCCATCATCGGAATGAGCGGCCGCTTCCCGGGCGCCGCGGACGTCGACGAGCTGTGGCGCGCGCTGGCGGCGGGCGAGGAGGGACGCACCTCCTACTCCGACGAGGAGCTGGCCGCCGCCGGGGTTCCCCAGGAGCTGCTGGACGACCCGGCCTATGTGAAGTCCGGCTTCCCGGTGGACGGATTCGACCGCTTCGACGCCGACTTCTTCGGCGTCACCCGGTCCGAGGCCGAACTCATGGACCCCCAGCACCGGTTGCTGCTGGAGACCGCCTGGCAGGCGCTGGAGCGTGCGGGATACCCGGCGAGGACGTTCGAGGGGCGGACCGGCGTGTTCGCCGGCACCTCGGGCAGTGGGTACCTCCTGGAGCGGATCGCGTCGCGCGGCGGCCCGGGCGAGGGCCGGATCTCGGACGAGATCCAGGTCGCGATCGGCAACGACCCCGGGATGCTCGCGCTGCGGGTCTCGTACAAGCTCGGTCTGACCGGGCCCAGCTTCACCGTGCAGAGCGCGTGCTCCTCGTCGCTGGTGTCGGTCCACCTCGCCGTGCAGTCCCTGCTCAGCCGCGAGTCCGACCTGGCGCTGGCGGGCGGTGTCGCGGTGCGCGAGTTCGAACCGCGCGGTTACCGGTACGAGGAGGGCGCGATCCTCTCGACGGACGGCCACTGCCGCCCGTTCGACGCCGACGCCTCCGGCACCGTCTCCGGCGACGGTGTGGCCCTCGTGGTGCTCAAGCGGCTGGAGGACGCGGTCGCGGACGGCGACCACATCCACGCGGTCGTCCGCGGCAGCGCGGTCAACAACGACGGCTCCGCCAAGATCGGCTTCACCGCCCCGTCGCCGCACGGCCAGGCCGAGGTGATCGCCGAGGCCCTCGCCGTCGCCGGGGTCGAGCCCCGCACGGTCCAGTACGTCGAGGCGCACGGCACCGCCACCCCGCTGGGCGACCCGATCGAAGTGCAGGCGCTCACCGAGGCGTTCGGCCCGGACGCGCCCGCCGGGTCGGTCCACCTGGGCTCGGTGAAGTCCAACGTCGGGCACCTCGACGCGGCGGCCGGTGTCACCGGCCTCATCAAGGCGGCCCTGGCGCTGGAGCACCGCTTCATCCCGCCGACCGTCCACTTCCGCGGCCCCAACCCCCGTCTCTCCCTCGACAAGGGCCCCTTCACGGTCAACGGCGAGGGCGTGCCGTGGCCGCAGACGGAGCAGCCGCCGCGCGCGGGGGTGAGCGCCTTCGGCATCGGCGGCACCAACGCGCACGTGATCCTCGAAGCGGCGCCCGCCGTCGCACCGGCCGGGGAAACCGCGAACGCGGCCGACTGGCAGGTGCTGCCCCTGTCGGCCCGTACGCCCGAGGCCCTCGACGCCGCCGCCGCGCGGCTCGCGACCGCCCTCGCGGGGGACGGGGCCGGGCTCGCCGACGCGGCGTACACCCTCCAGGTCGGCCGCGCCGCCCTCCCGTACCGCCGTACGGTCGTCGCCGGGGACCGCGCCACCGCGACCGCCGCGCTGGAGCGGCCGGCCGCCGCCGCGACCGCCGCGCCGGACGCGGCGCCCGACGTGGTGTTCGTCTTCCCGGGCCAGGGCGCCCAGTACGCGGGCATGGGCGCGGAGCTCTACCGCACCGAGCCGGTGTTCCGCGACGCGCTCGACCGCTGCGCCGAGATCCTGCTGCCCCAGCTCGGCTGGGACGTACGCGAAGTGGCCTTCGGCACCGACGGGGACGAGGCGAAGGAGCGGCTGCGCCAGACGCTCTACACCCAGCCGACCGTCTTCAGCCTCGACTACGCCGTCGCGCGGCTGCTGATGTCGTGGGGCGTGCGCCCCGCCGCGATGACCGGGCACAGCCTCGGTGAACTCGTGTCGGCCTGCCTGGCCGGGGTGTTCGGCCTGGAGGACGCGCTGCGCGTGGTCGCCCGGCGCGCCGCGCTCATGCAGGACCTCGCGCCCGGCCGGATGCTGTCCGTCCTGATGGACGAGGCGTCGCTGACCGAGGCGCTGGAGGGGCGGAGCGCCACGATCGCCGCCGTCAACGCGCCAGCCTCCTGCGTGGTCGCCGGCACTCCCGAGGAGGTCGCCGAGGCCCGCCGCGTCCTGGAGGCGCGGGGCGCGTCCGTGCGCGAGCTGGAGACCTCGCACGCCTTCCACACCGCACTGGTCGAGCCGGCGCTGCCCGGGCTCGCGGAGGTGCTGCGCTCGGTGCGGCTGAACACGCCCACGATCCCGTTCCTGTCCAACGTGACGGGCACCTGGATCACCGACGAGCAGGCCACGGACCCGGAGTACTGGGTCTCGCACACCCGCGAGCCGGTCCGCTTCTCCGACGGGATCACCGCGCTGGCCGAGCGCGGCGACGGCGTGGTGCTCGTCGAGGCCGGTCCGGGCAGCCAGCTGAGCGGTCTCGTACGGATCCACCCGGACCCGTCGCCCGTCGTCACCCTGCTGCGCAGGCCGCGCGGCGAGGAGCACTCCGCCGAGGCCCGCACCGTCCGCGAGGGACTCGCCGAGCTGTGGCGGCACGGCGTGGCCGTCGACTGGGACGCCCTGCACGGCGGCCGGTCCCCCCGCCGGGTGCCGCTGCCCGCGTACCCCTTCGAGGGCCGCTCCTACCTGCTGCCCAAGCCGGAGACCACCACCGCCGGGAATGTGCGCACCGACCCCGAGCGGTGGACGTACGCCCCGGTCTGGCACCGTGCGCCGCTCCCGCGGGACGAGGACGCCGCCGATCAGGGCCCGCTCAGCTGGCTGGTCCTCGCGGACGGCGCCGGTCTCACCGACGGCCTGACCGCCGCTCTGCGCGAGCGCGGCCACACCGTCACGACCGTGCGCCGGGCCGCCGCGTACGCCCGCACCTCCGACCACGCCTTCGACGCCGATCCCGCCGACGCCGGCCACCTCGGCCAGGTCGTCAGGGAGCTGCGGCAGGCAGGCGCGGCCCCCGACCGTGTGCTGCACGCCTGGGCGGTCACGGGCCCCGGGGACGACGGCGGCGACGCGGTACGCCGCTACGCCACCGGCCTGGACACCGGCTTCCACAGCCTCGTCGCCCTCGCCCAGGCGCTGGGCGAGACGGGTGAGGACCGCCCGGTGCGGATCGACGTCCTCACCGACAGCCTCCAGGACGCGCACGGCACGGCCGTGGTCCGGCCCGAGCGCGCCACCCTGTACGGCGCGGTCACCGTGCTGCCGCAGGAGTACGCCTGGCTGACCTGCCGCGCCGTCGACGTCGTCCTCCCCGCGTCCGGCGCCGACCGCACCCGCCTCACCGCGCAGCTCGGCGCGGAACTCGCGGGCGCGGGCCGGGAGAACCTCGTCGCGTACCGGGACGCCCAGCGGCTCCTGCGGGCGTTCGCGCCCGTCGAGCTGGACGCCGTGCCCGCCGGGCGGGCCTGGCGCGAAGGCGCCGGGTACCTCGTCACCGGCGCGTCCGGCGAGACCGGCCTGGTCTTCGCCGAGCAGATCGCCGCGAGCGGGGCCAGGGCCGTGCTCGTCGGCGACCCGGACTTCCCCGCCGAGAGCGAGTGGGAAGCCTGGCGGTCCGGCGCCGCCGGCGACGACGACCGGGTACGCGCCCGGGTCGCCCGGCTCGCCGCGCTGCGCGCCGCCCATCCGGATACGGTCGTCTACCGCACCGCCGACCTGGCCGATCCCGGCCAGGCGCGCGCCACCGTCGAGGAGGCGCGGACCGTGCTGGGCGCCGTCAACGGCGTACTGCACCTGGCCGACGCGCGGGGCTCCGGTCTGACGGCGCTCAAGGCCCGGGAGGACTTCGACGCCGTCCTCGCGGCGCGGGTGAGGTCGACCCTGCTGCTTGACGAGCTGCTGGCCGGTGACGGGCTGGACTTCTTCCTCACCGCCTCCGCCACCACCGGCATCGTCGGCGGCTTCGGCCAGGCCGAGAACTGCGCGGCGTCGGTGTTCCTCGACGCCTTCGCCCAGGCGGCCACCGCCGCCGGCCGGCCCACCGTCACCGTCGACTGGTCGCAGTGGGACTGGGACGACTGGTTCGAGCAGCAGATGGCGGGCCTGCCGGAGGTGCGGGAGCTGTACGAGCGGCTGCGCCTGACCCAGGGCGTCCCGGCCGCCGACGGCCTGGCGCTCGCCCGGGCGGCCCTGTCCGGCGGGCTCCCGCAGGTCGTGGTCTCCAGGGCCGACTTCCAGGACGTACTGGCCGACCAGTCCGGGCTGACCGCGACGTCGTTCACCGACTCGCTCGGCGGCGGCCGGAGCGGCGACGACGACTGGGACCCGGCCACGGTGTGGCCGGAGGACGAACTCGCCCAGTCCGTCGCCCGGGTGTGGCACGAGATGCTCGGCGTCTCCCCGATCGGTCCCGACGACGACTTCTACGACCTGGGCGGCAACTCGCTGTTCGCCATCCAGATCGTGGGCCGGCTGCGGCAGGCCCACGGCGATTTCCCGATGAGCGCCGTCTTCGAGGCGCCGACCGTTCCGGGGCTCGCCGCCGCGATCCGCTCCCACCAGGCCGAATCGATCGGTCTGGACGAGTTCGAGGCACTGCTGCGCGAGGTCGAGAGCCTCTCCGCCGGCGAGGCCGAGGCAAAGCTGAAGGGTGACGACCATGTCTGACGAGCAGTCGCGCACGCACTCCGACGAGACCGAGACCGAGACCGCGCGCAGGCTCAAGGAACGGCTGTCCTCGCTCTCCCCCGAGCAGCGCGCCGTACTGGAGCGGTCCCTGCGCGAGCGCAACGTCAAGGCGCCGTCCGCCGTGGACGCCGGTGAACGGGCCGCGGCCAGATCCGAGGCGCCGCGCCGCGGCCGGCGGCCCGGCAGCACCATGGACTTCAGCCTGTTCTTCTTCTCCGGCGACGGCACGGCGAAGGGCCCCGGCAAGTACCAGCTGCTGCTCGACAGCGCCCGTCACGCCGACGCCAACGGCTTCGACGGCATCTGGGTCCCCGAGCGCCACTTCGTCGACTTCGGCGGCCTCTACCCGAACCCGTCGCTGCTGGCCTCCGCCATCGCCGTGCTGACCGAGAACATCCAGATCCGCGCGGGCAGCTGCGTGCTGCCCCTGCACCACCCGGTGCGCGTGGCCGAGGAGTGGGCGGTCGTCGACAACCTGTCCGGCGGCCGGGCCGCGATCTCGGCGGCCTCCGGCTGGCACCCGGACGACTTCCTGCTCGCCCCCGGCGACGGGCAGCAGCGCTACCCGCGCCGCAAGGACGAGATGTTCGAGTCGATCGAGGCCGTCCAGCGGCTGTGGGCGGGCGAGAGCGTCGAGTTCCCGCGCGCGGACGGCTCGCCGCAGTCCGTACGCACGCTGCCCCGCCCGCTCCAGCCGAAGCTCCCGGTGTGGGTGTCGGCGCAGGGCAGCCCGGAGACCTTCGTACGGGCCGGGCAGATCGGCGCGTACGTGCTGACCGGGCTCGTGGCCCAGCGCCCCGCCGACCTCAAGGACAAGATCGCCGCCTACCGGGAGGCGCTCGCCGAGGCCGGGCACGACCCGGCCCGAGGCCGGGTCACCGCGATGGTGCACACGTTCGTGGGCTCGGACAACGACGAGGCCCGGGAGACCGTGCGCGGTCCGCTCACCGCGTACCTCAAGACGTTCCTGGAGCAGCAGGACAGCTTCGGCAGCGAGTTCTCCAAGCTGAACGACGCCGAGCGCGACGTCATGCTGAACGCCACCTTCGAGCGCTACTTCGACTCGCTGGCGCTGCTCGGCACGCCCGACAAGTGCGAGTCCCTGATCGAGGACCTGGTGGACATCGGCGTCGACGAGGTCGCCTGCCTCGTGGACTTCGGGCTCGACCCCGGCCAGGTCCTCAAGGGCCTGGACCACCTCACCGAACTGAAGAACCGCTACCGGCACCGGGGCGAGACCGAAGGAGAGCAGTCGTGACCGAACTCGCAGACCGGCTGGCCGGCCTCACCCCCGCCCAGCGCGCCCTGCTCGACCGGCGCATGCGCGAGCGCAGCACCAGCACCGTCACCAACGCGCCGATCCCGCGCAGGCAGCGGGAGAACCGCGTACCGCTCACCGTGGACCAGGAACGCATCTGGCTGATCCACCAGTTCGACCCCGAAGACCCGGTCTACAACGTGTACTTCGCCTCGCGGCTGCACGGCGAGCTGGACACGGACGCGCTCCAGCGCGCCGTGAACGCCTTCGTGCAGCGCCACGAGGCGATGCGCACCACGTTCGAGCAGGACGGCCACGCTCCCGTCCAGGTGATCCACGCCTCCATGGAGGTGCCGCTGCGCCACCAGGACCTGCGGTCCGTGCCGGCCGAGCGGCGCGAGGACGAGATGACGCGGCTCGCCACCGAGGAACTGCGCACGCCGTTCGACCTGGTGAAGGGCCCGCTGCTGCGGATCGCCCTGCTGCGCCTGGACGAGCGCGAGCACGTGCTGGTCGGCACGGTCGACCACCTGGTCTGGGACCGCGGCTCGATGGGCATCTTCAATGCCGAGATCGCCGAGTTCTACACCGCCTTCGCGACCGGCCGCGAGCCGAAGCTGCCGCCGATCGCCGTGCACTACCCGGACTACTCCGAGTGGCAGCCGCAGTGGCTGCGCGAGGAGGTCCGGCGCAAGCACCTGCCGTACTGGAAGAAGCAACTCGAAGGCGCCGACCTGGTGCTGGAGCTGCCGACCGACCGGCCCCGCCCGCCTCTCCAGACCGCGAACGGCGCCCGCTACCAGTTCCCGCTCACCCCGGCACTGACCCAGGCGGTCCGCGACCTCGCCAAGCGCGAGGACGTGACCGTCAACATCGCGCTGCTCACCGCGTGGCAGCTCCTCCTGCACCGGCTCACCGGGCAGCAGGACATCGTCGTCGGCACCACCTCTTCGACCCGCAGCAGGCCCGAGACCGAGCCGATGATCGGCTACTTCCTGACCATGCTGCCGCTGCGCACCACGGTCCGGCCGGCGATGACCGTACGGGAACTGCTCCAGGCGACCCGCACCACGATGATGGGCGCCTTCGACCACCACGACATCCCGTTCGGGACGCTGCTGGACGAGCTCGACCTCGACCGCGACCCGAGCCGCACGCCGATCTACCAGACGTCCTTCATCCTCGTGGACTTCCTCCACGAGGAGGAGACCCCCATGGCCGGGCTGACCGTCGAGGAGCTGATGCTCGACAACGCCACGGCCAAGGACGACGTGATGCTGGGTTTCTTCGACGACCCGGCGCTGGCGGACGACCACTTCCACGGCGTGCTGGAGTACAACACCGACCTGTTCGACGAGAGCACGATGGCCCGGATGGCCCGCCAGATCGTGCGCCTCCTGGAGCAGATGTCCGAGGACGCCGGGCGCGCGGTGCGCGACCTGTCGCTGCTCGGGCCCGGCGAGGCCCGCACCCTGCTGGTGGAGTGGAACCGGACGGAGGCGGCGCGCGAGGAGGGTGACTCGCTGGACGTGCTGGTTCGCCGCCGGGCCGAGGCCGCTCCCGACGCGGTCGCCGTCTCCTGCGGCGACGAGCAGCTCACGTACGCCGAACTGCTGGAGCGGGCGGGGCGGCTGGCCTCCCACCTCCAGCAGCGCGGTGTGGAGCCCGAGACCGTCGTCGGCGTCTGCCTGGAGCGCTCCGTCGACCTGGTGGTCGCGCTGCTCGGCGTGGTCATGTCCGGCGGCGCGTACCTGCCGCTGGACGCCGGGTACCCGGCGCATCGCCTGGCCGCCATGACCGGCGACGCGGACGCGAAGTTCCTGCTGACCCGCTCCGGGCTGCTCGACAGCCTCGCGGAGTGCCCCGGCGAGCGGATCTGCCTGGACACCGACGCCGCGTCCGTCGCCGTCGCCCCGGCCGTCCCCGTGACGCCCGCCGCGGGCGAGGACCGGCTCGCGTACGTCATCTACACCTCCGGCTCCACCGGCCGCCCCAAGGGCGTCGAGGTCACCCATCGCAACCTCGCGAACCTGCTGCTGGCGATGGCCGCCGAAGTCGGCCTCGGCGCCGGTGACACCCTCACCGCCGTCACCCCGGTCACCTTCGACATCGCGGGCCTGGAGCTGTACGCGCCGCTCATCAGCGGGGCGCGGGTGCACGTCGTGCGCAAGGAGGAGGCGGTCGACGGCCGCCGGCTGGCCGCCCTGCTCACCGAGACCGGCGCCACCGTCATGCAGGCCACCCCGGCCACCTGGCAGCTCCTGGTGGAGGCGGGCTGGCGCAACGACGGCTCGCTGCGGGTCCTGGTCGGCGGCGAGGCGCTGCCCCCGGCGCTGGCCGAGCAGCTCGTCCGCGAGCCCGGCCGTACCTGGAACGTCTACGGCCCGACCGAGACGACCATCTGGTCCACCGCGCACCGCCTCGACAGCGGCGCCGAGCAGATCTCCATCGGCCGCCCGCTGGACAACACCCAGGTCTACGTCCTCGACGAGTGCCTGGAGCCGGTCCCGGTCGGCATGCCCGGCGACCTGTACCTCGGCGGCGCCGGTGTGGCGCGCGGGTACCGCGGCCGGCCCGCTCTGACGGCGGAGCGGTTCGTGCCCGACCCGTTCGGCGGACGGCCCGGCGCGCGGCTGTACGCCACGGGCGACAAGGCACGGCTGCGCGAGGACGGCACGCTCGTCTTCCTCGGCCGCGACGACGGCCAGATCAAGCTGCGCGGATTCCGCATCGAACTGGGCGAGATCGAGGCCCGTCTCGAGGAGCACCCGGCGGTGCGCCGCGCCGTCGCCCTCGTCCGTGAGGACCGGCCCGGCGACAAGCGGCTGACCGGGTACGTCGTGGCGGCGGACGGCGAGACCCCGGGCCAGGAGGAGCTGCGCGAGCACCTGCGCGGCTTCCTGCCCGACTACATGGTCCCGTCCGCGATCGTCGCCCTGGACGCCTTCCCGCTGAACACCAGCGGCAAGATCGACCGGCGGGCCCTGCCCGAGCCCGTCGTCGAGCGGGACGCGGCGAGCTACGTGCCGCCGCGCGACGCGATCGAGCTCGAAGTCGCCCACATCTGGGAGGAGGTGCTCGGGGTCAGGCCCATCGGCCTGCACGACCGGTTCTTCGACCTCGGCGGCCACTCCCTGCTCGTCCTGCGGCTGATGGCCGAGATCGAGAAGCGCTTCGGGCAGCAGCTGCCGATGGCGGCGATCTTCCGGGGCGCCACCGTCGAACGGTTCGCCCGCATGCTGCGCGACGGCTACCAGGACGAGTCGGACGTCCACCTCGTCGAGATCGGCTCCGGCACCACCGGCGCCCCCGTCTTCTTCGCCCACCCGGCCGGCAGCGAGGTCGTCTGCTACATGCCGTTCGCCGGGCTCATGGAGGGCGGCGACCGGCCGCTGTACGCCCTGGCCTCACCGCCGCCGGTCGACGGAGCCCTGCCGTACGCCGACTTCGGGGCGCGCGCCGCCGCGTACGCGGACCTGATCCGCGAAGTGCAGCCCGAGGGCCCGTACACCGTGGCCGGCTGGTGCTACGGCGGGACGAACGCCTTCGCCGTCGCCGGGGAGCTGGAGAAGACGGGCGCGGAGGTGTCCGTCGTCATGATGGACTCGCACCCGCCCGCCGAGGTCGCGGAGGGCTCCGAGCCGGACCCCGCCGAGATCGTCGAGGCCGTCGCGGCGAACCTCCAGTGGGACTACGGCAACGCGCTGAAGTCCGTGGAGGAGCTGAAGGGGATGACCCCCGACGAGCACCTCGACTACCTGCTCGCCATCGCCCGCGCCTCCGACTACCTGCCGCCGGACGCCGGCCGGGAGCAGGTGCGCGACATCCTCGACCTGTGGGTGGCCAACCTGCGGCTCGTCTGGAACTTCCGCCCCCTGCACGTCCGGGGCCGGGTCACGCTGATCCGCGCGGCCGAGGAGACGTACGACTCGACCGAGGCGTGGCGGGCCCTGACGACCGGCGGGGACCTCGACGTCCGGGTGGTCGACGGCAACCATTACACGATGATGCGCCACCCCCACATCGAGGGCGTCGCCACGATTCTGAACGAGGTCGTCGCCAGTGATTGAGCTGCTCAAGGACCGTACGTACATCCGCTATTGGCTGGCCGTCGTCGCGTCCTTCCTCGGTGACGCCATCACCAAGATCACGCTGATCTACGTGGTGGCCACCGAGACCTCCAACCCCGTCCTGTACGTCTCCCTCGTGGTCATCGCCCAGATGCTGCCCTCCGGCGTACTGGGGGCCTTCGTCGGCCCGCTGGCCGACCGCTTCCCGGCGCGCGGGCTCATGGTCGGCTCCGACCTGGTCCGGGTGGCGCTGGTCCTGGCGATGATCCCGGTCCGCGACTCGCCGCTGCTGCTGCTCGTGCTGATCCTCCTCACGGGCATCGCGAAGGCGTTCTTCGAGACGGCCCGGATCACCGCGATCCCGCTGATCGTCCGGGGGCACAGCATCCCCACGGCGGTCGCGCTGTTCCAGTCCACGAACCACACCCTGAACCTGGTGGGCCCGGCGCTGGGCGGTCTGCTCCTCGCGTTCGGCAGCGTCAGCGCCGTCTTCGTCATCGACGCCGCGACCTTCGTGATCTCGGCGGTCCTGCTGGGCAGCATGGCGGTGCTGCGCGAGGTGCCGGTCCCCGGCCCCGACAGCGGCCGGGAGTCGTACTGGAAGTCGCTGGGCACCGGCGTCTCCGGTGTGCTGGCGGTGCCCTCGCTGCGCTTCCTCGCGGTCATCCTGGTACCCGTGATGCTCGTCCTCGGGCTCTTCACCACCAACCTCAACTCCCAGCTGCTCAGCGTCTTCGACCTCTCCGCCTTCCACTTCGGCCTGGCACAGGCCGCGTTCGGCGCGGGCTGCGTGATCGGCGCGCTGACCGGTCCGCCGCTCGTACGCCGGTTCTCCGACCGGGGGCTGCTCATCGGCTCGATCGCGCTGTTCGGCGCCTCCCTGCTGCTCCTCGCCCCGGCCGGCGGACTGCGGGACTCGCTGGGCGTCGGCGTCGTGCACGCCTGGTGCCTGGTCGCGGGCGTCGGCTCCGGCCTCTTCCAGGTGCCGGTGGCCAACACCCTGATCAGCGACCTGCCCGAGGAACTGCGCGGACGCGGCGTCGGACTGCTCAACGCCCTGATGGTCAACTTCACGATCGTCGGCGTGATCCTCGGCGGCCTGGCGGCCGACCTCATGGGCATCGCCGAGTCGATCGTCGTCGCCGGCGGACTGCTGCTGCCCGCCGCGGCCGTGCTCGCCGCCGCCTCGGTGCGCGAGCGGAACAACCGGAAGGACCGGCCCGGGGCGGAGGTGGTCTCATGACGGCCGCCGAGCGGCTCCTGCCGCTGACCCCCGCACAGCGGCGGCTGTGGGCACTCGCCCAGGTCCGCCCCGACGACCCCTTCTTCAGCGTCCCGTTCGCCGTCGGCGTCGACGGACCGCTCGACGCGGCGGCCCTGGGGCGCGCCCTGGACGAGCTGGTACGCCGCCACCCCGCGCTGCGGACCAGGATCGTGCGCGGCGCCGACGGTGAGCCGGCGCAGTGCGTCGAGGCGCCCGCGCCGGTGCACCTGCCCGTCGTGGACGCGTGCGACGACTCGGATGCCCGGGCCGACGCGTTCGCCCGCGAGCCGTTCGCCGTGGACGGCGGCCGGCTGCTGCGGGTCCGGCTGCTGCGGCTCGACGACACCACGCACCGGTTGCTCGTCGGCGTGCACCACCTCGTCTTCGACGGGGCGTCGATGGAGGTCTTCGCCTCCGAACTGACCGCCCTGTACGACGCGTTCGCGCAGGACCGGCCGTCGCCGCTGCCGGAGCCGGCCGTCGACTACGGCGGGTTCCTGGCCCGGCGCACCGCAGAGGACGAGCGGGCCGCCGCCGCCAACCTGGCGTACTGGACCGAGCGGCTGGCCGGCGCGCCCGAGGTGCTGGAACTGCCCCTCGCCGGACCGCGCCCGGCGCGCGGCGGCCACGAGGGGGAGCGGCGTACGGCCGTGATCCCGCACGAGGTGGTGGAGCCGCTGCGGCGGTTCGCCCGGAGCAGGCGGTGCAGCCTGTTCATGGTGCTCAAGGCCGCGTGCGACGTGGTGCTCAGCCAGTACGGCGGCGCCGACGTGCTCACCGGCACGGCCGTCTCCGGCCGGGACACCCCCGACAGCGCCGGACTCGTCGGCTACCTCACCCGGCCCGTCGTGTTGCGCGGCGACCTGTCCGGCGACCCGCGGTTCGGCGAGCTGGTGCAGCGGGTGCGCGGGGACCTGCTGGACGCCCTGGACCACTGCGACCTGCCCGTCGACGAGGTCATGGACCGGCTCGGGGTCTCCCGCGATCCGAGCTTCCACCCGCTCTACCAGGTCATGTACACCCATCAGCCGGCCGCTCCCGTGCGGCGGGCGGCGGACGCGGTGTTCACGGTGGGGGAGCTGCGGCTGCCGACCATGAAGACCGACCTGGCCGTCGACACGATCGAGACCGACGAGGGCCTGCTCGCCCTCGTCGACTACCGCACCGCCCTCTTCGAGGACGCGACCGCCGAGCGGCTGCTGGCCCGGCTGCGCGCCGTGCTGGAGCGCGCGGCCGCCGACCCGGACACCCGGGTCTCCGCGCTACTGCGGCCGACCGCCGCCGAGCGGCGGTTGCTGACCGAGGAGTGGAACCCGGCGCGCGGCGAGGAGGCGGACGACGACGGCGACGTGCTGCACGCGATGGTGGCCGGGCAGATCGCCCGTACGCCCGACGCGGTCGCCGTGGCCGAGGGGACGCGCGCCTGGACGTACCGCGAACTGGGCGACGCCGCCGACTGGTTGGCACAGCGGCTGCTGGCGCAGGGCGTCACGCCGCGGACGCCGGTGGGCGTCTGCGCGCCCAAGTCGTTCGCGCTGGCCGCCGCGCAGCTGGCCGTGCTCGCGGCGGGGGGCGTGTGCGTGCCGCTGGACCCGGAGCTGCCCGCCTTCCTGCTGCGGCTTGCCGTGGACGACGCGGGGGTGACGACGGTGCTCGCCGACCCGTACTCCTCCTCGCTGTTCGACCACACGCGGGTGCGCGTGGTCGACCTGGAGGAGCCGGCGGCGGGGGGCGAAGCGGCCCCGGCCGCGCCGCTGCCGGCCGTGGCGCCCGCCGACGCCGCCTGGGTGCTGCGTACGTCGGGTGCCACGGGCGAACCGCTGCCCGTGCTCGCCGAGCACCGGAACCTCGCTTCCCGGCTGCGCTGGGCCCACCGGGAGCTGCCCGCCGGGACGTTCGACGCGGTGGCGCAGCTCAGCGCTCCGGACGCGCCGGGCGCGGTGTTCGAGCTCTTCGCCCCGCTCACCCGGGGCGGCCGGGCGGTCGTGCCGGACGCCGGCCCCACGGGCACGGTGTACGCCGCGCCCTCCGCCCTCGCCGGCCTGCTGGGCGACGGCGCCGACGCCGCACCGGCCACGATCCTCGCCGGGGGCGGCCTCCTCGCCCCGGCCGCCCTGCGCGCCGCGTACGCTGCCGGGGTCACCCACGTCCACCACCTCTACACCGCCGCCGAGACGGCCGGCCCCGCCCTCGGCGGACCGGCCGGCCCGCCGGACGCGAGCGGCCGTCCGGTGCCGCTCGGTATCCCGGCGGGCTGCACCGCGTACGTCCTGGACCGGCGCGGCGAACTGGTCCCGCCGGGCGTCGTCGGTGAACTCCACATCGGCGGCGCGGCCGTCACCCGGGGGTACCCGAACGACCCGCGCCGGACGGCGGAACGCTTTTGGCCCGACCCGTACGGGAAGCGGCCGGGCGGGCGCCTGTTCGCCACCGGCGACCTCGCACGGCACACGCCCGACGGGCGGCTGGTGTTCGCCGGGCGGGCCGGCGAGCAGGCCCGGGTGCGCGGCGTGCGGGTGGCAGCCGCCGACATCGAGGCGGCGCTGCTGGCGCACCCCGGCGTCGAGCACGCCCACGTGCGCATCCGGGACGCCGACGGCATCGACGCGGCCGTCGCCGCCCGGTCCGGGGCGGACCTGACGTCCAACGCACTCCACGCGCACCTGCGCGAACTGCTGCCCGGCCACATGCTGCCCGCGCGGATCGGTGTCCTGGACCGGCTGCCGCTGCTGCCCGGCGGCCGGCCGGACGGCGCCGCCGTGGCCGAGGCGCTGGAGCAGGCGCTCGCCGACGAGGCGAGGACGGCCCGGAGCGCGGACCGGCCGCCGGTGAGCGACACCGAGCAGCGCGTCGCCGCCGCCTGGCGGGAGGTGCTCGGCCGCACCGTCGGTCACGACGAGAGCTTCTTCGACGCCGGCGGCAACTCGCTGCTGCTGATCCGGCTGCGCGACCGGCTGCGGACCGCGCTGGAGTGCGAGGTCGACGTGGTCGACCTGTTCCGGCACTCCACCGTGCGGGCCATGGCCGCCTTCCTCGGGAAGGACCCGGGCGACGGGAAGGACTCCGGGGGCGCGGCCGCGGCCGGCACGGCCCCCCGGGCCGGCGCGGGCGCGGAGGAGCGAGGCCGGGCCAGGCTGCGGGCCATGCGCGCCCGGACCCGGGAGCGCACACCGGGGCGGGCGCGATGACGGTGCGGACGGGACCGACGCCGAGCACCGGCCGCCGGCGAGAGAACGGCGCGCACGGCGTGCACGACGCGAACAGCAGAGACCACACCGGAAACGGGGGCGGCATGACGACGGACACGACGACGGGGGCGCCGGCGCCCGCCCTCGGGCGGGGCTACGCCGACGACCGCGCGGACACCGTCGCCCACCTCGCCCGCGTCGAGGACGCGCTGCTGCGCCCCGGCGCGGACCGGTCGGCGGCGGGCCTGCCGCACACGGCGGCCCGCCGCGCCCGGCGGCGCTTCATGGAGCGCCACGCGGACAGCCTGTACGCCGAACTGACCGACGGCCACCGCGAGTTCCTGCGCCTGGACGACCTCGCCGCCCGCGCGGCGGAGCTGATGCCCGGACTCGTACCGACGAAGGAGCAGGCCGAGGAGGAGCGGCGCAGGCCGCAGCGTGACAAGGAGGGCCGGGAGACCGACCACGGCATCTTCTTCTGGGGCCTGCTGCGTTCCGCCACGGCGGGCCGCCACCTCGTGGAGGCCATGCGCAGGCCGACGCAGAAGGCACTGGCCGCGCTGCCCGGCTTCCGGGCCACCGGGCACGCCGACCTCGGCCTCGTGTCGGTGCGGCGACGGGGGGACACGGGCGAGGTGACCGTGCACAACACGCGGTTCCTCAACGCCGAGGACGACCTGCTGGTCGCGGCGCTGGAGGCGGCGGTCGACCTGGTGCTCCTGGACGACTCGGTGCGCGTGGGCGTCATGCGCGGCGCGCCGATGACCCACCCGCGCTACGCCGGACGCCGGGTGTTCAGCGCGGGCATCAACCTCACCCGCCTGTACGAGGGCGAGATCTCGCTCATCGACTTCTTCCTGACCCGCGAACTCGGCTACATCAACAAGATCTTCCGCGGGCTGAGCGTCCCGGACGACGGCGCGAGCTGGCTGCCGGAACCGGTCGAGAAGCCCTGGATCGCGGCGGTGGACACCTTCGCGATCGGCGGCGGGGCGCAGATCCTGCTCGTCTTCGACCGCGTGATCGCGGCGGACGACGCCTGGTTCACCCTCCCCGCGCTGCGCGAGGGCATCATCCCGGGCGCCGCCAACCTGCGGATGCCGCGGGTGGCCGGCAACCGGCTGGCCCGGCAGTCGATCTTCGCCGACCGGCGGATCGACGCGGCCTCCCCCGAGGGCCGGCTGCTGTGCGACGACGCCGTCCCGGCGGACCGGCTGGAGGAGGCGGTGCGGGCCGCGGCCGCCGGACTGGCCAACCCGGCCGTGGTCGGCAACCGCCGCGTCCTGCACACCCACGAGGAGCCCGAAGACGTGTTCCGCCAGTACATGGCGACGTACGCCGTCGAGCAGTGCAGGCGTCTGACCAGCAGCGATCTGGTGGAGAACTTGGAACGCACATGGATATCGAGGAACCGATGACCCCCGACACCCACACCCCACGCCTGCCCCACCGCACGATGTACCAGTGGTTCGAGGAGTCGGCCCTGCGGCTGGCGGACCAGCCCGCCCTGGAGATCGGCGACGAGGTCCTCACCTACGCCGAGCTGCGCCGCCTGGCCCTCGTGCTCGCCGCCCGCATCGTGCGCAAGCACGGCGGACTGCCGGACCGGGTGGCGCTCGCCGCCGCCCGTTCGGTGGGCGCGTACGCCGGTTACCTGGCGATCCAGCGGCTCGGCGCGGCCGTGGTCCCGCTGAACCCGGACTACCCGCAGCAGCGCAACCTCGACATCGCCCAGCGCGCCGGGGTCGCCGTCGCCCTCGTGGAGGACCGGACCGCCGGCCTGTTCGCCCGGCTCCCCGAGCGCCACCGGCCCACCGTGCTGGAGCTGGCCGAGGACGAGCGCGCGGACCAGGACCTGCTGGAGGAGGCGCTGGAGGAGACGCTGCCGCCGGTTCCGTCCGACCTCGCACGCGAGGCGTACATCCTCTTCACCTCGGGGTCGACCGGACAGCCCAAGGGCGTGCCGATCCTGCACCGCCAGTTCTCCCCGTACCTCGAACACAACATCCCGCGCTACGAGATCGCCCCCGGCAGCCGGCTCACCCAGGTCTTCGGGCTGACCTTCGACGCGCACGCCTTCGACCTCTTCGCGACCTGGGGCGGCGGCGGCACCCTGGTCGTCCCGACGGCGGCCGACCTCTACGCGCCGGTCGACTTCATCGTCGACCGGAAGCTGACCCACTGGTTCTCGGTGCCCTCGGTGGTGCGCGAGGCGCAGCGGCTCGGCAACCTCCCGCTGGGGCGCTGCGTCACTCTCAAGCACAGTATGTTCGGCGCCGAGCCGGTCACCGCGCAGCACGCCGCGCTGTGGCGCGAGGTGGCGCCGCACTCCCAGATCCACAACGTGTACGGCCCGACCGAGCTGGTCATCTGCTGCTCCAACCACCGGCTCACGGGGCCCAGTCCGGACTGGCCGGAGTTCAGCGGCGGCACCGTGCCGATCGGCACGATGTACCCGGGCATGGAGGGCGTCCTGCTCGACGAGGACGGACGCGCGGCCGACGAGGGCGAGCTGTGCGTGCGCGGCCCGCAGCGGTTCGACGGCTACCTCGACCCGCGCGAGAACGCCGGCCGGTTCCTCTCCTACGAGGACGGCGGCCGGGCCACCGTGTACGACGGCGCCGGGCCGCTCACCGACCGCCACTGGTACCGCACCGGTGACCGGGTCCGCCGCGAGAACGGCGTCATGGTGCACTGCGGCCGGCTCGACCAGCAGGTGAAGGTGCGCGGGCACCGGGTGGAGATCGGCGAAGTGGAGGCGGTGCTGCGCCGTCACCCGGCGGTCGTCGACGTCGCCGTGGTGGCGCTCCCGACGGCGGAGGGCGAGACCGAGCTGACCGCCGCGTACGCGGGCCGCGACACGGACCCGGCGCGCTTCGACGCCTGGCTGCGCGACCAGGTCCCGCTGCACATGGTCCCCGCCCGGATCACCCGGCTGGACGGCCTGCCGCTCAACGACAACGGAAAGACGGACCGCAACGCACTGGCGCGGATCCTCGGCACCCCGGAGGGGTCATGACTGACGCGACCAAGGACGCGACCACGGGCGCGGCGAAGGGCGCCGCCGGGGACGCCGCCGGGGTGACGGACCCGGCGGCCGGGCCCGGCCACTGGCGCACCGCGCTGGCCGGCCTCGAACCCCTGGAGCTGCCGGCCGACCGCTCGCGCACCCCGGCGCGCGAGCCCGGCACCGCCCGGTGCACCCGCACCGTCCCGGCCGGCACGGCGGACGCCCTGCGCAAGGCCGCCGCGGGGTACGGCGAGCCGCTGCCGGTCGTGCTGCTCGCGGCGTACCAGCTTCTGCTGGGCCGCTGGAGCCGGCGGCACGACGTGGCCGTGGGCGCGGCCGCGGCGGGCGACCTCACCGTCGTGCGGACCGACCTGGCGGCGGCTGCCTTCGGGGACCTGGTGCGGCGGGCCGGCGCGGCGGTGCGCGAGGCGCGGGCCCGGCAGACGGTCCCGTTCCCGGACCTCGTCGCGGACCTCGTACCGGAGTCCGACGGCAGCCACCACCCGCTGGTGCAGGCGCTGTTCGCCGCCGACGGCGTGCCCGCCCTGACCGTCGGCGCCTGCCCGCCCGACCTGGTCCTGGTCTGCGAGGACCGCGAGGCGGAGATCGGCCTGCACGTCGACTTCAGCACCGCGCTGTTCGACGCCGCGACCGCCGAGCGGTTCGCCGGGAACTACCTGACCCTGCTGGGCGCCGTCGCCGCGACCCCGGACGCCGCGCCGGGCGACCTCGCCATCCTCGACGACGCGGAGCGGCGCACGCTGCTCACCGAGTGGAGCGCGCGGCCCGCCGCCTACCCGGAAGGGCGGGGAGTGGCCGAGCTGGTGGCCGAGCGGGCCCGGCTCGCGCCCGGCGCGGTCGCGGTGGTCTTCGGCGACGAGGAGGTGACGTACGGCGGGCTCAACACCCGCGCCAACCGGCTGGCCCACCACCTGCGGTCCCTCGGCGTCGCCCCCGGTGTGCCGGTCGGCGTCTGCCTGGAGCGCGGCCCCGAGCTGATCGTCGCGCTGCTCGCGGTGCTGAAGGCGGGCGGGGCGTACGTGCCGCTCGACCCCGAACACCCCGTCGACCGGCTGGATTTCGTGCTGAGCGACACGGCCGCCCCCGTCGTCGTCACCCAGGAGTCTCTGCGGGGGCGGCTGGCGGGCGAAGGACGGGTGCTCGTCGCCGTCGACACCGACCGGGAGACGGTCGCCGCGTGCGGCGACGCGGACCCCGCCCCCGCCGCCGGGCCGGACGACCTCGCGTACGTCCTCTACACGTCCGGCTCCACCGGCACCCCCAAGGGTGTCGCGATCACGCTCGGTTCGCTGGTCAACCTGCTCTTCGGGATGCGGGAGACCTTCCCGGCGCCCGCGAGCGACCGGGTCCTGTTCACCACGTCGGCGACCTTCGACATCGCGAACGTCGAGGTGTTCCTGCCCCTGGTCACCGGCGGCCGGATCATCGGCGCCGACCGCGAGCAGGTCCACACGCCCCGGGCGCTCGCCGCCCTGGTCGACCGGCACGACGTCACCCTCGTCCAGGCCACCCCGTCCGCCTGGCGGCCCCTGCTGGAGGCCCTCGGCGACCGGCCCGAGCCGCGCGACCTGACCGTCTTCACCGCCGGTGAGGCGCTGCCCGCCGACCTGGCGGCCACGATGCTGCGCACCGGCCGCCGCGTCGTCAACGGCTACGGCCCGACCGAGACCACCGTCTACGCCACGGTCGCCGAGATCCGCGACGCGGCGGGACCGGTGCCCATCGGCCGTCCCACCCCGAACACCGAGGTGTACGTCGTCGACGAGGCCGACCGGCCCGTTCCGGTCGGCGTACCGGGAGAACTGCTCATCGGCGGCGGGGGAGTGGCCCGCGGATACCTCGGCCGCCCGGACCTGACCGGCGAGCGGTTCACCGCGCACCCCTTCCCGGCGCACGCCGCCGGCGGGGACACGGCGCGCGTGTACCGCACCGGGGACCTGGTCCGGTGGCTGCCGGACGGGAACCTGGAGTTCCTGGGCCGCCTCGACCACCAGGTGAAGGTGCGCGGTTTCCGCATCGAGCTCGGCGAGATCGAGGCGGCGCTCCTCGCCCACACGGACGTCGACTCCTGCGTGGTGACCGTCCGCGAGGACGTTCCCGGCGGAGCGCCCGGCGAGAAGGCGCTCGTCGCCTACTGCGTGCCGGTGGAGGGACGCACCCCGGGCGTCGGCGCCCTGCGCGACTGGTGCGGGCGCGGTCTGCCCGGCTACATGGTGCCCGGCGTGTTCGTCTTCCTCGACCGGCTGCCGCTGACCACCAGCGGCAAGACGGACCGCACCGCGCTGCCCGCCCCCGACGGCGAACGGACCGCTCTGGAGGCCGAGTTCGTCGCACCCCGTACGCCCGCCGAACGCGCGGTCGCCCGGATCTGGGCCCAGGCGCTGTGGGCCGACGAGGTCGGCGCCCACGACGACTTCTTCGAGCTGGGCGGCGACTCGCTCACCGCGACCCGGGTGGCGCTGCGCCTCCAGGAGGAGTTCGGCCTGGAGATCCCCGTGCGGGTGCTGTTCACCTGCCCGACCGTCGAGACGCTCGCGAAGGCCCTGACCACCGCCCGCCGGGCCGGCGGATTCCCCGCGGCCTGATCCGACGCCGCACCCCCTGCGGACCGCCACCCCGGCGGTCCGCAGGGCCGGTGCACGCCTTCGGCCGTCAAATCGTCCCGTATCGCCCTGATATCGCCCGCACGTACACGCGCCCCGGCGCAGGCCCCGCCCCGCGCGGGCCCCGGAACACAGAGGTTGACCCATGAGTGACAAGCCGGTGCTTCTCGTCGTCTACGACACGGGGAGCCTCGCACCGACCCGGCTGGCGGAAGCCGCCCGGGACAACGGCTGCTCGCTGGTCTTCGTGACGGCCGCGACCGACCACGCCCGGGAGATGATCCCCACGCTGGAGACGGTCGGCGCCGTGGTGGACAGCGCGGGCCGCACGGAGAACGAACTCGTGGACGCGCTGCGCGCGCTCTGCCCCGCGGGCATCATCACCTTCAGCGAGTTCCAGATCGCGGCGACCGTGCGGCTCGCCGACGCGCTCGGCCTGCGCTACCACCGGCCCGCCGACGTCGGCGCGATCACGCACAAGGACCTCCAGCGGGAGCGCTTCGCCCTCGCGGGCGTCGACAGCGTCCGCTTCCGCACGATCACCGGGACCGAGCAGGCCGAAGAGGCGCTCGCACACGTCGGACTGCCCGCCATCATCAAGCCGGTGATCGGCGCCTCCAGCCGCAACACCCAGGCCGTGACGACCGCCGAGGAGTGCCGCGCCGCCCTCGCCGGGATGTTCTCCGGCGACGGCGAGGGCCCCACCGAGACCGCCGTGATGCTGGAGGAGCTGCTGGCCGGCCGGGAGACGCCGGCCCCCTGGGGCGACTACATCGCGGTGGACTGCGTCGCCGACGGCGACGACGTGCGACCGGTGTTCGTCACCAGCAAGTTCGCGCTCGCCGAGCCGTTCCGCGAGCGCGGCGGGTACGGCGGCTTCTCCGTCGTCCCCGAGGACGAGGAGCGCGCCGTGCGCGACCTGGCGTGCCGCGCGGTGCGCGCCCTGAACATCCACGGCGTAGCCGACGTGGAGATCAAGCTGACCGCCGCAGGACCCCGGGTCATCGAGGTCAACGGCCGGCTCGGCGCCTGGGTCGACGACCTCGCGGTCCGCTCGGGCACCTCCGACCCCGCGTACGTGGCCGTCGCCGCCGCGCTGGGCCGCCCGTACGAGACGCCCGAGGTCAAGCAGGACGGGCCGATCGCCTTCCACTACCTGATCGTGCCGCCCGCCGGGGCCCGCACGGTGAAGTCGATCCGCAACGTCTCCGCACTGCGCCGGCTGCCGAACGTGGACCGCGTCACCGTGCTCGCCGAGCCGGGCGCCGCCGCGGACTGGCGCATCGGCGCGCGCGGCAACACGGCGGCCGTCATCGGCTCCGCCGCGAACCACCGGGAACTGGCCGCGACCGTCGCCGCCATCGAGAACGTGGACTGGATCACTTATGAGTGAGTTCGTCATCTTCGACCTGGACGGCGTCCTGGTCGACACCCAGGACGCCGAGAACGGCGGGCTCGCGTACGTCGGCGGGCTGATGGGTCTTCACCTCGGCAAGGAGCAGCGGGACGAGCTGTTCTCCGGAAAGAAGATGCAGGAGTGCATCGACCTGATGGAGGAGATCTCCGGCTCCGCGCCGCCCGCCGACGCCATGGCGCTCGCGCGCGCCAGGTGCGATGAGCTCATCGGCTCCTGGCTGGAGCCCGTCGAGGGTGTCGCGTACGCCCTGGAGCAGCTGAGCTCCGTCCTCGGCACCGGCATGTGCGTCGCCTCCAACAGCCCGCCGGAGATCATGGCGGACCGCCTCGGCAAGTCCGGCATCCTGCACCACTTCGAGGGCCGGCTCTTCTCCGCGTACGACATCGGCGCCTGGAAGCCCGATCCGAAGCTGTTCCTCTGGGCGGCCGCCGAATGCGGCGCCGCCGTGGACGACTGCGTCGTGGTCGAGGACAGCCCGGTCGGTGTGGACGCCGCCCTCGCCGCCGGCATGCGGGTCCTCCAGTACACCGCCGATCCCGCCGTCGGCCCGCACCGCGACGGCGCCCTCGCCTTCCCCTCCATGCGGGACCTGCCCCGCCTGGTCCGCGACGCGCACCGGCTCGCGGCCCCCTCCTCGCTCGCCACCGCCCACCTCGGAGGTACCTCGTGAACACCCCCCGCAAGATCATGGTCCTGGGCGCCGGAGACATCGGCCGCCGCGCCTTCCACGAGCTCGCCCACAGCACGGCCGACCGGCACGTGCAGCTCGTCGGCCGGGACGAGGAAGTGGTGCTGCGCGCCGCCAACCTGACCCGCTTCTGTGCGGTTCAGCGGGGTTACGCGCCCACCGTCAGCCACGCGGTCACGGACCTGACCGACGTGGCCCGCACCGCCGAGCGCATCGCGGCCTTCGCGCCCGACGTCGTCTTCCTCGCCGCCAGCTACCAGTCGTGGTGGGTCATCTCCACGCTGGAGCCGTCCGCCTTCCAGCGCGTGTACGCCGCCAACTACGGCCCGTGGCTGCCGATGCACCTCGTCCCGGTGATGAAGGCCATGGAGGCCGTCAAGCTCTCCGGCACCGAGGCCGTCGTCGTGAACGCGGCCTACCCCGACGCCGTGCACCCGGCGCTCGCCGCGATCGGCCTGTCGCCCGACATCGGCATCGGCAACGTCGCCAACAACGTCCCCGGCATCACCGCGGCCGCCGCCGACGAGCTCGGCCGCAGCACCGCGGACGTCGAGGTGCGGCTCGTCGCCCACCACTACGTCTCGCACCGCCTGTCGCGCCACGGCAACAGCGGACCCGCCGCCATGGGCCTGGGCATCCGCGTCGACGGCCGCGACGTCACCGCCGAGCTGGACGTCGAGGCGCTGCTGAACCGGCTGCCCGGCCAGTACCGCCGCACCGGCGGCATGCCGGGGCAGACCATGACGGCCGCCTCCGCCCTCAGCGTCCTGGAGCCGCTGGCCGACGAGCGCGACGCCGTCGTTCACGCGCCCGGCGCGGACGGCGCGCTGGGCGGCTTCCCGGTGGCGATCGAGGGCGGCAAGTTCCGGCCGCTGCTGCCGGACGGCATGACGGAGGACGAGGCGCACGCCATCAACGTCTCCGGCCAGGTGCAGGACGGCATCCGCGAGATACGCGCGGACGGCACCGTCGTCTTCGAGCCGTCCTCCATGGCGATCATGACGGAGGAACTGGGTTACGACTGCGCCGAGATGAAGCTGTCGGAGGCGGAGGACCGCGCCGTGGAGATCGGCGAGCGGTTCGCGGCGTACCGCGCCCGGACGGCCAAGTGACGGCGGCCGGCGGACCGGTCCGGCAGGACGACACCACCATCACCGACACCACCATCACCACCACGGAGAAGGCGCAGGGGAAGCTGTGAAGCTGTTGCTGCTCGGCGGGACCGACTTCGGCGGCCGCGCGGTCGCCGAGGCCGCACGCGACCGGGGCTGGGAGGTGACGGTCTTTCACCGGGGCGAGCACCCGGCTCCGGACGGTGTGCGGGTCCTGCACGGGGACCGCACCGCGCCCGACGGGCTCGCCGCCCTCGCCACCGGCGAGTGGGACGCGGTCGTCGACACCTGGTCGTCCGCCCCGTCCGCCGTGCGCGACGCGGCCCGGCTGCTGTCCGGCCGCGTCGGCCGCTACGCGTTCGTCTCCAGCCGTTCGGTGTACGCCTGGCCCGCCCCTGCGGGCCTCGGCGAGGACGGCCCGCTCGCCGAGGGCGACCCCGACGCCGACGCGACGGAGTACCCGGCGGACAAGCGCGGCGCGGAGCTGGCCGTGCTCCGGGAGTTCGGAGAGGAGCGCACCCTGATCGTCCGGGCCGGGCTGCTCCTCGGCCCGCGCGAGACCCCCGGCCGCCTGACCTGGTGGCTGGAGCGGGTGGCCCGGGGCGGCCGGGTCCTCGCTCCCGGCCCGCGCGACACCCCGCTCCAGTACGTCGACGCCCGCGACCTCGCGGCCTGGGTCCTCGACGCCCTGGACGCCGGCCGGTACGGCCCGTACAACATGGTCGGTCCGCTCGGACACGCCACGATGGGCGACCTCCTCGACGCCTGCGTCCGGGTCACCGGGGCCGACGCCGAGCTGTGCTGGGCCTCGCCCGAGGACTTGGCCGCGGCGGGCGTCGAGGGGTGGAGCGACCTGCCGATCTGGGCTGCGCCGGGCAGCGAGCTCCACGCGGCGGTGCACGCGGGCGACGTGTCCCGGGTGCTGGCCACGGGCCTGCGCTGCCGGCCGGTCCTGGACACGGTGCGCGACACCTGGGCCTGGCGGCAGGCCCTGCCCGCCGACGTGGCGCCGCCCCTCGCGGACGGGCTGCCGGCCGACAGGGAGGCGGCGGCCCTGGCGGGGCTCGGGGCGGCCGGCCCGACCGGCGCCTGAGCCCACGTCCGCAGGACGCCCCGGGACGGGAGCCGCCCCTCCGGTCCCGGGGCCGGGCGGGCCGGCGCCGGCGCTCAGCCGGCGTCCGCGCCCGGTCGCCGGCGGAGAAAGATGGCCGATGCACCGATCTTGACGCGCGGCGGCGCCCCGCATAGCGTCCGGAGGACTGAGCAACCGCTTGGAGAGGTCCGTCCGTGCCGAACAACGATCCCCCGCGCGCCGCCGAAACCGCGCTGACCGCCCCCGGGGCGCCCTTCGAGGTCGTACGCGGCGAGGACGGCGGCCCGCTGTACGCCCGCGGGCCCCGGACCCTCCGGGAGTTCGTCGAGGCGACCTGGGCGTACGGGGACCGGCCGTTCCTGGTCGCGGAGAGCGGCACCTACTCGTACGGCGAGTTCTTCGCGGCGGCCTGCGCCCTCGCGCGGCGGTTCGCCGGCGAGTACGGGCTCGTGCCCGGTGACCGGGCCGTCATCGCCATGCGCAACCACCCCGAATGGCAAGTGGCCTTCTGGGCGGCCCAGTTGGCCGGTCTTGTCGCCGTGCCGCTCAACGCCTGGTGGACCGCGCCGGAGTTCGCGTACGCGCTCGACGACTGCGCGCCCGCCGTGCTGCTCGTCGACGGCGAGCGGCTGCCCCGTGTGGAGCCGTGGCTCGGGGGCCGCGAGGAGCGGCCCCGCGTCGTGGTGTTCCACGGCGACGCGGGGGAGTGGGGCGAGGTCTACGAGGGGATCCGGGCGGCCGATCCACTGCTCGGGCCGCCCGACGTCGACGTACGGGCCGAGGACGACGCCACGATCATCTACACCTCGGGCACCACGGGCCGGCCGAAGGGCGCCGTCGCCACCCACCTCGCGCAGACCGGGGCCGCCACGCACCCCCTCTTCCACGCCGCGCTCTCCGCGCTCGGGCGCGGGCGGATTCCGGGGCAGGGGCCCGCCCCCGTCTCGCTCATGACGTTCCCGTTCTTCCACGTCGCCGCCTTCACCGCGCTGTACTCCGTCATGGCGACCGGCGGCGCCCTCGTCCTCATGCGCAAGTGGGACGCCGGCCGGGCGCTCGCGCTGATCCGCGAGCACCGTGTGACGCACTACGCCGGCGTGCCGGCCACCGCCCTCCAGCTGCTCGACGCCGCCGAGGCCGCCGGGGACGGCCTGGAGAGTCTCGTCATGCTCAACACCGGCGGGGCCGCCGCGCCCGCCGGCCTCGTCGGACGCCTCACCGCCCGCTACGGCGAGCGCGTGGAGCCGCGCAACGGCTACGGGCTCACCGAGACCTGCGGCGGCGTGACGGCCCAGTTCGGCGCGGCCTACCGCGCGGACCCCGCCGCAGTCGGCCGCCCCGCACCGGGCACCGAGGTACGCGTCGCCGGGCCGCAGGGGCAGCCGCTGCCGGACGGCGAGGTCGGTGAGCTCTGGCTGCGCGGGCAGTCGCTCTTCCGCGGGTACTGGAACGACCCCGAAGCCACGGCGCGGGCCTTCGCCGACGGCGGGTGGTTCAGGACCGGGGACCTCGCGACCGTGCGGGACGGCCGCGTCAGCATCGTCGACCGGATCAAGGACATGGTCGTCCGCGGCGGCGAGAACGTGTACTGCGCCGAGGTCGAGAGCGTGCTGCACGACCACCCCGCCGTCCTCGACGCCGCCGTGGTCGGCGTCCCGCACCCCGTGCTGGGCGAGGAGGTCGCCGCCGTCGTGCGGCTGCGGCCCGGCGCCGCGGCCGGAGCGGACGAGCTCCGCGCGCACGTCGGCGGGCGCCTCGCCGCGTTCAAGGTGCCCGCCCACGTGCTCGTACGGGACGAACCGCTGCCCCGCAACGCCACCGGGAAGGTCCTCAAGCGGGAACTGCGGGCCGCTGTGGTCCTGTTCGCCGGCGGCGGGTGAGGGCGGGGGCGGCGGTGACCGGAGGGCGGGTGGCCGCCGCCGGGACCGGCGCGTTCGGTGCCCCGTCACCGACGCCGGACCGGCGCCCGTCGGCTAGCGGCGCGTGACCCGGACCCGGAAGTCGCCGCGTTCGTCGCGTTCCGTCACCGAGATCCGGACGCCGTACTGCCGGTCCCGGAACGTCTCGCCCTCCTCGAACGGCGCGTCCGAAAGCTCCGCGTGCACATTGGGCTGCCGCGTGCAGCCCCCGCTGTCGCGCTCGCTGTCCGCGACGGTCACCGGCCCGTTGCCCGTGTCCACGTCGGCGTCGACCCGGTAGATCAGGACGCCCGGCTTGCAGACGGCGTCGTCGTTGCCCGCCCGGGTGCGCACCTCGACGGCGTACCCCGTCCGCTCGGTCAGCGGTACGAACACCAGCTTCGCCCGGTCGCCGGCGTCGCGGGCGGCGAGCGGCGCGAGGACGTGCTCGCTGGTGCCGCGCGCGGACGCGCAGCGGATCTGCTCGCTGTCGAGCCAGCCCAGCTTCCACTTGTGCCAGCCCAGCAGGTCGTTGTTGGCCCCCCAGTCCTCGGACATGATGTCCCAGTGCCCGACCGCCCCGCCGCCGTCCACGGTGTAGAGGTCCGGCAGCCCGAAGACGTGGCCGTTCTCGTGCGGCAGCACCCGGAAACCCGTCTCGCCGTACGACCCCGACCCGTCGTCCTGACGGCTGTAGACGAACGAGGTGTTGGCGAGCGGGACGCCGTCGGCGCGCGGCGCGTCGTCGTGACCGGAGAAGGTGACGGACAGGACGGTCTCCAGGGCCGAGGGGCCGGCGTTGGGCGTGACGAGGATGTTGACCAGGTCGTACGCGCGGAAGTCCACCCGGTCGTCGGTCTCCGCGATGATGTCCTGGACGAGGTTGCGGTAGCCGGGTTCGTACGGTGAGCCGCGGTCTATCCCGTACGCCGCGAAGGGCAGCGGCATCCGCACCCAGTCGGTGAACGGCGCGACGGGCCGGTAGCGCAGCCGCCCGTACGAGCTCGTCTCGAACCACCGCGTCGTCTGCGGGAAGAACTCCTCGAACCGGTCGCGGGCCGGGCCCTTCCCCGGCGCGTCCGCGAAGTCGATCATCAGGGTGAGGGCGCGCACGTCGCCCGTGGAGCGGGCGAAACCGGGCGGTGTCGGCAGTCCTTCCGACATCTGCACGCCCATCGTGCCCGCGATCCGGCACGGCTTCAGGGCGGCCTCGTCCGCCACCGACACCGACTGGTCGGCGGCGGACACCGGGCCTGCCGACGCGTTGGAGCCGCTGCCCAGCGGGGAGCCCGCGGAGGTCACGGAGGTGAGGGCGAGGCCGGTGAGGGCGGCGACGCTGACGAGGTGGCGGGGCTTGCGTATCCGGGGGCGGGTCTGCTGCATAGAGATTCGCCTTCGGGTCCGCGGCAGCCGGCCGTCCCTGACTGCTCTGGTTCGATCACCCTCCGCCGGGGGCCGTCCGGGCGCGCGCCGGGTGGCCCGATCGTGCGAATTTCCGCGCTCGGCTGTGATCCGGCTCACATGTGCGGTCCAGGGAAATAACCGGGGAGGCTCTCCCCGTTTGCACCTGTGTTCACCGAAGCGGGGAATCGATCCCCGGTTCGGACCCGGTTCCGTACGAGAGGAAGCGCCGTGGCCGCCGTCACCAGCCCCGAAACCGCTCAGCGCCGTGCCCCGCGCCCGCGGGCCGACGCCCTGCGCAACCGGGAGCGGATCGTCACGGCCGCGCGCGAGATGTTCGTCGAGTTCGGCCCGGACGTGCCGCTCGACGAGATCGCCCGCCGCGCGGGCGTCGGCAACGCGACGCTGTACCGGCACTTCCCCGACCGCGAGGACCTGATCCACCACGTGGTCGTCTCCGTCATGTCCCGCACCACCGACCAGGCCGACGCGGCCACCGCCGAGGAGGCCGACGCGTTCGACGCGCTCCGCCGCTTCGTCCACGCGGCCGCCGACGAGCGCATCGGGGCGCTGTGCCCGATGCTCTCCGGCGGCTTCGACAAGGAGCACCCCGAACTGCTCGCCGCGCGCGACCGCCTCGAAGAGGCCGTCGACAGCCTCATGGCACGCGCACGGCGGGCCGGGCGACTGCGCGACGACGTGGCGGTCGGCGACCTCCTGGTCGGCCTCTCCCAGCTCACCCGGCCGCTGCCGGGCAGCGCCTGCATGCACTTCGACCAGTTCGTGCACCGGCACCTGCAACTCTTCCTCGACGGCCTGGAGGCACCGGCGCGTTCCGCTCTCCCCGGCTCACCCGCGACCTTGGAGGGCCTGCGCCGGGAGTCGTGACTCCCACCCACCCCTGCCGCTGACCCCTCGCTTACGTACCTTTCACGCTTTTCGCACCCCTAGGTGGACACCTCCATGCCAAAAACAGCCGACACGCTCCTTCCCGACCCCAACCGCTGGAAAGCGCTGGTCTTCATCGCCCTCGCCCAGCTGATGGTGGTGCTCGACGCGACGATCGTGAACATCGCGCTGCCGTCGGCCCAGCACGACCTGGGCATATCCGACGCCAACCGGCAGTGGGTCATCACCGCGTACGCCCTGGCCTTCGGCGGACTGCTGCTCTTCGGCGGCCGGATCGCCGACCTGTGGGGCCGCAAGCGCACCTTCACCGTCGGCCTGCTCGGCTTCGCCGCGGCCTCCGCGCTCGGCGGCGCCGCCACCAACGAGGCGATGATGCTGGGCTCGCGCGCCCTCCAGGGCGCCTTCGGCGCGCTGCTCGCGCCGGCCGCGCTCTCGCTGCTCGCGGTGACGTTCACCGATGTGAAGGAGCGCGCCAAGGCGTTCGGCATCTTCGGCGCGATCGCGGGCGGCGGTGGCGCGGTCGGCCTGATCCTGGGCGGCTTCCTCACCGAGTACCTGGACTGGCGCTGGACCTTCTTCGTCAACATCCCCTTCGCCGTCGTCGCCGCGGCCGGCGCCTACTTCGTGATCCGCGAGCCGGCCGGCGGCCGCAACCGCTCGCCGCTCGACATCCCGGGCGTCGTGCTCTCCACCCTGGGCCTGGTCGCGCTGGTGTACGGCTTCACGCGCGCCGAGACCGACGGCTGGGCGGCGGGCGCCACGATCAGCCTGTTCATCGCCTCCGCCGTGCTGCTCGCCGCGTTCGTGCTCGTCGAGTCGAAGGTCAAGTCGCCGCTGCTGCCGCTGCGCGTCCTGCTGGAGCGCAACCGCGGCGGTGTCTACGCCTCGCTCGGCCTCGCCGTCATCGCGATGTTCGGCCTCTTCCTCTTCCTCACCTACTACCTCCAGATCGTGAAGGGCTTCTCGCCGGTCAAGACCGGCTTCGCCTTCCTGCCGATGATCGCGGGCATGATCACGGGCTCGACCCAGATCGGCGCCCGCCTGATGACGCGGGTGGCGCCCCGCTACCTGATGGGTCCCGGCTTCCTGGTCGCGGCGCTCGGCATGCTGCTGCTGACGCAGCTGGAGATCGGTTCGTCGTACGCCGGGCTCATCCTGCCCGCGCAGGTGCTGCTGGGTCTGGGCATGGGTACGGCGTTCATGCCGGCCATGTCGCTGGCGACGCACGGCATCGAGCCGCGCGACGCGGGCGTGGCCTCCGCCATGGTCAACACCTCCCAGCAGGTCGGCGGCGCGATCGGCACGGCGCTGCTGAACACCATCGCGGCCAGCGCCACCACGGCGTACGTCGCCTCGCACGCCGCCGGCGCCACCGACGAGCGGTTGCTCCAGGCGCAGGCGATGGTGCACGGCTACGCGAGCGCCATCTGGTGGGCGGTCGGCATCCTGGCCGTCTCCGCGACGATCGCGCTGACGCTGATCAACACCGGCCGGCCGGGTGCGACCACGGTCGCCTCCGGGGGCGCGGACACCGGCGCCGAGGACGAGCTGAAGATCCCCGTCGTCGCGCACTGACCGGTCGTCGCGCACTGGCCCGTCGTCCGCGTGCCGCCCCGGTCGTCACCCACCGGTCGTCACCCACCCACCGGCCGGCGCGCGACGCGGCACGCCCCGGACCTGCCCCGGCATCCCTCAGCGGAGCCAGGGCAGGTCCGCGTCCGTGTCCTTCGGCTGGAGCCCCTCGGCCATGATCCGCATGATCTCGCCGAGTTGCCCCGCCTGCTCCGGGGTGAGCCGGTCGAACATCGCCTGGCGGACGGTGGCGACATGTCCGGGCGCGGTGCGCCGCAGGACCTCGTACCCCTCGTCCGTCAGTACGGCGTTCTGCCCCCGCCGGTCGGACGGGCAGTCCTCGCGGCGCACCCAGCCGTTGCGCTCCAGGCGGGCGACGGCGTGCGAGAGCCGGGATCGGGTGATCTTCGCGGTCTGGGCCAGCTCGGTCATGCGCAGCCGCCGCTCCGGCGCCTGGGAGAGCTGCACGAGCAGGCCGTAGTAGACGTGCGGCATCCCCGCGTCGCGCTGGAGCTGGCGGTCGAGGTGGTCCTCGAGCAGCGTGGTCGCCTGGAGGTAGGCGCGCCAGGTGCGCTGTTCCTGTTCGCTGAGCCAGCGGGGTGCCGTCGTCATGGCACCACTCTACGACCCACTTCTTGAAGGTTAAACTAGATAGGCGTAGGGTCATGGAGAGGAAAGCTTGAAACTTCAAGGGAAGGTCCGGCCATGGAGCGCATGCCCGCCCTCTACCTGAGCCACGGCGCCCCGCCGCTGGCCGACGACCCCGTATGGCCCGGTCAGCTCGCCGCCTGGGCCGCCGGACTGCCGCGCCCACGGGCGATCCTCATGGTCTCCGCCCACTGGGAGGAGGCCCCGCTCGCGCTCGGCGCGACGCACACGACGCCGCTCGTGTACGACTTCTGGGGCTTCCCGGAGCACTACTACCGCGTGGAGTACGCCGCCCCCGGCGCCCCCCGGCTGGCCGAAGCGGTACGCAAGCTGCTGCGCGGGGCCGGTACGCCCGTCCAGGACATCCCGGACCGCGGGCTCGACCACGGGGCGTACGTCCCGCTGGTCGAGATGTTCCCGGCGGCCGACATCCCCGTACTCCAGATCTCCATGCCCACGCTCGACCCGCGCCGTCTGATGGACATCGGGCGCAAGCTCGCGCCGCTGCGCGACGAGGGCGTGCTGATCGTCGGCAGCGGCTTCTTCACCCACAACCTGGCCGCCCTGCGGCACCCGGGCGGCGGGGTCCCCGGCTGGTCGGCCGAGTTTGACGCGTGGGGGCACGAGGCGCTGGAGGCGGCGGACGTCGACGCGCTGCTCGACTTCGAGCACAAGTCCCCGGCCGGCCGGCTCGCCCACCCGCGCACCGAGCACTTCGCCCCGCTGTTCGTGACGCTGGGCGCGGCAGAGGACGAGCTGGGCGCGCGGCGGGACGTGATCGACGGCTTCTGGATGGGGCTGGCGAAGCGCTCGCTGCAGTTCGGCTGAGCGGGGCGGGCGGCGGAACGGGCCGTTCGGGCGGCGGAACGGGCCTTCCGGGCAACCAGGGGGCCGTGGGGGGCGTCTTCGGGGGTGGGAGGCGTGAGGCGGCCGGGACGGCCCCGACTCCCGGGCTGACCTGCGCCTCCGCGGGTCCCCTCGGTGTGCGTGTGTCCGTGGCGGCGGACAGGGTACTGCATGATCACGAAAATGAATGCACGCCAGGGGAATTCTGTCCGGTTTCCAGTCGTTGTTTCCAACGGAAGCGGGGCACCCGAAGGGAGTCCGGCAGCCAACCCATCGCGACCTACTCAGCAAGGGAGCACGCATGGCAACCCGTGCCGTCGCCCGTCGTCAGACCGCCACCGGCGGATCCGGCGGGGTACGCAGCGTTCGCGCCGCAGGCGGGGAGATCGCCGACCGTGACCTGGTCGGCATGTACCTCGACGAAATCGCACGGACGCCGCTGCTCGACGCCGCCAAGGAAGTCGACCTCTCACAGACCATCGAGGCGGGCGTGTACGCCCAGCAGATCCTCGACAAGGAAGTGACCTCGGCCGTCGCCGGGGAGGGGGGGAGCGGGGCAGAGGGGGCGTCCCGCGAGGAACTCGAAGCGCTGGTCGCCCAGGGGGAGCGCGCCAAGGACCTCTTCATCCGGTCCAACCTGCGTCTCGTGGTGGCCGTCGCGCGCCGCTACCCGCGCAGTGGCCTGCCCTTGCTCGACCTGATCCAGGAGGGCAACGCCGGCCTGGTGCGCGCCGTCGAGAAGTTCGACTACACCAAGGGCTTCAAGTTCTCGACGTACGCGACCTGGTGGATCCGGCAGGCCATCACCCGTTCCATAGCCGACCAGTCCCGCACCATCCGCCTCCCCGTGCACCTCGTGGAGGAGCTGGGCCGCATCCGGCGCGTGCAGCGCGAGTTCAACCGCATGCACGGGCGCGACCCGGAGCACGCGGAGATCGCCGCCGAGCTGGAGGCCAAGCCCGAGCGGGTCAGCGACGTCCTCGACTGGGCGCGCGACCCCGTCTCACTGAACATGCCGGTCGACGACGCCGGTGAGACGCAGTTCGGCGATCTGCTGGAGGACACCTCCGCCGTCTCGCCCGAGCAGTCGGTGCTCTCGCTGCTGCGCAGCGAGGAACTGGAGAGCCTCATCGGCCACCTCGACGAGCGCACCGCCTCGATCATCCGCATGCGGTACGGCATCGAGGACGGCCGGGAGCGGACCCTGACCGAGGTCGGCAAGCAGCACGGCCTGACCCGCGAGCGGATCAGGCAGATAGAGAAGCACGCGCTGCTGGAGCTGAAGCGCCTGGCGCGCGACACCGGCTTCGAATCGGCCGCCTGAGCCACCCGTCCCGTCCCCCGACGAGCCCCGGCGCCATCCCCCCCGGCGCCGGGGCTCCCCCTGCCCACCGATCCCGTTGTCCCTGCCTGCGGCTACCGGTCGGCGGTGCGCTTCCGCTGTGCGGCTCCCGTTTCCCCTGCCCCCGGCTCCCGGCCGGCGGTCTGCCTTCCCGTTCCTACCGATCCCGGCCGGCGGTCCGCTTCCCCTGCCTGCCGATCGCGGTCGGCGGCCGCCCGGCTGGCCCGGCCCCCCAGTCCGGCCAGGAACTCGACGAGCTCCGGCGGCTCGGAGACCGTGAACTCGCAGCCCACCATCGCCAGCCGGATCCCCAGCCACTCCACCGAGTCGGTCGTGGTGACGTCGAGCCGGCAGCGGTCGTCGTCGCCCTCCACCGGCTCGGGCGCGCCGAGCGTCGCCGGCAGCCGGGCCGCGACGGCGGCGACCGGCGCGTCGAACGCCGCCACCACGCGGTAGCGCTCCTGGAACCGGTGGAGGGACTGCCGGATGAACTCGGCGGCGTTGCCGCTCGGCAGCCCCCGGGGCGTGAACCGCGCCCCCGTGGCGAACGGTTCGCCGACCCGGTCGACGCGGAACGTGCGCCAGGCGTCCCGGTCCAGGTCGTACGCCACGAGGTACCAGCGGCGCCCGGTGCTGACCAGCCGGTGCGGCTCGACCAGACGCCTGCTCTCGGACCCGTCGCCCGACCGGTAGCGGAACCGCAGCCGCTCCTGCCCGGTCGCCGCCCCCGCCATCACGGTCAGCGTGTGCGGATCGATCGTCGCGCCGTCGCCGCTGGTCAGAGGGATGGTGGCGGCCTGGAGCGTGGAGACCTGCCGGCGCAGCCGGGACGGCAGGACCTGCTCCAGCTTCGCCAGCGCCCGTACGGACGCCTCCTCGATGCCCTCCACCGCGTGGCCGGCCCCCGCCCGCAGCCCCACGGCGATCGCGACGGCCTCCTCGTCGTCCAGCACCAGCGGCGGCATGGCCTTGCCGGCGACGAGCCGGTAGCCGCCGTCCGCGCCCATCGTGGCCTGGACGGGATAGCCCAGCTCGCGCAGCCGGTCGATGTCGCGCCGTACGGTCCGGCGGCTCACGCGCAGACGCTCGGACAGCTCGCGGCCCGGCCATTCGCGGGGCGTCTGGAGCAGCGAGAGGAGGTGCAGCAGCCGGGCCGGTGTGTCGGTCGTCATGGCCCCAGGATGCCCTCCGTCTAGGACATGAACTGTCCTACACGGCCTCTAGTCTCCTTCCATGACTTCCACACCCCCGCCCGACCGCCGCCGGTGGTTCGCGCTCGCCATCGTGATGACCGCCGCGTTCATGGACCTGGTGGACGTGACGATCGTGAACATAGCGATCCCCAGCATCCAGCAGGACCTGGGCGCCACGTTCGGCGCGATCCAGTGGATCACCGCGGGATACGCCCTGGCGTTCGCCGCCGGACTGATCACGGGCGGCCGGCTCGGAGACATCTACGGCCGCAAGCGGCTCTTCCTCATCGGCATCGGCGGCTTCACGCTCGCCTCCGCGCTCTGCGGGTTCGCCGGCGACGCGGACATCCTCGTGGCGTCCCGCCTCCTCCAGGGCGCGATGGCGGCTCTGATGGTGCCCCAGGTCCTGTCCATCGTGCACGCCACGTTCCCGGCGCACGAGCGCGGCAAGGTCTTCGGCCTCTTCGGGGCGATCGTCGGCCTCGGCGCCGTGTCGGGCCCGATCCTGGGCGCCCTGCTCACCGAGTGGGACCTGTTCGGCCTCGGATGGCGGCCGATCTTCCTCATCAACCTGCCCGTCGGCATCGCCGGCCTGATCCTCGGCATCCTCTACATCTCCGAGTCCAAGGCCCCCAAGGCCCTGCGCCTCGACCTCGTCGGCGTGGCGCTCGTCACGCTCGGCCTCCTCATGCTGATCTACCCGCTCACCCGGGGCGAGGAGCTGGACTGGCCGCTGTGGGGCCACCTCTCAATGATCGCCAGCCCGGCCGTCTTCGCGCTGTTCGTCGCGTACGAGCGGTACAAGACCCGCAAGGACGGCTCACCGCTCGTCGAGCTCTCCCTGTTCAAGGTGAAGAGCTTCGCGGCGGGCATCGCGGTACAGCTGACCTTCGGCGTGGCCCTGGGCATCTTCTTCCTGGTCTGGACGCTCTACATGCAGGCCGGCCTCGGCTGGAGCGCGCTGCGCGCCGGTACGACGGGCATCCCGTTCTCCCTCGCCGTGTCGCTGGCGGCGGGCCTCTCCGTGCAGAAACTCGTCCCGCGCTTCGGCCGCAAGGTCCTCCAGGCGGGCGCGCTGACCATGGTGGCCGGTCTGCTGCTCTACATCTGGGAGGCCGACCGCTACGGCACGGCCATCCAGCCGTGGCAGATGGCGCTGCCGCTCGTCGTGATGGGGCTCGGCATGGGCCTGATCGTGGCGCCGCTGACCGACGCGGTGCTGTCCGACGTGCCGCGCGAGCACGCGGGCTCGGCGTCCGGCCTGATCAACACGATGGGGCAGATGGGCAACGCGCTCGGTCTCGGCCTCGTCTCCGTCGTCTTCTTCGGCGTGATCGGCGACGGTCTGGCGCCCGGCCAGGTGGGCGCGGCCTTCGTGGACGCGTTCCAGAACGCGCTGTGGTGGACGACGGCGGTGCTGGTGGCGATCTTCTGCCTGATGTTCGCGCTCCCGGCGCGCCCGAAGGCCACCGCCGGGGAGCCGGCGGAGGCGGTCGCGGCCAAGGAGCCCGCACTCGCTCCCTGACCGACCCGCGAATGGCGCCCAGGCAGACGCCCGGGCGCCGTTCGCATGCCCGAACATGTTTACATCCCCCACTTCCGCCCGTAATCTCGCCCTGAAACCACAAACTCGGGCATCGGACGGATGTAATCCCACATGTACGCACCGGAGCGCCAGCAGGAGATCCTCCGCCTCGCACGCGAGAGCGGGCGCGTGGACGTGCTCTCCCTCGCGGAGACCTTCCAGGTCACCGCCGAGACCGTCCGCCGCGACCTCAAGTCCCTCGACCGCGCGGGCCTGCTGCGCCGGGTGCACGGCGGCGCGATCCCGGCGGGCAGCCTGGACTTCGAGCCCGACCTGGCCGAGCGCGAGTCCACCGCCTCCGGCGAGAAGGACCGCATCGCGCTGGCGGCGCTGGCGGAACTCCCCCAGGACGGCAGCGTCATCCTCGACGCAGGCTCGACGATCGCCCGCCTGACGGCGAACGTGCCGCTGGAGTGCGGGCTCACCGTCGTCACCCACGCGCTGCCCGTCGCCGCCCGCCTCGCCGACCACCCCGGCATCGACCTGCACCTCGTCGGGGGCAGGGTCCGCCACCGCACGCGCGCCGCCGTCGACGCGTGGGCGCTGCGGGCGTACGCCGAGATCCGCGCCGATGTCGCCTTCCTCGCCACCAACGGCTTCTCGACCACGAGCGGCCTCACCACCCCCGACCTCGCCGAGGCCGCCGTGAAGCGCGCCGCGATCGCGGCCGCCCGCCGGGTGGTGCTGCTGGCCGACTCCGCCAAGCTCGGGCAGGAGCACTTCGCCCGCTTCGGGGCCCTGACCGACATCGACCTGCTCATCACCGACACCGGTCTGAGCCCGCGGGACGCCGCCGCCATTGAAGCGGCCGGCACCGAAGTCCAGTGCGTCTAGGAACCACATGATCCTCACCGTCACCCCGAACCCCAGCCTGGACCGGACGTACGAAGTCCCCGCCCTGGAGCGCGGCGAGGTGCTGCGCGCCACCGCCGACCGTATGGACCCGGGCGGCAAGGGCGTCAACGTCTCCCGCGCCCTCGCGGCGGCCGGTCACCGCACCGTCGCCGTCATGCCGCTGGGCGGCGCCCCGGGCGCGCTGATGTCCGAACTCCTGACGGCCCAGGGCATCGACGTCGCGCCCGTCCCCGTGACCGGCCGCACCCGCTCCAACATCACCGTCGTCGAGCCCGACGGCACGCTCACCAAGATCAACGCACCGGGCCCCGAACTCTCCGCGGCCGAAGCCGAGTCACTCCTGGCCGCGGTGCACGGCCGGTCGGCCGACGCCCTCTGGATCGCCTGCTGCGGCAGCCTCCCCCCGGGCCTCGGACCCGCGTGGTACGCCGAGTTGGTCGCCCGCGCCCACGCGGCGGGCGCCCGTGTCGCCCTGGACACCTCGGGCGCCTCGCTCCTCGCGGCGCTCCGCGAGCGCCCCGACGTGGTGAAGCCCAACGCCGAGGAACTGGCCGAGGCGGTCGGCCGCCCCCTGGCCACGTTCGGCGACGTACTGAAGGCGGCCCACGCGCTCAGGGACGCCGGCGCGCGCACCGTGCTCGCCAGCCTCGGAGCGGACGGCCAGCTCCTGGTCGCCGAAGGCGCCACGTACTACGCCGCCTCGACACCCACCACCGTCCGCAGCAACGTGGGCGCGGGCGACGCCTCCCTCGCCGGTTTCCTGGCGGCGGGCGGCGAGGGACCGCGCGCCCTGGCCGCGGCGGTCGCCCACGGCACGGCCGCTGTGCGGCTCCCCGGCAGCGTCATGCCGCACCCCGCCGACCTGGACCTCGCGGCCGTCACGGTGACCCAGGACATCCCCCTCTCCCGCGCCCTGACCGAGCCGCCCCCCACCCCCTCAAGGAGCCCGCGATGAGCCAGATGATCACCGCGGACCTGGTCGACCTCGACCTGGCCGCCCCCACCAAGGAAGAGGCGGCGCGTTCGCTCGCCGAGCGCATTGCGGCCCTCGGCCGCGTGACCGACCTCGACGGCTTCCTCGCCGACGTCGCCGCGCGCGAGGCGCAGATGCCGACCGGCCTGGACGGCGGCATCGGCATCCCGCACTGCCGCAGCGCACACGTCACCGAGCCGACGCTCGCCTTCGGCCGCAGCGCGCGGGGCATCGACTTCGGCGCCCCGGACGGCCCGGCCGACCTGATCTTCCTCATCGCGGCCCCGGCCGGCGCCGACGACGCGCACCTGACGATCCTCTCGTCCCTGGCCCGCCACCTGATGGACCCCGACTTCACCGCCGCCCTGCGATCCGCCGGCACCCCGGCATCGGCAGCCGCCCTCATCAGCGGCGAGGACTCCCCGGCCGAACCCGCCGCGCCGCCGGGAGGGGACGTGCCGGGGCACTCCCCGCAGGGCGTCGAACGCAACCACCGGCTATCGACCGCAGCGGTGCCGGAAGGTTCGGCGCCCGAGGAGACGCCCGGGCGCGGCCCCGCCCCCGAAGCCCCCGCCTCCCCGGCCGCGACGGACCGCCGCACGACGGAATCCACCGCCGAACCCGCCGCCGCACCGTTCAGGATCGTCGCCGTGACGTCCTGCCCCACCGGCATCGCCCACACCTACATGGCAGCCGAGGCCCTGGAACGAGCGGCAGCCGGCACCACCGACCTGGCCGTGGAAACCCAGGGCTCGGCAAGCTTCACCCGCCTCGACCCCGCCGTGATCGCCGCCGCCGACGCCGTGATCTTCGCGCACGACGTCCCCGTACGCGACAAGGAGCGCTTCGCGGGCAAGCCGACGGTCGACGTGGGCGTGAAGGCGGCCGTCAACCGACCGGCCGAGCTCATAGCCGAAGCGCGAGCCAAGGCGGAACGCGGTGAGACGACCGAACCCGCGCGGACCGCACCGCTCGACGAGAAGGGCGAGCCCGGCGAGGGCTACGCCACCAAGCTCCGCACATGGCTGATGTCCGGCGTGAGTTACATGGTCCCGTTCGTGGCCGCGGGCGGCCTCCTCATCGCCCTGGGCTTCGCCATCGGCGGCTACGGGATCAACAAGGCCCCCTCCGTCGCGGAGCACTTCGCCTGGACGGACACCAGCAGCTGGGCCGCCCTGATGTTCCAGATCGGCGGCCTCGCCTTCGGTTTCCTGGTCCCCGTCCTGGCCGGTTACATCGCGTACGGCATGGCCGACAGGCCAGGACTCGTCCCCGGCTTCGTGGGCGGCGCGATCGCGGTGGCCGTCAACGCGGGCTTCCTCGGCGGCCTGGTCGCCGGCCTGGTCGCGGGCGCGGTGGTGACGGCGATCCAGAAGGTCCGGGTCCCGACCGCTCTGCGCGGCATCATGCCGGTCGTGGCGATCCCGCTGATCTCCTCGATCGCGGTCGGCTTCCTGATGTTCCTGGTGATCGGCGAGCCGCTCGCGAAGCTGCAGAGCGCGCTCACCGACTGGCTGTCCGGCCTCTCCGGCGCCAACGCGGTCATTCTCGGCGTGGTCCTCGGCCTGATGATGGCGTTCGACCTGGGCGGCCCGCTCAACAAGGTGGCGTACGCCTTCGCCGTCGGCGGTCTGGCCGACCCCAACGAGGGCAGTCTGAAGGTCATGGCCGCCGTCATGGCGGCCGGTATGGTCCCGCCGCTCGCGATGGCCCTGGCGACGACCGTACGGAGCAGGGTCTTCACCAGGACGGAGCGCGAGAACGGCAAGGCGGCCTGGGTGCTGGGCGCCTCGTTCATCACCGAGGGCGCGATTCCGTTCGCGGCGGCGGACCCGCTGCGCGTGATCCCGTCCGCGATGGCCGGCGGGGCGGTGACGGGCGCCCTGTCGATGGCCTTCGAGTGCACCCTGCGCGCCCCGCACGGCGGCATCTTCGTGGTGCCGCTGATCGGCAACCCGTTCCTCTACCTGGTGGCGGTCGTCGCCGGTACGGCGGTCAGCACGACCCTGGTCGTACTCCTCAAGGGCCTGCGCAAGCCGGCGCCGCGACGCGAGACCAGCACCGAGCTGACCCCGGCGGCCTGACCCCGCAGCCCGGCGCCCGAACCGACGCCGCGCGGCACCGCACCCCGCACCCCGCCGCGCGGCTCACCGGACGCGCGCCCGGAGCTCCATCGCCTCCCGGGCCGCCCGCTCCGTCGCGTACACCTCGCACATGTGGCGGCCGTCCGGCGTGGCCGTGTGCTCGACCTCCCAGAGGCTGACCTCGCAGCCGTCCCGCAGCAGGAACGCGTGCTCGTACAGCGTGAAGCCGGCGTCCCGGCCCTCCGGGCCGCACTGGCGGCCGAACGCCTGGGTGATCTGGTGGGCGACGGCCGTGGCCAGCCGGAGCCCGGCGTCCGGCCCCGGCCGGTCCGTGTTCTCGGCCCGGCGCAGGACCCGGCGCGCGTGATCCGCCGAGTTGTCCGGGACGAAGATGCGTGGGGCGGCGGCCGGCCGCGCGGCCATGAGCGCGGCGAGGATCTCCAGGTCGGCGTCGAGCCCCGCGTCACCGCCCTGCGGATCGCGCCCGTCCGCGTCGGCCCCGGCCGAACCGGGCGCACCGCCGCCCGGGCGCGCCAGCCGGGACGCCGCCAGCCGGGCCTCGGCGGCGTCGGTGTAGAGCTCGTGCTGTGTGGTGCCGTCGCGGCCCGCGTTGTGCGTCAGCTCCCACAGGACGAGTGAACTGCCGTCGGACAGCAGGAAGGCGTGCTTGAACGTCTCGCGGTGCAGCCCCGCGCTGTGGTGCGAGGAGTGCAGCGACGTGCTGTGCGCCAGCGCGGTCTCGAGCCGCTCCACAGCGGCGTCGGGCAGGTCGAACGAGTTGAGTGCGCGCCCCAGGAGTCGCTCGAGGTGCTCCTCGGTTGTCTCGTACGGATCGCTCAAGGGTCTCTCCAGGCCGTCGCCGCTTGTTACTTGCCGAGTGCTCAACGTAGCCCCTGGGTCTGACAACGTCGCCGGGGTTGAGCAAAACGAAGGGGGCGCACCCGAGGTTCCCGCGCCCGGTGGTCAACTCCCCGCGGCGGTACGTCAGTAGAGGTCCCGGTACGCCGGGTAAACACCGCCCGCCCCGTCGACTCCTTCCGCCGCCAGCACCGCTTTCACCACCGCCCGCGTCAGCGTGTCGGCCCCCGCCGCCAGCACCTCGTTGAGGGCAGCGGCCTCCGCGTGCACCGCGAACGCCGGCTCCGCCGAGCCACCCGCCGGCGTCCTCGCCCCGGTGGAAAGGGCGAAGACGGTGTCCCCGTCGCTGAGCAGATGCACGGGGCGCACGGCCCGCGCGAGCCCGTCGTGCGCCGTCCCGGCAAGCTTCTGCGCCTGGGCGCGCGTCAGCGCGGCGTCGGTGGCGACGACGGCCAGCGTGGTGTTCAGCGGGGGACGGGCGGAGCTCGCCGCGCGCCGCAGCGTCGCCGCCCGCGCGTCGGCCAGCCTCAGCCGCGCCGCCGCGTGCACCTCCCGCGGCGGATAGGCGACCCGCCCCTGGAAGGAACTCCCGTACAGGGCACCCGTCAGCGGATCGACGACCGAACCGGCGGCGTTGACCACCACGAGCGCCCCCACGGTCACTCCCGAGTCGAGTACGACGGAGGCCGTGCCGACGCCCGCCTTCAGGTCCCCCGCCACCGCCCCTGTGCCCGCGCCCACCCCGCCCTGCGCCACGGACGCCCCGACGCCGGTACGGGCGGCGTCCTCCACGGCGGCCCGCCCCGTCGCGGCGTCCGGCCTGGCCCGCCAGTCGCCGCCGCGCCCCAGGTCGAAGAGGCAGGCGGCCGGAACGACCGGCACCACTTGCGCCGGGTCGGGCCCGACCCGGAATCCCCGGCCCCGCTCCTCCAGCCAGGCCATCACGCCGGACGCGGCGTCGAGACCGTACGCGCTGCCGCCCGTCAGCACGATCGCGTCGACGCGCTGCACCAGATTGCGGGGGTCGAGGGCGTCGGTCTCCCGGGTGCCCGGCCCGCCGCCCCGGACGTCCACGGCGGCCACCGCCCCGCCCTCCGGCGCCAGTACGACGGTGGTGCCGCTGAGCGCCCGCTCACCCGGCACCCGCGCGTGACCCACCCGCAGTCCGGCCACATCGGTCAGGGCGTCGGCCCTCGTCCGGTCTCCCACGATCTGGTCTCCCATCAGGTCTGCGTATCACGCCGGATCCGCCGGGGCCCAGAGGCGGCCGGGCGCACAGGACCGGCATTCCGCCGTACGCTGGAGGTATGAGCACCGCCCCCGCCCACGGACCGCGAGACCCGGAGCCGACGTCCGGACAGAAGGCCGAGAGCACGCCGCGGCCGAAGCCGGCGCTGGACTTCGGCGATCCGCTGGACCAGCAATCGGCGGACGACACGGACCGGGGGTGGGGCGAGCGGCCTCCCGGCAGTGGTGGCGGCGCGGCCGACCTCGCCCGGTTCCTGGACGAGAAGCCGCCGCACCACCTCTGAGCGACCCGGGCTACGGCGTCTTGTCGTGGCCCGAGCCGCGCTGCGCGACCAGGGCGTCCCTGATCTCCTTCAGCAGCTCGATCTCGGTGACCTCCATGATCTCCACGGTGGCGTCCTTCGCCTTGTCCCGGGCGGCCCGCCGTGCCAGGTACTTGGCCATGGGCAGCACCATGAGGAAGTAGACGACCGCGGCGGTGATCAGGAAACTGAGGACCGCGCTGAGGACCAGCCCCCAGTTGATGGGGATGCCCTGCATCACGCCGTTCCCGTCGGGCTTGCACGGCTGCTTCAGGCAGGAGCTGTACTTCTCCAGATCCTGCGTGCCGAACGCGCCGACCAGCGGGTTGATCACGCCCTTCACGATCGAGTTCACGACGTTGGTGAACGCCGCGCCGATGACCACCGCGACAGCCAGGTCGATCACATTGCCGCGCATCAGGAAGGCCTTGAAGCCCGCCAGAACGCTCTGCTTCTTCTCCTCGCTCACGGATGAGCCTCTTCTCGCATGTACCGGGGGCGGAGCAAACAGTTCCGAAACCTACGGCAGCAGGTGACCGCCCTGTCCAATCCCCGCTCCCGCACCGGTGACCTGACAGCTCCTCAGTTCTAGCGGGCGCGTCCGCCGCCCGCGCGGGCCGGGTCAGCACAGCGTCACCGCCAAGAGGGAGGTCGCGCCCACACCGGCCAGCGCGGCGGCTGTGGCGCGCGGCACGGACAGCACCACCAGCGCCCCGCCGCCCTCGCCCCCCGGGCCCCCGCCCGCTTTCGGCACGTCGGCCACCCGCGCACCGGCGGCCACCACGCGGGCGTCCGGAGCCTGCCCGCCCGGCATCGTCGGGCCGGCCGCCGCGGCGATCACGTCGACCCGGTCGCCCCGGCGCAGCAGGCGTACGGTCTCCGCGTCCGCGATGCGCACCGGAGCGGACACCATCTCCACCGCCGGGCGCTCCCGCCGCGGCGCCCGCACTTCGTCGGCCTGCTCCCGCGCCTGTGCCGCCCCGCCCGTGCGCCCCGCGTCGCGCGCCCCCGAGGCTGCCAGCGCGGCGGCGGTCATCGCGAGCCCGGCCGCCATCGCCCGCCTCCTGCGGCGTACCGCACGCCGGAGCCGGTGCCTGCCGCCGCGCACCCGCAGCGGCGCGAAGTCGGGCACACCGTAGGGACCCGGCCCGGCGTCGGGCGCCGGGGGAGCGGGGACGTAGGGGTAGAGGGACACGGCGACCACCGCCTGGCACGAGGATGTCGACGGGAGTCCCGTCCGGACGCTCCTCACGATCCCCGGCCGGCCTGCATCCCGCCGGGCCCTGTGGGCAACCCGCGCACTGTGGACAACTCGGTCACCCACCCCCGTCGCGGCGCCCCCACGGGCTACGGCAGCGCGATCCCCGTGTCCAGGCCGTCCAGCGCGTGCGAGCACAGGCAGTCGCGCGTCCCGTTCTCCGGCAGCTCCGCCACCGCGTCGAAGAGCACCTCGCGCAGCCGGCCCACGTTCGCCGCGAACACGCGCAGCACCTCCTCGTGGGAGACGCCCTCGCCCGCCTCCGCCCCGGCGTCCAGGTCGGTGACCAGCGCCAGCGACGTGTAGCAGAGCCCCAGTTCCCGCGCGAGAATCGCCTCCGGATGCCCGGTCATGCCGACCACCGACCAGCCCGCGGCCGCGTGCCACCGCGACTCGGCCCGCGTCGAGAACCGCGGGCCCTCCACGACGACCAGCGTCCCGCCGTCCACCGGCTCCCACGCGCGCCCGCGCGCCGCGGCCAGCGCGGCCCGGCGCCCCTCGGGGCAGTACGGGTCGGCGAAGGCCACGTGCACGACGTTCGGCAGCTTTCCGTCCACCGGCGTCTCGCCGTCGTAGAACGTCTGCGCGCGCGTCTTCGTACGGTCCACGAGCTGGTCCGGCACGAGCAGGGTCCCGGGCCCGTACTCGACCCGCAGCCCGCCCACCGCGCACGGCCCGAGCACCTGGCGCGCGCCGACGGAACGCAGCGCCCACAGGTTGGCGCGGTAGTTGATGCGGTGCGGCGGCAGGTGGTGGCCGCGCCCGTGGCGGGGGAGGAAGGCCACCCGTCGTCCCGCGATCTCGCCCAGGAAGAGCGAGTCGCTGGGCCTCCCGTACGGGGTGTCGACCTCGACCTCGGTCACGTCCTCCAGGAAGGAGTAGAAGCCGGAGCCGCCGATCACGCCGATCTCCGCGTCGGTCCCTGTGTTCGCGTTCGCCATGGCGGTCACAGTAGCCGGGGCGGGAAACGCCGAGGACCCCGCCGTCGGAAACGGCGGGGTCACCCGGGAAGGGCGGGGGCCTAGGCGGCCGTGGAGCTGCTGGAACCTGAAGACGCCGAAGAAGACGACGACGAGCTCGACGACGCGGCGGACTTCGAGTCGCCGCTCGACGACGACGAAGAGGACGCCGAGGACGACGTTCCGGCCGTCTTCGAGGACGACGTGGCCGGCGTGCTGCTCGACGAGGAGCCGCGGCTGTCGTTCCGGTAGAAACCGGATCCCTTGAAGACGATGCCGACCGCGGAGAACACCTTCTTCAGGCGTCCCTCACAGCTGGGGCACACGGTCAGTGCGTCATCGGTGAACTTCTGCACCGCCTCGAGGCCTTCGCCGCACTCGGTGCACTGGTACTGATAGGTCGGCACTTGCTCCTCCTGGCACTCTCACTCAATGAGTGCTAACGACAATCCATAGTGACGTATTCCGCTGGATCAGTCCACCGTCACAGGCACTCGGTGACTCATGCCACGTGCGGCGACCCGTCCGGGGGCCTTCGGTGCGAGCCGCGAACGCAGCGCCACCAGGGTGGCCAGGGCGAGCGCGGTGCCCGCCAGCGGCACGAGGAATCCCGCGCTCGCGCCGTTCGCGTCGGCCAGCCGTCCCGCGACCGTGACGCCCGCCGCCTGGCCCAGCGCGACCGCGCCGGTCAGCCAGGTGAACGCCTCGGTACGGGCCGAGGCCGGTACCAGCGCCTCGACCATGGTGTAGCCGGTGATCAGCGCGGGCGCGATGCACAGGCCGACCAGCAGCCCCAGACCGGCGAGCAGCGGCACGGAGTGCACTGCCCACAGTCCGGAAGTGGCCAGGGTCAGCGCGGCGTACCCGGCGATCAGACGGCGGCGGGGGCCCGTCTTCCACGCGATCGCGCCGCACACGATGCCGGCGAGCATGTTGCCCGCGGCGAACGTTCCGTACAGCAGCCCGTTCGCGCCCGGACTGCCGATCTCCTCGGAGAACGCGGTCAGCGAGACCTGCATTCCGCCGAAGACCGCTCCGATGCCGAGGAAGGCACCGGCGAGCACCCGTACGCCGGGCACGGAGAGCGCGGAGGCACGCGGTCCGTCGGACAGCGACAGGCGGCCCGCCCGCGGCTGCGTACCGCGCTGCACGGCGAAGAACAGGCCGCCGACCAGCGTGAGCACGGCCTCGGCGATCAGGCCGGCCGCCGGGTGGACACCGGTGCACAGCGCGGTCGCGAGAACGGGTCCCACGACGAAGGTGAACTCGTCCGTCACGGACTCGAAGGCCGCGGCGGTCGACATGAGGGGCGAACCCTCCAGCTTGGCGGCCCAGCGGGCCCGCACCATCGGACCGATCTGCGGAACGGACGCACCCGTCGGAACGGCCGCGGCGAACAGCGCCCACAGCGGCGCTCCGGAGAGCGCCAGCACCGTCAGGGTGACGACGGAAGCGGTGTGCACGAGAACGCCCGGAACGAGTACGGCGCTCTGGCCGAAACGGTCGGCCAGTTTGCCGCTCTGGGGCGCGAACAGTGCCATGGAGACGCCGGTGACGGCGGCGACGGCGCCCGCGCTGCCGTACGAACCGGTGGTGTGCTGCACCAGCAGCACGATGCCGATGGTCAGCATCGCGAAGGGCTGGCGTGCCAGGAACCCGGGTACCAGGTACGTCCAGGCTCCAGGGGTGCGGAGCAGCTGGCCGTAGCCGGGGCGGGTGGTGGTGACCGTGTCGGACACGGTCCTTGCCTTTCTGCCGCCTGGTGACGCTCCCCGTGCACGCGGTGTGTGCGTGCGGGAGCCGCCGAGAGCTGTCCTCTTGCGCAGGACCGGCGGTAGATACCAGGACACCCCCTGCGAAGGGGGCCGGCCGCCGTACGGTCGCGCCAGCTCTGCGTCAGGCAGAGTTGGTCGATCAGTAGACCTTCATGTTACAGGTCATCGCTCGGGGTGCACCTGTGATTGCGTACGGATTACGTCACACCGCCTGTGTTCACGGCGATCAGTGGCGGCTCCCGCCACCCGTGCCCAGCCACCCCGCGAGCTTGCCGCCGAGCGCGACCGCCCGCAGCCGCCGCTCGGTGGCGTCCCGTACCGGATCGGTCGTCACCACGAGCAGCTCGTCGCCGCGCCGCAGCACGGTCGTCGGCAGCGGTACGAAGCTGGTCCCGTCCCGCACGACCAGCGTGACCGCCGCGCCGTGCGGCAGACGCAGCTCGGCCACCTCCACGCCGTGCATCCGCGACTTCTCGGGGACGGCCACCGACAGCAGATGCCCGCGCAGCCGCTCCAGGGGCGCGGACTCGATGCCGAGGTCCGCCGCCTCGGAGGGGTCCTCGCCGAGTTTCAGCCACTTCGCCAGCCAGGGCAGGGTCGGCCCCTGGACGAGGGTGTAGACGACGACGAGGACGAAGACGATGTTGAAGACCCGGTCGCTGCCCTCGATGTCCGTCACCAGCGGGATGGTCGCCAGGATGATCGGCACCGCGCCGCGCAGCCCCGCCCAGGACATCAGGGCCTGCTCCTGCCACGGGATGCGGAACGGCAGCAGGCTGACCAGCACCTCCAGCGGCCGCGCCACCATCGTCAGCACCAGCCCCACCATCACGGCGGACCAGAAGTCGGCCAGCAGCTCGTGCGGCGTCACCAGCAGGCCGAGCAGGACGAACATCCCGATCTGCGCGATCCAGCCCAGCCCGTCGGCGAACCCGCGCGTGGCCGGCCAGTGCGGCAGTTTGGAGTTGCCGAGCACCACGGCGGCCAGATAGACGGCGAGGAACCCGCTGCCGTGCGCGATGGCTCCCGCCGCGTACGCCGACACCGCGATGGCCATGACGGCGATCGGGTACAGGCCGGACGCGGGAAGCGCCACACGCCGCAGCGCGTAGGCGCCGAGCCAGCCCATCGCGAGACCGATGCTCGCGCCGATCGCCAGTTCCAGGGCGATCTTGCCGACCAGGACGTACCAGTCGTCCACCGGACCGGCCGTCGAGAAGGCGACCACCAGGATCACGACGGGTGCGTCGTTGAAACCCGACTCCGCCTCCAGCACGCCCGTGATCCGGGAGGGAAGCGGCACCTTGCGCAGGACGGAGAAGACCGCGGCGGCGTCCGTGGACGAGACGACCGCGCCGATGATGAGGGACTGGCGCCAGTCGAGACCGACGAGGTAGTGCGCCCCCGCGGCCGTGACGCCCACGCTGACCGCGACGCCGACGGTCGACAGCACGACCGCCATGGGCAACGCGGGTCGGACTTCCTTCCACTTCGTGCCGAGACCGCCCTCGGCCAGGATCACCACGAGGGCGGCATAGCCGATCACCTGCGTCAGTTCGGCGTTGTCGAACTTGACGTCGAAGAAGCCGTCCTGCCCTATGGCGATCCCGATCCCGAGGTACAGCAGCAGGCTGGGGAGCCCGCTGCGGGACGAGATGCGGACGGCCGCGACGGCGATGAGCAGGACGAGCGAGCAGATGAGCAGCAGTTCGTTGAGCTGGTGGACAGTCAGCGGCCGTTCCTTCCCGGGCACGCCTGCCGGATCGTTCCTCCGGCGGCCGGTACTTCGTTACCTTACCTAATCTTTAACGTTTTCTTGACGCCGATACGGCGCGGATATCCTTCGTACGATCGCCGTTGGCGGCACCGCGTCGGGGGCGCGGAAGCGCTGCGCCTATGGTTGCTCCAGCACCCAAGGACCACCCTGCCCCTCGAAGGACAGCGATGCCCGCCAACACCACCGCCTCTTCCGGCAAGAAGAAGAAGGGGCGTCGCGCCCGCCTGATCGTGATCGTGCTGGTGTTGGCCCTTGTCGCGGGTGTCGGCTACGGCGCGTTCTGGAGCATCAGCACGGTGCGCGCCTCCTTCCCGCAGACCACCGGGTCGATCGAGCTCGACGGTCTCTCGGGTCCCGTGGACGTCAAGCGTGACGACTTCGGCATCCCGCAGATCTACGCGGACACCGACGAAGACCTCTTCCGCGCCCAGGGCTTCGTCCAGGCGCAGGACCGCTTCTACGAGATGGACGTCCGCCGTCACATGACGTCGGGCCGGCTGTCCGAGATGTTCGGCGCGGACCAGGTCGACACCGACGAATTCCTGCGCACGCTCGGCTGGCGCCGCGTCGCGCAACAGGAGTACGACACCCAGCTGTCGCCGGAGACGAAGAAGAACCTCCAGGCGTACGCCGCCGGCGTCAACGCCTACCTCGAAGGGCGCGAGGGCAAGGACATCTCCGTCGAGTACGCCGCCCTCGGCTTCGTGAACGACTACAAGCCCGAGAAGTGGACGCCCGTCGACTCGGTGGCCTGGCTCAAGGCCATGGCCTGGGACCTGCGCGGCAACATGCAGGACGAGATCGACCGTTCGCTGATGACGAGCAGGCTGAACGCGAAGCAGATCAAGGAGCTGTACCCGGCCTACCCGTACGACCGGAACAAGACGGTCGTAGAGGAGGGCGCGGTCGACGAGACGGCGAAGAAGTACGACCCGAAGGCCACCGGCGCCTCCGGCACGGGCGACGGCACGGGCGACGGCACGGGCACCGGCACCGGCACCGGAACGGGCTCCGGAATCGGCAACGCGTCGGGCACCGGCAACGCGTCGGGCACCGGCAACGCGTCCGGCACCGGCACCGGCACCGGAGTCGGCGCGGGCACGGCCGCCGAGGGCGTCCAGAGCCAGCTGTCCGGCATCTCCGACGCCCTCGACGAGATCCCCGCGCTCTTCGGCCCGAACGGCAGCGGCATCGGCTCCAACTCCTGGGTCGTCTCCGGCCGCTACACGACGACCAAGAAGCCGCTGCTCGCCAACGACCCGCACCTCGCGCCGCAGTTGCCCTCGCTCTGGTACCAGATGGGCCTGCACTGCCGGAAGGTGTCCCCCACCTGCAAGTACGACGCGGCGGGCTACACCTTCTCCGGCATGCCCGGCGTGATAATCGGCCACAACCAGAGCATCGCCTGGGGCTTCACCAACCTGGGCGCCGACGTCACCGACCTCTACCTGGAGAAGGTCTCCGACGACGGCTACTTCTACGACGGCGCCACCAAGCCCTTCACGACCCGGGTGGAGACCATCAAGGTCGCCGGCGGCGGGTCGAAGAAGATCACCATCCGCTCCACCGGCAACGGCCCGCTGCTCTCCGACCGCAGTGGCGAACTCGGCAAGGTCGGCGAGAAGGCCCCGGTCGACAACGCCGCCCCCGACCGCGGTGACGGCTACGGGATCTCCCTCAAGTGGACCGCGCTGATGCCCGGCAAGTCCATGGACGCCGTGTTCGAGCTGAACCGCGCCACGGACTTCAAGAGCTTCCGCGCCGCCGCCGCCCACTTCGAGGTCCCGTCGCAGAACCTCATCTACGCCGACACCGCCGGCAACATCGGCTACCAGGCCCCGGGCCGCATCCCGGTCCGCGGCGCCGGCCACGACGGCACCCTGCCCGCCGCCGGATGGGACCCGCGTTCCCGCTGGAAGGGCTTCATCCCGCAGGACGAGCTGCCGTACGAGTACAACCCCGAGCGCGGCTACATCGTCACCGCCAACCAGGCCGTGATCGACAAGGAGAAGTACCCCTACCTCCTCACCGAGGACTGGGGCTACGGCGCCCGCAGCCAGCGGATCAACGACCTCATCGAGTCGAAGATCGCCGACGGCGGCCGGATCTCCACCGACGACATGCGCACCATGCAGATGGACAACAGCAGCGAGATCGCCAAGCTGCTCACGCCCCACCTGCTCAAGATCGACGTCTCGGACCCGAACGTCCGCGAGACGCAGAAGCTGCTCGAAGGCTGGGACTACACCCAGGAGCCCGACTCGGCGGCCGCCGCGTACTTCAACGCGGTCTGGCGCAACGTCCTCAAGCTCGCCTTCGCCAACAAGCTCCCCAAGGAGCTTCGGGTCAAGGGGCAGTGCCTCTCCGTCCGCCCCGCCGACAGCACGGGCCCGGTCGACGACCCGGACAAGCGGGTGCGCGAGTGCGGGCAGCGCGCCAAGGACTCCGCGCAGCCGGACGGCGGCGACCGCTGGTACGAGGTCGTCCGCACGATGCTCAAGGACGAGAAGAACGAGTGGTGGCAGGCGCCGGGCACCCGCCTGGACAAGCCGACCGACACCCGTGACGAGCTGCTCGGCCGCGCCCTGAAGGACGCCCGCTGGGAGCTGACGGCCAAGCTCGGCAAGGACGTCGACTCCTGGAGCTGGGGTCGCCTGCACCAGCTGGAGCTGAAGAACCAGACGCTCGGCACGAGCGGCCCCGGCCTCGTCCAGTCGCTGCTCAACCGCGGCCCCTGGAACCTGGGCGGCGGCGAGGCGGCGGTCAACGCCACCGGATGGAACGCGGCGGGCGGCTACGAGGTCATCTGGGTGCCGTCCATGCGGATGGTCGTGAACCTCAACGACCTCGACAAGTCCCGCTGGATCAACCTCACCGGCGCGTCGGGTCACGCGTACAGCTCGCACTACACCGACCAGACCGACATGTGGGCGAGGGGCGAGCTGTTCGACTGGCCGTTCAGCGACGAGGCGGTCGAGAAGAGCACCACCGACAAGCTGGTGCTCAGGCCGTAGGGGCGCGGGCGCCCGGCGGGTGTCAGGCCGTGAAGCGCCTGACCCCGCCCGGCGTCACCACGGCGCTCACGGGGTGGTCGTGCGGTTCCCTCGGAACCCGCGCGACCACCTCCGCGTCGTACAGCAGCACCACCAGGTGAGGCCGCGCGCCCGCCGCCTCCAGCCGGGCGAGCACCCGGTCGTACGAGCCGCCGCCGCGCCCGAGCCGCGTTCCGCGCCCGTCCACGGCCAGGCCGGGCAGCAGCACCGCGTCCGCCTCCAGGACGGCCCGTACGCCGAGCCGCGCGCCCCGCGGTTCCAGCAGCCCCAGCCGGGCGCGCTCCAGACGCTCCGCGCCCTCGTACCGCGCCCAGTCCAGATCGTTGTCCGGCAGGAGGACGGGAAGCAGCACCCGCACGCCCCGCGCGCGCAGCGCGTCCAGCAGCGCCCGGGTGCCGGGCTCGCTCCCGATCGACACGTACGCGGCGACCGTGCCGGCCTCCGCGAGCTCCGGCAGCTCCAGTGCCCGGTGGGCCAGAACCATTCCGGCCTTTTCGACGTCACTACTGGTCAACCGGGATCTCATGCCGAGGAGTTCTTTTCGCAACTCCGCCTTGTCAGGCTCTTCACACATCACCGTGGCTCCACAAAACGACTCGTATGAGAAATATTGCCCGGAGCCTCATCTTCCTCCCATACGCAACGGATATCGTTCTGACCATGACTCAGTCACACCCCGGGATCAGCAAGGCTGTCATCCCTGCCGCCGGCCTCGGCACCAGGTTCCTGCCGGCGACAAAGGCCACTCCAAAAGAGATGCTGCCTGTCGTCGACAAGCCGGCCATCCAGTACGTGGTCGAGGAGGCCGTGACCGCGGGGCTCTCCGACGTCCTCATGGTCACCGGCCGCAACAAGCGGCCCCTCGAGGACCACTTCGACCGCAACTACGAGCTGGAGTCGGCCCTCGGCCGCAAGGGCGACGCCGAACGTCTCGCCCGGGTGCAGGAGTCGAGCGACCTCGCCACCATGCACTACGTCCGCCAGGGTGACCCCAAGGGCCTCGGCCACGCCGTGCTGTGCGCCGCGCCGCACGTGGGCGACCAGCCCTTCGCGGTACTCCTCGGCGACGACCTCATCGACCCGCGCGACCCGCTGCTCTCCCGGATGATCGAGATCCAGGGGCAGTACGGCGGAAGCGTCGTCGCGCTGATGGAGGTCGACCCCTCCCAGATCCACCTGTACGGATCCGCGGCCGTCGCGCCGACCGCCGAGAGCGACGTCGTACGCGTCACCGGGCTGATCGAGAAGCCCGACGCCGCCGACGCTCCCAGCAACTACGCCATCATCGGCCGCTATGTGCTGGATCCGGCCGTTTTCGACATACTGCGCAAGACCGAGCCGGGCCGCGGCGGCGAGATCCAGCTCACCGACGCGCTCCAGCACCTGGCCGAGGACGAGAAGGCCGGGGGCCCCGTGCACGGCGTCGTCTTCAAGGGCCGCCGCTATGACACCGGCGACCGGGGCGACTATCTGCGTGCCATTGTGAGACTCGCATGCGAACGTGAGGACCTGGGGCCGGAGTTCCGGACCTGGCTTCGCAGTTACGTGACCGAGGAGATGTAGGCACCTTGAGCAGCACGATCTGGTCTGTCGACGAGCACCTTGAGGACATCCTCGCCGCGGTGAAGCCGCTCGAGCCCATCGAGCTGCAACTTCTCGACGCGCAGGGCTGCGTCCTCGTCGAGGACATCACGGTCCAGATCGCGCTGCCCCCCTTCGACAACAGCTCGATGGACGGATACGCGGTCCGTACGAGCGATGTCGCGGGCGCGAGCGAGGAGTTCCCCGCCGTCCTCACCGTCATTGGTGACGTGGCGGCGGGCAGCGGCGAGACGCTGAGCGTCGGCCCCGGCGAGGCCGCCCGCATCATGACCGGCGCCCCGCTGCCGCCGGGCGCCGAGGCCGTCGTCCCGGTCGAATGGACCGACGGGGGCACGGGCGGCGGACCGGCCGTCACGATGCGCGCCGCGAGCGGCGCCCCCGAGGGAGCGAGCGGCGAGGTCCGGGTCCACCGCCCCGTCGAGGCGCGGGCGCACGTCCGCGCGCGCGGCAGCGACGTCCAGGCCGGCGACCCGGCGCTGGCGGCCGGTACGGTCCTGGGTCCGCCCCAGATCGGCCTGCTCGCCGCGATCGGCCGCGCCACGGTCAGGGTCAGGCCCCGCCCCCGCGTCGTCGTCCTGTCGACCGGCAGCGAACTGGTGCAGCCCGGCGAGCGGTTGGCCGCCGGCCAGATCTTCGACTCCAACAGCTTCGCCCTGACCGCCGCCGCCCGGGACGCGGGCGCCATCGCCTACCGCGTCGGCGCGGTCACCGACGACGCCGACACGCTCCGCGCGACCATCGAGGACCAGCTGATCCGCGCCGACATGATCGTCACGACCGGCGGCGTCAGCGTCGGCGCGTACGACGTGGTCAAGGAAGCGCTGTCGTCCGTGGGGGACGGGGACGAGCCCGGCGGCGGCGTCGACTTCCGCAAGCTCGCCATGCAGCCCGGCAAGCCCCAGGGGTTCGGCTCCATCGGCCCCGAGCACACCCCCCTGCTCGCCCTCCCGGGCAACCCGGTCTCCTCGTACGTCTCCTTCGAGCTCTTCGTGCGCCCGGCGATCCGCGCCCTGATGGGCCTGAAGGACGTGCACCGCCCCACGGCCCGCGCCACGCTGAGCGCCGACAAGCCGCTGGCCTCGCCGTCCGGAAAGCGCCAGTTCCTGCGCGGGACCTACGACGCGCACACGGGCGCCGTCGCCCCCGTCGGCGGCACCGGGTCACACCTGGTCGCGGCTCTCGCCCACGCCGACGCCCTGATCGTCGTCCCGGAGGACACCACCGAGCTGGAGCCCGGCGCCGAGACCGACGTGGTCCTGCTCGGCTGACCGGGGCCGGGTGGGGGTAGCGTGTCTGCCCTCACAGGCCCTGACCGGGAGCGCCACACGTAATGAGTACGCACGATCGGCTCACGCACATCGACGAGGCGGGGGCTGCCCGCATGGTCGACGTCTCGGCGAAGGACGTCACCGCGCGCACCGCGCGCGCCACCGGACGCGTCCTTGTCGCGCCGCGCGTCGTCGAGCTGCTGCGCGGCGAGGGGGTCCCCAAGGGCGACGCCCTCGCCACCGCCCGCATCGCGGGCATCATGGGCGCCAAGCGCACGCCCGACCTGATCCCCCTCTGCCACCCGCTCGCCCTATCCGGCGTGAAGCTGGATCTCGCGGTGGCCGACGACGCCGTGGAGATCGCCGCCACCGTGCGGACGACGGACCGGACGGGCGTCGAGATGGAGGCGCTGACCGCGGTCACCGTCGCCGCGCTCACCGTGATCGACATGGTGAAGGCGGTCGACAAGGCCGCGGTCATCACCGACGTACGCGTCGAGGAGAAGACGGGCGGCAAGTCCGGCGACTGGAGCCGGTCATGAGCCCTCGTGGTGGAGAGGTCTACAGCCACAGCCACAGCCACGAGCCGGCGCCCGATGCCGGCGCCGCACCCGAAACGGCCGCCGCCGCGCCGGGTGAGCCGCGCCGCGCCCTCGTGGTGACGGCCTCCAACCGCGCCTCCGCCGGCGTCTACGAGGACCGGGGCGGACCGATCCTCGCCGAGGGCCTGCGCGGTCTGGGCTTCGCGGTCGAGGGCCCGCAGGTGGTGCCGGACGGCGACCCGGTGGAGCAGGCCCTGCGGGCCGGCGTCGCCGCCGCGTACGACGTCATCCTCACCACGGGCGGCACCGGCATCTCGCCGACCGACCGCACCCCCGAAGCCACCCGGCGCGTGCTGGACTACGACGTCCCGGGCATTCCCGAGGCGATCCGCGCCGAGGGGCTCGGAAAGGTCCCGACCGCCGCGCTCTCCCGTGGGCTGGCCGGCGTGGCGGGCCGGACCCTGATCGTGAACCTGCCGGGCTCCACCGGTGGCGTGTGGGACGGGCTGGCGGTCCTGGAACGCCTCCTGCCGCACGCCGTGGACCAGATCCGGGGCGCCGACCACCCCGGTTCCGGCTCCGGGTCCCCCCTGCCCGGGAGCCAGAGCTGAACGCTTCGTCCTGGCCCGTCGAGCTGGCCGACGGCGATGTCACCCTCCGCCCGATAAAGCTGCGCGACCAGTCCAGCTGGCGCGAGGTGAACCGGCGCAACCGGGAGTGGCTGCGCCCCTGGGAGGCGACCGTCCCGCCGCCCGCGCCGGCGGGCCCGGTGGCGCAGCGTCCCACGTACCGCCAGATGGTCCGCCACCTGCGGTCCGAGGCGAACGCGGGCCGGATGCTGCCCTTCGTCATCGAGTACCGGGGCCGGCTCGTCGGCCAGTTGACGGTCGCCGGGATCACCTGGGGGTCGATGTGCTCGGGGCACGTCGGTTACTGGGTGGACCGCGACGTGGCGGGCCGCGGGGTGATGCCCACGGCGGTCGCGCTCGCCGTCGACCACTGCTTCCGCACGGTCGGTCTGCACCGCATCGAGGTCTGCATTCGCCCCGAGAACACGCCCAGCCGCAGGGTCGTGGAGAAACTCGGATTCCGCCAGGAAGGGCTGCGCCCCCGATATCTCCACATCGACGGCGGGTGGCGTGACCATCTGGTCTACGCGCTCACGGCGGAGGAAGTGCCCGAGGGCATGCTGAACCGCTGGCACCAGGCACGACCTGGCACCGCGCCGTAATGAAATAGGTGTTCGAATTTCGTCGCCAGGTGACTGCAAAAGGGCGCACAAAGCAGCCTGTTGATCCGATCAGTCACAAAAAAGTTCGAGTTATCAGCCAGATCGTGCGACACACCGGCTCAATTGGCGGATGGGCTTGCGCGAACCCCTCTACGGTGTGGGGTGTGAGCAGCAGCGGCCTGATCTACGCAGTCATCGTCGGGGCCTGGGCCGCCTACTTGGTGCCGATGTGGCTCCGCAGGCAGGACGAGCTCAACGAAGCCCGTCCGACGGAACGCTTCAGCACCGCCATCCGGCTGCTGTCCGGACGGGCGGCAATGGAGCGCCGATACGCCAGGGAGCTCCAGGAACGCGCCGCGGGTGAGGCGGAGACCGACGTGGACCCGGACGCCGTCACGGATCGATTGAGTTCCGTCGACGTCCGGGCCTTCGCCGTGCCCCCGGCCCAGGCGGCCGAGCGCCCCGCCGTCCGGGAGGACGCGCGGGAGCAGGCGCGCGAGAGTGCCCGGGAGGGCGCGCGGGAGACCGCGAGGGCGCAACGGCGTGCGCGCGCAGCGAGCGCTGCCGCCGAACGCGCCCGGCGCTCGAAGGTTCTCGCGCGCCGTCGGCGCACCACCGTGATCCTCTTCCTCGCCTTCACTCTCGGCACGATCGTCGCGGCGGTCGGCGGGCTGCGGTTCCTCTGGGCCCCGGCCGTCCCCGCCGTGCTGCTGAGCACGTACATCGTGCATCTGCGGACCACCGAGCGGCGGCGTTTCGCCTTCACCATGGACCGGCGCAGGGCGGAGGCGGCGGCGCAGCGGCTGCGCGAGCGCCGTCCGCACCCGGGCCGTCGGCCGGTCTCCGCGGAGCCGGACGAGGAGCCTGTCGTACGCCCCGAACCCGAGCCGGCGCCCGCGGTCTCGCCGCAGGAGGCCGGCCGCCGCGCGCTGGTGGAGCAGACGGACCACGCGGAGTGGGTGGACCAGCAGCGCGAACGTGAGCGCGGCGCGGCCTGCGGCGAGAGCTGGGACCCGGTCCCGGTCCCGCTGCCGACGTACGTCACCGCCCCCGTGGCGCCGCGCGCCACCGGCAGCGTCGACTTCGGCGACCCGGGCACCTGGAGCTCCGCCCGCTCCAGCACGGCCGAGCCGACCCCCGCCCCCGAAGCGCCGCCCGTCGCCGACCCCGCTCAGGGCCGCCGGACGAACCCAGGCCGACGCGACCGGGGCCGTGGACGCACGCCGCTCTTCGACCAGTACGAGGACGGGGACCGGCCCCGGGCCGTCAACGAATGATCTTCGGAGAGCGGATTACCGAGCACCCCGATCGAGGTGCTAAAGTTTCACTCGTTGCAAGGGCCTGTGGCGCAGTCTGGTAGCGCACCTCGTTCGCATCGAGGGGGTCTGGGGTTCAAATCCCCACAGGTCCACCGCAGCTCAGAGCCCCAGTCGGAGAGATCCGGCTGGGGCTCTTTGGTGTGCCGTACCGCAAAGGCATCCGGGTGGCGTACGCCACAGAAGGCTCTTCGGTGGCGTACGCCACAGGGGCTGAGGGAGCGTCACAGCTCCAGCGGCTTGGCGAAGCAGCGGCTGTCCTCGTACTCGCGGAAGTGGCCGAACTTCGCGGTGGGGGCGTAACCGCTCGACACGTAGAGGGCGATGGCCTCCGGCTGCTGCGTGCCCGTCTCCAGCACCATCCGGGTGCGGCCGGCCGCGCGGGCGTCGTCCTCCAGGGCGGCGAGGATCCGGCGGGCCAGGCCGATGCCGCGGCTCTCGGGCCGGACGTACATGCGCTTGATCTCGGCGTCGCCGTCCGCGTACCCCTCGCCGTTCTCGTCCTGGGAACGCCAGGCGCCGGAGGCGACCGGGCGCTCCTCGGCGTCGTACGCGATGAGGAAGAGGCCCACCGGGGGGCGGAACATGGAGGGATCGAGCGGTGTCGTGTCGCCCTCGCCGTTGTAGCGCTGGATGTACTCCTGCTGCACTTCGGCATCGAGCTTCATCGCGTCGGGGTGGTCGTACGGGCGCGGATGTATATGCATGCGTATCAGCGTACTTCTATGCGGGTCCGGTGCCGGACGATTTCCCGGTGTCTGTATTGTGCCGGGATGCTCACTGTGACCTCCGTGAATGTTAACGGCCTGCGTGCCGCCGCCAAGAAGGGCTTTGTGCCCTGGTTGGCCGAAACCGACGCCGATGTGATCTGCCTCCAGGAGGTGCGGGCGGAGCCGCAGCAGCTCCCGGAGGAGGTCCGCGACCCGGACGGCTGGCACGTCGTGCACGCGCCGGCCGCGGCCAAGGGGCGGGCGGGCGTCTCGCTCTACACGCGGCGCGAGCCGGACCGGGTGCGGGTCGGATTCGGCAGCGCCGAGTTCGACGGGAGCGGGCGGTACGTCGAGGCGGACCTGCCGGGCGTCACGGTCGCCAGCCTGTACCTGCCCTCCGGTGAGGTCGGCACCGAGCGGCAGGACGAGAAGGTCCGGTTCATGGACGAGTTCCTGCCGTACCTGAAGGGCCTGAAGGAGAGCGCGGCCGCGGGCGGCCGTGAAGTGCTCGTCTGCGGCGACTGGAACATCGCCCACCAGGAGGCCGACCTCAGGAACTGGAAGGCCAACCGCAAGTCCTCCGGCTTCCTGCCGGAGGAGCGCGCCTGGCTGTCACGGGTGTTCGACGAGGCGGGATACGTCGACGTGGTGCGCGCGCTGCACCCCGGGCAGGAGGGGCCGTACACCTGGTGGTCGTACCGCGGGAAGGCCTTCGACAACGACTCGGGATGGCGTATCGACTACGCGGTGGCGACGCCGGGCCTCGCGGGCCGGGCGGCCAAGGCGTACGTCGAACGGGCGGCCAGTTATGACCTGCGCTGGTCGGACCACGCGCCGGTGACCGCGGTCTTCGGGCAGCCGCTCGGCGGCTGACCGCCGGAGTCGGGCGCGGGGGCGTCCTTCTCGGCCCTGAGCAGGCGGTCGAGCGCCATGGAGAGCTCGGCCTCGACGACGCTCTTGGCGAGGGGGCGCAGGCGTTCCAGGGCCGACTGGCGCCGGGCGGCCGCGCCGCCGCCGGCCGGTCCGCCCTCCGTCCGCGCCTCCTCCCCGGCGAGGTGGGAGCGGACCATGGCGGCGAAGATCTCCGCCATGGCCGTCGTGTGCTCACGCACCTCGCGGCCCGCCTGGAGCACGGCGGCCAGCGGCACCCCCTCGCGCACCAGGGCCGCCGACACGTCCAGCAGGCGGCGGCTGATGTGGACGATCTCCTCGCCGTCAGTGGCGAGATAACCGAGGTCGAGGGCGGCGGCGAGGTTCTCCGCGGTGACCTCGCCCGCGAAGTGGTCGGCGAGGTCCTCGGGCGTGAGCCGGACCGGCGTCTCCTCGGTCCAGGTGACGGGAGCGGCGTCCTCGCCCACGCCGAAGAGCTCGCCGACGCCGCGGCCGCTCTCGAAGGTGCTGGCGAGGTCCGCGATGCCGTTGAGGGTGTGGCCGCGCTCCAGCAGCGCCGCGATGGTGCGCAGCCGGGCCAGGTGGCGGTCGTCGTACCAGGCGATCCGGCCCTCGCGGCGCGGTGGCGGCAGCAGCTTGCGCTCGCGGTAGAAGCGCAGGGTGCGCACCGTGATGCCGGCCTTCCTGGCCAGCTCCTCCATGCGGTACTCGCGGGCTTCTGCGGCTTCGTCCACGTGGGAAGCCTATGTTCTACCGCCGGTAACTTTCTCCGGTCCGACCCCTACCCATGAGTACGGCCCTGCTCTACTCTCCAGATCGTGCCAGTGATTGCTGGCAGAGTCGTGGGAGCGCGGGAGGCGTCGGCATGGCCGAGCACGAGCACGTACGAGTGGCGGTGATCGGATCCGGATTCGGCGGCCTGGGCGCAGCCGTCCGGCTGCGCCGCGAGGGGATCACCGACTTCGTCGTCCTGGAGCGCGCCGACGCGGTGGGCGGCACCTGGCGCGACAACAGCTATCCGGGCTGCGCGTGCGACGTGCCGTCCCACCTGTACTCGTTCTCGTTCGCGCCCAACCCCGACTGGCCCCGCACCTTCTCCGGCCAGGAGCACATCAGGGCGTACCTGGAGCACGTCACCGACACCTTCGGGCTGCGGCCGCACATCCGGCTCGACCACGAAGTGAAGATGATGCGCTGGGACGGCGACGCGCTGCGCTGGGAGATCGAGACCGCGCGCGGGAAGCTGAGCGCCGACGTCGTGGTGTCCGCGACCGGGCCCCTGTCGGACCCTAAGGTCCCCGACGTCCCGGGGCTCGACGGCTTCCCCGGCAAGGTCTTCCACTCGGCGCGGTGGGACCACGACTACGACCTGCGCGGCAAGCGCGTCGCGATGATCGGCACGGGTGCCTCGGCGATCCAGATCGTGCCGTCGATCCAGCCCGATGTGGCGAAGCTGACTGTCTTCCAGCGGACCGCGCCGTGGGTCATGCCGCGCATGGACCGGACGATCACCGGGCCGGAGCGCTGGCTGCACCGGCAGCTGCCGTTCACCGCGAAGGCCCGGCGCGGACTGCTCTTCGGCATCAGGGAGTTGCAGGTCACCGCTTTCACCAAGCATCCCAACCAGCTGGGGGCCGTCGAGGCGCTCGCCAAGGCCAACATGGCCAAAGCGATCAAGGACCCGGAGCTGCGGGCCAAGCTGACGCCGTCGTACCGGATCGGCTGCAAGCGCATCCTGCTGTCCAGTTCGTACTACCCGGCGCTCGCGCAGCGCAATGTTGACGTGGTGGCCTCCGGGCTGAAGGAGGTGCGCGGGTCGACGGTCGTGGCGGCCGACGGGACGGAGGCCGAGGTCGACGCGATCGTCTTCGGCACGGGCTTCCACGTCACCGACATGCCGATCGCCGAACGCGTCGTCGGTGCGGACGGCATCACGCTCGCCGAGGCGTGGAAGGACGGGATGGAGTCGCTGCGCGGCGCGACCGCGGCCGGCTTCCCCAACTGGATGACGATCATCGGCCCCAACACGGGCCTGGGGAACAGCTCGATGATCCTGATGATCGAGTCCCAGCTCAACTACCTGGCCGACTACATGCGCCAGTTGCGGGTGCTGGGCGGCCGGGCGGCGCTCGCGGCGCGGCCGTCCGCCGTGCACGCGTGGAACCGGCGGGTGCAGGACCGGATGAAGCGGACCGTGTGGAACACGGGCGGCTGCGACAGCTGGTACCTGGACGCGAACGGACGCAACACGACGATCTGGCCCGGCACGCCGAGCGAGTTCCGGCGCGCGACGCGGGTGGTCAACCTCGCGGAGTACGAGGTCGTCCGCGCGGCGGCGGACGGCCCGGTGGTCGTCGCCGCCGGGGCCGGGGCCGGGGATACGGCCGGGACCGGTCACGGCGAGGGCGCCGCGACCGAGACCGCGGAGGCTGTCGCGTGAGCCGGCTGATGAAGGGCGCGGGTGAGCCGCTCATCGCCTCGCGCGAGCTGACCGCCGTCTCCGCCGACGGCTCGCGCCTGCATGTGGAGGTGTACGGCCCCGAAGGCGCCCCCGCGCTCGTCCTGGCGCACGGCTGGACCTGTTCGACGCTCTTCTGGTCGGCGCAGATACGCGAGCTGGTCGGCGCGGGCGATCACCGCGTCGTGGTCTACGACCAGCGGGGCCACGGGCGTTCGCCGGCGGTCGGGCGCGACGGCTACAGCACCGACGCGCTGGCCGACGACCTCGAAGCGGTGCTCGCCGCCGCGCTCGCGCCGGGCGAGCGGGCCGTCGTGGCCGGGCACTCCATGGGCGGCATGACGATCATGGCGGCCGCCGGGCGGCCCGGGTTCCGTGAGCACGCGGCGGCTGTTCTGCTGTGCAGCACGGGCAGTGCGCGGCTGGTCGCCGAGTCGCTCGTACTGCCGCTGCGCGCCGGGCGGCTGCGGACGCGGATCACGCGGGCGGTGCTGGGTGCGCGGGCGCCACTGGGGCCCGTCACGCCGCTGTCCATGAAGATCCTCAAGTACGCGACGATGGGGCCCGGGGCCTCGCCGGAGCGGGTGGCGCAGTGCGCCCGCATCGTCCACGCCTGTCCACGTGCGGCGCGGGTGGCCTGGTCGCACGTTCTGGGAGAGCTCGATCTCACCACGGGCATAGGGGAGTTGACCGTGCCCACCGCCGTCGTCGCGGGGACCGCCGACCGGCTGACGCCGCCCGTCCACGCCCGCGAGATCGAGGCCGCGCTGCCGCATTCGCTGGGGCTCACCGTGCTGACCGGGGTCGGGCACATGACGCCGGTGGAAGCGCCGGAGGCCGTCACGGCGAAGCTCCGGGAACTGGTCAGCACGTACGTCGCACTTCCGGCCGTGGTGGCCGACCAGGAAGAGAAGGAGCAGGCCGTATGAGCAGCAGGCAGAGCCTCGAAGGACAGGTCGCGGTCGTCACGGGTGCGGCGCGCGGAGTGGGCGAGCTGCTGGCCCGCAAGCTGTCGGCGCGCGGCGCGAAGGTGGCGCTGGTCGGCCTGGAGCCGGACGAGCTGAAGGCGGTGGCGGGCCGGCTCCACGCCGAGGCGCACTGGTGGCACGCCGACGTCACCGACCACGAGGCGATGGCGCGGGTCGCGCGGGAGGTGAAGGAGCGGTTCGGGAAGGTCGACATCGTCGTCGCCAACGCGGGCGTCGCCTCCGGTGGGCCGTTCGTGGACTCCGACCCGGTCGCCTGGCGGCGGGTCATCGAAGTCAACCTGATCGGCGGGGCGGTGACGGGACGGGCGTTCCTGCCGGTGCTCATGGAGAGCCGGGGGTACTTCCTGCAGATCGCGTCGCTGGCCGCGATCACCCCGGCGCCGATGATGACGGCGTACTGCGCGTCCAAGTCGGGCGTCGAGGCGTTCGCGCACTCGCTGCGGGCGGAGGTCGGGTACCGGGGTGTGCGGGTCGGCGTCGGATACCTGTCGTGGACCGACACCGACATGGTGCGGGGCGCGGACCGGGACGACGTGATGCGGGAGCTGCGGCAGCGGCTGCCGTGGCCCTCGAACCGGACGTACCCGCTCGGTCCGGCGGTGGACCGGATCGTGGCCGGGATAGAGCGGCGCTCGTCGCACGTGTACGCCCAGTGGTGGCTGCGGGGGATGCAGTCCGTACGGGGGTACCTGCCCGCGCTCATCGGGGTGGTGGGCCAGCGGGAGATGAAGCGGTTCGAGCCGCGGCTGGCGGGGGTTTCGACCGGGCTCGTGGGGGCGGGGGGCGAGGCGGACGAGAAGGCGCGGGCGGAGCGGTAGGGGGTGGGGGCGGCTTCGAGGCCGGCTCCCGGGGCGGGTCGGATTCGGGTCGGGGTGCGGCTTCGAGTTCGGCTCGGGGTGCGGCTTCGAGTTCGGCCGGAGTGATCGAAATGCGCTGAATGTCCGGTCGTGTCAGTCTGGTCGAGGTTCCACCGGGGGCGGAAACGTCCGCCCCCCCCGCACACCCCAATAGGAGCGACCCTCATGGGTATTGCAGACCAGTTCAAGGACAAGGCGCAGGAGCTCGCGGACCAGGCGAAGCAGGCCAAGCAGCGGAAGCAGGGCGACCAGGGCGCGCAGCGCGAGCCGGGCGACCGTGTTTCGCGCGGTGCGACGCCGGACGCGGCGTCGGAGCGGATGCGCCGGGCGCGGGAGGACCGCGACCTGGGCGTGGGCGAGGACACGCTCCTCGACGACGAGCGGGACGCGGGCCAGGAGCGTTACCGGTAACTGGTCTTGACGTGGGGCCGTGCAGCGCGGTTTCGCGCTGCACGGCCTCGCGGAGGGGAAGAGCGCACCCGGATCACCACGGGTGCGCTCTTTCGCGTGGCGGCGGTGGGTGGGTGGTGGCAGTGGGCGGCCCGCTGCGGGGGCCCGCGAGTGCGAGGGGCTTCGCCCGGCGCTCCCGTCCGCCCGCGCCGTGCCCCTGCCCCACACCGCCCGCGTGCTGGAGGGGGCGGCGAAAGCGCGGGTTTCCGTCGGGGTGCGAGCCGTTGGCGCGTGGCTGCTTCGTGCCGCTGGCCGCAGGCCGGTGCGCTGCGCCTGCCCGGTCTCCCCTCCGACGGCTGGGCGGGGTGGCCGACATGACGGGCGCGGCGTCGGCGGGTCGTCGCGCGAGCCGGTCAGGTGCTGCGCGGCGGCAGGGGCGGGCGGGTCTTGTCCGGGACGTCCGTGTAGGTCGGCGGCGTGGCCGCCGGGCGCTCCGCCAGCAGGTCCAGCGCCACCTGCACCGCGTCGCCGAGCTGTGCCTGGCGCCCCTCCGCCCAGTCCAGCGGCGTGCGCAGCACCGCGATGTCCGGCTCCACGCCGTGGTTCTCCACCGACCAGCCGTACGCGTCGAACCACGCCGCGTTCATCGGCACCGTGATCACCGTGCCGTCGCCCAGCGTGTGGCGGCCGGTCATGCCCACCACTCCGCCCCACGTGCGCTGTCCCACCACCGGCCCCAGGCCGAGCAGTTTGAACGCCGCCGTGATCATGTCGCCGTCCGACGACGTCGCCTCGTCGGCGAGCGCCACCACCGGCCCCCGGGGGCCGTTCGAGGCGTACGACACCGGGTCCGCGTTCCGCGTCAGGTCCCATCCGATGATCGTGCGGGTGAGTTTCTCGACGACCAGCTCGCTGATGTTGCCGCCCGCGTTGCCGCGCACGTCGACGATCAGGGCCGGGCGCGACACCTCCATCCGCAGGTCGCGGTTGAACTGCGCCCAGCCCGAGCCGCCCATGTCGGGGATGTGCAGGTAGCCGCACTTGCCGTCGCTCAACTCCCTCACCACCTCCCGGCGTTTGGCGACCCAGTCCTGGTAACGCAGGGGGCGCTCGTCGATCAGCGGGACGATCGCGACCCGGCGCGCCGGGCCGCCGCCCTCCGCCGGCCGGAACGTCAGCTCCACCGTCGTGCCCCCGGCCGCCGCCAGGAGGGGGTACGGGCCCGCCACCGGATCCACCGGCCGGCCGTCCACGTGCGTGAGGACCGCGCCCTCCCGGATGCCCGTACCGGCGAGCGGCGACCGTGCCTTGGAGTCGGACGACTCGCCGGGCAGGATGCGGCGTACCAGCCACTCCCCTTCGCGGCACACGAAGTTCGCGCCGAGCAGTCCCATGGCCCGCTGGTAGTGCGGCGGGCCCTCGTTGCGGCGCGCGGCGGCGACGTAGGCGTGCGAGGTGCCCAGCTCGCCCAGGACCTCACGCAGCAGGTCGGCGAACTCGTCGGGCGTGGCGACGCGTTCGAGCAGCGGACGGTACTGGTCGAGGATCGCGTCCCAGTCGATGCCGCCCATCCGCGGCTCCCAGAAGTACGCCCGCACGATGCGGCCCGCCTCCGCGTACGCCTGCCGCCACTGCGCCTCGGGGTCGACCTGGTGCAGGATGCGCCGCAGGTCCAGGTAGACCGTGCTGTCGCTGTCGCCGGACTCGGTGGCGGGGACGGCACGCAGCTCGCCCTCGTCCATGACCACCAGCCGTGAACCGTCGCCGCTGACCGTGAACCAGTCCAGGTGGTCGACGAGTTCCGTCTTGCGCGCCTTGGTGAGGTTGAAGTGTTCGAGGGTCGGGCGGCCCGACATGTCCGCCGGGTTGGCGAACGTCTCGCCGAGCGCCCCCGAGATGGGCCAGCGCAGCCAGACCAGTCCGCCGCCGGAGACGGGCTGCAGCCCCGAATACTTGCTCGCGGCCACCGGGAACGGCGTCACCCGGTTCGGCAGGCCCTCCACCTCGACCAGGACCGTCATGCCGTCGGTGCTCTCGCTCTCCTCGCCCTCCACCGGGTCGAGTCCGCCCGCCGCCGGCCGGCCCTCCGCGGACAGCGCGAAGGGCGACGGTGTCGCGGAGGAGAGCGGTACGAGGTAGGGGCGGCAGCCCAGGGGGAACGACAGGTCGCCGGTGTGGACGTCGTACACCGGGTCGAAGCCGCGCCAGGAGAGGAACGCCAGATAGCGGCCGTCGCTCGTGAAGACCGGGTTCTCGTCCTCGAAGCGGCCGTTGGTGACCTCGATGATGTGCTTCGTCTCGATCTTCGCCATCTTGATCTGGCGCAGGGTGCGGCCGATGCCGGGGTGCGACCAGGTCAGCCAGGCCCCGTCCGGGGAGAACGCCAGGTCGCGGACCGGGCCGTTGGTGGAGCGCGTCAGTTCGGTGACGTCGTCCGTCGCGTCCGCGTCGGCCGAGGCGTCGACGAGGAGCAGCCGGCCGTCGTGCGAGGCGATCGCGATGCGTTCGCCCTCCGGGTCCGACACCAGCTCGTGCACGCGCCCGAGCCTGCCGGAGGCCAGCCGTCGCCGCTCGCGGTCGCCGCTCGCGCGGGGCAGGTACGCGATCTCGATGGCGTCCTCGCCCTCGGCGTCCGTGATGTACGCGACCTGGCCGCCGCCGCCCAGCATCTGGGGCAGCCGGGCCCGTACGCCCGGGACGTCCGTGATCGTGCGGGCCGGGCCGTCGCGGTGGGTCAGCCAGTACAGGCTGCCCCGGACCACCACCGCGCTCGCGCGGCCCGTCGTGTCGACCGAGAGGCCGTCGACGTTGGCCGCCGCCGGGACGTGGTAGGCGCGCCGGCCCGCGCGGGGGCCGCCCAGGCGGACGTCCAGGCGGCGCGGTTTCGCACCGGGGGACAAGTCGTCCACCAGCCACAGGTCGCCCGCGCACTGGTAGACGACGCGGGCGCCGTCGCTGGAGGCGTGCCGGGCGTAGAACGCGTCGTGGTCGGTGTGGCGGCGCAGGTCGGTGCCGTCGTACGCGCAGGAGTAGAGGTTGCCGACGCCCTCGTGGTCCGAGAGGAACGCGATGCGTCCGTCGACGAACATCGGGCAGTCGAGGTGTCCGCCGATGTCCGGGAGCAGTTGCCGGCCGTGCAGCCACAGGCGGCCCGTCGCGCCGCCCCGGTAGCGCTTCCACGCGGCGGGCTCGTGCGGGGGCTTTCCGGTGAGCAGCAGCGTACGGCGCTCGCCCTCGACGTCCGCGACCGCGATGTCGGAGACCGGGCCCCAGGGCAGCTTGGAGCCTGGGCTGCCGTCCGTGGGAAGCGTGTACGCCCACGAGAAGTGCGAGAACGGCTGGCCGTGGGAGGCGACCGCGAGGATGTGCGCGGGGTGGTCTGGGCCGTCGGGGGTCCAGCCGCAGACGCGGGTGTCCAGCGAGCCCCAGTGGCTGAGCCTGCGGGCGGGGCCGCCGTCCACGGGGGCGAGGTGGACCTCGGGGTCCAGGCTGCGCCAGGTGGTGAACGCGATGTGGCGGCCGTCGGGGGAGAAGCGGGGGTGGGACACCTTCGTGCGGTCGACGGTGATGCGCCAGGCGCGGTCGGGCTGTTTGCCGGGCGGGACGACGGGGGCCAGCCAGAGGTCGTCCTCCGCGGCGAAGCACAGGAGGTCGCCGTGGAGGTGGGGGAACCGCAGGTAGGCGGCGCTGCCGTCGGGGACCTCCGGGTCGGTGCGGCGGGGGCCCGCGGGGGCTTCCGGGTCGGTGCCGCGCCGGGGCGTCTCCTCGGGCATCGAACGTTCGGCTACCGCTGCGTTTCCGTCGGGGTGGTTGCGTTCGACGCCCTGCGGGGAGCGCCCCGGCACGTCCCCTCCCGCCACGGTGGGCTGCTCGGCGGGCGTGGATTCTTGAGGGCCGACGGACCCGGGTGCGTCGCTCACCCCCCAATGCTTTCCCCGGGCCGTGGGCGCGGCAACTTGTGGCGCGGAACACCATCGAAACGGTTTCGTTTCGGTGAGGGCGGGCGTACCTTGGGTGTACGAAACCGTTTCGTTCGCTGGGAGGTGGGTCGGCATGGCACGCACGCGGCTCACGCCCGAGCGGGAGAGCGAGCTGTACGAGGCCGTACTGGACCTGTTGCGCGAGGTCGGCTACGACGCGGTCACCATGGACGCCGTCGCGGCCCGCACGCGGTCCAGCAAGGCCACCCTCTACCGCCAGTGGGGCAGCAAGCCGGAGCTCGTCGTCAGGGCCCTGCGGCACAACAAGCCCGTCAGTCTCGCGGACATCGACACCGGCACTCTGCGGGGCGATTTCCACGCACTGGTGGAGCGGACCGACGACTGTCAGATGGAACGGGACTCCGCGCTGATGCGGGGCCTCGCCCAGGCCGTGCACGAGAACCCGGATCTCCACCAGGCGCTGCGGGAGCTGCTCATCGCACCCGAGCTCACCGGGCTCGACGGCTTGCTGCGGCGTGCCGTCGACCGGGGGGAGATCCCCGCCGAGACCGCCGCCCTGCGGTACGTCCCGCACATGCTGGTCGGCGCCTTCGTCGCCCAGGAACTCATCGAGGGCCGGTCGCCCGACCGGGCCTTCCTCGCCGACTACATCGATGCCGTGGTGCTGCCCGCGCTGGGCGCCGCCTGATGGTCCCGGTGTAGTGCCCCACGCGGCGCCGCGGAGTCCCCGCCCGGCGTCCGTCCCCGTAGAAAACGCTCCACCTGACGCGTACCGCTCTCGTCGTCGGGCTGGTCACCCCTGCCCTGTACGTACCAACGACCTGACCGGGAGAACGCCCTCGTGGCCACTTTCCTCTACAAGATGGGCCGGTTCGCCTTCCGCCGCCGCCCCTTCGTCGCCCTCGCGTGGACAGTCCTGCTGGTGCTCGCCGGTCTCGGCGCCGCCTCCGCTTCCACCGCCACCTCCAGCTCGTTCTCCATACCGGGGACCGAAGCGCAGAAGGCGTTCGATCTGCTCGACGAGCGCTTCCCCGGCGCCGCCGCCGACGGCGCCACCGCCCGCGTGGTGTTCAAGGCTCCCGAAGGGGAGCGGATGACCGACGCCGGACACAAGGCCGAAGTGGAGAAGGTGGTCGCCGGGCTGCGGTCGGGTTCCGACCAGGTCGCCTCGGTCGTCGATCCGTACGCCGGCAAGGCCGTGAGCCGCGACGGCACGACGGCCTACACCCAGGTCTCGTACAAGGTCAGCGGCATGGAGCTGACCGACGGGACGCGGGACGCGCTCGTGGAAGCCGGTGACGAGGCCCGGGAGACCGGGCTGACCGTCGAGATCGGCGGTGACGCGCTGCAGGCCGTGCCGGAGACCGGTTCGGGGGAGATCATCGGCGTGGCGGTCGCCGCCGTCGTGCTGGTGATCACCTTCGGATCGCTCGTCGCGGCCGGGCTGCCGCTGCTCACCGCGATCATCGGGGTGGGGATCGGCGTCTCCACCATCACCGCGCTGGCGAACGTCCTGGACCTCGGCTCCACCACCTCGACGCTCGCGATGATGATCGGCCTCGCGGTCGGCATCGACTACGCGCTGTTCATCGTCTCCCGCTACCGGGCCGAGCTGGCCGAGGGGCGCGAGCCGGAGGACGCGGCCGGCCGGGCCGTGGGAACGGCCGGGTCCGCCGTCGTCTTCGCCGGCCTGACCGTGGTGATCGCGCTGGTCGGACTCGCCGTGGTCAACATCCCGATGCTGACGAAGATGGGCTTCGCCGCGGCCGGCACGGTCGTGATCGCCGTACTCATCGCCCTGACGCTGGTTCCCGCGCTGCTCGGATTCGCGGGCAAGAAGGTCTTCGGCCGCAAGGCCCGCAAGCGGCAGGGGCAGGCCGCCGAGGCCGGCAAGCCCAACATGGGGACGCGCTGGGCGCGCTTCGTGCTGCGCCGGCCGGTCGCCGTGCTGCTCACCGCCGTGGTCGGGCTGGGCGTCGTCGCCGTACCCGCCGCCTCGCTGGAGATGGGACTGCCCGACGACGGCTCCCAGCCGGTCAGCACCACGCAGCGCAAGGCGTACGACCTGCTGTCGGACGGCTTCGGGCCCGGCTTCAACGGGCCGCTGATGGTCGTCGTCGACGTGGCGGACGCCGAGCGGCCCAAGGACGCGGTCGGCCATGTCACCGACGTCGTCAAGAAGATGGACGGTGTCGCCGCCACCGTGCCCGGGCCGCTGAACAAGGCCGGCGACACGTCCGTCGTCACCGTCGTGCCCAAGGACCGGCCCAGCTCCGAGGGGACCGAGGATCTGGTGCGCTCCATCCGCGGGGCCGGCGCCGGCATCACGTCCGACACCGGGGCCGAGGTGCTGGTCACCGGGGCCACGGCCATGAACATCGACTTCTCGCAGAAGATGAACGACGCGCTGCTGCCGTATCTGGCGCTCGTAGTCGGGCTCGCGTTCCTGCTGCTGATGCTGGTGTTCCGCTCGGTCCTCGTACCGCTCAAGGCCGCTCTCGGCTTCCTGCTGTCCGTGGTGGCGGCGCTCGGCGCGGTCGTCGCGGTCTTCCAGTGGGGCTGGCTCGCGGACGTGGTGGGCGTCGAGCAGACCGGACCCGTGATGTCGATGATGCCGATCTTCATGGTGGGCGTCGTCTTCGGTCTCGCCATGGACTACGAGGTCTTCCTCGTCACCCGCATGCGGGAGGCGTACGTCCACGGGGAGCGCCCCGGGCAGGCGATCGTCACCGGCTTCCGGCACGGCGCGCGGGTCGTCACCGCCGCGGCCGTCATCATGATCGCCGTCTTCGCCGGGTTCATCGGATCGAGTGAGTCCATGGTCAAGATGATCGGCTTCGGGCTGGCCATCGCCGTCTTCTTCGACGCCTTCGTCGTGCGGATGGCCATCGTGCCCGCCGTGCTCGCGCTGCTCGGCAACAAGGCGTGGTGGCTGCCGCGCCGGCTGGACAAGGCGCTGCCGAACGTCGACGTCGAGGGCGAGCAGCTGCGCAAGGAGCTGGGCGACGACGACGCCGGGGCCGGGCGCGAGCTGGTGCGCGCCTAGGCGCCGAAGAGCTCCGGGGCCGCTCGACGAGCGGACGGCGGCCCCGGTCGCGCACCGGCTCGTGGGGACGGGACCCGGTGCGACGGTGAGGTCCCTCCGGCCGTGACGGCCGGAGGGACCTCACCGTTTTCAGTGGGCGGCCTCCGTGGTCACGGGTTCCTCGGCGGCGTGCGTGCGGCGCAGGAAGCGGAGCAGCGGCGCCCGGTCGAACTGGATCACGGCCATGCCCTGTTCCGAACGCAGCTCCATCACGGCCTGCACCCGGCCGCAGGGCCACACCCGTACATCGCCGCTGTCGGTTTCGGCCGGACGGGTCATGCCGGCCTCCAGCAGGGCGCGGGTGAAGACCCACTCGTTCTCGGCGCCGTCGGGCGAGACGTCCGGTGGGAAGACCAGGCGGACCACGAGCGGGTCCTCCTGCGGGTCGTATCGGAGGGCCACGGGGACGGCGTGCCGCTGGGGACCGTCCGTGACGAGGCAGGCCCGTGCGTGGTCCTCAATGGTCGGGGGCATCGGGCGGCTCCTAAGGTTCGGGGCTTATGTCCTCTAATGTCCCATATTTTGGGGCGTGCGCCCCGCTTCATTTGTGACCCGTGCGCTCTTGCGACCTGTTTGCAAGAAGGCACTATCATCGAACGGTTCATCACACCGCAGGAAGCGGAGCCTCCCCATGCATGTCCCCGACGGATTCATCGACACACCTGTCTCGGCTGTGGCGGGCGTCGCAGCCGTGGCGGCGGTCGCCGTCAGCCTGCGCGGAGCGCGCCGTGAGCTGGACGAGCGGACCGCCCCGCTCGCCGGGCTCGTCGCCGCGTTCATCTTCGCCGTGCAGATGCTGAACTTCCCCGTCGCGGCCGGCACCAGCGGGCATCTGCTCGGGGGCGCGCTGGCCGCGATACTCGTCGGCCCGTTCACCGGCGTGCTCTGCATCTCCGTCGTGCTGCTGATGCAGGGCATCCTCTTCGCCGACGGCGGGCTCACGGCGCTGGGCGTCAACATCACCGTCATGGGCGTCGTGACGGTGATCGTCGCGTACGTGCTCTTCCGCGGGCTCGTGAAGGTGCTGCCGCGCCGCCGCTCGTCGGTCACCGCCTCGGCGTTCGTCGCCGCGCTGGTCTCCGTTCCGGCCGCCGCCGCGGCCTTCACGCTGATCTACGCCGTCGGCGGGACGACGGACGTGCCGATCGGCAAGGTGCTGACCGCCATGGTCGGCGTGCACGTCCTCATCGGCATCGGCGAGGCCGCGATCACCGCGCTGACCGTGGGCGCCGTCATCGCCGTACGCCCCGACCTGGTGCACGGCGCGCGCGGGCTCTCCGCACCGCTCAAGCTGCTCGTCGGCGGCGAGCTGGTGGACGCGGCTCCCGCCGACGCCCCGGCTCCCGTCGCCGCCCGCTCCACCCGCACGGTGTGGGGCGCCGGACTGGCCTCCGCGCTCGTCCTGGCCGGAATCGTCTCGTTCTACGCCTCCGCCAGCCCCGACGGCCTGGAGAAGGTCGCCGCCGACCAGGGCATCGACCAGAAGGTAGAGGACCACGCCGCCGCCGACTCCCCGCTCGCCGACTACAGCGTCAGCGGCATCGGCGACGGCCGGATCTCCGGCGGCCTCGCGGGCGTCGTGGGCGTCGGCGCGACCGTCGCGGCCGGCAGCGGCGTCTTCTGGGCGGTACGGCGCCGGCGCGGGCAGGACCGGCCGGCCGCCGTCGTGACGCCGGCGCGCACCGAGGACAAGGAAACCGCCTGACATGGGCGCGGGCCACGCCCACAAGCTCTACCGGCACGGGCACTCGCCGGTCCACGCGCTGCCGCCGCACTGCAAGCTCGCCGCAGTCTTCTGCTTCGTCCTCGTCGTCGTCTCCACGCCGCGCGAGGCGATGTGGGCCTTCGGCCTGTACGCCGCGCTGCTCGCCGGCGTCGCGTACGCGGCCCGGGTGCCGGCCGGATACCTGCTCAAGCGGCTGCTCATCGAGGTGCCCTTCGTGGCGTTCGCCGTGCTGATGCCCTTCGTGGCCCAGGGGGAGCGGGTGGAGGTGCTCGGCATGTCGCTGAGCGTCTCGGGCCTGTGGGGCGCCTGGAACGTCCTGGCGAAGGGGACCCTCGGCGTCGCCGCGTCCGTCCTGCTCGCTTCGACGACCGAGCTGAGGTCGCTGCTGCTGGGGCTCCAGCGGCTGAAGCTGCCGCCGATGCTCGTGCAGATCGCGTCGTTCATGATCCGCTACGGCGACGTGATCACGGACGAGATGCGCCGGATGTCGATCGCCCGGCGCTCGCGCGGCTTCGAGGCGCGCGGCGTGCGGCACTGGGGCGTCCTGGGCAAGACGGCGGGTGCGCTGTTCATCCGCTCCTACGAGAGAGGCGAGCGGGTGCACCTGGCCATGGTCAGCAGGGGGTACACCGGCACCATGCCGGTGATCGACGAAGTGACCGCGACGCGGGCCCAGTGGTCCCGGGCGGCGGCCCTCCCGGTGTCGGCGCTGGCGGTCTGTCTGCTGGGATGGACGCTATGACCACCACCCTGTCTCTTGAGGTCAGCGGCCTCGCGTACGCCTATCCGGACGGCCACCAGGCACTCTTCGGCGTCGACCTGAACGTGGCGCGCGGCGAGCGCGTGGCGCTGCTCGGACCGAACGGCGCGGGCAAGACGACGCTCGTACTGCACCTCAACGGCATCCTCTCGGCGGGCGCCGGTTCCGTGACCGTCGCGGGGCTCCCCGTCGGCAGGCAGCACCTCGCGGAGATCCGCCGCCGGGTCGGCATCGTCTTCCAGGACCCCGACGACCAGCTCTTCATGCCGACGGTCCGCGAGGACGTCGCCTTCGGCCCCGCCGCGGCCGGGATGCGCGGCGCGGAGCTGGAGGCGTGCGTGACGGCCGCGCTGGAGCGGGTGGGCATGGCCGAGTACGCCGACCGGCCGCCGCACCACCTGTCATTCGGCCAGCGGCGCCGGGTGGCCGTCGCGACCGTACTGGCGATGGAACCGGAGATCCTGGTCCTGGACGAGCCGTCGTCCAACCTCGACCCGGCGTCGCGCCGCGAACTGGCCGACATCCTGCGGTCCCTGGACGTGACGGTGCTGATGGTCACCCACGACCTGCCGTACGCGCTCGAACTGTGCCCCCGTTCGGTGATCCTCAGCGGCGGCGTGATCGTCGCGGACGGGCGAACGCAGGAGCTGCTGTCGGACGACGCGGTGATGCGGGCGCACCGGCTGGAGCTGCCGTTCGGGTTCGACCCGCGCTCGGTGCGGGTGGAGGCGTAGGGGGCGCCGGCCGGGCGGTGCGGGGCCTGCACGGCCCCCGTGCGGCAACGTGCGCGCCGTACGGGCGCTTTCGCACGAACGGCGCTCCCGGGACCCCCCGCCTCCCCGCCGGCGGGGCCGTTGCACCATGGGGGGCATGAGCGCGAGCACGGTAGTGGATGCACAGGGCACGGTGGCTGCCGGATTCGAACCGGTCAGGGACGCGTTCGTGCGCAACTTCGCGCGGCGCGGCGAACGCGGCGCGGCGGTGGCCGTCTACCGGCACGGCTGCAAGGTGGTCGACCTCTGGGCCGGCACCCGCGACGTGGACGGCACGGAGCCGTGGGCCGTCGACACCGCCCAGATCGTGCGTTCGGCCACGAAGGGCGTCGCCGCCGCCGTGCCGCTGCTCCTCCACCAGCGCGGCCAGATCGACCTGGACGCCCCCGTGGCGACGTACTGGCCGGAGTTCAAGGCGAACGGCAAGGAGCGCGTGCTCGTACGGCACCTGCTGTCCCACCGCGCCGGCGTACCGGTGCTCGACCGCCCGCTGACGCCCGCCGAGGCGATCGACGGCGTCAGCGGGCCGCGCGCCGTCGCCGCCCAGGCGCCCGCCTGGACGCCCGGCGCCGACCACGGCTACCACGCCCAGACGTACAGCTGGCTGATCGGTGAGCTCGTGAAGCGCGTGACGGGACGGACCGTCGGGCGGTGGATCGCCGAGGAGATAGCCCGGCCGCTGGGGCTCGACTTCTGGGTCGGGCTGCCGGCGGACGAGGCGCACCGGGTCGGCCGCGTGGGGCCCGTCGCCCCGCCGCCCCCGGACGGCGGGGCGCTGCGGCTGCGGCCCAAGCGGAGCGTGAGCGAGGCGTACGCCGATCCCGCGTCGCTCACCCGGCGCGCCTTCGGGGCGATCGACCCGCTCCCGGACGAGAACGACCCCGCGTACCGGGCGGCCGAACTTCCCGCGTCCGGCGGGATCTCCACCGCGCGGGCGCTGGCGCGGTGCTACGCGGCGATGATCGGCGAGGTCGACGGTCACCGGCTGTTCGCCCCGGCCACGCTCACGCTCGCGCGCACCGAGGAGTCGGCAGGAGCGGACCGTGTCCTGGTCGTCGGCACCCGCTTCGGGCTCGGCTTCATGCTGCACGGCTCCGGCGCGCCGCTGCTCGCGCCCGGCTCGTTCGGGCACCCGGGCCGGGGCGGCTCCCTCGGATTCGCCGATCCCGAGTCGGGGATCGCCTTCGGGTACGTGACCAACGGGCTCCAGAAGGGCGTCACCGCGGACCCGCGCGCCCAGGCCCTCGTGCGCGCGGTGCGGTCGGCCGTGTGATCCCGGGCGGGGCCAGGGGCACGCGGTGGGCCTCCCGGGGGCACGCCCGGCCGGCGGGCCGCTCAGCCCACCACCACCGTCAGCGTCTTCGTCACGGAGATCTTCCTGCTCTCGGGCGACACGGGACGGTCGTCGTACCCGCAGCGGTGGCAGCCGAACAGCCCGACCCTGGTCGTGCCCTTCCCCTGTGCGGTGAAGCCGTACCGGTCCTGCCGTTCCGCGGCCGGGTAGCCGGTGGTCCGCACCGGTCCGGGCGCCGGACCCGCCACCGCGCCGTCCGGCTCCCCGGTGACCTTCCACGTGGAGCCGGGCTGGTCGCCGTAGCGATTGGCCACCAGGGAACGCTCGCCGGGGCGCACGGTGACGGTGCCCGCGAAATCCCCGTCGAGCCTGCCGGACCGGTCCGACTCGTACGCCTCGTCGAGATCCGCTTAGGGGGCGCTCGTCACGACGCCGCCCTGGATGCCGTCCTCGACCCGGACCGGGTACGACGGCGCCCGCGCCGCTCAACGCCGGCACCGCGGCACCGCCCGCGAGGCCCCCGCAGGGCCGCCTCCTGCGCAGTTTCGGCATCGTGCCCCCACGACTCGCTGATCGCCACGACGAAGAACGCGCCTGCGGCTTCGCCGCGTTCGCGCCGGACGGGCAGGTTCCGAGCGGCCTGGGTTCCGGACGGTACACGCGCCGTGACGTCCCTCAGCCCGCCCGCAGTACCGCCGCCACCAGCGGGCCCGCCGCGTCGCCCCCGTGGCCGCCCGACTCCACGGACGCGGCGGCGGCCACGTCGTCGCTGAACCCGGCGAACCAGCTGTTGGACGTGCCCTGCCCGTCGACCTCCGCCGATCCGGTCTTCGCGCCCTTGTCGCCGCCGACCGACGCCATCGCCGCGGTACCCGTGCCGAAGGACGCCGTCGCCGTCTGCCGCATCATGGCGACCAACTGGCTGTGCACGGACGGAGCAAGGGAGCGGGACGCCTTGGCCAGTTCGCGGCCGTCGAGCGACTGCGGCACGATGACCGGCTGCCGGAACGTGCCGGCCTTGGCGGTGGCCGTGACCGAAGCGATGTTGAGGGCGTTCATCTGGACCGTGCCCTGCCCGATGTACTGCGCCGCCGCCTCGCCGCCGGAGGACTCCGGGATCGTCCCGTCGGCCGTGACGATCCCGGTCTGCCAGTTCAGGCCCAGACCGAACACCTCACGCGCCGTGCGGGGGAGCGCCGCGTCGTCCTCGGTGTCGTCGATCAGCTTGACGAAGGCGGTGTTGCAGGAGCGGGCGAAACTGGTGGCGAAGGTGCCGTCCGCGATGGAGAAATCGTCCAGGTTCTTGAAGGTGCGGCCCATGTACATCGCGGTCGGCGGGCACTCGGCCTTGCGGTCCGCGCCCGTCAGGCCCTTCTCCATCAGCATCGCGGCCGTCACGATCTTCAGCGTGGAACCGGGGGCCTGCTTGCCGAGGACCGCCGCGTTGTACCCGTCCGTGCGGTTGTTGGCGACGGCCAGGATCTCGCCCGTGCTCGGCTCGATCGCCGCGACCGACGCCTGGCTGTACTTCTTCACCGCCGTCTCGGCCGCCGCCTGCACGCCCGCGTCCAGCGTCGTCGGCAGTTTCCCCGCCCTGCCCTTGACGAGGGTGAGCAGCGGGCGCGGGGCGACACCGTTGTCGCTGCCGCTCTCGACGGTCAGCTCGACGCCCGGCGTTCCGCCCGCCTTCTCCCCGTACTTCTCCCGCAGCGTGTCCAGGACGGGCCCCAGCGACGGGTACTTCTCCTTCGTCAGCTCGGCGCCGCGCCGGTCGACCGCCTTGATGGACGGGGCGGAGGCCGGCCCCGTCCGCAGCACCTCGCCGTCCTTCAGACCGGGGTGGAGTACGGACGACTTCCAGTCGACCAGGGCCTTGCCCGTGGTGAGGCCGCGCACGACCGTCAGCTCCGACGCGTACGAGAAGGACTTGCTCGCGCCCTTGTACGTCACGGTGGCGTCGGCGGTGAACGGCACCGTGGCCCCCACCGCCGTGCCGGGCTTCAGCTCCACCTCGCCGATGTGCGCCGCGTCCCGGTACGCGGACAGGGCGGACTGCGCGGCAGCGGCGTCGTCGGTCAGATCGGCGGCCAGGCGGGCGTCGCCCTTCGCCCAGGCGGCGAGAAAGTCCTCGGCGGTCCGCGCGACCTCGTCGGCGCTCGGCGGGCCGGTCTTCTTCGGCGCCGACAAGGTGCCGACGTCCGCACCGCCGGTCTCGTCGCTCACCATGGAGTACGCCCCGTAGCCCACCCCTCCTGCCATGGCCAGGAACACTCCGCCGACTATGGCGACCTTCGCTCCACTGCGCATGCTGTGCAGTCCCCTCCCCAGGAGTCCCTCCTGAACTGAACGTGTTCAAGAAGTGCTGTATCGCACTGTACGGGACGTGAGTTGCCCCTGGGGTGAGCGTTACAGGACCGGGACGGACGCACCCCTGCCCGGCCGGGGCTCGCCGCCGTACCCGGGGAGGCGGGAACGCGGCGCTCGGGAGGACGTTATCGCCGGGCGCGGCGGCGGGCGATGATCAGGCCGAGCAGGATGCCGACGAGCAGCGTGACCGTGAGGACACTCCACATGGGGAGCGTGACGGTCTCGATCCAGAGCTTGATGGTCACCGAGCCGGTATTGGTGGCGATGAACCAGATGGCCAGGGCAGCCAGGACCACGAAGCCAATGGTGCGCAGTCGCATGTCCCGTCCCTTGACCGTCACGGATGAGGGGGCATGCTGCTTTTTGGTGTGGTCCATGAAACCATTGTCCGAGGGTTGGGACGGACGGGCGAATTGTTCAGGTTCCGCCCGCTGCCCTCGTGACGTGCCGGGCCGGCTAGACCCAGGTGTCGAACCAGATGCGGTCGCGCCAGGCGTCTATCGGGATCGTCTGCCCGGTGTAGATCGGCCAGAAGTAAATGAAGTTCCGTCGATAGGTGCTGGCAGCGCTCGGACCAGGGCGTTTACCGTCAGGCGTAGCCATGTCTCGACATTCGGGCCGTCTGTGGGCCGTGATCTCTGTTAGGAAGGCGTCGTCAGAGTCGCACGAGCGACGTGCTGGTAGTTACGCCAGGCGTCCCGTCCCTCGTCTACGCACTCTTCCCAGGCGGCCTGATGTGCCTCGATCGCGGCTTGGTCGCTGCCGCCCACCGTGTCAGGCCACCTGTTCGCGCAACGATGTATCTCTAGGGCCGACGTCGTTACGCCCTGGGACGCGGCCACGAGTTCATCAGGCCCCCAGAGCTGGGTTGCAGCGTTGGCGTTGTTCAGCACAATGAAATGCTCGAACAGCGCCACCAGGTCATCGTGCGCCACCAGTTCCTCCTGCGTGATCGCGGCATGGCAGGCCCCCATAGGGTCGAGGAACGCCGTCCAAGCGCTGGAGATATCGCTGCACACTTGCCTGCGCTGGTCCCGGACCCAGTGGCTGTGCTCCGCAACTGATTGATGCTGCACCTGTGTTAGTGCAGCATCAATCGTCTTCTGAGCACCTGTTCGGGCACCGTACGCCGTGGCCAGGCCGCCTATCCCGGCGCCTACCAGACCAGCTACGCCAGCGAAGACAGCAGCGATTCCTTGATCCATAGGATCATTCTCGTCTGAGGGGTTCTCCTTTGAGTCTCAATCGGCGAACTTGGTGGTGATGGCGGAGTCATACAGGGCGTCGACAGCCTTCCGGGTTCGTCCTTCACTGCTCGGCATGAGGTGCGTGTAGATCCGCAATGTGAAGCCGGGGTCACTGTGGCCGAGGTAGGCGCTCAAGGCGCGAATGTTCTCGCCGGCGTCCAGCAGAACGGATGCGTAGAAGTGCCGAAGCGCGTGCATTCCGTCCTCTGGTGCTGCTGCGTACCGCTCACCAGGCTTGGGCTGCGGGATGATGCCCGCTGCTGCAAGGGCGGGTTTCCACATGTGGTCGTTGAAGTGGCTGACCCGCACGTGGGCGCCGGATGCTCCGCTGAAGAGGAGCGTCCTGGTCACGTGCGGCCCGTCGGGGGTGCGCCACGGCAAGGTCACCTTCACCGGGGCGTACCGCTCCGAATGAGCGCGAAGAGCGTTCCCTACGGCCGCTGGAAGTGGCACGTTACGGAGCTTGCCGCCCTTGGGCGGAGCGAACACAAACTTGCCCCGGATGCGCTTCAACTGGTGGTTGACCGACAGCCACCCGCCGGCGTAGTCGAGTTCTTCCTCTGAGAGACCGAATACTTCCCCTTGTCGCAGGCCGCAGCCGCTCGCGACGTCCACCGTCGCCCGCAGGTGTTCGGGTAACGCTGCGCGCACGGCGAACACCTGAGAGCTGTTCCAGGGGTTCACTCTGGGCGCGCCCGCCTTTGGGATCTGAACTGATCGTGCGCGGCACGGGTTCTTGCTCAGCAACGTGTCGTCCACCGCCGCGTTGAAGGCGGCGGACACGGTTCCGAAGATGATTCGGCGGTGCGAAGACAGCGGGACAGCGGCTTCCAGCTCACCCAGCCAGGTTCGGATATGACCGGGCTGGAACGAGGCGAGCGGGCGGGTTCCGATGTACGGGTACGCGTGAAGTCGCAACCGGCGCTCGGCTGCCTCGCGGCTGTTGATCTCGGTCGTGTGGGTGGCCACCCACTTCTCTGCGAACTGCTGAAAGGTAATTCGGGCCGCTCGTGGGTCGATGTACTGGCCGCGTGACATGTCAGCGGCAGTCTCGGTGAGCCACCTCTCTGCCAAGCGCTTCTGCTTGTCCGGGAAGGATTTGGACTTCTCGGTACCGTCAGGGCCGACATAGCGGGCCCGGTAGCGGAGCCCGAGCCCGTAGCGGTTGGTCTTCACTCGGATGGACTTGCCGTCGGCGGTGGTCTCGGTCTTGAACCAGCGGTCTTGGATGTGGCCGGCCAAAGGATGCTCCTGTGGGCATGCAGCAGGGGCACGACCTGTGTCGGTCGTGCCCCTGCTGGTTGGTGGGGTTGTTAGGCGGCGGCGGTGTCGGTGTTGCTCTCGACCCAGGACCGGACGGCGGCGGGGTCGTAGCGCAGGTACTTGCCGATGCGGATGGCGGGTGGGCCGACGCCCGTCTTGCGCCAGGTGTAGAGCGTCTCGGTGCTCGGCAGGCTGAACATCTCGATGAGGTCGTCGGGGGTGAGGTAGCGGTCAGGGAGACCGACGCGCAGGGTCGTCTGCGGGTCGGACTCGGGAGTGCGTTTCGGGGCCACGATGCGACTCCTTGGGGAGGGCTACGGCTGTACCTGTCCTAAGTGCGGATTTCTGCGTCACAGCGTCACCCGCGTCATACGGGTGTCTGACCTGCGGCTTTGTGTGACGCGGCGGTGTGGGGGTGCGTCATGGGTGCGTCACGGGCTGTGTCATCGGGTGACGCAGGTGACGCAGGATGACGCAGGGGCCGTCCTCTGCGTCACGCCTGTAGCCGCAGCTCAGTGGCTGTTTTTCTGTCCGCGTGACGCAGGTGACGCAGCGTCTTCCTACTTAGGACAAAAGAGGGGGTGTCTGTAGTTGTTCGGTGCCCCTCAGGACGTGAATGAGGAGCCGCTGCGCGGCGCGACTACCGGGCGGCGTTCCGCCGAACAGCAAGAAGAGCACGCCGCGCGGGGGTGCTCTTCTTGCTTGTCCGGGCGAGCGCGCGGTGCAGGTCAGAACACGACAGGCTGCTCGTGTGAGGGCGGCGTGGATGGGCGCGTCATTTCGAGGTAGCGGCCTTCGCGCGTGCGGCCGCTGTCGATGAGGACCCCCCGGGCTGCCAGCGTCGGTTGGAGGCGCTTGAGCCGGTCGGAGAGGACTTTGCCGGTGGTCGGCCACCCCTTGGGCAGGGGCCGCAGTTCCTCGCCGCTGTAAAGGCGGCTGAGGCAGTGCAACCACTCGGTGGAGGTCATCCGCTGCTCGCCGCCCGGCGCGAGGCCGGCGGCGTACGTGAGGACGGTCTGCGCGAGCAGATCCCCTTCGATCACGTCGTCGTTCAGGTCGTCCAGGCTGGCCCGGTAGGCGGGAAGCGCTCCGAGGCCGGTTGCCGCATCGAGCTGCGCGCACAGATGGGCGAAGTCCGCCATCCGCAGATCGGTAGGAGTCTCCGCCTCGGCCGCGCGAACCTTGACCGCGAGGTCCAGGAGAGAGCCGAGGACTACGGGCAGCGCCTCTTCGAACTCCGCCCACAGCTCCGCCTCGGTGCGCCTCATGCGGGGCCGCTCCAGTCGCAAGGGCAGGAGCCGTTCCGCGAGGTCGGGCCGGATGACGCCGACATCAATGCCGGTCAGGAGTAGGGGGCGGCGATAGCGGGCCCGGTGCACGTCCCCGTCGGTGAACAGGGCGCGCTTGACGCTCTCAGCTCCGGTGACGATGCAGCACATGGCGTCGGACAGGTCCGGCGTCATGTGGGAGAGGTTGTCCAGGGCGGTGACCCACCCGGCCGCGACCGCCGCGATCAGATTCTCCTCGTCCTTCGGGGCCCGGCGCAGGTCACCGCTCATGCCTTCGATGATCCGCACGAGCATGCGGCCCCCGGTGGACTTGCCCGCGCCCTGCGGCCCGGTGAGGAACGGTGCGGGTACGGGCACGGACGGTCCGAGGCAGCCGATGAGCCAGGCGATGGCCAGGCATTCGGTCTCGGCGTTGGCGAAGTTGCACAGCCGCATCAGGTGGTCGATGCCCTTGCCGTCGGTGTCCTTGGCCGGCAGGGGGAGTTCCCCGGTGAGCTGGGTACGTCGCCAGCACACCTCGCGAGGGTCGGGAACGGTGATGTCCCAGCCGGTGGGGTGGATACGGACGGACTGCCCGTCGTCGCGGCCCAGGTCCAGCCACGTCGCCCCGTCGAGCCCGGGGGCGACGCGGATGTGGACGGGCTGCACGTCCTCCGTCAGGGCAAGAGCTTCGATCAGGTCCAGCGCCTCCTTCAGGGCGGTCCCGTTGAACATGCCGCGCCCGTCTTTGAACAGGCCCACCATGAGTTCCTGGCGGTGGCTGCCCGTCGTCCCCTGGGAGCGGATCGGGCGGGCCACAGGGTGGCCGTTCTTCTGCGCGTACACGGTCCCGTCGGCGGTGCGGAAGTACCGGAAGTGAGATTGCGCGTAGTCGGTGATGACCTCGCGGGCCGGGTTCTTTTCGTCCTCAGACATGGTCACAGTCCCAACCGGGTGAGGGCGTTGGTCCACGCTTCGGTGCAGTGCCGGAGGGATTCGCCCTTGGCCTGCGCGACGGTGAAGAGACGCCCGACGTGGGCGTCGGTGAGGCAGCCGCACCGGCCATGGGTGGACAGTACGGCCAGGAAGGTGCGGTAGACGGTGCTGTGCACCGCCTCACGGGCTTCGGTGATGCGCTGCTCGGCCATGGCGATGCCCCGCTCCAGGTAGGCCGGGGTGCGGTGGGGGCACTCCCCACCCTTCGCCCGCGCGGGCAGAGGGACGGCAGCCGGTCGGACTGCGCGGATCTCCCTCACGGCCAGGGCGCGCACGGCGTCCGGCAGGTAGGCCATGGTGCCGGTGCCGAACCCGAGCCAGCGGGCATAGGCCATGGTGGACTTGATGTCCACGCCGGGACGGACCGCGTTCGCGGACTGCATCGCACCGAGGTAGAGCCAGTGCTCGCCCCGGGTGGTGGGCACGGTCTGCGTGGTCGGCAGGTTCTCGCGGGCCCACGTGATCGCGTCGGCGTTGTCCAGGTCTACGACCGTCAGCCCCGCCCCGCCCGGGTGGTAGGCGACCGCACTTGCGCGCAGCCATGCGCGACGCCAGGGAGCGGAGGTGATGACGTCCGGGTCCGTTGTGGCGGCTGCCCACGCGTGGCACGGACCGGGGCAGGCACAGGGCCCGGGGGTCTTCATGTTCGGCCGGCCGCCGCAGGCGTTGCCGGTGCAGCGGGGGCAGTTGCCGAACGGCACCTTCCCGGCTCGTAACGGCAGCGCGGGCACGCCGGAGGCGGCCAGGGAGAGAGCGACCCGCAGGTGCTCTCCCCGAATGTCGGTCGGTTGGGTCATGCTGGATTCCTCCACAGGTCTGTTCAGGGCAGGTGGATTGGCGGCGGCCCCGGTTCTTGGTCGGATGGGGGCCGCCGTTGTCGTTCGCTTGAGTGGTCAGGCCGCTTGCTGGCCGGGCAGGAGCCTGCCGTCGGCGGTCCTGTGCAGGGCTCCGCTGGCGGTGAGGGTCTTGATCTCGCGGGAGACGGTGCCCTTGTTCAGGCCGGTCGCGTCGGCCGCGTCCTTGGCGGTACGCGCCCCGGACTGCACAGCGGCGAGCACCTTGTCCCGGTTGGTCGATGCCCCAGACGGGGCGGCCGTCTCCTTGACCAGGTGCAGCGGCGTTCGCGCCGACGAGCCGCCCGGGGTCTGCGTGGGGGTCCAGATCGACTTGGGCAGGGCGCGGACGCCCGCGTCGTCCAGGGTCCAGGTGCGCAGCATGCGCGGCCCGTAGCTCTTGAGGTAGCCGTGCCCCCGGTACTCGCGGCCGTCCGGGATTTGGTGCGGGGCGTAGTGTGCGCAGTCGTCCAGCGCGACCTGGGCTTGGGTCGTGCCGGCCACCCGCAGCGAGAACCGCGTCAGGAGGTTCGGTGCGATCAGCTTGTGCACGCCGGGCGCGCCGCCGTCGGTGAGCGGGTACTGGGTGGCCCACCACAGGACGACGCCGCGCGAGCGACCGAGCGAGGACAGCTCGATCAGCCGTTGGAGCCGGTCCTTGTCCTTGGTGATCAGGGCCAGGATCACCTGTCCCTCGTCCACGACGACGGTGAGCTGATGGCCGTCCCACACGCTGATCCCGCGCTTCTTCATGTCGACCTTGCGACGGGTCATCTCCGCGTGCGCCTCGTCCACGGCGTCCGTGATCTCGTCGCGTTCCACGGCGACGCGGCACGCGGACTCCCAGATGTTGGCCTCTTCGCCCTTGCCGTCGATGAGCAGCAGGTCACCGCGCAGGTGGGCGGTCGCCATGAGCGGACGGAACGACCAGGACTTGCCGGTGCCGGACGCGCCGGACACCAACAGCCGCTCATCAAACGGGATCAGAACCTCATCACCGGTCTCGGTGTCCAGACCGAGGCTCATCGCCATCGGATCGGACGGAATACGGTCCGGAGTCCACAGCGAGGAAACGCCCGCGGCTGCCGACCTCGTCGCCAGCGTGAGGACAGCCCATCCGCCGCGTGAGGCGGACGTGATCCGTATGCGCAACGCGGTGCGGGCACCGAGCAGCGCACGGACCGAGTCGGCCTTGTCCGCGAGCGTCTTGACCGTCCACGTCCCGTCCAGACGGATCTCACACCGGACACCGCCCGGTTCCATGGCCGGGGGCGCGGTGACCGTGCCCGACAGGCCACGATCAGGGGCGTGCTCCACCCAGTACGACGGGTCAAGACGCTCCATGAGCTGACGCTCTTCCAGCGACAGCGACTCATCCACCGGCACGCGCAGCTTGCGCCGACCGAGCGCGAGACCGGCCACGTTCGCCCCGATCAGCACTGCCGACGTGGCGGCCGGCCAGATGGTCAGGTGCGAGGTGGACATGAGTGCGGACGTGACGACGCTGGGCACGGCGTGCAGCGAGTGCGCCTGGATCGCGCGAGCCTTGAGCGTGCTCGGGTAGTTCACCTGCGCGGCCTTGAGCTTGGCGCGGGTGTCGCGCTCGTGCCGCGCGGCGGCCTTGCTCGCCACGCGTGCGGCGCGGCGACCCGCTGCCAGCGGATTGCGGGACGCGGCGCGCGCCGTGAGTTGCTGCGACTTGGCGGTGGCGTGCGTGGAACGCGCAGAGTTGTGCTCCTTCTGCGCGGCCATGAGCGCCTTCAAGTGCTCGGGGGTGCGCAGCTTGTTACGCCGGTCCGCCTCAAGGTCCCAGCGGGCCGCGAACGGAACACAGACAGGTGCCAGTGAATCCAGGGCGCTGTTGGTGGTGTTGGTGGTGGTCGACCATGCTTGCTTCCAGTCCACGAAAGGGTCCTCCAAGACCGTGGATGAGGGCCGGTGCGCCGTTGCGTGGCGTCACCGGCCCGCCCGAGTTGCGGGGGCCGGTGCTGTCGGTTGCGTCGACAGCACCGGTTGAACCCCTGCAACCACGTCTGACCTGCGATGTTGCAGAGTTGAGCGGTGGGGAGGGGTGGGGGCCCTACGCGCACGCGCGCGTAGGGCGGCGGAGAATCGGGCCGTGCAACCCCCTGGCGAGGCCCTGAACGGCCGTTCATGAGCCGGGGGGTCTCGACCCACGCGGGAGGGGGTCTGGCCGCTCTGCGGGCCGTCTACGGCTCCGACCCCGTTCTGGAGCGAGCGGGGCCCGTGGGCCGATGGGCACTCCGCCCGGCTCAGCTCTTGCGGCGGGTGAGGCGGAGGGTGATGCCGCCGATGCCGAGCGGTCCGGCCACGCTGGCGATGGCGACGGCGGTGTGGACGGCGAAGTCGAGCAGCGCGAGGAACGCGGCCACGAGGCCGAACACCCCCGCGACTCCCGCGCCCGCGATGATGACGGGGAACAGGTAGTGGCGCAGCGGGCGCCCGCTCTGGTCTGTGGTGTGCACGACGATGACGACGGGTTGCCCGGTGGCTTCGGCGCGGCGGTAGGCGTCGGCGGGTATGTGCGGGGCGATGATCCCCGGCGGGTCACGGTGGGCCATGAGATTCTCCCTCGGATCAGTTGCGGTCGGCGCAGGGGACACAGGCACCGAGCGAGGTGGGGATGACGTATCCGGCATCACGGCGGCAGGCCGGGCAGATGCGCCGGGCGCGGTTGGCCCGGGCGAGCGCCGCCCGGCGGGCCGGTGTCATCGGCCGGACGGGCTTCGCGCAGTCGATGCGGTAGAGGTAGGCGACCAGCGGGTCCCGCCGTCGGCGGGGACGCTGGACTTCGGCGGCCACGTCCTGACCACCCGGGCGCAGCCCCATCGCGCGGAGCTGCCGGCGCGTGGCCAGACCGTCAGGAGCGAGCCGCCACCGGTACACGGGAAGCGAGCCGCTGGCCGGTGCGGCGGGCATCAGCGGCCCATGCCGGCCAGATCAACCGGCACCCCGTTGAGGCCCCGGAGTTCGGCGTACCGGGTGGAGACCCAGCCGACCGACCAGCCGCACAGTTCGGCGGCGGTGCGCACCGACATGCCCTCCGCGTGAGCGGCGGCCACGATGGCGCGGGCATCATCCTCGGGCAGCTTCTCGCTGACGGGCCCGGCGGACAGCAGCGCGGCCCGTTCACGCGCGGCCCGCTCCTCCCGCTCCTGCCGTTCACGACGCTCCCGCTCGGCACGCTCCCGCTGCTCCCGTTCGACACGTTCGGCGTTCTCGCGTTCACGCTCCCGCTCACGCTGTTCAAGCTCGCGCGCAAGGCGTTCACGCGCCTCCCGCTCGGCTTGCTCCCGCTCGCGTTCCTCGCGCCGTGCGGCGGCTTCCCGCTCAGCCTGCTCACGGAGCAGGCGGGCTTCGTGTTCACGCTGTTCACGCTCCAACTTGGCGGCGTGCTCACGCTCCTCGCGGGCTTCCTGACGGGCGCGCTCGGCCCGCTCGCGGGCCGCCTGCTCCCGCCGCTCCCGCTCGGCCTTCTGTTCGGCTTCCAGGCCCGCCACGGCGCTGGCGATGGCGCGCCGGTAGGCCAGGCTGGTCTCGGCCGTGACGATCAGGAGCAGCGGCGCAACGGAGTGGACGGCCACGCCGACCAGGTCTTTCTTCAGCGCGGAGTCGGCGGTGTTGAGCGCGAGGGTCATGAGGCCGGTCATCCACCGCAGGGTGATGGGCCACCTGCCGCCGTGCCCGCCCAGGCGGGCGAGCACGTCATCGAGCTTGACCACGATGACGACGGCGGCATCTACCACGAGCGGCAGGATCGGTGCCGTCCAGTCCCACTCATCGGCCGTGTGCTCGGCCATCAGCGGCGTCACGGTGAGGATGGAGTAGAGCATCGCCCCGCACACGATCATCCACGTGCCGCCCGACAGGGCGCGCTCTGCTGAACGGGTCTGAACACTGTTCACGCCGCACCCCCCAGCGTCCTCGGAGCGGGCGGGTAGGCGCGGTGGAATCCGTTGGTCGCGGGGTTGTAGATGAACGCCTCGCAGCGCCACGTGGACGCCCACGCCGGGCGTTCACTGCAGGGCTTCCACACGTGATCGGCCGGGAAGCCGTGGGTGGCGGTGTCGGCGTGCGCGTCGTCGCGAGAGGCGTAGACGGCGTGCGGTTCGCCGTGGTGCATGAGCACCGTCAGCGTCTCGCCCTCGCGCGGCGCGAGGCTCAGTTCCTCGCGCAGGCGGCGGATCTCGATGTCCTTTAACAGCAGCTCCTGCTGCGCGTCGGACAGCTCCTCCACCGCGCGGGACAGGAGGGCGCCCACCTCCGTCGTGGTCGCCTCGGCCCGCTCCGCGCGGTCGGTGACCGCGTACAGCTCCCGCACATGCCGACCGAACGCCTCGTTCGCAGCCCCGCTGGTCTGCCGGGCCTGCTCGTTCGCGGTGCGGGCGTCGTCCTCAAGCCGTGCGAGGCGGGCCCGGGTGACGATGCGGATCACGCGGCACCCCCCGGCACGCTCGCGCCGGCCGTGCGGTTGGCCAGCTCCCGGCGGGCGGCCAGCACCCGGTTCCGGGCCCGGCGGATGCGCCGGTTGTCCATCTCGTTCGGGGCGTGGTCGAGGGCGATGATCTGCGCGTCGACCAGGTCGACACCCGCGAGGATCACGGGCATCTCCTGCTCGATCGCGCCCAGCTCCGCGTTCGTCGGCTCCATGAAGTCCGCGAACGCGGTAACAGCGTCCTGAACAGTGACGATGTGGTTCATGGGTCGTGGTCTCCCTAGAAGGTGAAACGGCCCGAACAGAGCCCCCGGAGTTGCACCTCCGGGGGCTCGCGCCGTTCATCGGGTGTAGGTGGGGCAGGCAGGTATGCCTACTTCTGGGTGATCGTGATGTTGCCGGTCGGCTCGTATCCCCTGCTGCGCAAGCTGCTCTCGACCGCCTTCCTGGCGGCCTGCGGTGAGGATGCGCTCAACGTGCCGTTCGCGCTCGTGATCTCCCCAGGGGTCAGGGTGTCGGCGAGCTTTTCGGCGGTGAAGGTGTACTTCGGCACGAGGTTCTCCCCTCGGTTTCGGGTCCGGCTCGTTCCGGCTCCGTCAGCGTTGCTCGTAAGAGACGAGCAACGGAGGCAACCGGCCGCAGCAGGAAACGCTGCAGTGGAGTTGAGCAGTGCGAATGTCCCCTTCAGGTCTGCCGTTCCCGTGTCAGGTAGAGCGGCCATGCCTGGCGAAGGCGTATGGGGACGTGACCTTTCGGTCTAAGCCCTCCGGGGCTGACAAGGGACCCGGGACCCTCCCCCCGTCCGATGCGGGGCTCCTGGCCGTGCAATCCGGAACAGGACGAACAGAACCGTTCCAGTCGACCGGTTCGCTGTCCGAGGACCGCAACCGATGCAGTACCTGTATTACAGGTACTGCATGATGGTCCCGTCAAGTAGGTCGGCGGAACTTCTTGCTGTCGCGCCGGGACTTCCTGGCGCACAATCAGAATTGCTCCAGGTCGGAGGCGTTGGTTACCCCGCCCATGGACACCTTGGGTTGATCTGGCTACCGTCAAGAGCTCCCAAGACGTCCCACCGGGGGTGGAGATGCCCAACGAACGCTTACGCTCGGCGCTCTTGGCTCAGGGCCTGACCGTGCAGCAACTCGCAGAGGCGATCGAGGTCAACCCGAAGACGGTCGAACGCTGGATCACGCAGGGGAAAGTGCCGTACCGGCGCCACCAGTACGCCACTGCCTCCATGCTGAAGGTCGATGTCACGACGCTGTGGGAGGACGCTCGCGCGGTCGACACTTCTACGGACCTGAGCCGGGCGGAAATCCTCACCGTGTACCCGCACCGGCACATGGTCCCGGCCGGTCTGTGGCGCGAGATGTACGGACGCGCGTCACACCGCATCGACGTGCTCGCCTACGCCGGACTGTGGCTGTCCGAGGACCCGCAGTTCATCGCACTCCTTCGCATGAAGTCGGAGGCCGGGGCACAGGTCCGCATCTTGCTCGGGGACCCCGGGTGCCCGGCAGTCCGGCAGCGCGGCATAGACGAGGGCCACCGCATCATGGACGGAAAGATCCGCAACGCCCTGGTGAACTACCGACCGCTCTTCACTACCCACCCGGACATCAGCTTCCGGCTGCACGAGGCGACGCTCTACAACTCGCTCTATCGCGCCGATGACGAAATGTTGATGAACACTCACGTCTACGGCATCGGCGCGTACCTCGCCCCCGTCCTGCACCTGCGGCGGCTTCCCGGTGGCGGCCTCTTCGACACCTACGCCAATAGCATCGAACAGACTTGGACAGGTGGCCGCGAGGTCACGGACAACGACATCACGGGAGCTTGAGCATGGGACGCATTGACTACCTGCATGACCCCGACGCCCCGCCGGCCAACTCTGTCGTGCCGTCCGTCGTGGCGTTCGTCCAGAACGACGCAGGTCAGGTGCTGTTGATCCAGCGCTCAGACAACGGTCGGTGGGCCCTGCCCGGGGGTGGTCACGACGTTGGTGAGTCCATCAGCGACACAGTGGTGCGCGAGGTCTGGGAAGAGACCGGTATTAAGGCTGAGGTCGTCGACATGTCCGGGATCTACACCGATCCCGGACACGTGATGCTGTACGACGATGGCGAAGCCAGGCAGCAGTTCAGCATCTGCTTCCGTGCCCGCCCGATCGGTGGCGAAGTCCGCACGAGCGACGAGACGACACAGGTCCGTTGGGTGGACCCAACGGAGCTGTCGGAGTACGACGTTCACCCGACCATGCGGCTCAGGATGGAGCACGCGATGGACCGGGCGCGGAGGGGGCCCTACATCGGTTGACGCCCCGTAGCGAGTCGTTCGAGGACGCGCGCCGTGCTGGCCAGAATCTCCGGCTCAGCGCGGCGGATGAACGTGCCAATTAGGCTGTCCGGACCGTAGCGACCAGCGATCTCGTTCACGCGGTCGACCGGATTCGTTGGAGTGCCGTCCGGAGTCGTGTTCATATCGCAGTAACAGAGCGCGTCATTGAGATGCGGGCTCTCGCGAGGGAACTCGCTTTCAAGCTCTTCGCGCATGCCTCTCGCTTCTGCTTCCATCCAGGCACACGAGTGGTGCGCCACCAGATGAACGACCCGCTCGTCGGCCTGTGCCACGTCCCGCAGGTATCGGGCACCGTCCAGTGGATGGAACCCGGTCTTTGCAAGATCGGGCGCGTAGCCGATGTCATGGAGCACTGCGGCCGCTTCCATGAGCTCCGCGTCCGGGCCGAGGATCGGGGCGATCGTTCGGGCACGCTCTGCCACCCCGAGCGAGTGCTTCCACCTACGCGGCAGCGGATGTGCAAGCAGGGACTCGGCGAGAGGGTATGCCCACTCGGTCAGTTCCGTAGTGCTCAAGCTAGGGACGCTCCTTTCGACTGGGCGCTGCCCGCACTCTGCGCACCTTGCCTTGACCGCCTTCTGACAGCAGGCCGGCAGCTTCTAGTTTGTCCAGAGCCTTGGTCACCGTCGGCCGCGAGACTCCGAACATCGCGCTCAATGCGGAGGCACTGGGGAACTCTGCCCCAGCCTCCAGCATTTCAGTCGAGATCAGGTCGGTAATCCGGTCCGCCAACGGTCGTCGGTCTTGCGATGATTCCCCGGCCCTGACCACTCGCCAGCGACCACCTGGCACGGGTTCCGCCAGCCCTTCCTCTCGGAGAACACCGAACGCTCGGAGTGCTGTCCCACGCGAGATTCCGTGGTCCCGCCTCAGGTCCGCCACTGATGGCAGTTCCGTCATCTCGGGGTCGGACTCGATCTGCGCCTTCACCACATCAGCGATCTTCAGGAAGGTCCCCCGAGGGCTAGGCTGCTGCGACACACGCTCTCCTTCTCTGTCCGTTCCCAGGTTCACGCCTCGAACACTCTATTCTGCATAAAGCCCTGGCCTCCTTAATCGGAAAGGATTAGGTCAACGTTCAGGTGCAATTGGAGAAGCTGCTTCAATCCATCGCCGTCGATGAGCTCTACTCGATGCCGTGCAGCAAAATCCTTGGCTGGCTTGCTAAATCTCCCCGTCGTCACGAAGATTCCCTTCGTCGCCTGCTCCGACTCGATCGCTGCGCTGAAAGAATGAACGTGGGAGGACGGGATTGGTGACCGGGTTCTGTGCTTCATTTGGATCAGGACGGGACCACCGACCACTGGATCATTGTTCATAACGACGGCATCCCCTCCCCGGTCAATGGCTGAGTTCTGGCTGACCCACGTGTCAAACCCCATTGAGGCAAACAGATTCTGAATTATTGATTCGAACTCGAATCCGCTCAAGGTGTTTACGTCAATTGTGCGAACGTGGTGGATGTGGGGTGTTTCGATAACGAACGTATCCTGACTGGCTTGGTACACCCTTCCACTACCGGTATGTGTGTGTGTACTGTCCTCTGGATCGCCATGTTTTGGCTCGGGGGTGTCGCTGCCCTCTTGCCTCTGCTGTGCCTGAGGCGGCGGAGTCTTACCCCAAGGCCCCATAGCCATGAGTAGAGTCCAGTTCAGTTGCATGGACGCGCGTAGTTCTCGCTCCAGTGCTATTTGGGCTTCAAGGGATGCGATGAGTCGCTCGGTGAGTCCTGGATCGGATGTTTGGCGGCTCGTCCTTCCCTCGCTTAAAGGGCCGGACTGGGCTCTTTGTAGCAGGGAGAGGGCCTGCTCGATTTTCTTTGATCGGATACCGGGGCTTATCTCTGTGGCCACAATGAGTGCTCTAATGAACTCTTCCTTCGGGATTGCTCCACTTAGGTTGACGCTCATCAGGCTTTTGGAGAATTTAGTTTCTGCGGACAGCGTGGAAAGCGTTTTTCCGCTCGCATCGACTTGACGCCTAAGGAATACGGCTAGATTGTGCGCCTCGCGAGTCTCTGCGCGGATGGCACTCCACGGCCGGCCGTTGCGCTTCGCGTTCGTCATCGCCCCCCCGCTGGTGTTGTCCACTCGTTCGGGACAACAGCAATGTTGTTCGCAGCCTATATGCGGTTCCCTGCCGAACAAGTCCTGTCTGCGTGAGAACAATGTGCGACATCCCTACGGTCGCTACCCATCGGCCCAACATCCGCAACCTGCGGTCGCATCTGAGGTCGTCCATGGAGGAGGTACGTGTGGAGAAGAGGGAGTGCGGCCGGTGTGGGGGGTGCCGGGACGCTGGCGGCCGAGGGGCGGTAGCCATGCAGGCTCTGGCCTTGTTGGTCGCAATCGCAGCTCTGTTGGAGCAGTTCATGCGGTAAAGGTCGGCCGATCCCGGTATCCAAGAAGGGGTAGCTCCGCCGGGCCGTCTGTGGGCCGTCGAGTGGCGACCACAGACGACCGGCGATGACTGGCAACCACCACAACGGGCCCGGCGTCTAGCGGCGTCGGGCCCGTTGTCATGCCTGCTAGACCCAGGTGTCGAACCAGATGCGATCGCGCCAGGCGTCTATCGGGATCGTCTGTCCGGTGTAGATCGGCCAGAAGTAAATGAAGTTCCAGATGATGAGGAGTACGAGCACTCCCGCGCCGACCGCTCCCGCCACCCGGCGCCGTTCGTGCGCGTGCGGCGGGCCCAGCATCGCGCCGATCATCATCGCCACCGCCAGGCACAGGAACGGCAGGAAGACGACGGCGTAGAACAGGAAGATCGTGCGCTCCTGGTAGAAGAACCAGGGCACCCAGCCCGCAGCGACGCCGCACGCGATCGCCCCCGCCCGCCAGTCGCGCCGCAGCGCCCAGCGCCACAGCACGTACAGGACCGCGAAGCACGCCGCCCACCACAGCAGCGGGGTGCCCAGCGCCAGGACCTCCTGGGCGCAGTCGCTCGTCTCCTTCGCCGGGCAGCCCTCCTTGCCGGGCTTCGGCGACTCGTAGAAGTACGAGACCGGGCGGCCCAGGACGATCCAGCTCCACGGGTTCGACTGGTACGTGTGACCCGACGTCAGGTTGATGTGGAAGCTGTAGACCTCGGTCTCGTAGTGCCACAGGCTGCGCAGCCAGTCGGGCAGCCAGGTGAAGGAGCCGCCCTTGCCGGCCCCCTGCGCCCAGTCCCGGTAGTAGCCGCCCCGGGTGACGATCCAGCCCGTCCAGGAGGCGACGTACGTCACGAAGGTGACCACGACCATCGACACGAACGCCGGAGCGGCGTCCCGCTTCAGTACGGCGGCGTACGGCGCGGCCGCGCCCGCCGTCCGGCGCGCGCCCGCGTCCCACAGGACCGTCATCAGGCCGAACGCCGCCAGGATGTACAGGCCGTTCCACTTCGTGCCGAAGGCGAGGCCCAGGCACACGCCCGCCGCGATCCGCCACGGCCGCCACCCCAGCCGCAGCCGCCGCGCGATCTCGGCGTCCGGGCGCAGTACGCCCTCGTCGTCCGTCGGCAGCGCCGCCGCGAGCCTGCGCCGCGACCGGTCCCGGTCGACCAGCAGGCAGCCGAACGCGCCCAGGACGAAGAACATCAGCACCTGGTCGAGCAGCGCCGTGCGGCTCATCACGAAGTGCAGGCCGTCCACCGCGAGCAGCGCGCCCGCCAGGCATCCCAGGAACGTCGAGCGGAACAGCCGGCGTCCGATCCGGCACAGCATGAGGACCGACAGCGTGCCGAGGACGCAGACCATGAACCGCCAGCCGAACGGCGTGAACCCGAAGAGCTGTTCACCGATGCCGATGACCCACTTGCCGACCGGCGGGTGCACCACATAACCGGGATCGGCCGGGACCGTGACCCCCGACGGGTCGGCCAGGACCGACTTGTCGATGTCCTTCGGCCACTGGCCCTCGTACCCCTGGTGGATGAGCGCCCAGGCGTCCTTCGCGTAATACGTCTCGTCGAATATCACCGCCTTGGGGCTGCCCAGGTTCCAGAACCGCAGCAGGCCGGCGACCAGCGCGACCAGCAGCGGCCCGCCCCACGCGCTCCACCGCACCAGGTGGCCGGCGAGCACGGGCGGCACGCCGAGCACTCTCCAGACCTGCGTGCCGGGCCTGCTGTACGGCGGAACGAGCCGTTCGCGCAGCCCGATGTGGCCGCCGGGCCCCGGTGCGTAGCCGTATCGGCGCAGTCGCTGCTGCCACGACGGCGGCTGGTCCCCGGGGGCCCGGCCCTGCTGGGCTTCTGACGCGGTACTGGTCACCGCGCCATCGTAGGGAACACATCTGTGCGCGTCGTGTGCGCGCCCTGCGAGGATGGCACTTGTGACTGGAACGACTGGAACGACTCGAACGGCTGGAACGGCCGCGGCGCCCGGAGCGGCCGGAACGCTCGTGCTCGCGGGGACGCCCATCGGGGACGTGGCCGACGCGCCGCCCCGCCTCGCCGCCGAACTCGCGACGGCCGACGTCGTGGCGGCCGAGGACACCCGGCGACTGCGCCGCCTGACCCAGGCGCTCGGCGTGCAGACGACGGGGCGGGTCGTGTCGTACTTCGAGGGCAACGAGAGCGCCCGTACGCCCGAACTCGTCGAGGCGCTGGAGGACGGCAAGCGGGTGCTGCTCGTCACCGACGCCGGCATGCCGTCCGTCTCCGACCCGGGCTACCGGCTGGTCGCCGCGGCCGTCGAGAAGGACATCAGGGTCACGGCGGTGCCCGGCCCGTCGGCCGTACTGACCGCGCTCGCCCTCTCCGGCCTGCCCGTCGACCGCTTCTGTTTCGAGGGCTTCCTGCCGCGCAAGGCCGGCGAGCGCCTCGGAAAGCTGCGCGAGGTCGCGGACGAGCGGCGGACGATGGTGTTCTTCGAGGCCCCGCACCGGCTCGACGACACCCTGGCGGCGATGGCCGAGGTCTTCGGCGACGAGCGCAGGGCCGCCGTGTGCCGCGAGCTGACCAAGACGTACGAGGAAGTGAAGCGCGGCCCGCTGAAGGCGCTCGCCGAATGGGCGGCCGAAGGGGTGCGCGGCGAGATCACCGTCGTCGTCGAAGGCGCCTCCCCGATGGTGCGGGAACTGGACCCGGCGGAGCTGGTGCAACGGGTGCGGGTGCGCGAGGAGGCGGGGGAGCGGCGCAAGGAGGCCATCGCCGCCGTCGCCGCCGAGGCGGGGCTGCCCAAACGCGACGTCTTCGATGCCGTCGTCGCGGCAAAGAATGCGGCACGGACGGGCCCCGCGGACGGCAAGGGACTATCGTGAATAGCTAAAGCCGTCCCAAGCGAACACCGCGCACAGACCGCGCACCGGGCCTTTTTCCATGGAAAGGCCAAGACCGGTCCATATCTCGACAGGCACCGATGCGCTCCCGCCGAAACAGGCGTCCACTGGACCCAGTGGAAAGGAGCTGGCATGAGCGAGATCGCAGACACCGCCGGCACGGGAACCACCGTTCACGAGGCGTATGCCTTCGCCTGCATGAGGTGCGGGCACGGCTGGGAGCAGTCGTTCGAGATACACCACCACGTCGACGGCAACGGCCACGCGTTCGTGGTCTACACGGCTGACGGTCAGCGGGTCCCCTCGCCGCTCTCCCGCCCCACCTGCCTCAACTGTGGCGGGCACGTCGTGCGGATCATGAAGGCGGGCCAGGTCTCGTCGATCACGGAGATGCTGCGGTCCGCCGTGGTGGATGCCCCCATGGCGGGACCGGTGGTCGGAATCCCCGGCCGGGTGATGGAGGACGCCCCCGGTCCGGTGCGGGTGAAGCACGAGTGGCACCTGTCGGATCTGCTGCATCTGGGCCGGCACCGCAAGTGAACGGGGGCGCCGCCGCCGCGTCCCCACCGGCGCCGGGAGCGGGCTCCACGGTTTTCGTACGATCGTGACCATGAGCCCCAAGGACGCCCCCCCGCCGCTGCCCGAACCTCTCCGGGGAGAGGTCGCCGATTCGCACACCCACCTGGACATGCAGGACGGCACCGTCGAGGAGGCCCTCGCCAAGGCCGCCTCGGTCGGGGTCACGACCGTCGTCCAGGTGGGCTGTGACGTGAAGGGCTCGCGGTGGGCGGCCGAGACCGCGGCGGCCCACGAGAACGTGCACGCCGCCGTCGCCCTGCATCCCAACGAAGCCCCGCGCATCGTCCTCGGCGACCCCGACGGCTGGTCCCGCCAGGGCGCGCGCGTCGCGGGCGGGGACGGGGCCCTCGACGACGCGCTCACCGAGATCGACCGGCTGGCCTCCCTGCCGTACGTACGGGGGGTCGGCGAGACCGGTCTCGACTACTTCCGTACGGGCCCCGGGGGCATGGCCGCCCAGGAGCGGTCCTTCCGGGCCCACATCGAGATCGCCAAGCGCCACGGCAAGGCGCTCGTCATCCACGACCGGGAGGCGCACGCCGATGTGCTGCGCGTCCTGGAGGAGGAGGGCGCTCCGGAGCGCACCGTCTTCCACTGCTACTCGGGTGACGCCGCCATGGCCGAGATCTGCGCGCGCAAGGGCTACTACATGTCCTTCGCCGGCAACATGACCTTCAAGAACGCGCAGCCGCTGCGGGACGCGCTCGCCGTCGCGCCGCTGGAGCTGGTGCTCGTGGAGACGGACGCGCCGTTCCTGACGCCGGCGCCGTACCGCGGACGGCCCAACGCGCCCTACCTCATTCCGGTCACCGTGCGCGCGATGGCCGCTGTCCGGGGCATCGAGGAGGACGTTCTGGCCGGGGCGCTCGCGGCGAACACGGCCCGCGCGTTCGACTACTGACGGGTCGTTCCCCGCCCCCCGCCTGTTCACTCTTCGTGGCCGTGTTGCTTTGGAGAGTGACGACAGCTCCGCTAGTGTCCCGGGCCGCAGCGTCATCGGGGCGGACCGGACTACTGGAGCGTCGTGGGTTATTCGCAGGGCAGTCACCGGGCGGTGCGTGGCAGCGGCCGCCGGGCGGTGGAGAGGGCCGGGACGGTTCCCGTGGCCGAAGCCGGGGCCGAGGCACGGGTTGAGGCCGCGGGCAGGGGCGGAGCCGGGGTCGCGGTGGGGGAGTACGGGGAGCGCGGGGGGCACCGCGCCGACACGTACGCGGCCTCGTACGAGCTGCGGGACGCCCGGCTGCCGCGCCAGGGTGCGCGGGACGGCGCGGGTGAGGCGCGCGCCGGCGGCAGGGCGGAGGCCCGCCGGGCCGCCCGGCGGCGCAAGGGGGCCGAGCGGCCCGAGGCGCTGCGGCGGCTCGTGCCGCAGGCGCTGGTCGTCGCGTTCCTCGCCGGCGGCACCTCGGCCTTCGTCGCCAGCGACAAGGCGGTCAGGCTGAGCGTCGACGGCGTACCCCGCACGATGCACACCTTCGCCGACGACGTCACCGAGCTGCTGGAGGACGAGGGCGTGCAGGTGGGGGCGCACGACCTCGTCGCCCCCGCCCCCGGCGCGGAACTCTCCAGCGGCGACGAGGTCGTGGTGCGGTACGGCCGTCCCGTGACGCTGACCCTCGACGGGCAGCGGCACCGGGTCTGGACGACCGCCCGCACGGTCGAGGGCGCACTGCGCCAGCTCGGGGTGCGCGCCGAGGGCGCGTACCTCTCCGTCTCGCGCTCCCTGCGGATCGGGCGGGCCGGGCTCAGCCTGGACGTGCGCACCGAGCGGACCGTGACGTTCATGGCGGACGGCCGTGAACGCACCATCCGTACGAACGCCGCGACCGTCGGGGAGGCGCTGGCGGAGGCCGGCATCAGCCTGCGCGGCCAGGACACCACCTCCGTGCCGTCCGGCAGCTTCCCGCGCGACGGGCAGACGGTCACCGTGATGCGGATCCGGGGGGCGAAGGAAGTGCGCGAGGAGCCGATCCCGTTCGACGTGGTGCGGACCGAGGACCCCACGCTCTTCGAGGGCACGGAGGTCGTGGAACGGGCGGGCGAGGTCGGGTCGCGGCGGGTGACGTACTTCGTGCGTACGGTCAACGGGGTGCGGCAGCAGCCGAGGAGGATCGCGGAGGAGATCGCGCGGGAGCCGGTCGCGCGGCTCGTGAAGGTCGGCACCAAGGAGAAGCCGGCATCCGTGGCCGGGGCCGACGGGCTCAACTGGAGCGGGCTCGCGCACTGCGAGTCCGGGGGGCGGCCGGGGGCGGTGGACGCGACCGGGAACTACGGCGGGCTGTACCAGTTCGACACGCGGACGTGGCAGTCGCTGGGCGGGAGCGGGCGGCCGCAGGAGGCGAGCGCGGAGGAGCAGACGTACCGGGCGAAGAAGCTGTACGTGCAGCGGGGGGCCAGCCCTTGGCCGCACTGCGGGGGGCGGCTGCGGGGGTGAGCCGGCTGCGCGGCGGGGCCGGGTGCGGGCGGCGCTGCGCGGCGGGGCCCGGTGCGGGGGCGTTGCTCGGTCGGGCCCCGTGCGGGGGCGGGGGGCTCTGGGGTCGGCGCCGTGCCGGGGCGTCTCCTCGGGTGCTGTGGGGTGGGCGGTGGGACATGGCTGGGGTCGGGTGGAGGGGCGGGGGGCCTTTAGGCTTGAGCGGTGAGCAGCACTGAGCCTTCTGAGACGCCTTCCCCGCACGACCTGCTGGGTCCCGCCGACATCCGGGAGCTGGCGGCGGCGCTCGGCGTACGCCCGACCAAGCAGCGCGGCCAGAACTTCGTCATCGACGCCAACACGGTCCGGCGGATCGTGCGGACGGCCGGGGTGCGGGCCGACGACGTGGTCGTCGAGGTGGGGCCGGGGCTGGGGTCGCTGACGCTCGCGCTGCTGGAGGCGGCCGAGCGGGTCGTGGCCGTGGAGATCGACGACGTGCTCGCCGCCGCGCTGCCCGCCACGATCGCGGCGCGGATGCCGGAGCGGGCCGACCGGTTCGCGCTGGTGCACTCCGACGCGATGCACGTCACCGAGCTGCCGGGGCCGCCGCCGACCGCGCTGGTCGCCAACCTTCCGTACAACGTGGCCGTTCCGGTGCTGCTCACCATGCTGGAGCGCTTCCCCAGCATCGAGCGGACGCTGGTGATGGTCCAGTCGGAGGTCGCCGACCGCCTCGCCGCCCGGCCCGGCAACAAGGTGTACGGCGTGCCCTCGGTGAAGGCGTGCTGGTACGCCGACGTCAAGCGCGCCGGAGCGATCGGCCGCAACGTCTTCTGGCCCGCGCCCAATGTCGACTCGGGCCTGGTGTCGCTCGTGCGGCGGGCCGAACCCGTCAAGACCGCCGCCACGAAGGCGGAGGTCTTCGCGGTGGTCGACGCGGCGTTCGCCCAGCGCCGCAAGACGCTGCGGGCCGCGCTCGCGGGCTGGGCCGGATCGGCCCCGGCGGCGGAGGCCGCGCTGGTCGCGGCCGGCATCTCGCCGCAGGCACGGGGCGAGATGCTGACGGTGGAGGAGTTCGCGCGTATCGCCGAGCACAAGGGAGCAGGAGCATGACGGTCACGGTCCGGGTACCGGCGAAGGTCAACGTGCAGCTGGCGGTCGGCGGGGCGCGGCCGGACGGCTTCCACGACCTCGCGAACGTCTTCCTCGCGGTGGGCCTCTACGACACGGTCACCGCCACGCCGTCGGAATCGCTGCGCGTCACCTGCTCGGGGCCGGACGCCGGCCAGGTCCCCCTCGACGTCACGAACCTGGCCGCCCGGGCCGCCGTCGCGCTGGCCGCGCGGCACGGCCTGTCGCCGGACGTGCACCTGCACATCGAGAAGGACATCCCGGTCGCGGGCGGCATGGCGGGCGGCAGCGCGGACGGCGCGGGCGCGCTGCTGGCGTGCGACAGGCTGTGGGGGACGGGCTCGTCGCGGAGCGAGCTGCTGGACATCTGCGCCGAGCTGGGCAGTGACGTGCCGTTCAGTCTCGTGGGCGGGGCCGCGCTGGGGACCGGTCGCGGGGAGAAACTGTCCACGATCGAGGTGGGCGGGGCGTTCCACTGGGTGTTCGCGGTGGCGGACGGCGGTCTTTCGACGCCCGCCGTGTACGGGGAGTTCGACCGCCTGACGGCCGGCACCGGTGTTCCGGCCCCCACGGCCTCCCCGGTGCTGCTGGACGCCCTGCGCACGGGTGACGCGGCGGCGCTGGCCGGGGCCCTGGTGAACGACCTCCAGCCGGCGGCCCTGTCCCTGCGCCCCTCCCTCGCCGCCACCCTCGCGGTGGGCACCGAGGCGGGCGCACTGGCGGGCCTGGTGTCGGGGTCGGGCCCGACCACGGCGTTCCTGGCGAAGGACGCGGAGGCCGCCGAGACGGTCGCGGCGGCCCTCGTCGCCTCGGGCACCTGCCGCACGGCTCGGGTCGCCCGGTCCCCGGCGGTGGGCGCGACGGTCGTCGACGTACTCAGCCGGGACTGAGTACCGGAGCCCTTACGGGCCGGCGGGCGGCGGCGAGACCGTACCCCGCATGGGAAACAGTGTGCGCGAGCTCGCCGGCCGGACACCCGCCGGGCGCGACCGGTACGTCGATCTGCTGCGCGTCGCCTCGCTCGCCGTGGTCGTCGCCGGCCACTGGCTGATGGCCGCCGTGTCCGGCGACGGGCAGGTGGGGAACCTCCTCGCCGTCCTGCCGGAGCTCCAGATCCTCACGTGGGCGCTGCAGGTCATGCCGGTGTTCTTCTTCGTCGGCGGGTTCTCGCACGCGCTCTCCTACCGGTCCCTGAGCCGCAGGCACGAGGCGGTGTACTCCGTGTTCGTGCGCGCCCGGCTCCAGCGGCTGCTGCGGCCGACCATGGTGTTCGTCCTGGTCTGGGGCGTCGCCGCGCTCGTCCTCGGCGGGCGGGACGGGCTCACGGGGGTCGCGTTGCGGCTCGTCGCCCAGCCGCTGTGGTTCATCGGCATCTACCTGGCGATGGTGGCCTTCACGCCGCTCCTGCTGAAGCTGCACGAGCGGCACGGCTGGGGGGCCTTCGCCGGGCTCGCCCTCGCCGCCGCCGCGGTCGACGTGCTGCGCTTCGCGGCCGGGGTGCCGTACGTCGAGTTCCTCAACTTCGCCTTCGTGTGGCTCGCCGTCCACCAGCTCGGCTTCCTGCGCGCCGACGGGCGCATCGGCAGGCCCGCCGTGCTCGCCGCCGGCGGGCTGGCCGCCGCGGCCGCGCTGGTCGCCCTCGGGCCGTATCCGCTGAGCATGGTGGGCATGCCGGGCGAGAAGGTCAGCAACATGGCTCCGCCCACGCTGGCCCTGCTCGCCCACGGGCTGTGGCTGGTCGGCGCGGTCGAGCTGCTGCGCGGTCCCGGTGCGCGCCTGGTCGCGCGCCCGCGCGTCTGGCGCGGCGTCGTGGCCGCGAACGGTGTGGCCATGACGGCGTTCCTGTGGCACCTGACGGCGATGCTCGGCGTCTACGGCGCGATGCTCGCCCTGGACCTGCCGCTGCCCGCGCCGGCGAGCGCCGCCTGGTGGGCGCAGGTACCGGTGCGCTTCGCGGTGGCGGCGGGGCTGACCGCGCTGTGCGTGGCGGCGTTCCGGACCTTCGAGCGGCCCGCGCCGGGCAGTCGGCCCCCGGCCGCTCCCGGGCGACTCGCGGGCCCTGCGGCGGCCCTCGGCGTCACGCTGAGCCTGCTCGGGGTCCTCGGGCTCTCGATGGTCGGGTTCGGGGGGCTGCTGGAGGGGCGTACGGCCGTCCTCGTCGCCGTACGGATCAGCGCTCCCGCGGCGGTGCTGCTGGCCCTCGCGGGCTGGCTGCTGGTCGAGACGGCGGGGCGACTCCCGCGGGCGGCGCGGGCCGTCTGAGGCGGGGGCGGGAGGCCCGGCGCACCGGGTGGGCGTCGGAGGGGTCCGGCGGGCGACTACGCTTGAGCGTCTGTCCCTTTCCCGTCCCTGGAGCGCGCACCCATGGCCGTCAACCTGGTCAATGTCGAGGCAGTCAGCAAGGTGTACGGCACCCGTGCCCTGCTCGACGGCGTGTCCCTCGGCGTGTCGGAGGGCGACCGGATCGGCGTCGTCGGCCGTAACGGCGACGGCAAGACGACCCTCATCCGGATGCTCGCCAAGCTGGAGGAGGCCGACAGCGGCCGCATCACGCACAACGGCGGCCTGCGTCTGGGCGTCCTCACCCAGCACGACTCGCTCGACCCCACCGCGACCGTCCGCCAGGAGATCATCGGCGACCTCGCGGACCACGAGTGGGCCGGCACCGCCAAGATCCGCGACGTACTGAACGGCCTGTTCGGCGGGCTCAGCCTGCCCGGCTTCGAGCACGGGCTCGAAACCGTCATCGGGCCGCTGTCGGGCGGTGAGCGCCGCCGTATCGCGCTCGCCAAGCTGCTCATCGAGGAGCAGGACCTGCTGGTCCTCGACGAGCCCACCAACCACCTCGACGTCGAGGGCATCGCCTGGCTCGCCCAGCACCTCCAGGTCCGCCGTTCCGCGCTCGTCTGCGTCACCCACGACCGCTGGTTCCTCGACCAGGTCTGCACCCGCATGTGGGACGTGCAGCGCGGCGCCGTCCACGAGTACGAGGGCGGTTACTCCGACTACGTCTTCGCCCGCGCCGAGCGCGAACGCATCGCCGCGACCGAGGAGACCAAGCGGCAGAACCTGGTCCGCAAGGAGCTGGCGTGGCTGCGCCGCGGCGCTCCGGCCCGTACGTCGAAGCCGCGCTTCCGCGTGGAGGCGGCCAACGAGCTCATCGCCGACGTGCCGCCGCCGCGCGACACCTCCGAGCTGATGAAGTTCGCCAACTCCCGCCTCGGCAAGACGGTCTTCGACCTCGAGGACGTCACCGTCCAGGCCGGGCCGAAGGTGCTCCTCGAGCACCTGACATGGCAGCTCGGTCCCGGCGACCGCGTCGGCCTCGTCGGCGTCAACGGCGCGGGCAAGACGTCGCTGCTGCGCGTCCTGGCCGAGGCGTCGCGCACCCAGGGCGACGCCCAGCCGGTCGCCGGCAAGGTCGTCGTCGGCAGGACGGTGAAGCTCGCGTACCTCTCGCAGGAGGTCGGCGAACTCGATCCGAAGCTGCGCGTGCTGGAAGCCGTGCAGCGCGTCCGGGACCGGGTGGACCTCGGCAAGGGCCGCGAGATGACGGCGGGCCAGCTGTGCGAGCAGTTCGGCTTCACCAAGGAGAAGCAGTGGACGCCCGTCGGCGACCTGTCCGGCGGTGAGCGGCGGCGGCTGCAGATCCTGCGGCTGCTGATGGACGAGCCCAACGTGCTGTTCCTCGACGAGCCGACCAACGACCTCGACATCGAGACGCTGACGCAGCTCGAAGACCTGCTGGACGGCTGGCCCGGGTCGATGGTCGTCATCTCGCACGACCGGTTCTTCATCGAGCGGACCACGGACAAGGTGTACGCGCTGCTGGGCGACCGGACGCTGCGCAACCTGCCGCGCGGCATCGACGAGTACCTGGAGCGCAGGCAGCAGGCGATCGACTCCGCGGCCCCCGCGCCCGCCCCGGCCGCGCCCGCGAAGAAGAAGGCGTCCGGTGACGCGCGCGCCGCCCAGAAGGAGATGCAGAAGATCGAGCGCCAGCTCGGCAAGCTCTCCGACAAGGAGACGAAGCTGCACGCCCAAATCGCCGACAACGCCACGGACTTCGAGAAGGTGGCCCTGCTCGACGCCGAACTGCGCGAGCTCGTCGCCGGGCGCGACGAGCTGGAGATGCGCTGGATGGAACTCGCCGAGGACGCGTAGCCGATGTGTGAAGCCGCATAACGAGCGCGTCACGGGCCGGTCCTCCCTTGGGAACAGGGGCGGACCGGGCCCTGGTTCGCGGGGCCCCAAGTGATAGAAAGAAGCCCCGCTCGACTGTCGTAGAACTGCGGGGCTCAAGCCCGATTCGCTCCTTTCCGGGGGTGTTGCGCCGCCGGAATTGCGGGGGAGACCGAACGGGCGGCGGTCTCGTGTGAAGAGGTAAGCGCTGATGTCTCAGCCGCCCAACCAGCCGCCGCAGGGCGGCTTCGGAGCCCCCCAGGACCCCCGGCAGCAGCCGCCCCAGCCGCCCCAGCCGCCTGCCCAGCCGCCGCAGATGCCGCCGGCCCCGCCGGCCGCGCAGCCGCAGCAGCCCCCGGCGCAGCCCGGATACGGCTACCCGCAGGCGCCGCAGCAGGCGCCGCAGCCCGGGTACGGCTACCCGGGCCAGCCGGGTCAACAGCCCGGCCAGGCTGGCCCGTACGGCCAGCAGCAGCCCGGACCGTACGGTCAGCAGCCCGGTCCCTACGGTCAGCAGCCCGGCCCGTACGGGCAGCAGCAGCCGGGTCCCTACGGCGGTTACCCGGGCGCGCCCGCTCCGGGCAGCGGCAGCGGCGGCGGCCCCTTCAAGGGCAAGACCGCGGTCATCATCGGCGCGGCCCTCGCCGCGGTCCTCGTCGTCGCCGGCGGCGTCTACATCGCCACCAGCGACGACGGCGGCGGCAAGAAGAAGAGGCCCGTCGCCGGGGGCAGCAGCGACGCCAAGCAGGGCGGCGGCCTGCCCACCGGCGACACCGGCGGCGAACCGACCGGTGACCGCGACGCGGGCGACGACCTCAACGCCGGGCGCCAGTCGGGCGAGTCCAAGGTCCTGTGGCTCCAGAAGAACGACGTGGACCTGCCGCGCAACGGCGCCGACGTCTACGGCCCGTGGTTCACCGACGGCCTCGTCGTCAAGGCGATGTACAAGAAGGTCGCCGCCTACGACACGACCGACGGCAAGGAGAAGTGGAGCCTTCCGCTCTCCACCCAGATCTGCGCGGCGCCCGTCCGGGCCGCCGAAGACGGCAAGATCGTCATCGGCGTCAAGGACGGCACCACCGACAAGGCCAAGTGCAGCCAGCTGCAGATGGTCGACCTCAAGACGGGCAAGGCGGGCTGGAAGGCCGAGGTGAAGAAGGAGGGGCTGTTCGACCTGCTCTCCGACATCACGATCGCCGTCAGCGGCGACACCGTCATCGCCGGGCGTACCGGTCACTCCACCGCCTACAGCCTGAAGGACGGCAAGGTCCTGTGGGGCAAGCTCCCCGGTGAGTGCCAGCCGTACGCCTTCACCAGCAGCGCCAAGCTGATCGCAGCCGCCGCCTGCTCCACCGGCGAGGCCGCCAAGAACCACGAGCGGATCCAGGAGCACGACCCGGCCACCGGCAAGGTCAGGTGGAGCTACCCGCTGGCCAAGGGCTGGCAGGTCGACAGGGTCTACTCCGTCTCCCCGCTCGTGGTGTCCGTGCAGGAGCGCGAGAAGAAGAAGTGGAGCGTCATCGCCCTGACCGACAAGGGCAAGCTGCGCTCGGAGATCGACGGCGGCAAGGACAAGTTCCAGCCCCAGTGCGGCGGCAGCTTCGTCATCTTCGGCCGCAACCTCGAAGGGTGCACCGGCGTCGCCGCCGACGCGAACTCCTTCTACATGGCGACCGCCGAGCAGTCGAGCGGCCTGGAGCGCAGCAACGAGGTCGTCGCCTTCAACCTCGACACCGGCAAGCCGAAGTGGCGCTCCAAGGGCGAGCGCCCCATGATGCCGCTGAAGATGGAGGGCGGTGACGTCCTGGTCCACATCGACGCGTCGTACGACAAGGCGGGCGCACTCGCCACCATCGCCCCGTCGGGCGGCAAGCCGAAGACGCTGATGCAGAACCCGCAGTCGACCGCCGAGATCGAGAACGGCTTCTTCAGCACGAAGATCGCCTACGAGGGCGGCCGGCTGTACGTCGTCGCGTCCCGCGTCAGCGCCTCCAACGACGAGGAGGAGAAGGAGACGAAGACCATGATGGTCTTCGGCAAGTGACGGCCGGTGACTGAGTTCCGGGTCCTCTTCCCCGTCTTCGATTCCCCTTCTCCCGAGGTACGCACGCCATGACACAGCCACCGCCCCCGCCGCCGAACGAGCCCCCGCAGGGCGGGTTCGGCGCTCCGACGCCCCCGCCCGCGGGCGGCTTCGGCGCCCCGACTCCGCCCCCGCCCGCCGACCAGCCGGGTTACGGCTACCCGCAGACGCCCCCTGCCCAGCAGCCGGGCTACGGCTACCCGGCCCAGCCCGGTCAGCCCGCCCACCAGCCCGGTTACGGCTACCCGGGCCAGCCCGGCCAGCCCGGTCCGTACGGGCAGCAGCAGCCTCCGTACGGCTACCCGCAGGGCATGCCCCCGCAGGGCGGCGGCGGTGGGAAGAAGATCAACAGCACTACGGCGATCGTCGTCGCGGCGGTGGTCGCGGTGGCGCTGATCGTCGGCTTCGGCGTCTGGTACGCGTCCGGCGACGGAGGCGGCCAGGACGACCCCGGCCGCAACACCACCGCAGGTGCCACCGGCGGCGGCGGTGGCGGCGGCGACGCCAAGCCCGCCCCCGACGGCGCGGGCAAGGAGGAGAAGCCGGCCAACGCCGGCGCCAAGGTCCTCTTCCAGCTACCCGCACCGAAGGTGACGGACTCGGTCGCCGGGGTCAACGGCTCCTGGATCACCGACAAGGCGTACGTCAAGAGCGGTCTCAACGAGGTCGTGGGCCATGACCTCGACAAGGGCACCGAGCTCTGGTCGATCCCGCTCTCGGGCCAGGTCTGCGCGGCCTCGCCGCACGTCACCAAGGACAACAGGACCGCGGTGCTGTTCGCCGGGCCGATGCCCTCGGGGGCGACGTACGCGCCGTGCACCGAGGTCGGCGTGATCGACATCGGCACGGGCAAGCTGGTGTGGCAGAAGTCGGTCAAGGACGGTGACGACAAGATCACCTTCAGCGAGATCACGATCGGCGGCGACGCGGTCGGCGTCGGCGGCACCCGGGGCGGCGCCGCCTTCGACGTCGCCACCGGAAAGGTCCGCTGGCAGCCGAAGCCCAACGCCGAACAGTGCCGCGACGTCGGCTACGCCGGCGGGGAGGGACTGGCCACGGTCCGCAGCTGCGGGTCGATCAGCGCCCCGCAGCTCTCCATCGAGTACCTGAACCCGAAGACCGGCGCGCCGCTGGCGAAGTACAAGATGCCCAGCGGCGTCGACCAGGCGAGCATCGTCTCCACCAAGCCGCTGGTGGCCGCCGCCGACGTCGGCGACACCGCGGGCGACGGCAGCGGCGTGTCCGACTTCTTCTCGATCGACGAGAAGACCGGCAAGCTGCGCGCCAGGATCGCGGCCGACGCCGAGAAGTACGCGCCGCGGTGCCGGGACACCGAGGGCTGCACCAAGGTCGTCGTCGGCAACGGCAAGATCTACGTGCCGACCGAGGAGCACGAGGGCGGCAGCGAGGGCGGCCGGACGAACGAGATCGTCTCCTTCGACCTTGCCACCGGCAAGCTCACCAGCGACCGCGCCGACGCGGGCGACCGCTACACGATGCACCCCGTCCGGATGGACGGCGGCAACGTGATCGCCTACAAGTACCCGCCGTATGACAAGGGCGGCCAGGTCGTGAGCATCGACGGCGGTTCCCTCCAGCAGACGCTGCTGCTGGAGGCCCCGGCCGACCGGGCGGTGCGCGAGGTGGCGACGAGCTTCACGGTGGACGCCGCCGAGTTCCGGTACGCCGACGGGCGTCTGTTCATGGCGACGCGCCTGATGGGCCAGGAGCGCCCCGGCTTCAAGCGCTACCTGGCGATCGGCTTCGGCGCGCGCTGACGCGTCCGGCGCACGGCTCGCGGCGGCCCCGGCAGTGGCAACTCCACTGCCGGGGCCGTCCCTTTCCCACACCGGCCCGGCAAGTAGTCCTGAATCGCGTGGAATTCGACAATCCGAGGGGCTTCTCGCCGGTAGGGGGCGCGCAACCTCGAACAAGCGTGTAGCTTGCCGGGTCAGGAGGGCCGGGGGGCCAGCTCCAGGGGCCGGGGTATGGGGGGTTTGCATGGGCGTGCGGCTCATGGTGGTCGACGACCACCGATTGCTCGCCGAGGCGCTCGCCTCGGCGCTCAAGCTGCGCGGGCACCGGGTGCTCGCTGCGGCCGCCCCGACCTCGGGGGCGGCGGAACTGGTCGTCAGCAGGGCTCCGGAGGTCTGCCTCTTCGGTACGGCGTCCCCCGCCGAGGCGGGGGTCTTCGACCCCATCGTCCGGATCAAGCGTGAACGGCCGCAGGTGGCCGTCGTCGTGCTCGGCCCGGTGCCGAGCCCGCGCGGCATCGCCGCCGCCCTGGCCGCCGGAGCGTCCGGTTACGTACGCCACGACGAGCGCATCGAGGGTGTCGAGCGCGCGATGGTGAAGGCGCGCGCGGGGGAGGCGGCGGTGGCGCCGCAGCTCCTCCAGGACGCGTTCGCCGAGCTGCTGAACCCCGCGGCGCAGCCCGACGACGAGGGCCGGCGGCTGCTGCGGATGCTGACGCCGCGCGAGGTAGAGGTCCTGATGCGGGTCGCGGACGGCGAGGACACCCGGCTGATCGCTGCCGGCATGGGCATCGCGCCGAGTACCGCCCGTACGCACGTCCAGCGGGTCCTGATGAAGCTCGGCGTCGGCTCCCGTCTGGAGGCGGCGGCGCTCGCGGCCCGCACGGGGCTGCTGGACCGTGCGTCACAGGAGGGCTGACCCCACCTCGGGGACAGCCCTCCGGGACAGCCCTTCGGGGAGCGGGCCGGGCTACTCGCCGGGCTCCGCCGCGGGCGCGGCGATCGGGCGCAGCTTCAGCCAGACCAGGAAGAAGAGGCCGAGCGCCAGCATGGCCAGCCCCGTCCACAGGTTGATGTTGATGTCCTGCGCCTTCTTCAGATCCGCGTCGGACGCGGTCAGTCCGGCGATCGTGACGATCACGCCGTAGACGACGAACAGGCCGCCGATGATGCGCCGGATGTCGAACAGGCGGGCCGCCGTGGCGGACTTGCGCTCCAGTGCGGAGACTTCGTGATGCAGTTCGGACATGTTCTGGCCTCCGGTCAGAAGGAGTACGGGACGTAGCACAGGGCGGCGACGACGATCGCGCCCCAGCCGAGCAGGGCGGGCTTGCGGTACCACGCGTCGTCGCCCTCGGCGGGCGGCTCGTCGAGACCCGGGGAGCGCGTGCCGTACACCAGGCCCGCCAGCTCCGCCTCCGGCTTCGGCGCGGTGAAGAGGGTGACGACGACCATGACGACCGCGCCCGCGACGAAGCCGACGATCGCGGAGACGAAGTTGGCGCCCTGGTCGGTCGGGATGTCGACGATCCCCTGCTTGTAGATCCAGAAGTAGTTCACCATCGCGGCTCCGGTGCCCGCGACCAGACCCCAGACGCCGGACTTCATCGAGGCCCGCTTCCAGAACATGCCGATGATGAAGACCACGAACATCGGGACGTTGAAGAAGGAGAAGAGCGTCTGGAGGTAGCTCATGATGTTGGAGAAGCTGGACGCGATGAAGGCCGTGCCGATGGAGGCCAGCACGCCGATCGCCGTGATCAGCCGGCCGAAGCGCAGGTAGTACGCGTCGTCGCGGCCGGGCTTCACGTACTTCGCCCAGATGTCGCTGGTGAAGACGGTGTTGAACGACGACACGTTCGCCGCCATGCCCGCCATGAACGCGGCCAGCAGACCGGTCACCGCGATGCCCAGCACGCCGTTGGGCAGCAGCTCCTGCATGAGCAGCGGGATGGCGTCGTTGTACGTCAGGTCCGAGCCCGCGGTGCCGATCTTCGGCACGATCACGGCGGCGACCAGGCCCGGGATCATCACCAGGAACACGATGAAGATCTTGGGGAAGGCGGCGATCAGCGGCGTGCGCTTCGCGGCGGAGAGGTTCTTCGCCGACAGGGCGCGCTGCACCTCGGCGAAGTTGGTCGTCCAGTAGCCGAAGGAGAGCACGAAGCCGAGGCCGAGGACGATCGTCAGCCAGTTGGCGCCGAGCGGGTTGGCGTCGCCTATGCCCGTACCGCCCCAGGCGGTCAGGAACTCGTCGCCGTGACTGGCCTCCAGCGAGCCGGTCAGGCCGTCCCAGCCGCCGACGCGCTTCAGGCCGAGGACGGTGAGCGGGATCAGCGCGGCGAGGATCACGAAGAACTGGAGCACCTCGTTGTAGATCGCCGAGGAGAGCCCGCCGACCGTGATGTACGCGAGGACGAAGAAGCCGGCGACGACGATCGATATCCACTGCGGCCAGCCCAGCAGCGCCTCGACGACGATCGACAGGGCGTAGAGGTTCACGCCGGCGATGAGGATGGCGGCGAAGGCGAAGAGGACCGAGCTCAGCAGGTGCGCCGACTTGTCGAAGCGCTGGAGCAGGAACTCGGGGACCGACCGGACCTTCGAGCCGTAGTAGAAGGGCATCATCACCAGGCCCAGGAAGACCATGGCGGGGATGGCGCCGATCCAGTACCAGTGGACGACGGCCACGCCGTACTGCGCGCCGGTGGCGGCCATGCCGAGGATCTCGGTGGCGCCCAGGTTGGCGGCGACGAACGCGAGCCCGGTGACCCAGGCCGGCAGGGACCGGCCCGAGAGGAAGAAGTCGAGGCTGGTCTTCACGCTGGCCCGGGCGGCGAACCCGATGCCCAGGACCACGGCGAAGTAGATCGCCAGAATCGTGTAATCGAGCCCGTTGGTGGGGAGCCGTAGCCCTTCGGCCAGGTAGTGCATGGAGACCTGCTTCGTCTTCGTCGGGGACACGGATCGAGACGGAACCTACGCGTCCGGGTAGCGAAACTGAATACTTCTGGTGGTGTTCTTTGTTTGATCGTGATGGAACGCGGCTGGCCTGTGCGTTGACTGGACTGTTGGCTCGTGGTTAGTTGTGTTTGTTTATGTTGGATGTGGTGTGAGGAGCCCGCGCGTGAAGAAGACGTCGACCCGGCTGGCCGACGGCCGGGAGCTGCTCTACTACGACGCCCGCGACGACGCCGTGCGCGACGCCGTGGACCCGCGCCCGCTCGACCCGGTCGCCACCACCTCGCAGATCCGCCGCGACCCGCTCCTCGGCGACCACGTCGCCATCGCCTCGCACCGCCAGGGCCGCACCTACCACCCGCCCGCCGACGAGTGCCCGCTGTGCCCGTCGGGCGCGGGCCGGCACAGCGAGATCCCGGCAGCCTCCTACGACGTGGCCGTCTTCGAGAACCGCTTCCCCTCCCTCGCCGGGGACGCCGGACGCTGCGAAGTGGTCTGCTTCACCTCCGACCACGACGCGTCCTTCGCCGACCTCACCGAGGAACGGGCCGGTCTGGTCCTGGAGGCGTGGACCGACAGGACGAGGGAGCTGGCGGGGCTGCCGGGCGTCCGGCAGGTGTTCTGCTTCGAGAACCGGGGCGTGGAGATCGGCGTCACCCTCGGCCACCCGCACGGCCAGATCTACGCCTACCCCTTCGTCACCCCGCGCACGGACCTGATGCTGCGCTCCGCGGCCGCGCACCTGGCCGAGACCGGCCGCAACCTCTTCGACGACGTCGTGGCGCGCGAGCGCGCCGAGGGCACCCGGGTCGTCCTGGAGGGCGAACACTGGGTGGCGTTCGTGCCGTACGCCGCGCACTGGCCGTACGAGGTGCACCTCTACCCGAAGCGGCGCGTGCGCGACCTGCCGGCCCTCGACGACGACGCGCGCACAGAGTTCCCACGGATCTATCTGGAACTGTTGCGCAGGTTCGACCGGATCTTCGGCCCCGGTGAGCCGCCGACGCCGTACATCTCCGCCTGGCACCAGGCCCCGTTCGGCCCTTCGGAGTTCGCACCCGAGTTCGGGCTGCACCTCGAGCTCTTCACCGTCCGACGTACTTCGGGAAAGCTGAAGTTTCTCGCGGGTTCCGAATCCGGCATGAATGTGTTCATCAACGATGTGCCGCCGGAGACCGCGGCAGCGCGACTGAGAGAGGTAGCGAGCGAGTGAGTCAGCACAAGTACCTGGTCACCGGTGGCGCGGGATACGTCGGCAGCGTGGTCGCCGCCCACCTCCTGGAGGCCGGCCACGAGGTGACCGTCCTCGACGACCTCTCCACCGGCTTCCGCGAGGGCGTCCCGGCCGGCGCGGAGTTCGTCGAGGGCCGCGTCCAGGACGCCGCGCGCTGGCTCGACCCCTCGTACGACGGCGTCCTGCACTTCGCCGCGTTCTCCCAGGTCGGCGAGTCCGTCGCCGACCCCGAGAAGTACTGGACGAACAACGTCGGCGGGACGATGGCGCTGCTCGCCGCGATGCGGGACGCGGGCGTCCGCAAGCTGGTCTTCTCCTCGACGGCGGCGACGTACGGGGAGCCGCTCTCCACGCCCGTCACGGAGACCGCGCCGACCGCGCCGACCAGTCCGTACGGCGCGTCCAAGCTGGCCGTCGACCACATGATCAGCGGCGAGAGCACCGCCCACGGCCTGGCGGCCGTCTCGCTGCGCTACTTCAACGTCGCCGGCGCCTACGGGAGCTGCGGCGAGCGCCACGACCCCGAGTCGCACCTCATCCCGCTCGTCCTCCAGGTCGCGCAGGGCCGGCGCGAGTCGATCGCGGTGTACGGCGACGACTACCCGACCCCGGACGGCACCTGCGTCCGCGACTACATCCACGTCGCCGACCTCGCCGAGGCCCACCTGCTGGCGCTGGAGGCGGCCGAGGCGGGCACGCACCTGATCTGCAACCTCGGCAACGGCAACGGCTTCTCGGTCCGCGAGGTCGTGGAGACCGTGCGCGAGGTCACCGGGCACCCGATCCCCGAGACCTCCGCGCCGCGCCGCGCCGGCGACCCCGCCGTGCTCGTCGCCTCCGCCGAGACGGCGCGCGAGAAGCTCGGCTGGAAGCCGTCCCGCGCGGACCTCGCGGGCATCGTCGCGGACGCCTGGGCGTTCGCCCGCAGGGAGGAACGGGACGTATGACCGACGCAGACGCCGTCGCGCGGGCGTTCACCGCGCTGTACGGCGCCGCACCCGACGGAGTGTGGGCGGCGCCCGGCCGGGTCAACCTCATCGGCGAGTACACCGACTTCAACGACGGCTTCGTGATGCCGCTCGCCCTGCCCCACACGGCGGTCGCCGCGGTCGCCCGGCGCGACGACGGCGTGCTGCGGCTGCACTCGGCGGACATCGACGGCGGCGTCGTCGAGCTGCGCGTCGACGCACTGGCGCCGCCGCTCGCCGGCGGCGGGTGGGCGGCGTACCCGGCCGGTGTGGTGTGGGCCCTGCGCGAGGCGGGCCACGCCGTCGGGGGCGCGGACCTGCACCTCACGTCGACGGTGCCGACGGGCGCCGGGCTCTCGTCGTCCGCCGCGCTGGAGGTGGTCACGGCCCTCGCCCTGAACGACCTGTACGCGCTGGGGCTCTCCGGAGCCGAACTCGCGGTGCTCGCGCAACGTGCCGAGAACGCGTTCGTCGGCGTGCCCTGCGGGGTCATGGACCAGACGGCGTCGGCCTGCTGCACGGAGGGCCACGCGCTGCACCTGGACACCCGGAACCTCGCGCGCCGACAGGTCCCGTTCGACCTGTCGGCGCACGGCCTGGAACTCCTGGTCGTCGACACGCGCGTCCAGCACGCGCTGGGCGACGGCGCGTACGCCGAGCGGCGCGAGGGATGCGAGGCGGGCGCCCGGGCGCTGGGGGTGGCGGCGCTGCGCGACGTGCCGTACGCGGGACTCGGACAGGCGCTGGCGTCGCTGTCCGACGAGCGGACCCGCCGCTGCGTACGCCACGTGGTGACGGAGAACCACCGCGTGGAGCGGGTGATCGCCCACCTGGACGCGGGCGCGCCGCGCGCGGTGGGCCCGCTGCTGACCGAGGGCCACGCGTCGCTCCGTGACGACCTGCGGGTCTCGTGCGCGGAGCTGGACCTCGTGGTGGAGACGGCGAACGCGGCGGGGGCGCTGGGGGCGCGGATGACCGGGGGCGGGTTCGGCGGCTCGGCGATCGTCCTGGTGGAGTCGCCGGCGGCGGGCACGGTCACGAAGTCGGTCGGGGCGGCGTTCGAGGCGGCCGGCCTCGCCCCGCCCCGTGTCTTCCCCGCCGTGCCGTCCCGCGGCGCACACCGCTCGGCGTGAGGCGGGGGCCTCTCGCCACCGCGCCCCGGCCGCAGCCGGGGCGCGAGGCCCGGTCCTTCCCGGCGCCTCGCCCCCGCTTCACCCGAGCCGCTTCGTCAGGATGTACTCCGTCACCCCCGGCGGATAGTCCTCGACGCGGCCGACGACCTCGTAGCCCAGCTTCCGGTAGAACTCCGGCGCCTGGAACTCCCACGTCTCCAGCCGCGCGTATCCGCACCCCCGTTCCTCGCGGGCCGTCGACTCGGCCCGCGCCAGCAGCCGGGACCCCAGCCCCGCGCCCCGGTGCGCGTCCGCCACCCACAGCAGGCCCACGTGCAGCCAGTGGCCCCATGTGAAACCGTCGAGCCCCGCCACCAGTTCGCCGCTCTCCTGATCCAACGCCCAGACCTGGAGTGGAACTTCGTCCTCCGCCGGGGTCCCCCGCAGTGCGGCCATCGCCGCCGAGCGCCCGGCGTTGGTGTGGTCCAGACGTTCGCCCAACACAGCACGTCGTTCTCTGTCGACTTCTGTCTCAATGCGAAACATGAGCCTCACCTTAAACACCGCAGCCCATCAGTTCTGTGAATAACCTTCCGCTCCCCGCCCCCGCCCGTACGCTGAAGCAGAGCGCCGGTGGGGGCCGGTGCTCGATCAGGGGGCGAGACGGTCGGGTACGTCGTCCGGGTGCGGGCAGTGGTCAGTGCGTCACGGCGGCGGCCGTGCGGCTGGCACTCCCCGCCCCGGACGCCGTACCCGCACACGGTCCGCCTCCCCGGGGGTCCAGGGGGGACCGCTCGGGACCTACGCGGCATGGGGGTGTCTGTGGCTCGTATCCGGGTACTGGTGGTGGACGATCACCGCATCTTCGCCGAGTCGCTCGCCGCGGCCCTCGCAGCGGAGCCCGACGTCGACGTGGCCGCGGCCGGCAGCGGCCCGGCCGCCCTGCGCGCGCTGGAGCGGGCGGCGGCGGAGGGCCGCAGATTCGACGTGATGCTCGTCGACGCCGACCTCGGCGCCTCAGCCGTGCCGCCCGCCCGCGCCGTCGAGGTGCCCGAGCAGGGCGGGGACAGCCCGGTGGACGGCATATCCCTGGTCGCGGGCGTGCGGACCGGGCAGCTCGCCGTCCGCTCGGTCGTACTGGCGGAGAAGGACGACCCGCGCCGCGCCGCCCTCGCCCTCCAGGCCGGGGCCGCCGGCTGGGTGGCCAAGGACTGCTCGCTGCAACGCCTGCTGGCCGTCATCCGCGGCGTACTGCGCGACGAGACGCACCTGCCCCCGGCCCTCCTCACCGGCGTACTGCGGGAGTTGACGGCCGCCCGCAAGCACCGCACCGAGAGCGAGCGGCTGGTGGAGTCGCTGACTCCGCGCGAGCGCGAGGTGCTGCGCTGCATGGTGGCCGGGCTCGGCCGCAAGGCCGTGGCCGAACGGCTCTTCCTCTCCCCGCACACCGTCCGCACGCACATGCAGAACGTACTGGGCAAGCTCGGCGTCCACTCGACGCTCGCCGCCGTCGCCCTCGCGCGCCGCGCGGGCGTCGGTCCGGCCGACCTAACCCGGGATGTTGTCGAACGGGGCGGTCAACTGGCGTAGCAGCCCGGCCAGTTCGCCGCGCTGTGACCGGGAGAGCTCACTGAGGATCGCCCGCTCCTGCGCGAGCAGCCCGGCGAGCGCCTGGTCCGCGCGATCGCGTCCCTCGGCCGTGAGCCGTACGAGCACGCCGCGCCGGTCGCTGGGATCGGGCAGCCGCTCGACGAGCCCCTTCTTGGCGAGCCGGTCGATGCGGTTGGTCATGGTGCCCGAGGTGACGAGGGTCTGCGTCAGCAGCTGGCCCGGCGAGAGCTGGTACGGGTCCCCGGCGCGCCGCAGTGACGTGAGCACGTCGAATTCCCACGGCTCGAGCTGATGCTCGGAGAAGGCGATGCGGCGGGCGCGGTCGAGGTGGCGGGCGAGTCTGGAGACGCGGCTGAGCACCTCGAGTGGTTCCACGTCGAGGTCGGGGCGCTCGCGGCGCCATGCAGCGACCAGTCGGTCGACCTCGTCCTCCATGCCGATCAGTGTAGTTGGTCTGTCGACATGAAGTCTCTTGGTGTCGAGTCTCTTGACATCAAGAAACTTTCGCAGTGAGGCTGCCCCACATGACCGTACGACCGATCTGGGACCCCCGTCAGTACCTCCGTCACGCCGGCCACCGCACGCGGCCCTTCCTCGACCTCCTGGCCCGCGTCGACGCCCCCGCCCCCACCCGCGTCGCCGACCTCGGCTGCGGCGCCGGCAACGTCACCGCACTGCTCGCCGACCGCTGGCCCGCCGCCCATGTCACGGGCTACGACAACGCGCCCGAGATGCTGGAGCGGGCCCGGGCGTACGCGCGTCCGCTCCTGGACTTCGAGCCCGCCGACGCAGCGACCTGGGCGCCCGGCGCGTCGACGTACGACGTGATCGTCTCGAACGCCCTGCTCCAGTGGGTCCCGGACCACGCCGACCGCTTCCCGGTCTGGCTGGACGCGCTCACCCCCGGCGGGACCCTCGCCTTCCAGGTGCCGGGCAACTTCTCCGCGCCCAGTCACACCGCCCTGGCCGCCCTGCGTGAATCCCCGCGCTGGCGCGGCCGGCTGGGCCGGGCGGGCGAACGCGCCGCGGCCGTACTGGAGCCGCGGGAGTACCTCGCCCGCCTCGCCGCGCAGGGCTGCGAGGCCGACGTGTGGGAGACGACGTACCTTCAGATCCTGCACGGCGAGGACCCCGTGCTCGACTGGGTGAAGGGCACGGCCCTGCGGCCGGTCCTGACCGCCCTCGCGGACGATCCGGAGGCGAGCGCGGCGTTCGTCGCGGAGTACGCCGAGGCGCTGCGCGCCGCGTACCCGGCGGGCCCCCACGGCACGGTGTTTCCCTTCCGGCGCGTCTTCGCGGTCGCCCGGAAGGCGGCGTCCGGCTGAGCTGACCGGCGGTCAGGCGGGGAGCTGTTGCGTCGTCAACCAACGGCGTTTTCCCGCGCCCACCTCGCCCGTTTTCTACGGTTTGCAACCAAATGGGGCCCATGCAACGCTGGTTATTCAGCCGCAACAAGAGGAGATGGTCCCATGATCATGGACCGCACTTCCCACGTCGAGACCGCAGCGCTGAGCGCCGAAGTCGAGGGGCTGCTGGACTCCGCGGAGCCAGAGGGCGTCTTCCGGGACACCCGTGAGTGCAAGGGTGCGTTCCTGCTCGCACTCCTGCTTCTCGGCTCACCGCCCACCCCCCGCCCGAAGACGGACCCGAAGGCCCGTTGAGGAGGAGGAAGCGTTGGCTGAACGAGCGCAAGGAGCGGAAACCATTCCGCTGAGCGCCGTGGTCGCCGATGCCGCGAACGGAGTCGTCCTCGCCCTCCGGGGCGGGGGCGACCCCTACGCGCTGTCCAGCCTGCTGCGGCAGGGGGACGCGCTGGCGTCAGCGGCGATCCGGGTGCTGGGCGCGGACGCGCTCGCCCCGTACGCGCTGGACCACCGGGCAGCACCCGGTGGTGACAACGACGAAGCCGTCGTCCGGGAGGCGTTGGCCGCCTACCCGCCGGGCCCCGACGCCTCGGCCGTGTCGGTCTGGAGCTACCGGGGCCTGGTCGAGGCCGCGCACGCCTTCCTGCCCGGGGGCGCCGGCCGCTTTCCCCCGGCCCCGCCGGCCGCGTCGGCCTGGCTGACCAACGATCCCTGGCCAAAGCTTTCCCATCGGGTGTCGCAACTCGCCGCCCTCGCCCTGCCGGGCCTCGCGCAGGACCTCGCCGACGCGCTGGCGCCGCGCACCGACGACCTGGCGCGCGGGTTCGTCCGCGCCGTACGCCGCAGGGACTGGCTCCAGTCCGCGGGCCTCGGGCGGTGGCTGGCCCGGCTGCCCGGCGTCCCGCCGACCCTGGGGCTCGACACCGGACTGGCGTTCGTCCGGCAGATGAGCGCCGGCGACCCCCGGGTGGCGCTCCACGTCGTGGCCGCACGGCAGTTCTACGGACGGGGTGGGTGAGCGGCGACCTGGCCGCCCCGGCGCCGCTGCTCGACCGTGTGGTCGGCGGCGGGCTGGGGTGGCTGGACGCGGCACGCGACGACTTCCGGCTGCCCCCCAACGCCACCACGGACGCCGACCCCAACCTCACCCTCAAGCCCCTCGGTGAACTGGCCGAGCTGTCGTACCTGATCAGCACGTCACACCCGCGCGACGACCTGCGCCGCGCGGCCGCCGGGCTGTTCGACTTCGCCTGGAGCGAGACCCGCGACGGGGAACTGTTCGCCGAGCTGGTCCGCGGCGAACCGCACGCGACCTACCCGGTGGAGATCTACGGGGTCTTCGCCCGGGCCGGGCTGCGCAACACGGCCGTCGACCGGCTGCTGGCGGCGACGACCGCGCTGCGCGGCTGGCGCGTGGCGCGCGAGGACCACACCCGTACGCTCGGCGTGCTCAACGCGGAACGCCGGATCGGCCTGCCGCCCCACGCCGACTTCGCGACGGCGCTGGACCTCACCCACCTCGGCCTGATGCCCGAGCCGTGGGCGCTGGACCGCAAAGGGGCGTACGGCCTCACCCACGACGTCTTCCACCTCACCGACTGGGGCCGCGCCTCCGGCAGGCTGTCCCCGGCGCACGCCGACTACCTGCGGCTCTGGCTCCCGGCCTGGCTGGAGAACTGGCTGGACGAGGAACTGTGGGACTTGGCCGCCGAGTTGCTCGCCGTCAGCGCCTGCGTGCCCGCCGCCCCGTACGACGCGGTGGCCTGGCAGCGGCTGGCCGCCGCGCAGGAGGCCGACGGCCGTGTGCCCGACCTGGGGGCGGGGCCGGATCCCGGCGACCGCGCCGCGACCTTCTCGTCCTGCTACCACTCCACCCTGGCGACCGCCTTCGCCGGCACTCTCACCCGCATCGCCCTGGATGCGGCCGGGGACGCGCGGGCGCCGGTCCACGCAAGCGAGGTGACCCCATGAGCCCCACGGCAGCCGCGACCGCGACCGCCCCTCCCGCGCTGCTGCACGGCGTCGGAGACCGCGCCCTGATGTGGCTCGACGCCCACCGCGAGCAGTTCCGACTGACTCCCGAGGACCGCGCCACCGGCCGGGGCGTCGTCGAACGGCTCAAACCCATCGGCGAGTTGGCCGTCAACATGCGCGTCCTGTTCCGCGAGGGCGTGGCCGGCTCGCGCCAGCACGCCCGCGCCGGGCAGCTCCTGGACTTCACCTGGCGCGAGCTGCTGGACGGCGGAAACGTACTGGCCGCCCTCCAGCACGACGAGCCCTTCTCCCCGGTGCCCCTGGAGATCTACTCGACCTTCCACGAACTCGGCTTCCGCCACCCGGGCCTGGAGTCCGCCGTGGAGGTCTGCCGCCGCACCCTCACCTGGCCGTCCCTCGACATGGTGCCCAACCGGCGGCTCAGCGTGCTGAACGCCGAACGCAGGATCGGCCTCCCGCCGAGCGGCGACTTCGACGACGCCCTGAGCCGGACCTGGCTGAGCCGGCTGCCCGAACCGTGGACGGTGCAGTACCACATCGCGTACGACATCACGCACACCGTCTTCCACCTCACCGACTGGGGCGCCGAGCCCGGCCGCATCCCCCCGCGGACGGCCGAGTACCTCGCGCTGTACCTGCCCGCCTGGACCGAGGACTGGGCCGACCTCGAACACTGGGACCTGCTCGGCGAACTCCTCGTCGTCGACACCTGCCTGCCCCGGCCCGCCCTCGACGCGCGGGTGTGGGAGAGGTATGCCGCCGCGCAGAGCGACGACGGTGCGATGCCCCTCCAGCACGGCATGCCGGACGGAGACGCGGAGGACGTCTTCGACGTCGTCCACCACCCCACCCTGGTCGCCGCCTTCGCCTCCGCGATGGCCACCTCCCGCGCGATGTCCGCCACGTGACCAGCCGCCTCGCGACCGCCCCGACGCCCGACGCCGGGCTCGCGCTGCGCCTCGCGGACGCGGCCACCGCGGTCGACGCCCCAGACGTGGTGCTCGCCGTCACCCGCCGCGGCCGGCGCACCACCATGAGCGGCGGCAACGCTCCCGCCCCGGCCGTGCCGCGCCACGCGCTGCGCTACGAACTCGGCTCGGTCAGCAAGACCTTCACCGTCCTGCTCCTCGCCGCCCTCGCGCGCTCCGGCGCCCTGGGCCTCGACGACCCGCTCGCCGCCCACCTGCCGGGACTGCCCCTGCGCCACCCCGCCTCGCGCCGCATCACCCTGCGCCACCTGGCCACCCACACGGCGGGCCTGCCGCGCATCCCCGGCGACCTGATCCCCAGCGCCCTGCTCCACCCGTACACCGACGCCTACGCCACGTACGACACGGAGCGTCTCCTGCGCACCTTCGCCCGCACCCGGCCCCATCACGACCCCGGCACCCGCTGGCGCTACTCCAACTTCGGGGTCGCGCTGCTGGGCCCGGTCATGGCCCGGGCCACAGGCGTCGACTGCCCCACGCTGCTCGCCCGCCACGTGCTGCGCCCGCTGGGGATGGCGGAGACGACCCTCGGGCCCGGCGACCCCGCGACGACCGCGGTCGGGCACCGCAGGAACGGCAGCACGCCCGTGCCGGGGATCGGCATGGGGCCGTTCGTGGCCGCCGGAGCCGTACGCTCCACCCCCGGCGACCTGCTCACGTACCTCGAAGCGCACCTGGGGGCGACGGCCGAGGAGCTCCCGCAGGCCGGATCCGTCCCGCTGCGCGGGGCGCTGCGGGACGTCCAGGTCCCGCAGCTGCGCCGGGGGCCGCGCCGCCGGGACACGCACACGCTGACCTGGTTCCACCACCCGGGGCCCGGTGGGCCGCTGCTGTTCCACGCCGGGGCCACCTTCGGCCAGCAGGCGTTCCTCGGCTTCCATCCCGCCTCGGGGACCGGCGTCGCCGCGCTGGCGACCCGCCGGGGGGACAGGTGCCGCCTGGTGGAGACGGCGTACGGACTGCTGTCCGGCCTCGCCGCCGGTCCCGCGGTCTGAGGCCGCCGGTCCCGCGGTCCTCAGGCCGCCGGCCGGACTCTGTCAGCTCTTCCTGTGACCTATGAGGCGGGGCTTGGCCTCCAGGTTCTCCAGGCCGTGCCAGCACAGGTTCACCAGGTGCGCCGCGACCTCCGCCTTCTTCGGCTTGCGGACGTCGAGCCACCACTGGCCCGTCAGTGCCACCATGCCGACCAGCGCCTGGGCGTACAGCGGGGCGAGCTTGGGGTCGAAGCCGCGGGCCTTGAACTCCAGGCCCAGGATGTCCTCGACCTGGGTGGCGATGTCGCTGATCAGCGAGGCGAACGACCCCGTGGACTGCGCCACGGGGGAGTCGCGGACCAGGATGCGGAAGCCGTCCGTGTACGTCTCGATGTAGTCGAGCAGCGCGAACGCGGCCTGTTCGAGCAGCTCGCGCGGATGCCCGGCCGTCAGCGCGCCGGTGACCATGTCGAGCAGACGGCCCATCTCCCGGTCGACCACGACGGCGTACAGGCCCTCCTTGCCGCCGAAGTGCTCGTACACCACGGGCTTGGAGACTCCGGCCTTCGCCGCGATCTCCTCCACCGACGTGCCCTCGAAGCCCTTCTCGGCGAAGAGGGTGCGACCGATGTCCAGCAGCTGTTCGCGGCGCTCCTTGCCGGTCATGCGCACGCGGCGGGCCCGCCGGCTCGGAGTGGGCCTGCTCTTCTCGCTGTTCGTACTGCTGCCGTCGATCGCCACATCACCCATCATGCCGCTTCGGTGGCCTCACTCTTGCGCCGGGAGTCGATCCGCTCCGCGCTCGGCCACCGCACGTCGTACGCCCAGCCGGCCTTCTCGAACCAGCGGATCAGACGGGCGCTGGAGTCGATCTGCCCGCGCATCACACCGTGGCGGGCGGACGTGGGGTCGGCGTGGTGCAGGTTGTGCCACGACTCGCCGCAGGACAGCACGGCCAGCCACCAGACGTTCCCGGACTTGTCACGCGACTTGAAGGGGCGCTTGCCAACCGCGTGGCAGATGGAGTTGATCGACCACGTCACGTGGTGCAGCAGGGCCACGCGCACCAGCGAGCCCCAGAAGAACGCCGTGAAGGCGCCCCACCACGACATCGTGACCAGACCGCCGACCAGCGGCGGGATGGCCAGCGACAGGATCGTCCAGTAGGCGAAGTCGCGGGAGATGCGGCGCAGCGCCGGGTCCTTGATCAGGTCCGGTGCGTACTTCTCCTGCGAGGTCTGCTCCTCGTCGAACATCCATGCGATGTGAGCCCACCACAGCCCCTTCATCAGCGCCGGGAGCGTTTCGCCGAACCGCCAGGGGGAGTGGGGGTCCCCTTCGGCGTCCGAGAACTTGTGGTGCTTGCGGTGGTCGGCGACCCAGCGGACCAGGGGCCCCTCGACGGCCATCGAGCCCATGATCGCCAGAGCGATGCGCAGCGGGCGCTTGGCCTTGAAGGAACCGTGGGTGAAGTAGCGGTGGAAGCCGATCGTGATGCCGTGGCACCCGAGGTAGTACATGAAGACCATCAGGCCCAGATCGAGCCAGCTCACCCCCCAGCCCCACGCCAGCGGCACGGCCGCCAGCAGGGCGAGGAAGGGCACGGTGATGAAGAGGAGAAGCGCCAGCTGTTCGATGGAGCGCTTGGACTCCCCGCCGCGGGTCGCGGAGGGGGCCGATGTGTCGCCGCCCGCCTCGCGGGCGTCTTCGAGCACGTCGGAACGAGTGGTCATGGGGATCCCCTGGGGGGTGAGGGATGTGTCGGATGCACTGGCCGTGAAAGCTCTGGCTACGGATGCGTAACCTACGGCGTCGTAAGTATGGCAGCGCTGCGCCCGGCGGCAAGAGGCCGAGGGGAAAGGCTTCGGCCGCGCCGCATATCCTGGGTGCCGTCGGACAGCGTGGTCCACAAAACCTCCAGACGTGCTGAAACACTGCAAGGAGCCGCACCTGTGAGCAGTGCCGACCAGAACTCCAACACCAGCGCGGAGCTGCGTGCCGACATCCGCCGTCTCGGCGATCTGCTGGGCGAGACCCTCGTCCGGCAGGAGGGCCCGGAACTCCTCGAGCTGGTCGAGCGGGTGCGCGCCCTGACGCGCACCGACGGCGAAGCCGCCGCCGAACTGCTCGGAGACACCGACCTGGAGACCGCAGCCCGGCTGGTGCGCGCCTTCTCGACCTATTTCCATCTTGCCAACGTCACCGAGCAGGTGCACCGCGGCCGTGAGATGCGCGCCAAGCGAGCCGAAGAGGGCGGACTTCTCGCCCGTACGGCGGACAAGCTCAAGGACGCCGACCCCGAGCACCTGCGCCACACCGTCAAGAACCTCAACGTCAGGCCCGTCTTCACGGCGCACCCGACCGAGGCCGCGCGCCGGTCCGTACTGAACAAGCTCCGGCGCATCGCCGAGCTTCTCGAAACGCCCGTGATTGCCTCCGACCGGCGCAGGCACGACCTCCGTCTGGCGGAATCGATCGACCTCATCTGGCAGACGGACGAGCTGCGCGTCGTACGCCCGGAACCGGCGGACGAGGCCCGCAACGCCATCTACTACCTCGACGAGCTGCACGCCGGCGCGGTGGGCGACGTCCTGGAGGACCTCGCCGCCGAGCTGGAGCGCGTCGGCGTGGAGCTGCCCCCCGGCACCCGGCCGCTCACCTTCGGCACCTGGATCGGCGGCGACCGCGACGGCAACCCGAACGTCACCCCCGCCGTGACCTGGGACGTCCTGATCCTCCAGCACGAGCACGGCATCTCCGACGCCCTGGAGCTCATCGACCAGCTGCGCGGGCAGCTGTCGAACTCCATCCGCTACACGGGCGCCACCGAGGAACTGCTGGCCTCCCTCCAGGAGGACCTGGAGCGGCTGCCCATCAGCCCCCGCTACAAGCGCCTGAACGCCGAGGAGCCCTACCGGCTCAAGGCCACCTGCATCCGCCAGAAGCTGATCAACACGCGCGAACGCCTTGCCAGCGGCACCGCGCACCAGCCCGGCATCGACTACCTCGGCACCGGCGAGCTCCTCGCCGACCTCACGCTCATCCAGACCTCGCTGCGCGAGCACCGCGGTGGCCTGTTCGCCGACGGGCGCATGGACCGTACGATCCGCACCCTCGCGGCGTTCGGCCTCCAGCTCGCCACGATGGACGTGCGCGAGCACGCCGACGCGCACCACCACGCCCTCGGGCAGCTCTTCGACCGGCTCGGCGAGGAGTCCTGGCGGTACGCCGACATGCCGCGCGAGTACCGCCAGAAGCTCCTCGCGAAGGAGCTGCGCTCCCGGCGGCCGCTGGCCCCGACGCCCCCGCCGCTGGACGCGGCCGGGCACAAGACCCTCGGCGTGTTCACCACGGTCAAGGAGGCGCTGGAGCGCTTCGGGCCCGAGGTCGTCGAGTCGTACATCATCTCGATGTGCCAGGGCGCCGACGACGTCTTCGCCGCCGCCGTCCTCGCCCGCGAGGCGGGCCTCGTCGACCTGCACGCGGGCTGGGCGAAGATCGGCATCGTGCCGCTGCTCGAGACCACGGACGAGCTGCGCGCGGCCGACGTCATCCTGGACGAGATGCTGGCGGACCCCTCGTACCGGCGGCTCGTCTCCCTGCGCGGCGACGTGCAGGAGGTCATGCTCGGCTACTCCGACTCCTCCAAGTTCGGCGGCATCACCACCAGCCAGTGGGAGATCCACCGCGCCCAGCGCCGCCTGCGCGACGTCGCCCACCGGTACGGCGTACGCCTGCGGCTCTTCCACGGCCGCGGCGGCACCGTCGGCCGCGGCGGCGGCCCCTCCCACGACGCGATCCTCGCGCAGCCGTGGGGCACGCTGGAGGGCGAGATCAAGGTGACCGAGCAGGGCGAGGTCATCTCCGACAAGTACCTCGTGCCGTCCCTGGCCAGGGAGAACCTGGAGCTGACGGTCGCCGCCACCCTCCAGGCGTCCGCGCTGCACACCTCGCCGCGCCAGTCCGACGAGGCGCTGGCGCGCTGGGACGCGGCCATGGACACGGTGTCCGAGGCCGCCCACACGGCGTACCGCAAGCTCGTCGAGGACCCGGACCTGCCGGCGTACTTCCTCGCCTCGACCCCCGTCGACCAGCTCGCCGACCTGCACCTGGGCTCGCGGCCCTCCCGCCGCCCCGGGTCCGGCGTCTCACTCGACGGCCTGCGCGCCATCCCGTGGGTGTTCGGCTGGACCCAGTCCCGGCAGATCGTGCCCGGCTGGTACGGCGTCGGATCCGGCCTCAAGGCCCTGCGCGAGGCGGGACTGGAGAGCGTCCTGGAGGAGATGCAGGAGAACTGGCACTTCTTCCGCAACTTCCTGTCCAACGTCGAGATGACGCTCGCCAAGACCGACCTGCGCATCGCGCAGCACTACGTCGACACACTCGTCCCGGACGAGCTGAAGCACGTCTTCGACGCCATCCGCGCCGAGCACGAGCTCACGGTGGCGGAGGTCCTGCGGATCACGGGCAACGAGCAACTCCTCGGCTCCAGCCCGGTGCTCCAGCAGACGTTCGCCATCCGTGACGCCTACCTGGACCCGATCTCCTACCTCCAGGTCTCGCTGCTCGCGCGTCAGCGCGCGGCGGCCGAGCGCGGCGAGGAGGCGGACCCGCTGCTGGCGCGGGCGCTGCTGCTCACCGTCAACGGCGTCGCGGCCGGCCTGCGCAACACCGGCTGACCTCCACCGGCCCCGGCCCGCCGCCCCGCACCCACCGGTGCGGGGCGGCGGGCCTTCGCCGTGCCGGAGGGGTGCGCGGAAGGTGCCGTACGGGAACCCCCGGGGGCGGCTACAGCGCCAGGAACGCCGCGCCCAGCAGGACGCCGCCCGTCAGCGCCGCGCCCCACGCCAGGCGGGTCAGGCGCAGGCCACCGGCGACGACCAGCGCCGCGAGCAGCAGGGCGCCGCCCAGCGGGGCCCAGGCGTGCAGGATGCCGGGGGCTCCGGCGCGTACCGCCTCGGCCGTGCCCGGCTTCAGGACGACCGGCAGCTCGGCGCCCTTCTTCACCGCGACCGACTTCTCGATCGTCACGCGCGCGTGGTCGGGCGTGGGGCCGTCGGGCGTGTACGGCCCCGTGCACGTCTCGCCGCCGCACGCCGCGACCGTCATCGTCCCGTGCTCCCGGCCCTTGGAGAGCATCACGTGCTGGGCCGTGCCCCAGGAGGAACGGACGCCTGCGACGAGCAGCAGCAGGGCGATGCCTGCCATCGCCGCACGCCGGGCGTACAGGAGGGCTTGGGTCCGCTTCGAGGCCATGGACCGCGATCCTTGGCCATGTGACCGCGCTCGGTCAACCTCAGGCCACGACCGGCGGGCGGAATGTCATGAGTTGTAGGCGCTCTGCGCGCGCTCCAGCCCCTCGGTCACCAGGCACTCCACCGCGTCCGCGGCCCGGTCCACGAAGTAGTCCAGTTCCTTGCGCTCCGCCGAAGAGAAGTCCTTCAGTACGAAGTCGGCCACCTGCATCCGGCCCGGCGGCCGCCCGATCCCGAAGCGCACCCGGTGGTAGTCGGGCCCCATCGACTTCGTCATCGACTTGAGGCCGTTGTGCCCGTTGTCGCCGCCGCCCAGCTTGACGCGCAGCGTGCCGTAGTCGATGTCCAGCTCGTCGTGGACCGCCACGATCCGCTCCGTCGGCACCTTGTAGAAGTCGCGCAGCGCCGTCACCGGCCCGCCCGACAGGTTCATGTACGACTGCGGCTTGGCCAGCACCACCCGCCGGCCCGCCGGGCCCGGCGGACCCACGCGCCCCTCGACCACCTGGGCCCGGGCCTTGTGCGCCTTGAACTTCGCCCGCATGCGCTCCGCGAGCAGGTCGGCGACCATGAAGCCGACATTGTGCCGGTTGGCCGCGTAGTCGGGACCCGGATTGCCCAGACCCACGATCAGCCAGGGTTCGGCTGCGTCCGTCATCTGCATGTCTCCTTCGTACGCCGGTTCCCGCGGCGGTTCCTGTGCCGGTCCTGGACCGGTTCACACGCCAGCCGCCGCCCCGCACCCGAAGGCGCGGAACGGCGGCTGGACGGTGACGACGAGCCGAACGGCGAGGCTCAGGCCTCGGAGCCCTCGGACTCACCCTCGGCCGGGGCCTCCTCGGCCTGCGGGGCCAGAACCTGGATCACGATGGCGTCCGGGTCGGTGACCAGCGTGGTGCCCTCGGGCAGCGGAACGTCCTTCGCGTGGATCGAGACGCCGGCCTCGAGGCCCGCGATGGAGACCGTGACGGACTCGGGGATGTGCGTGGCCTCGGTCTCGACCGACAGCGTGTTCAGCACGTTCTCGAGCAGGTTGCCGCCCGGGGCCAGCTCGCCCTCGGTGTGGACCGCGACCTCGACCGTGACCTTCTCGCCGCGCTTGACCGCGAGCAGGTCGACGTGCGTGATGTTGCGCTTGATGGCGTGACGCTGAATGGCCTTGGGGATGACGAGCTCGGTCTTGCCGTCGACGTCGAGGCTGAGCAGCGCGTTGCTGGTCTTGAGCGCCATCATGAGCTCGTGACCCGGCAGCGTGACGTGTACGGGGTCGGCGCCGTGGCCGTAGATGACACCGGGAACCTTGTTGGCACGACGGGTCTGACGGGCAGCGCCCTTGCCGAACTCGGTCCGGACTTCAGCGGCGATCTTGATCTCAGCCATGGTGCACTCCTCGCGGGTGACGAAAACGGATGGGTCACCCGGCCACGAAACGGCCTGCTACGAAGAGCGCGTCGATAACGGATGCGCCGTACTGCATGAGTACGGCCTCCCTCGCCGAGCAACTCGGGGAGTCTACCCGGCGGGAAGGCCGTACCAGAAATCGATCTACGGAAGGACCCGTACCGCTACGACTGCTCCTCGAACAGGCTCGTGACCGAACCGTCCTCGAAGACCTCACGCACCGCACGCGCGATCGTCGGCGCCATCGACAGCACCGTGATCTTGTCGAGCTCCAGTTCGCCCGGGGTCGGCAGCGTGTTCGTCAGAACGAACTCGCTGACCTTCGAGTTCTTCAGCCGGTCCGCCGCCGGACCCGACAGGATGCCGTGCGTCGCGGTGACGATGACGTCCTCCGCGCCGTTCGCGAACAGCGCCTCCGCGGCGGCGCAGATCGTGCCACCCGTGTCGATCATGTCGTCGACCAGGACGCAGACCCGGCCCTTGACCTCACCCACGACCTCGTGGACGGTCACCTGGTTCGCCACGTCCTTGTCGCGGCGCTTGTGGACGATCGCCAGCGGCGCGTCCAGACGGTCGCACCAGCGGTCGGCGACGCGCACCCGGCCGGCGTCCGGGGAGACGATCGTCAGCTTCGAACGGTCCACCTTCGCGCCGACGTAGTCCGCCAGCACCGGCAGGGCCGACAGGTGGTCCACCGGACCGTCGAAGAAGCCCTGGATCTGGTCCGTGTGCAGATCCACCGTGAGAATGCGGTCGGCGCCCGCGGTCTTCAGCAGGTCCGCGATCAAACGGGCCGAAATCGGCTCACGGCCACGGTGCTTCTTGTCCTGGCGGGCATAGCCGTACGACGGAATGATCACCGTGATGCTCCGGGCGGAGGCCCGCTTCAGAGCATCGATCATGATCAGCTGTTCCATGATCCACTTATTGATCGGAGCCGTGTGGCTCTGAATCAGGAAGCAGTCCGCGCCGCGCGCCGACTCCTGGAAGCGGACGTAGATCTCACCGTTGGCGAAGTCGAAAGCCTTCGTCGGCACGAGGCCGACACCCAACTGGTGCGCGACCTCCTCGGCCAGCTCGGGGTGGGCGCGGCCGGAGAAGAGCATCAGCTTCTTCTCGCCGGTCGTCTTGATCCCGGTCACAGCACTGTCTCCTCGGACGTGAATCATTGCTGCTGCGCCCGCACGCCGTTGCATCGCATACGAGCCAGCCGAATTGTGTGCACCTATCACGGTACGCCGAGAACGACGCACCTGTTTCCGGTCAGCTTTCGCCGTCGGCCCCATCGGCCGCCGACTGAGCCGCCTGCGCGGCAGCGCTTCCCGGACGCTTCCGGGCCACCCAACCCTCGATATTCCTTTGCTGCCCACGGGCAACGGCGAGGGAACCGGGCGGCACATCCTTGGTGATGACGGAGCCGGCGGCGGTGTACGCGCCGTCCCCGACCGTGACAGGCGCCACAAACATGTTGTCCGAGCCCGTCCGGCAGTGAGAACCGATCGTCGTGTGGTGCTTGGCCTCACCGTCGTAGTTCACGAAGACGCTCGCGGCGCCGATGTTCGTGTACTCGCCGATGGTCGCGTCACCGACGTACGACAGGTGCGGCACCTTCGTACCCTCGCCGACCACGGCGTTCTTCATCTCGACGTACGCACCGGCCTTCGACTTCGGACCGAGCCTCGTGCCGGGCCGCAGATAGGCGTACGGGCCCACACTCGCCCCCGCGCCGACCTCCGCGCCCTCCGCGACCGTGTTGTCCACCCGGGCCCCCGCACGGACGACCGTGTCGGTCAGCCGCGAGTTCGGGCCCACCTCGCACCCCTCGCCCAGATGCGTCGCACCCAGCAACTGCGTACCCGGGTGCACCACCGCGTCCTGATCGAACGTCACCATGACGTCGATGAACGTCGAAGCCGGATCGACGACCGTCACACCGCCGAGCATCGCGCGCTCCAGCAGACGGGCGTTCAGCAGCCCACGCGCCTCCGCGAGCTGGACACGGTTGTTGATCCCCAGGATCTCCCGGTGATCGGCGGCCACGGCCGCCCCCACCCGGTGACCCGCCTCCCGCAGGATCCCGAGCACGTCCGTGAGGTACTCCTCACCCTGGCTGTTGTCCGTACGCACCTTGCCCAGCGCCTCGGCGAGCAGCCGCCCGTCGAACGCGAACACACCCGAGTTGATCTCGTTGATCGCCCGCTGCGCGTCGGTCGCGTCCTTGTGCTCGACGATCGCCGTGACCGCCCCGCTGTCCCGGTCCCGCACGATCCGCCCGTACCCCGTCGAGTCCGGCACCTCGGCGGTCAGCACGGTGCACGCGTTGCCGTCGGCGGCGTGCGTCCCGGCCAGCCGGGCCAGGGTGTCGCCCGTCAGCAGCGGCGTGTCGCCGCAGACGACGACCACAGTGCCGTCGACGCCGCCGCCCAGCTGCTCCAGCCCCATGCGCACGGCGTGGCCGGTGCCCTTCTGCTGCTCCTGCACGGCGGTGCGCACACCGGCGTCGATCCCGGAGAGATGCGCGGCGACCTGCTCGCGGGCGTGGCCGACGACCACGACGAGGTGCTCGGGTTCCAGCTCGCGGGAGGCGGCGACGACATGCCCGACGAGCGAACGCCCGCTGATCTCGTGCAGAACCTTGGGGGTGGCCGACTTCATGCGGGTGCCCTCACCCGCTGCGAGGACGACGACGGCGGCGGCCGGGCGGTTGGCGCTCACGGGGATGCCCTTCGGCTTCGGGTGGTGGACACCCGCAGGATACCGGGGGGTGTCATGGCCGAAACGCGGGCGGGTCCTGACCGGTGTGGTCAGGACCCGCGCGTAGGTGCTCCCCTGCCAGGACTTGAACCCGGACTTAAGGCACCAAAAGCCTCAGTGCTGCCAATTACACCACAGGGGAACAAACCGAACGAACCGGACATTTGTTCAGGTCGCCCGATCGGCACCCAACACTATGCCGTACCAGGCCCCCTCCATGCGACGGTAGAGGTCGGCGCTTTTCAAGACATAGATGACCAGGCATCCCCGGTATGCGTCTCCGGTGTTCTTTCGTGTGGTTCTAGGCAGGTGCTTCTTGAGCGTCGCGCGTTGGAAGTCTGTGACGTCCACGCCGGCCAGGTCGGCCCAGAACCGTTCGGCCTCGCGGACGTCGGCGGACTCGTGGATGCTCACCCGGAACTGCATGCGACTGCGCGTGACCCCGAGCATTTCGAGCCAGCGCGGGTACACCCGGATTACGTTCGGGTCGCTGTTGATGAACTGGAGAACTTCCGACCGCCGGTACTCCTTGTCCTTGGTCCCCTCGGCCCAGTAGAGGCTGACGCCGAGCAGGAACAGCTCTCGATCCGAGACCGCGCCGACCTCCTCGCGTGCCATGCGCTTCGTCTCCCGGCGCTTCTCTTCGTCGACTGCGCGGCGGCGGGCGAGCCCCGCGTTCATGAGGGCGTGGCGCTCCTCGTCCGTGTAGCGGGGCTCGGGTTTGGGGAGGTCGCGCACCCAGAGGGAGATGGACCTCTTCGAGCATCCCAGCTCCGCTTGGATCTGGTCATAGGTCAGCCCTTGTGAGCGAAGTTCCCGTGCCTTCGCCCGCAGGTCGTCCTTGGCGTTCGGCCGCTTCGTCCAATCCGATGCAGGCTCGCCCTTGACCAGGCGCTGCAGCATGTCGTTGTTGGACCTTCAGGTGATCGCGAATCTGTCGCAGGCTGAGGCCCTGGCGTCGCAGGGTGACGGCCTGTTCGCTGGGGCTTTCGAAGTCGGCGTACTTGTCGTGGGGTGCGGTCACGCGGGCAGCCTTGTCCGGAATGCGGACGTTCGGCTCGAAAGCCTGGTCGATTCAGTCCTTCGTGCGGACGACGCCCGTTTCGCGTGACGATCACCGCGTTCCGTGCCCCGGCGGTCTCCCGGATATCGGGTGGCGGCCGCCCGTAGGGTGGATGGCATGACCGTAACGGGGGCAGACCAGGACGCCACGGGCATGACCGCCCGGCGCTACTGGTGGTGGGACAGGCGGCGCAGCGTCGTTCTGGACGTGGGGCTGGCGTTGGTTTCGGCGCTCGAGTGCGCTCTGGAAGGTGTGAGGTTCGCGGGGGACGCGGGGCTGCCGGTTCCGCTGGGGGTGGTGTTCGGGCTGGTCGCGGGGTCGGTCCTGGTGGTGCGGCGGCGGTGGCCGATCGCGGTGGTACTGGTGTCGATCGCCGTGACGCCGGCCGAGATGGCCTTCCTGATGGGCATCGTGTCGCTGTACACGCTGGCCGCGTCGGAGGTGCCGCGCCGGATCACCGTCGTTCTGGCGGGGATGTCGCTGACCGGCACGCTGATCGTGACGTACGTGCGGACGCAGCAGGACGTGGCGAGCGCGACGGACGGCGACTACCGGCCGGGCCCCTGGTACGTGCCGCTGGTCTCGCTCTTCATGTCGCTCGGCCTGACCGGGCCGCCGGTGCTGTACGGGCTCTATATAGGGGCCCGCCGCAGACTGATGGAGAGCTTGCGGGAGCGCGCGGATTCGCTGGAGCGGGAGTTGTCGCTGCTGGCGGACCGGGCGGAGGAGCGGGCCGAGTGGGCGCGTACCGAGGAGCGGACGCGGATCGCGCGCGAGATGCACGACGTGGTCGCGCACCGGGTGAGCCTGATGGTGGTGCACGCGGCGGCGCTCCAGGCGGTGGCGTTGAAGGATCCCGCCAAGGCGGTGAAGAACGCGGCGCTGGTCGGGGACATGGGGCGGCAGGCGCTGACGGAGCTGCGGCAGATGCTCGGCGTGCTGCGTTCGGGGGACGCGGGGGAGCGCGGGGGCGGGGTGGCCGGGGACGTGCCGCTGGCCGCGGTGGGCGCCGCCGCTGCCGCCGCCGCGGCGGCCGAGGCGGAGGACGGACCGTGCCTGGCGGATCTGGAGGCGCTGGTGGGGCAGTCGCGGCAGGCGGGGATGGTGGTGGAGTTCTCGGTGGAGGGCGATCCGGTCGACTGCGGGGCGCTGGTCGAGCAGACGGCGTACCGCGTGGTGCAGGAGGCCCTGACCAATGTGCACAAGCACGCGGCGGGCGCCAAGACGTGGGTGCGGTTGGCGCATCGCGGCTCGGAGGTGGCCATGCAGGTGGAGAACGGGCCGTCGGACGGCGGTACGGCGGACGCCGGGCTGCCGAGCGGGGGGAACGGGCTGGTGGGGATGCGCGAGCGGGTGACGGCGCTGGGGGGCGTCTTCGTGTCGGGCCCGACGGACGCGGGCGGCTTCCGCGTCTCGGCGGTCCTCCCGGCGAGCCCCAGGAAGGCCTGACAGGCTCCGGCCGCGGAGCCCGGGTGCAGCGGCGCTTGAGTTCTCCCCTCCCGGTGAACTGTGCCGGGCCAGCCCGGCCAAGCCGCCGCGCACCCTCCCGCGGTGCCGGGAGGGGACGTGCCGGGGCGCTCCCCGCAGGGCGTTGAACGCAACCACCCTGAAGCGACCGCAGCCACACCCGAACGTTCGACGCCCGAGGAGACGCCCCGGCGCGGCACCGACGCCAAGGCCCCCGGCCCCAGTCCCGATCGAGTAGCGCCGCCCGCCCCATCAGCCCCCCCGCGCGCCGCAGCCCCAGGGCCGTACCGCGCTGCCCGGGACGCCCTACGCCGGTGGCAGGCGGCTGGGCTGGGTGCCGGTCACGAGGGTGGCCAGGGCGTGGTCGACGTCCGGGCCCAGGTACCAGTCACCGGTGTGGTCCAGGCTGTAGACGCGGCCCTCCGTGTCGATCGCGAGCACCGCCTGCCCGTCGTCGCCGTCGCCGCCCAGTTCGGTGCCCAGGGGGCACACCTCGGTGCCGAGCGCCCGGCCGAGGTCGGCGAGGGTCCGCGCGTGGTGCAGTCCGCCGAGCGGGTCGAAACGTACCGGTGTCGGCGCGATCTGCCGGCCGGGCCCGGGTGGCGCGACGAGGAGGCCGCCGAACTCGGCCCACGCCTCGACCGCCGCGGGGAAGACGCTGTGCCGGTGGCCCGCGGGGGAGGTGTGGGCGCGCAGGGTGTCGGCCCAGTGCTCCGCCTGCCGTATGTCCCAGCGTCCCGGCTGCCAGCCGGCCGCGCGCAGGGCGGCGTCCACCGCCACCGGGAAGCGGGTGGTGTTGGTGTGGTGACTCGGGGTGGGACGGGGGCCCGGCATCGGTTGCGGGTCAGCCCTTCTCGGTAGGGGGCGCGGTCAGGTCCACGGCGCGTACGCCGAAGTGGGCGAGCATCGGCGTACAGGAGCGGCACGGCGGGGCGTAGCTGCCGTGCAGCGGGTCGCCGTCCTCGCGGATGCGGCGGGCCGTGAGTTTGGAGTGCTTGAGGGAACGGCGGGCCTCGCCGGTGGTCAGCGGCTTGCGGGAGGCGCGCCTGGAGCGTGCCCCCTCGGTGGCGGTGATGTGCCGGGAGAGGAGGATCGCCTCCGGGCAGCGGCCGGTGAAGCGTTCGCGCTGGCCGCTGGTGAGGGTGTCGAGGAAGTCCTGGACGAGGGGGTGGAGCGGGGGCGGCTGGTCGCCCCGGCCGGCGGTGCACGTCAGGGTGCCGGCGCCGCGCACGGACAGGGCGGCGGCGACGGTGGGCAGGATGCCGTCGCGACGGTGAGTGAGCGCGGGTACGCGGGCGGGTTCACTGCTGCTCCAGCTGAGGCGCGGGTCTCCGGCCGCCGCGGTGGCGGCGGCCGGAGCGCCGGGCGTCGCCGCCGTGGGTGTCGCTGTCGTGGTCGTGGCCGGGCCCGTCGGTGTCGTAGCGGCTGTCTGAGCAGTGTGCATGGTGGTGCTCCCCTCCCGTGCCCGCGGCGGGCAGCCGCTGACGTGCACGCCCCCGCGTTGCTGAGACAGCCTGCCAAATGTGTCCACTGGTACGGAAGCTGGGTCGGTGAATCGTGTACGTGTGTCGCACGGCGGTGACCCGGGTGTGACGGTTCGTTACGCAAGGCGAGGGGCGGGGCCGCCTGTTGCCCCACCGCATAGGCTGTGCGAACCAGCCAGACGCAGCAGGGGGCATCCGCCATGACGACAGGTCGGCTCGGGCAGCAAGCCGCGCCACCGAACGCGGCCTACGCCGGGCAGCTCGTGCATTTCCCGGACCCGGTCCGGGCCTCTCGCCACCCCCAGGGTGTGCGCGTGGACGAAGCCGGCTTCCCGGTCTTCACGCCGTACGCGCGGGCCGCCGCGGAGATCGCCGAGCCTCCGGAGGGCTTCGGCGTCGACGAACTGCGCCTCACGGACTACGTGTCGGCCAACGCGGCGCTGGCCGCCGCCGGGCACGAGCTGTGGGACACCATTCCGGCGGTCGCCACCCCGCACGGCTGGACCTGGCACCACGTGCCGAACACCCGGCGGATGGAGCTCGTACCCGTGGAGGTGAAGGCGCTGCTGCGCCACCACGGCGGGCTCACGACGGCCGCCGTCGACCAGGAGAAGCGCGGCACGCGCCCGCTGCAGGAGACGCGGCCGGCCCACTTCGGGCTGCCGAAGGGTTCCGTGTCGGTGACCGAGCAGCAGATCCTCGGCGTGGAGGAGGACCTCGGTTTCCGGCTTCCCGGGGCGTACCGGTCCTTCCTGAAGGCGGCGGGCGGCTGCGCGCCGGTGGGCACGGCGCTGGACGCGGAGCTGGGGCTGCTGGTCGACCAGCCGTTCTTCACGGTGCGGGACGAGGCCGCGGTGAACGACCTGGTGTACGTCAACAAGTGCCTGCGCGACCACATGACCAAGGACTACCTGGGTGTCGCTTTCGTGCAGGGCGGTCTGCTGGCCGTGAAGGTGCGGGGCGAGGCCGTGGGATCGGTGTGGTTCGTGGCGTACGACGACGCGCGGGACCGCGACGGCTGGACGGTGCACGAGCGGGTGGAGCGGCTGCTGCTGCCCTGCGGTGAGGACTTCGACGCCTTCCTCCAGCGGCTGGCGGGCAGTCCGCCGGAGCTGGAGACGGTGGCGAACCTGATGGTCGACGGCGGCTTCGCGCGCGCCGTCCCTGTTTCGGACGAGGGGTGACGGTCCGGTGGTGACCTTCGCGCAGGCGCAGGAGCGCGCGGAAGAGTGGGTCAACGGGGATGTGCCCGTGCCGTCGCACCGTGAGGTGCGGGTGCGCGAGTTCGAACTCGGATTCGTGGTGTGGGCGGAGGACCGCGCGGGCGGTCCGGTGTCGGACGGCGGCAGGCAGCGCCTGGTCATCGCCCGCGACAGTGGAGAGGCCACGCTGTGGCCGGGGCTGCCGGTGGGTGAGGTGATCCGCCGGTACGAGGAGGAGTACGGGACGCCGGAACCGTCGCCGGCGGCGGACGCCGGGCCGGCTTCGGCGCAGCGGGTGGACCTGGAGCAGACGTCGTTCCTGTTGACGCCGCCGGAGTGGCTCCAGGACGCGGCGGACCGGGCGGGCATTCCGGATGACCGGGGTGCGGACGCCGGCGCCGGTTCCGGTGCGCCGTCGGACGCGCCGCCCGCTCCGGCCTCCGGCGCCGGTTCGTCCGACGCGAGTGGGGACTGGCCTCTGGCGGGCGCCGCCGGTGCGCGCGACGAGGGGGCGCGCGGCGGGGCCGGTTCGCCGGCCGCGAGCGGCGACTGGGCCGCCGCCGTGAGCGCGGGCGCGGCTTCCGCCACGGCGGGCGGCGCGCACGGGGTGCGGGCGCCGCAGGACACGGCCGGATCCCCCGTGACGGGTGGCGACATGGCTGGTGGCAGTGGCAGTGGCAGTGGCAGTGGCGGTGGCGGCTGGAGCGGTGCTGGTGGCGGTCCGGCGTCCGGTGACGCCGGTCCGGCTGCCGGAGACGGGAGTCGGGGCGGTTCCGGTGCCCGCGGGGGGTCGGACGACGCCAGTTGGGGCGGTGCCCGGAGTGGGAACGCCTCGCAGGCTGAGCGCGGCTCGGGAAGCGCGTCCTGGCCCGATGCGGGCGGCGGAGACCGCCAGGCCACGCCGTCCGGCGGCGTGCCCGCGACGCCCGCCGGGGCGACGCCCTGGGCGGGGATCGACACCAGCTCGGCCACCGGCTCGGACGACGCCTCGGTCCCGCTGCCGGCGACGGTCTTCGCGCCGCCGCTGTCCGGATCCGACGACGACGACACCCCGCCGCCCGGCGTGCCGCCGGAGGCGAAGACGGCGCTGATGTCCGGTGGCAGCGGTCTGCCCCGGACGACGGTGGCCCCGCTGATCCCCGGTGAGGCCCCGCAGCCTCCGGTGGCGCCCGGGCGGCCCGCCGTCCCGCCGCCCGGCGCCGAGGAGTTCTCCGACGCCGCGACCGGCAGGGCCGGCGTGCCGGGCGGTGGGCCCGGGGGCGGTGCGACGCCTCCGCCGCCGGGCACGCCCGGCGCCGTTCCGCCGTCCGCGCCGGGCACCCCCGGTGCGCCGGCGGGCGGCTACGTGCCGACGCAGCTCGTTTCGGCGCTGGGACCCGACGGCCCCCAGCCGCCCGGTCCTCCCGCCCCGCCGACGCCTCCCGGTGCGCCCGGTGGGGGTGTTCATCATGCGGCGACGATGTTGGCCGACCCGAGTCAGGGTGGTGGGATGCCGGGGGTTCCGCAGCCTCCGGGGCCGCCGGGTGCTCCTGGTCAGCCGACGCCGCCCGGTCCTCCTGGTCCGCCTGGTGCGCCCGGTGGCGGTGTTCATCATGCGGCGACGATGTTCGCCGACCCGAGTCAGGGTGGTGGGATGCCGGGGGTTCCGCAGCCTCCGGGGCCGCCGGGTGCTCCTGGTCAGCCGACGCCGCCCGGTCCGCCCGGTCCTCCCGGTGCGCCCGGTGGCGGTGTTCACCATGCGGCGACGATGTTCGCCGACCCGAGTCAGGGCGGCGGCATGCCCGGCGCTCCCCAGCCGCCCGGTCCTCCCGGCCCGCCCGGGATGCCGCCCGGCGCGGCGCCGATGCCTCCGCCGATGCCGCAGGCTCCGCAGCACCAGGGCTACGGATACCCGCAGCCCCAGCCGACCGGGCTGCCGACGGTCGGCCCCGGCTACCAGGCCGTACTGCGCTACCGCGCGCAGGACGGCAGTGAGCAGCAGCTCATCCGCCGTTCCGCGCCCGGAACCCCGCACCCGGAGTGGCAGATCCTGCACGAGCTGCGCGCCATGAACGTGCCGCCGCAGCAGGTGCTGGAGCTGCACACCGAGCTGGAGTCGTGCGAGCTGCCGGGCGGTTACTGTGCCCGGATGATCCGCGAGACCTGGCCGCAGGTGCGGATCACGAGCGTGGCGCCGTATGGAAGGGACCACGCCAGCCGTCAGCAGGGCATGCGGCATCTCCTGACGCACCAGGGGGAGTTGCACCAGGTGGCGGACGGGCCGGCGCGTCCCGCGCCGGTGCGGGTGCCGCTGCCGCCGCCGGGTCAGCTGATGCAGGCGCCGCCCATCCCGCCGGAGGGGGTCGCGCACGAACTGCTGGGCGCCTTCGGGCCGCAGGGCGTGTTCCGCTTCGACCAGGCCGCGGTGTCGCGCCAGGGAGTGCCGGAGATCGTGGCGCGTACGCTCGTCTGGGCGGGACTGCCCGTCGATTTCGGGCCGTTCTTCTGGGCCCAGGCGGTGCCCGGCCAGCCGGTGCCGACGCTCGCGGAACTCGCGGCGCAGCGTGGGGTGCAGCCGGCGTCGGACGCGGGTTCGTACCTGGTCATGGGCAGTGACTTCGGCCGGGCGATCTGTGTGCAGTACGGCACGGCGAACATCGTGGCCGTGCCGGTGGAGGCGGGGCCGGGCGGCCGGCCCGTGCCGCCGCAGTTCGTGAACACCGGGCTGCCGGAGTTCACCCGTTCGCTGGCGCTGCTGGGCCACATGTGGCGGCTGCGTTTCGGCCTCACGCCCGAGCAGGCCGGCCGGTGGACGGTCGACTTCCAGGCGCAGCTGGCCGCGCTCGACCCGGCGGCGCTGGCGTCGCCGGAGAGCTGGTGGTCGGTGCTGCTGGAGCAGATGTGGGACGGCCTGCTCTGACGGTCAGAGGCGGTGGACGGTCCGGGACCTGACGGTTCACGGGCCCGGCGGTCCGACGGGGCACAGCGAGGGCGCCCGACCTGGGGACAGGTCGGGCGCCCTTTCCGTTGCCCGTACGACGCTCTCCGCCCCGGACGGGGATCGCGCCGGGCCAGTGGTGCCGGGGCGGCGGCTGAAAAGCTGTGCGACGCGCTGCGGGGCGACGCCTCGAATTCCGACTTTCGGCGGCAATTGGCGCATCCTTGACCGGACGGTCGGGCGGAGTGTCGGGTTTTGAGCGCTTGAACCGGATCCGCCAAGATTGCGACGGATTGTGTTGCGCGTCGGAGAGAGGCTTCAAGGATGAGTGCATCGGTTACACCGTCACCTCACGGCTTCGTCGCCGGACGGGGCCGCGGCTACCGTCCGGACCAGGTGGAGCGGTACGCCGCCGGCCTCTCGCAGGAGCGCGACGCCGCGTGGGAGCGCGCCGCACGTCTGACCGTCCTCAGCAAGGAGATGGAGGCCGAGGCGGCGCGGATGCGCGAACAGGCCGACGCGCTCGCCCCGCAGACGTACGAGAGTCTCGGCGAGCGCGCGCAGCACCTGCTGGCGGTGGTCGAGGAGGAGGCGGCGGAGCTGTCGGCCACCGCGCGCGACCGTGCCCAGGCGCTCCGCGAGGAGGCCGAGGCGGCGGCCACGGCCACCCGTGACGCGGCCCGCGCGCACGCGGAGACGGTGCTGGCGGACGCGGACGCCCGCGCCCGGCAGATCCTCCTCGGCGCCCAGCGCACCGCCGACGAGGTCAGGACCGGGGCCCGCGGGGACGTGAAGGCGTGGCGGGCGGAGGCTCTCGCGGCGCTCAAGGAGACGCGGCAGCGGGCGGCGGGCCTGCTCGCCGACCAGGAGCGGGAGCACGCGGAGCGCTGGGAGAGCGCCGAGCGTGAATACGCCGCGCGGGCCGCCGAGTTGGACGCCCGTCACGCCGAACTGGAGGCCCGGGCCGAGGGCGCTCTCGCGGACGCGCGGCGGATCCTGGCCGAGGCGGAGGAGGCGGCCCGGCACGGCCAGGAGAACGCGGAGGCGCGGGCGGCCGAGCTGCTCGCGGAGGCGCGGGTGCGCGAGGAGCGCGTCGTACGCGACATGGAGCGGGTCCTGCGGGAGCACGACGACGCGCGCGAGGAGATGCAGGCCCACATGAGTCACGTGCGCACCAGCCTGGCCACGCTGACGGGCCGCGCCCCGGCGGAGGGCTGAGCCTCGTCGACCGGTCGGGTCCCGGCAGGGGAGCCCGGCGTGCGCGGTGGCCGCTCGGCCGACGGCTCGGCGTCCGCCGGATTGGCTGGTCACGCCGGCGGGACGGGTTGACGGCGGAGGGCTCAGCCCCGTTGAGCGGCTGAGTCCCGGCCGGGCTGGTCGCGTTGGCCGGTCGAGTCCCGGCGGAGGTCTGAGTCGCGCCCTGACCCGGTCGCGCCCCGGCCGAGTGCCGCCCCCGGCCGACGGCCCCCGGCCTCCCGGTGAAGGCAGGGGTCGTGTCCCGTCCCGGGACGGTCAGGCGGGCGGGCGGTGGTCGGGCGGGAGGGCGCAGGCGGGGGTGCCGCCCGGGAGGCGGGCGCGGTTGTTCGCGATCAGCCGGTACGTTCCGTGGGCCGCCCAGCGCAGGGGCGGCAGCGTGAGCAGCGCGCCCAGGACGGCCCACCCCCGGCCCGCGCTCAGCAGCAGCCTGGCGACGGCCTGCGCGCCGCCGTGCACCGCGCCGGTGGGCGTCACCCACAGCGCCTCGTGCTCGGCCCGCCGCCGTGTGACGCCGAGGGCGCCCAGATCCGCGAACTGCCACGGCGTGACCGTGCACCGGGGCCGCACCCACCGCTGGGCGCGGTGCACCGAGGTGGTGCAGAAGGCGCAGTCGCCGTCGTACACGAGCACGGGCTGGGTCCGCATGCCTCCATGGTGCCTGCCCCGGTGGGCGTACGGGCTACTTCGCGGGCGGCTCGGCCGGCGTGCCGCCTCCCGCGCCCGCCAGGATGTACGCCTCCACCGCCTCGTACTGGCGGCGCTGCCGCTCGCCCTCGCCCCGGCGCCCGGCCACCGTGCCCAGCCAGCCCATGAGGAAGCCGAAGGGGATCGACACCAGGCCGGTGGTGGTGAAGGGGTACCAGTTGAAGTCCTGGGCCGGGAACACCGCGTGCGGGGAGCCCGAGACCAGATTGGTGCCCGTCATCAGCACGGCGACGCACAGCGTTCCGCCGATGAGGGTGCTCAGCAGGCCCGTGCGGGTGAAGCGGCGCCAGAACAGGCTGTAGACCAGGGCGGGGGCCAGTGCGGAGGCGCCGATGCAGAAGGACAGGGTGACCAACGGCTGTACGTTCCCGTGGCGGGCCAGGACCGCGAGGACGATGGCGGGGACGCCGACGCCGACCGCCGCCCCGCGCGCCAGTGCCATCTCCGTCGCGTCGCGCGGCCGGGAGGAGGCGCGGACGCCGTGGGCGAAGAGGTCGTGGGCGAGGGAGTTCGCACAGGCCAGGATCATCCCGGCGACGGACGCGAGCAGCGTCAGGAAGATCGCCGTCGTGACGCAGGTGAAGACCAGCGTTTCGAGTGTGGAGCCTCCGCCGCCCACGAGCGCCCGGCCGACCAGGAGGATCGACGTATTGCCCTGCGGGTCGGACGCGGTGATCGCCCCCCGGCCGACGAGGGCCGCCGCGCCGAACCCGATCACGGCGATGAGCAGGCAGAAGAAGACCACGGCCGAGACCGCCCAGGACATCGAGCGGCGTACGGCCAGGGCGTCGCGGGAGCTGTACATGCGCATCGTGATGTGCGGCAGGCAGGCGGCGCCGAGCACGACCGTCAGTTCGGAGCTGACCATGTCGAGCCCGCTGCCGCCGAACTGGAGCCCGGGGCGCAGGAAGGCGTCGCCGGCCCCGCTGCCGGTTTTCGCCGCGCCGAGGAGCTGCGCGGTGCTCCAGTCGAAGCGGTGCAGGACCAGGACGGCGAGGACCACGCCGGTGCCGAGGAGGAAGACCGTCTTGATGATCTGGATGAGGGCGGTGCCCTTCATGCCGCCGATCGCGGCGTAACTGATCATCAGTACGCCGAGGACGACGATGCAGCCCGTCCGGAAGCCGGAGCCGTCGAAGCCGAGGATGAAGGAGAGGAGGTCGCCCGCGCCGGCGAGCTGGACGACCATCATCGGGAGCAGCGCGGCGAGGGTGACGGCGCCGGCGGTGACGCGCACGGCGCGGCTCGGCGCGCGGCGGGCGAAGGCGTCGCCCAGGGTGAACCGGCCCGCGTTGCGCAGGGGTTCGGCCAGCAGGAACATCAGGAGGACGAGGGACAGTGCCGTGCTGAGGGCCAGTACGAGGCCGTCGTAGCCGGTGAGGGAGATGACGCCGACGGTGCCGAGGACGGTGGCCGCCGAGATGTAGTCGCCGGCGATGGCGAGGCCGTTGCGCCCGGGGGACAGGGAGCGGTAGCCGGTGTAGAACTCGGCGAGGTCGTCGCGGTCGGGGCCGGTCATGACGCACAGCAGGAGCGTCACCGTGGCCACGGCGATGAAGGCGACCAGGGACATCTCCTGGGCGGACTCGCTGAACCCGGTCACGGCGTCCGCCTCGCGCGGCTCTGCCCGCGCAGCTGCGCGGCGAGCGGGTCGACCCGGGTGCGGGCGGAGCGCTCGTACACGGCGATGGCCACGAGGGTGACGGGGAGCTGGCACAGGCCGAGCAGGAGGCCGGTGGTGAGGCCGCCGGGGAGTTCGCGGCCCATCAGGCCGGGCGCGAAGCCGGAGAGGACGAGGAAGAGCGTGAAGTAGCCGAGTGCGGTGAGCGTGGCCACGCGGCGCAGGCGGCGGTACGCCGAACGGAGCCTGCGCAGGTCGCCGTGGTGGCCGGGGACGAACGGGTGCGCGGGAGCGGGCAGAGGGGGGACGGGAGGGGCGGGCCGGGAGCTCTGCCAGGGGTACAGGTATTCCGGGTAATGCGACATGTGCGGCTTGCTCCTTGCGCGGCGGGGTCCGGGCGGACTGCAGGGAGACGCGCGTCCGGGCCGGGGAGCGGCGGCGGGGCGCTGGTGGGGTCGCGTACGTTACCCAGGGGTATTCGCGGCGGCGAGGCTTTCGTACGAACTGGCGTGGCGGATCGGTGGTTACCGCAGGTAAGGAGAACGTTGTTCATTCTTACTGCGGGTAACCGGCCGCCGAGGGGCGTTCACTGGCCGGCCGGTGTCTCCTCCGTGATCACCGGGAAACGGCGCGGGGCCACGAAGATCAGCGCGAGCAGCGCCAGGCCGCCCGCCACGGCGGCCCCGACGTAGACGTGGTCGACGGCCGTGTCCACCGCCCGGCGCAGGTAGTCGGCCGCCTCGGCGCTGAGCGAGCCGGGGTCGGCGAGCGCGTGCGAGACGGAGTCGAGGTCGCCGGGGAGGCCGTCGCGGATGCCGTCGGGCGCGGCGGCGAGCCGGGACGCGAGCGTGGCGTTGGCGACGGCGCCGAAGAGGGCCGCGCCGACGGACTGGCCGACCTGGCGGCAGAAGAGCACGGAGGCGGTCGTCGTGCCGCGCTCCGCGTAGCCGACCGTCGACTGCACGCCGACGATCAGGGGGAGCTGGAAGAGGCCGAGCGCCGCGCCGAGCAGCAGCATGATCAGCGCGGGCTGCCAGGCCGCACCCGGGTAGGGCAGGAGCGGGAAGGCGAGCAGGATCAGCGTCGAGCAGGAGATGCCGATGATCGCGGTCAGACGGAAGCCGATCCGGGTGTACGCGTGCTGGCTGAGTGCCGCCGACAGCGGCCAGCTGAGCGTCATGACCGACATGACGAAACCGGCGGCGATCGGGCCGAGGCCGAGGACGGCCTGGGCGTAGGTCGGCAGGAAGACGGTCGGCGCGACCATCAGGAGGCCCAGCGCGCCCAGCGCGAGGTTGACGGCGGCGATGGTGCGCCTGCGCCACACCCAGCCGGGGATGACCGGCTCGGCGGCGCGGCGTTCGACGACGACGGTGACGGCGGCGAGCAGCGCGCTCGCGCCGAAGAGGGCGAGGGAGGGCGCGGAGAGCCAGGGCCAGGCGACCCCGCCCTGCACGAGGGCGAAGAGCAGCAGGCCGCCGCAGGCGAAGACCGCCAGCGCGCCGGCCCAGTCGATGCGGGGGGCCGGCCTCTTCCCGGCGTCCGGGCGGGACGGTTCGTGCAGGTGGCGGGCGATGAGCCACAGCGCGATCACGCCGACCGGCAGGTTGATGAGGAAGATCCAGCGCCAGTCGGCGTACGCGGCGAGCAGCCCGCCGACCGCCGGGCCCGCGACGGCCGACACGGCCCACACGGTCGACAGCCTCGCCTGGATCTTCGGGCGTTCCTTCAGGGGGTACAGGTCGGCGGCGATCGTCTGGACCGTGCCCTGGATGGCGCCGCCGCCCAGGCCCTGGACGACGCGGAAGGCGATGAGGCTGCCCATGTTCCAGGCGCACGCGCACAGCAGTGAGCCGAGGAGGAAGAGGGCTATGCCGGCGATCAGGACCGGCTTGCGGCCGAAGGTGTCGGAGAGCTTCCCGTACACCGGCAGGGTGACCGTGACGGCGAGGAGGTAGCCGGAGAAGAGCCAGGAGAAGACGGCGAACCCGCCGAGGTCGCCGACGATCTGGGGGACGGCGGTGGACACGATCGTGCCGTCGAGCGCGGCGAGCGCCATGCCGAGCATGAGCGCGGCGACGACGGGACCGCGCCGGGCGGCTCCGGGGGCGGCGAGGGGACCGGGCGGCCGGGCGCCGGCGCTGCTGCCCGCGTCACCCGTGCTGCCCGTGCTCCCCGCACCGCCCGTACTTCCCGCACTGCTTCCGGCGCCGCTCACCAAGATCCCTTCACCGTGCACGTATCTGGCCCACGCCACCTTCTCACTTGCAGGTCACGCAGGGGGAGGGTGCAGGCTGCCCGGAGTCGGGGTCCACCTGAGGGTGGACGGCCCCTAGGGGCTTCTCCTTACTTCTGCCCAGGGGGCGTTCGTCCCGGTGGAGGACGAGGACGACCCGGCCGTTCTTTAGCTTGGTCTTACGGCCCGCCGCACCACCGGGGGTGGGGCTGGCACCAGGGCGGATACGGAGATGCGCACCAGTGTGCGGGGGGTCTCCGGCCGCCAGACTCGACGTACTCGATCGCCGCCGAACGGCGCGCGGCTCACCACTGAGGAGATTCACCGTGACAACGGCTATGACCATTCCCAGGCACGGGGGCACTGGAGGGCGTACGGCCGTTGCCGCGAGGGCGCGGCAGCTCGTCAAGGCGTACGGGTCGGGGGAGACCCGCGTCGTCGCGCTCGACCACGTCGACGTGGATATCAACCGGGGGCAGTTCACCGCCATCATGGGCCCGTCGGGCTCCGGCAAGTCCACCCTCATGCACTGCCTCGCGGGCCTGGACACCGTGACCTCGGGCGAGATCCACCTCGACGAGACCGAGATCACCGGGCTCAAGGACAAGAAGCTCACGCAGCTGCGCAGGGACCGGATCGGTTTCATATTCCAGGCGTTCAACCTGCTGCCCACTCTGAACGCCCTGGAGAACATCACGCTGCCGATGGACATCGCGGGCCGCAAGCCGGACGCCGCGTGGCTCAACCGCGTGGTGGAGACGGTCGGCCTGTCGGACCGCCTCAAGCACCGGCCCACGCAGCTGTCCGGCGGCCAGCAGCAGCGCGTCGCCGTGGCGCGGGCGCTGGCCGCGCGCCCCGAGATCATCTTCGGTGACGAGCCGACCGGAAACCTCGACTCCCGTGCCGGGGCGGAGGTGCTGGACTTCCTGCGCAAGTCCGTCGACGAACTGGGCCAGACCATCGTGATGGTCACGCACGACCCGGTCGCCGCCTCCTACGCGGACCGCGTGCTGTACCTCGCGGACGGCAGGATCGTGGACGAGATGTTCTCGCCGACCGCCGACCAGGTCCTCGACCGCATGAAGGACTTCGACGCGCGCGGGCGGACGTCATGACCGTCGTCAGGACCTCGCTGCGCAACTTCCTCGCGCACAAGGGGCGGATGGCGCTCTCCGCCGTCGCCGTCCTGCTCTCGGTGGCGTTCGTGTGCGGCACGCTCGTCTTCACCGACACCATGAACACGACGTTCGACAAGCTCTTCGCCGCCACCTCCGCCGACGTCACCGTCAGCCCGAAGGCCGCCGAGGACGACGACCAGGGTCCGCGCACCGGCCGGCCCGAGGCGCTTCCCGCCTCGCTCGTCCAGCGGGTGACCGAGGCCGACGGCGTGAAGTCCGCCGAGGGCGCGGTCGTCAGCATGTCCGTCACCGTCGTCGACGGCGACAACAAGAAGATGGGCTCCGACAACGGGGCGCCGACCATCGCCGGCAACTGGACGCGCAACGAGCTGAAGTCGATGGACATCACCTCCGGGCGCGCCCCGCGCGGCCCCACCGAGGTGATGGTCGACGCCGACACCGCCGACAAGCACGGTCTCGAACTGGGCGACGAGCTGCGCACCATCGCCGTCACCGGCGACATCGAGGCCCGGATCTCCGGCATCGCCTCCTTCAAGATGACCAACCCGGGCGCGACTGTCGTCTACTTCGACACCGCGACCGCCCAGCGCAAGCTGCTGGGCCGGGCGGACGCCTTCACACACGTCTCGCTGACCGCCGAAGAGGGCGTCAGCGACACGCAGTTGAAGCAGCGCGTCGCGACCGCGCTCGACGGGGCGGCCGGCGGCCCGTACAAGCTCCAGACCGCGAAGGAGGCCGCGGACTCGGGCCGCGAGGAAGTCGGCTCGTTCCTCGGCGTGATGAAGTACGCGATGCTCGGCTTCGCCGGGATCGCCTTCCTCGTCGGCATCTTCCTCATCGTCAACACCTTCTCGATGCTGGTCACCCAGCGCACCCGTGAGATCGGCCTGATGCGGGCCATCGGCTCCAGCCGCAGCCAGGTCAACCGGGGCGTGCTGACGGAGGCGCTGCTGCTCGGCGTCGTCGGCTCGATCCTCGGCGTGGGCGCCGGCGTCGGCCTCGCGGTCGGCCTGATGAAGCTCATGGGATCCATGGGCATGGAGCTGTCCACCAAGGACCTGACGGTGGCCTGGACCACTCCGGTCGTCGGGCTCGCGCTCGGCATCGTCGTCACCGTCGTCGCCGCCTACATCCCCGCACGACGCGCCGGAAAGATCTCCCCGATGGCCGCCCTGCGCGACGCCGGGACCCCGGCGGACGGCCGGGCCGGCTGGACGCGGGCCACCATCGGCCTGGTCCTGACCGCCGCGGGCGGCGCGCTGCTCTACCTGACGACGCAGGCCGACGAGGCCGCGGAGGGCTCGCTGTTCCTCGGCGGTGGCGTCGTGCTCACCCTGCTCGGCTTCATCGTCGTCGGCCCGCTCCTCGCGGGCGGCGTGGTCCGGGTGCTCAGCGCCGTGCTGCTGCGGGTGTTCGGCCCCGTGGGCCGGATGGCAGAGCGCAACGCGCTGCGCAATCCGCGGCGTACGGGAGCGACCGGCGCGGCGCTGATGATCGGCCTCGCGCTGGTCGCCTGCCTCTCCGTCGTCGGGTCCTCCATGGTCGCCTCGGCCACCGAGGAGCTCGACAAGTCGGTCGGCGCGGACTTCATCATCGAGAGCGGTCCCAGCGGCCCGATCGTGCCGGCCGCCGAGAAGGCGCTGCGCGCGGCGCCCGACATCGAGCACGTCACCGGCTACAAAATGATCAAGGCGGAGCTCACCTCTCCCGACGGGAAGACGGAGACCGAGGAACTGGTGGCGGCCGACCCGACGTACGCGCAGGACCTGCGGCGCGAGACCGTCGCCGGTGAGCTGGCCGCGGCGTACGGCAAGAACGCCATGTCGGTCGGCAGCGACTACGCCGAGCGGCACGGCATCAAGGCGGGCGACACGATGACCGTCGCGTTCGAGGGCGGCGAGACCGCGAAGCTGAAGATCGCGGCGATCACCTCGGACGAGTCGAACGTCGACAAGGGGGCGATGTACACCAACATCACGACCGCCGAGCGGTACCTGCCGGCCGACCGCGTCCCGCCGAACCTGATCATGTTCGCGAAGGCGGTGGACGGCAAGGAGGATGCCGCGTACGCCGGGCTCAAGAAGTCGCTGGCGGACTACCCGCAGTTCACCGTGCAGGACCAGACCGACTTCAAGCAGGGACTGAAGGACGAGATCGGGCAGCTGCTCAACATCGTCTACGGCCTGCTGGCCCTCGCGATCATCGTCGCCGTGCTCGGCGTGGTGAACACCCTCGCCCTGTCGGTCGTCGAGCGGACCAGGGAGATCGGCCTCATGCGGGCCATCGGCCTCTCACGCCGCCAGCTGCGCCGCATGATCCGCCTGGAGTCCGTGGTCATCGCCCTCTTCGGCGCCCTGCTCGGCCTCGGCCTGGGCATGGGCTGGGGCACGACGGCCCAGAAGCTGCTGGCCCTGGAGGGCCTCGGGGTCCTGGAGATCCCGTGGCCCACGATCCTCACGGTCTTCGTGGGATCGGCCTTCGTCGGCCTGTTCGCGGCCCTGGTCCCGGCCTTCCGGGCGGGCCGGATGAACGTACTGAACGCGATCGCCACGGAGTAGCGGTGGTGCGGGCGGTGCGGTGACGGGCCCGGCCTCGGGTGTTCCTTGCGGACATCCCGAGGCCGGGCCGCGTCGTGGTCAGGCTGTCATGACCTGTACGTCGTACTGAGGGATCCACTTGTCGCGGGTCACGACGGTCAGACCCTCCGTCTGAGCCTGCGCGATGATCACCCGGTCGAAGGGATCCCGGTGATGAGGGGGCAACCTGCCTGCCCTCACGCCGTGCCCGGCGGTGACAGGGAGGCTCGTCAGCTGACAGTCCCGGACACGTTCCGCCAGATCATCTGGGCCTGGAAGCTTCCCGATCGACTGTTTGACGGCGATCTCCCAGGGTGTCGCGGCACTGATGAACACAGCCGGCTCGGTGTCGATGAGGTCTTTGACCTCGTCGGAGAGCTCGGGAGAGTCCGCCAGCCACCACAGTGCGACGTGGGTATCGAGCAAGAGACGCATCAGCGCATCCCGAAGGCTTCCGCGATGTCATCCGGCAGCTCGTCGAAGTCGTCCGGGATGTGGATCAGACCCCGGAGCGCCCCCCGCCCGGTGCGCCGGACCTTGGGGCGTAGCGGTACGACCTTGGCAATGGGCTCGCCTGCCCGGCTGATCACGACTTCCTCGCCGGTCTCGACCTGCTGCAGTATCCGCGAGAAATGTGTCTTCGCCTCGTGGATGTTGTACTGCCGGGCTGGTTCCATAGCTGCCTCGCCTGGGCCATACCGGACTAGGTTCCTAGTCCGCACCCAGCCTAGCCTGCGTACCGCCGTCCGAGCCACAGCGCTCCCTCGCGCGGGTGTCACACCGGCGTCGTACGCTGGAGCCCCCGGCCCGTGAGACGTGTCGGGCCCTTCGCGTTGTCCACCTCGTCACCTCGTTACCCGGACGGAAGCCCTTCATGAGCCTGCACGGTCTGCTGGATGCCGTAGTACGAGACCCGGCGCTCGCCGAAGCGGTGAGGGCCGCCACCGACGGCAACCGCATGCACATCGACCTGGTCGGCCCGCCCGCCGCGCGCCCGTTCGCGGTGGCCGCGCTGGCCCGCGAGACCGGACGTACCGTGCTCGCCGTCACCGCGACCGGACGCGAGGCCGAGGACCTGGCCGCGGCGCTGCGCACGCTGCTGCCGGAGGAGGGGATCGTCGACTACCCGTCGTGGGAGACGCTGCCGCACGAGCGCCTGTCGCCGCGCAGCGACACGATGGGCCGGCGCCTCGCCGTCCTGCGCCGCCTCGCGCACCCGCACGCCGACGACCCGTCCGCGGGGCCCGTGAGCGTGATCGTGGCCCCCGTGCGGTCCGTGCTCCAGCCGCAGGTCAAGGGCCTGGGCGACCTGGAGCCGGTGGCGCTGCGGACGGGGCAGAGCGCGGACCTGGGCGAGGTCACGGCGGCGCTGGCGGCAGCGGCGTACTCGCGGGTCGAACTGGTCGAGAAGCGCGGCGAGTTCGCGGTGCGCGGCGGCATCCTCGACGTCTTCCCGCCGACCGAGGAGCACCCGCTTCGCGTGGAGTTCTGGGGCGACGACGTCGAGGAGATCCGGTACTTCAAGGTGGCCGACCAGCGGTCCCTGGAGGTCGCCGAACACGGCCTGTGGGCGCCGCCCTGCCGCGAGCTGCTGCTCACCGACAGCGTGCGCGAGCGGGCCGCCGCCCTCGCCGAGGCCCACCCGGAGCTGGGCGAACTGCTCGGCAAGATCGCCGAGGGCATCGCCGTGGAGGGCATGGAGTCCCTCGCCCCGGTGCTCGTGGACGACATGGAGCTGCTGCTCGACGTACTGCCCAAGGGCTCCATGGCGCTGGTCTGCGACCCGGAGCGGGTGCGGACCAGGGCGGCGGACCTGGTGGCGACCTCCCAGGAGTTCCTCCAGGCGTCCTGGGCGGCCACCGCCGGCGGCGGCGACGCCCCGATCGACGTGGGCGCGGCCTCGCTGCGCGGCATCGCGGACGTCCGGGAACGGGCCCGCGAGCTGGACATGCTGTGGTGGTCCGTGGCCCCGTTCGCCGCCGACGAGGAGCTCTCCGACGACACGCTCAAGCTGGGCATGCACGCACCCGAGGCGTACCGGGGCGACACGGCGAGGGCGCTCGCCGACACCAAGGGCTGGCTGGCCGACGGCTGGCGCACCGTCTACATCACCGAGGGCCACGGCCCGGCGGCCCGCACCGCGGAGGTCCTCGGCGGCGAGGGCATCCCGGCCCGCCTGGCGGCGGACCTCGCCGAGATCACCCCGTCGGTCGTCCACGTCGCCTGCGGCTCGATCGACAACGGCTTCGTCGACCCCGGGCTGCGGCTGGCCGTACTGACCGAGACCGACCTGACCGGCCAGCGCACCGCCAGCAAGGAACTGGGCCGCATGCCGGCCCGCCGCCGCAAGACCATCGACCCGCTGACGCTCCAGGCGGGCGACTTCATCGTCCACGAGCAGCACGGCGTCGGCCGCTACATCGAGATGGTCCAGCGCACCGTCCAGGGCGCGACCCGCGAGTACCTGCTCGTCGAGTACGCCCCCGCCAAGCGCGGCCAGCCCGGCGACCGCCTCTACATCCCCACCGACCAGCTGGAGCAGGTCACCAAGTACGTCGGCGGGGAGGCCCCCACCCTCCACCGGCTCGGCGGCGCGGACTGGACGAAGACGAAGGCGCGCGCGAAGAAGGCGGTCAAGGAGATCGCCGCCGACCTGATCAAGCTGTACTCGGCGCGCATGGCGGCCCCCGGCCACACCTTCGGCCCGGACACCCCGTGGCAGCGCGAGCTGGAGGACGCCTTCCCGTACGTCGAGACGCCCGACCAGCTGTCCACCATCGCCGAGGTCAAGGAGGACATGGAGAAGTCCGTCCCCATGGACCGTCTGATCTGCGGCGACGTCGGCTACGGCAAGACGGAGATCGCGGTACGGGCCGCCTTCAAGGCGGTGCAGGACGGCAAGCAGGTCGCCGTCCTCGTGCCCACGACGCTGCTGGTGCAGCAGCACTTCGGGACGTTCTCCGAGCGGTACGCGCAGTTCCCGGTCGTCGTGAAGGCGCTCAGCCGCTTCCAGTCCGACACCGAGGCGAAGGCGACGCTGGAGGGCCTGAAGGAGGGCGCCGTCGACGTCGTCATCGGCACCCACCGGCTGTTCTCCTCCGAGACGAAGTTCAAGGACCTGGGCCTGGTCATCGTCGACGAGGAGCAGCGCTTCGGCGTCGAGCACAAGGAGCAGCTGAAGAAGCTCCGCGCCAACGTCGACGTCCTGACGATGTCCGCCACCCCCATCCCCCGTACGCTCGAAATGGCCGTCACCGGCATCCGCGAGATGTCGACGATCACCACGCCGCCGGAGGAGCGCCATCCGGTGCTGACCTTCGTCGGTCCGTACGAGCAGAAGCAGATCGGCGCCGCGATCCGCCGCGAACTGCTGCGCGAGGGCCAGGTCTTCTACATCCACAACCGGGTCGAGTCGATCGACCGGGCGGCGGCGAAGCTCCGCGAGATCGTGCCCGAGGCGCGGATCGCGACGGCGCACGGCCAGATGGGCGAGAGCCAGCTGGAGCAGGTCGTCGTCGACTTCTGGGAGAAGAAGTTCGACGTACTGGTCTCGACGACGATCGTCGAGTCGGGCATCGACATCTCCAACGCCAACACGCTGATCGTCGAGCGCGGCGACAACTTCGGCCTCTCCCAGCTCCACCAGCTGCGCGGCCGGGTGGGCCGTGGCCGCGACCGCGGCTACGCGTACTTCCTCTACCCGCCGGAGAAGCCGCTGACGGAGACCGCGCACGAGCGTCTGGCGACGATCGCCCAGCACACCGAGATGGGCGCGGGCATGTACGTGGCCATGAAGGACCTGGAGATCCGCGGCGCGGGCAACCTGCTGGGCGGCGAGCAGTCCGGTCACATCGCGGGCGTCGGCTTCGACCTCTACATCCGCATGGTCGGCGAGGCCGTCGCGGACTACCGGGCTGCGGTGGACGGCCAGGCCGAGGAGGAGCCCGCCCTTGAGGTCAAGATCGAGCTCCCGGTGGACGCGCATGTTCCGCACGACTACGCGCCGGGCGAGCGGCTGCGCCTCCAGGCGTACCGGGCGATCGCCTCGGCGAACTCCGAGGACGACATCAGGGCCGTACGGGAGGAACTCACCGACCGCTACGGCAAGCTTCCCGAGCCGGTGGAGAACCTGCTGCTGGTCGCCGGGCTGCGGATGCTGGCGCGGGCCTGCGGCGTCGCGGACATCACCCTGGCCGGACCCAACATCCGCTTCGGCCCGGTGGAGCTGCGCGAGTCGCAGGAGCTGCGCCTCAAGCGCCTCTACCCGCGCACGGTGATGAAGCCGGCCACCCAGCAGATCCTGGTGCCGCGTCCCACGACGGGGCAGATCGGCGGCAAGCCGGTGGTGGGCCGCGAACTGCTGGCGTGGACCGGCGAGTTCCTCACGACCATCCTGGGCTCGTAGTCCTGCGGCGGGGGGGGGGGGGGGGGGGGGGGGGGGGGGGGGGGGGAGGGGGGGGAAGGGGGGGGGGGGGGGGGAGGAGAGAGGA